>WRIV01000006.1 GCA_009782555.1 Treponema sp. | reverse complement strand
ACAGGTCAACCCGGCATCCTGAATTTGTTCGTACAGTTTTACCCAGATGAGTCGTTGCTTTTCCTCTCGTTTCATCCCACGGTTATATCAACATTTATTGAAACGATCTATACGAACCCCACATATGAGTACCTTAAAAACTTATTTTAAATTTTTGTGTTCAATTGTCCAAATTTTTGAATTTTTATCCATTCTCTACTTGATTGCCGTAATTACCTATATGAGTGTAAATTATATTCCAATTCTGAGCATCAGTGCCTATTTTTTGATTGGTATTTCACCAATTATTTTGCAATTAATTCTCTTAATATTTTCGAAGACAATTTTAAAGAAAAAGCGTTTTTTTCTTTATCTATTATATGATTTAATAATTATCTATAATGCCTTCCAATTGACGCATATATTTTTGATTGATATAAAGGAAATGTTGTATATTAATTAGGGTCTTTTAATCCCAAATATATTATATACATTATTTATTTATTTTATAAATTTTTTTTATTTTACAACCGGAGGGCGTAATGTCAACTAATTGAAAGCACCGCAAAAACCAAATATGTTCCGCCAGAAAAATACATCCCCATGGTCATTTACACAATTTTTAGGACAGGCTCTTTCTACCAGCCGCGGCCCGCGCCTCCGCCTCCGCCTCTTCCGCCGCCTCCATGAAAACCGCCTCCGCCTCTGAAGTTTCCGCCGAAACTGCTTCCGCCTCCTCTGTTATACCCTCCACCCTTGCCTTTTAAGAGGGTAATGATGATCATTATGACGATGAATATTAAAAAGATAATAATAGTACCAAGAGTGCCATTTACCGGACTGGGGGCAGATAAAGAATATTCAGTGCCTTCCATAAGATTTTTCGGGTCCATGCCGTATTCATTTGCTATTTCCAAAAGAATGGCATCGTAGGTTTTTAAAACGGCGGCATCGGCGCTGCCATCGCGCATGGAAGGTGCAAAACATTCATCCAATATGCGTCCGCACTTGCCGTCGGGCAAAGCGCCCTCGAGGCCGTAACCGACTTCGATTTTTACCTGCCTGTCGTTGATCGCAGCCAGGAGCAGGATGCCGTTGTTTTTTTCTTTTTGTCCGATACCCCAGGTACGCAGTATTTCCAGCGAAAGATCATCGCGGCTCCTTCCCTGAAGTGAATCGATAATCACAACCACGGCCTGGGCGCCGGTGCTTTTTTCCACAGCGGCGCCTTTGGCCAGGATTTCTTTTTTTACCGGATCACTTAGAGCGCCGGCAAAGTCATTGATAAAAAAGTCATTGGTTGGAGCAGGCACGGCGGTGTATTCTGCCGGGCCAGCCTGAGCCAAAGGAAAAATGATGAGCAGTATAGCAAAGGCAAGGATGATTTTTTGATTTTTTGTTGAATCCATACAAATGCCGTCCAAAAGGATATCTAGAACGTTACTTGCGGCACGGCTTCTGAACCAGGAGCGGCTTCAAAATACGCAGCCTTTTCAAAGCCAAAGCTGCCGGCGATAAGGCTTGTGGGAAAAGAAAGCATCTTCGTATTGTAGGTCCTGACCGCATCATTGTAGTCTTTCCTTGACACCGCGATACGGTTTTCCGTGCCGGATAGTTCATCCATAAGCTGCCGGAAGTTTGCATCCGCCTTAATATCGGGATAGTTTTCAACGACCACAAGTAAACGGGATAAAGCGCCGGAAAGCTCAGTTTCAGCGGCAATCCGTTCATTGTTTGATGTGGTACCGGCCAGCTTGGCCCGGGCGTTTGTAACAGAATCGATGATCTCCTGTTCATGGACGTTGAATCCCTTTACGGTGTTAACCAAATTCGGGATAAGGTCGGAACGGCGCTGCAGCTGGGCGCCCATGGTAGAATAACTTGAGTTTACTTCTTCCCGCAGCTTTACAAGGCCATTGTAGCTTCCAAACCCTATTAGTACGATAACGATGATGATTCCAATAATGGCAATAAAACTCTTATTCATGGCTGAACCTCCGTATAAATACTATATAATGCTTTTAATGAAAGATAAAGAGATATTATTGACAATCTGCCCTGGCCTTACTAAATTGAAACAATGAAAAAAATTATTGTTTTGCTGATGGTATTATTCTTTTCCCTAACCTCCTGTTCCCGCAGCCGCATCTCTTCGGTGGCCAGGATGGATCTGTTTAACCTGGGAATAGGCCCTTCGGAAGATCAGATAAACCTTTACGAACTTGTGGGCAAATCAAACCAGACCAGCCTGGCCATGAGAGACGGCCTTTTTTATATTTCCGATACCGCTGGAGACAAGATAGTCCGGTACAATTCCTACGGTGATCTGCTCTTTGTAATTTATAACGAAGAAACCAACCCGCCCCCCATTACCCTGCGCCGGGGGATTGATGAAGAAGGAATGGTTACCCGATGGTCTATCCCCTATCCATTAAGGGAGCCAGGGGTGATCACCGTAGATTCCCGGAAACATATCTATGTCGCCGATAAGGTGGGTGAAGACAGGCGTTCCTTTGATGCGGAAGAAGACGCCCTGCTGGACAATGTAGTCCTTCACTTTAACGAATCGGGACGCTTTGTCAATTTTCTGGGCCAGGAAGGGATTGGAGGAAAACCTTTTCCCCGGATATCAGGAATCTACGCTTCCCGGGACGATGAAATCGCCGTGATTTGTCTTTTGATTTCCGGCTGGAACATCTATTGGTTTAATGCCGATGGAGCACTGCTTTTTTTCGTTCATCTGCAGGACGACAGTATCCCCATGTCCCCGGAACAGGCTGATTATGCGGAGGTAGATACCGTTGCCGCCGCTCCGGACGACCGAAAGCTTTTCTTTAAGGTTGATTATTACCGGGACGAAAACAACAATTCCATGGCCATCCCCGAGTCATCGCTGATCTGGATCATAAATGTGGAAACCGGCGCCTACAATGAACCAATGAGAGTTCCATTTTTCGAATACACCACCATGGAAAACGATAAAAAAATAACCCAAAAACTCCCCTATGCTATGCTTGGAGTGATCCGGAATTCCCGGGTGTTTTTGTATTTTCCCATCGACGGAGGTTACTCCCTTCTGGTTCTTACCGCCGGATCCAGAGAACAGCGGCTGGGTTTTATCCAAATCAAAAATGATGAATTGGAATATAATACCTTTAATCTCTCCGCCGAGGGGATACTTTCGGGCCTGCTGGCTACCGAAAGGGAAGCGCGGCTGGTATGGTGGCGGACCGAACGGCTTATGGGAGAGGTAAATCTCTAATGCCGGGATACTCCACCGGACGAATGAATGCCGCTTCAGAGAAACGTGATTCCCGCTTGATCCTTCCGGAAAATTCCGCCCTGCTGGACAGGGAAGCATCCGCCTCCTGGGGGTTGGATTCCTTTGCCCTGGTAGAAGCGGCGGGTAGGGCCTGTGCAGCGGCTTTGAAAAAAGAATTGAGCTTCGGTGGAAAAAACACAGCCATCTTCCGCCGGACGGACAAGAATGATCGCCGCTCCAAAGAAGGGCGATTTCCCTCCGGGCCAGTCCTGGTCTGCGCCGGACCGGGCAGCAATGGAGCGGATGCACTGGTTATGCTTCGTGCCCTCATCATGGATTCCCTTGTCGATGATGCGGCGGTTCTTCTTAGCCGCCTTCCTGCGGCGGATGAAAAAACCCCCCGGTCAGAAGCTGTCAAAGCTCTCCAGATGATGGGAGTTCCGGTTATTAACTGGAATGGATCGCCGCATACCGCAGAACTGTTTCGGAATGCTGCTCTGATTATAGACGGCGTGGCCGGAACGGGCATCAAGGGAGCCCTGGACGGGATCCCCCTGGAAATGGTTATCGCCATTAATGAACGAAGGAATACCGCCGGATCGCGCTTGCCGGTTATTTCTCTTGATGTACCTTCTGGTGCGGGCAGTGCCTGGGAGCCGGGTTTTCCGGTAATACAGGCCGACGGTACCTTGGCTATTGAACCCATTAAAACGGTTCTTTATACTCCAGCTCTTAGGCCCCGCTGCGGAAAAATCATTCCGGTCAGGGGAATTTTCCCCCCCCAGCTTTTGGCCCGTTACGGAGATGCAGAGCTGCTTTCCTGGGAAGACCGGTGTACTGCTATTCCCCCGGTACCGCCGGACGCGTACAAGTACCGCCGGGGCGTGGCGGAGATTCATGCAGGTAATACCGGCTCCGCAGGAGCCGCCCGTATCGCCGCAGCGGGGGCCTCCGCTGCCGGAGCGGGTCTGGTCAGGATTGTTGTTGATGATCCATTGTACCCTCTTCTTGCCCCCTCTCTTGGGGGGAGTATGGCAGTTCCCGCATCTTCTTGGTCCCCTGAATACCAGAAAACAGAAACCGGAATAAATCGTTTTAAACCGGACGTGTTTTTGCTGGGCCCCGGCTGGGGAAGGGGAGAGAAACGGCATACTGTTCTGCATGTTGCCCTGGAAGCGGAAAAATCCGGCGTTCCCCTGATCCTTGATGCCGACGGCATTACCCTGATCAAAGATCTTTGTTCTGCAGGATCGAAGGAGTTACCGGTTTTTAATGGCAGAGCGATCCTTACCCCCCATGCGGGGGAACTGGAAATTCTTTCCGGATTCCCGAAAGAGCGGATCCTTGCCGAACCTGTCCTGATCTCTGAACTGGCCCGGAAAATGAACGCCGCCATCCTCTTTAAAAGCCATGTGATGATCCTGGCCGCTCCGGATGGCAGGCTTGGTTTTATCGACGGCATGGATCCTTCCCTCGGCACCGGCGGAAGCGGGGATCTTCTGGCGGGGTTCTGCGCCGGCATTGCTGGAAGGATGCGGGTACAGAAAAAATTTGATCCCTATGCTGCCGCTGCTGCCGCGGGGACTCTGCTTGTGGAGGCAGGCCGCTGTATGGGACGATACTTTTTCGATCCCCTGGAACTGGCACAACCCGCCGCCGCTCTTGCGGGTCATGCATGGCTTTGACCATGCGGCCCAAGGAGAAATGTGATGGACGAAAAATACGATGATGGCAGGATCACCTTTTACTATTCCCGGGAAGAACGGCTGAAAAAAGCTTCTCAAAGCGTGAAGGATTTGAATAATGGGGTGGTTCCCCAAAAAAGAGGTTTATTTGGGAACCTCACTTCTACCAGGCCCTTAACATTTCTTTTTATTTCGGTCGTTACCCTTTGCTTGGCGGTTATAATCCTCTCCCGTTTTTTAACCACCGAAAGCTCCAGAGTGCTGGGAAACAATGCCGTTTTGGTTTCGATAATTACCGCCGGAGATAAATCCTATATCACCGTGAAAAAAACCGCAAAAGACGGCACAGCCTATACCGGAGCAGTGGATATTGCCGTTTCCCTGCCATACGAAGAAAGTCCCGTTTATGCCGACCGAATCTATTTTATCCCGGAAAAAGAGGAAATTTTTCGTTTTGCCGTTCCTTTTACCGGAAAAAAAATCCTCGTTCTTATGGAAGCGGGAGCCCAGCGGGTCCTGCTTTCCATAACACCGGAAACATGATTGAGCATTTCGGCTTTTTCAAATTTCAACTTTTGGAAATAACGGCTTTTCATTTTTTTGGTTATATGTCATACTAAAAACAGTATGTTGCCGGTTTATTCTTTGTCGATATTGTTGAATGGTCTTGCGGGGTTCATCCTGATTTTTGGAAAAGAAGAGGCCGAAACCGGAGCTTTGGCCTTGAGTTTTAACAATGAGACGATCAGGCTTATTATCGGCGTTTTGGCTTTTGTTACCGGTATTTTAAAAATTCTCTCCCCCATGAAGAGTATTCTGGTTGTGGGAGATCTGTTTCCTGCCCTGGCTGGTCTTGCGGGGGGCTTCATGCTGGCTTTTGAATTTTACATCCGCCGAAAAACTGTGCATTCTCTCCCGGCAGAACAAATTGGAGAATTAATCAGGAAATACCGAAAAATTACCGGATTAAGCTGTATTACCGCAGCAGCGCTTCATCTATTTTTTTATCCCATTATCTTTTTATAACCTATGATTTGCCGATTGATTATTAAAGGAATTATTTCCGGCTCAAAAAAACAGCGCTGCTATGCAAAAGAAGCGGCATTTTTTTTATTATTCGCAATGATGGGGTGTACTCCAAGGGCAGAAATTGATCCGCCTTCGACTTCGCCGTTTTCCCGGTCCGTTATTGGCTATGCTGTGGTAACCGTTTCCTATACCAGAGTGCTGGATGAGCCGAGCCTGGACAGTGTCGCTCTGGGCTATGTACGGGAAAAGACGATTTTAACCGTATTGGAACGCCGATTGATTAATGAGGGGGATACACGGCAATATTGGGTTTTCACCGAAGGAATCTACCGGGGCTGGCTTCCCGAATCGGTGATCGCCCTATACGATAACGAAGGCAAGGCCCAAACCGCCGCTTCACGATAAACTGCTGCCGCCCAGTTGTCCGCAGGCGCCGCTGATGCCATGTCCTCGGCGGTACCGGCGGGTAACCGTAATGCCCCCCTGTTCCAACATCCGGATAAAATGCGCTGTTTCTTTTTCTTCGCAGCGGCAAAGTTTTTTTCCTTCAAAACAAAGTTCCTTTACCGGGTTCCAGGGAATTAGGTTTACTGTCGTGTTAAGATTTCCGGTAAAATCAATTAAGGCCCGGGCGTCTTCGGGCCTGGTATTGATTCCCCCCAGAAGCACCGTTTCTATCGTGATCTGCCGCCCTGTTTTTTTTTGGTATTGGGTCAGGGTTTCTTTTAGCCTGGGAAGGGGATTACCAGCGGAGCCAGGCATAAGGCGCCGGCGCAGGTCATCCTGGGCGCTGGCAATGGAAACGGCCAGTTCCACTTCGGGGCCGTTCTCTATCATATCAAGAATTCCGGCGCAGATGCCGGAGGTGGAAACGGTGATCCTGCGTTTGGAAAAGCCGAATCCCGCCGGATCGCAGAGGATTGCCAGGGCTTTGCGCAGGGACTGCAGGTTAAGCAGAGGTTCGCCCATACCCATGACAACAATATTGGATATCCGGAAATCTTTTTGTGACACGGCGGTTTTTTCCGCCGCAGTGCCGGATAAAAATAAAAATTGTTCAACAATTTCCGATGGGTCCAGGTTTCGAAAAAAACCCAGAGCGCCGGTTTTGCAAAAGACGCAACCCAGGGGACATCCCGCCTGGCTGGAAAGGCAGGCGGTAAAACGGCCGGGTTCAGTTTCCAGAAGTACCGTTTCTACAGCGGTGCCGTCGGCCAGTTCCAGGACCAGTTTTTCCGTTCCATCCCGGCCGGTAAGTTTTTTTCTAACTTTGCTTCCCCGGATAACGGCATGGTTCGCCAGGGTTTTTATTAGTCCCCGGGGAAGGTTTGTCATTTCTTCGAAAGAAAGAGCTCCCCGTTTTATCCATGAAAAAATTTGCTTCCCCCGGTAAGGGGGCAGTTTTTCCCCTTCCGGCAGGTTTTCCAAAGCAGCCGTCAGTTCCGGAATGGTCATTCCGGAAAACGGATACGGCCTAGTTTTTGTAATAATCAAGGAGTTCGGAAATTTTTGCATTTCTAAACCCTTGTCTTTGGAATTCTCCCAAGGCTTCTATGGCCTGGTTTCGCTCTCCTTTGCGGTACCAGCAGTCGGAGAGTTCAATGTAAAGCCGGTGATTACGAGGTTCCTGCTGAATAAGCTGGCGGAGAGATTCTATGGCTTCGGCATATTTGCTCTTGGCCTTGGCAATCATGGCAAGGCCCAAAACCGCATAGGTGTCAAATTCAACGTTAAGGGCCCGTTGGTAATAGGTGCTGGCATTCTCATGTTCCTGTAAATTCCGGTAAGCGTCTCCCGCCCGGGTAAGGATCACCTTGTTTCGAGGATCCTGTTCCAGGATGCGGTTCCAGAATTCCAGAGAGCGGTGCTGCTGGTTCATTCCCCGGTAACAGTCTGCCAAGCCGAAAAGGGCATAAAAGTTGTTTGAATCCCGTTCCAGAGCCTGTTCAAAAAAGTCTATGCCTTTTTCAAAGGTTTTTAATTTCCTGTGGCAATTTCCAATGGAAGTAAGAACACGGATATCCACATTCCCCTGATTTAATTCAAGCATTTTTTGCCAGTAGAACAGGGCATGCTGATATTCCTTAAAATCGTAGTGAAGGTGCCCCAGGCCGATAATTGCATAAGGATTGGAGTTCTCCATTTCCAGTACCTTAAGATATACTTCCTTGGAGTGTTTAAAGTCCCGGACCTTTCGATAGGCATCGGCAACTCTGGTTAGGACCGTGATATTTTGATCGTCATGTAACAGGTACTGTTCCCAGATTTCTATGGCTTTGTGATACTGATTAAGGGTCTTGTAGCAGTCCGCCAGACCGAAAAGGGCATAGTTGTTTCCCGGATGGTATTCCAGGCAGCGGCTGTAATAGATCACCGCATTCCGGCTGGCCCCCTGTTTTCTGGCGGCGTCCCCCAGTCCCACAAGGGCATAATTGTTATAACCGTCCATTTCCAAAATTTTATTAAAGCATCTCAATGCTTCACCTATGCGGTTTTCCCGTAGAAACAGGTACCCTTGTTTTGACAGGCCGGAAATATCAATGGACTCTTCGTTCTCGCCCGCATTTATAACCGTATTTGTCTCTGCATTAGCGCCCCCTTGTTCGGAAGAGCAGGGCGGTTGTTCTTCCAAAGCAGACAAAACTGAACTATCGTTATTCATCCTCGACCTCTTCATTCATAAAATACCGGATAAGTTCTGACAACTGCTGTATAATGGGATCTGCTTTGGTACGATCCGGAGCTATCCAATACATCTTAAGGGCATCCAGAATACGTCCTTTGGATTTGTAGAAATCTCCGACTCTGGAAAGCCCGTCTGAATATCCGGTGGTTAAAAAGATTCTCTTGGCCCCTTCTGCATCGCCGGAATTAAAGAGGACATTTCCCTTCCGGTTAAGCGCCGCCTTGGTACTGCCGTCTACGGAAGGTTTAACGGTTGCTTTGATAAATCCTTCGGAGCTTTCAAAACGTTCAAAAATCTTTTGGTAATCCACTTTTTTGCCTTGAATCTTACCTGCCCCATTTTACCTTGGGTTTTAAATTTTACAATGCTAAAACCAAATACAATATACTAAAGTTTACGGTAATAATCAAGTTTTTACAAAAAAATCTACCACGGAATTCCCGTAAGATCTGGTTTCTTTCAATGCAAGGATCCTCTGGAGTTCTTCTGTCTTTGGGTGGTGGAACATAAACAGGGATTCTTTGTCCATAAGGGGTGATGCCGTTATAGTTTCGATCAGTTCATTCTTATATTGATAGGCAAAGGGAGGGTCGCAAAAAATATAATCAAAGGATCTTTTTGCCCGCTTGATGTACAATTCTACAGCCATAAAGCGGCAGCGTATCCTAACAGGCGACAGGGCGGCGTTACCAATGAGGGTTTTTCGTTTCAGGGGGTCTGACTCCACTGCTTCCAGACATGATGCTCCCCGGGAAGCGGCTTCCAGGGCAATAATCCCCGAACCGGAAAAAAGATCCAAAAAAGAAACACCGGACAAATCTCCTAAAATGGCAAAGATCGATTCCCGCATCCGGTCCATGGCAGGCCGGATGGCACCGCCGGGGACCGGGATGGTTCTGCCTTTTAGTATCCCTCCGGTGATCCGGATCACCGGAGGGATACTGAGATGTCCCATAGCTTTCAAGAGCTTAATAGTTCGTGAAGTTCGTCGTAGCCTACCACAGGTTCCATGGTTAATTGTTTTCCATCTGCGATAAGGTCTTTAAGGGAATGTTGTCTGTCCAGAGAATGGTTCACCAAATAGACGATCCGTTCCCGCAGATGCGGATGCTGGAGGGCAGAAATGTTTCCTTCCCCCTCTTCCAGTTCGTTCAGCACCTCGCAGAACTGCCGTTCTGTTTCGACCAGATTGTGGAACTGTTTGTCCCGTTCGATAAGACGGTAATTATCCTTTAGATTGGCAAAAAGAATATTCAGAGTGGAATCGATAAAATCCAAATCGTCCAGGGTTTTGTTAAGGAAGAGTTCCGCATCAGTATCCAGTATCAGAAGGTCTTGAATCATCCTGATTCGTATATTTAAAATAAAAATATTATCTTCAAAATTTGTATGTTTGTTCATATCTTTAATTCTCGGCATCACCGCCGCCAGTATTGACAGAGTTTTATGTTTTTGGTAAGGTATCCTTACCTCTTTATCCGCCCCAGAGGCGGATCGCCGTCTGTAGGGCGGAAATTTAGTCCGAAAGGAGGACCTATGCATCAGTATGAGCTTACGGTCATCTTCCCCCTGGAAGAAGATCAGTACCATGCCGGGAAGGAAACTGTTCTGGCGGACCTTGCTGCCCAAGGGGCGGAAATTCTTAAGACCGATGAAAAAGGCGACCGGGACCTGGCTTATGAAATCAAAAAACGGAAAAGGGGCCGTTACCTGCTTTTTACCCTAAAGCTGGATCCGGTCAAAGTCAGCGTTCTGGACAAGGTTTTTAAACTCAATGCTAACCTTTTACGCTACCTTTTTGTGAAAATCGAGGAATAGCATGGCGGATGTTAACCATGTGGTGTTAATCGGCAGATTAACCAGGGATGCGGAACTCAAGTACACCGCCGGCGGCCAGGCGGTATGTAAATTTTCCATTGCGGTAAACCGCCGCCGTAAAACAGGGGATCAATGGGTGGAGGAACCTAATTTCTTCGATGTTGTGCTCTGGGGCCGGCAGGGAGAGGCCCTTAATCAATATTTGGTCAAGGGAAAGCAGGTGGGGGTGGATGGGGAACTCCGCCAGGATCGCTGGGAACAGGACGGACAAAACCGGTCCAGAGTGGAAGTTGTCGCCAGTAACCTCCAGCTTCTGGGAGGTAATTCAGGAAATGGCGGGTCCTTTACTAACCGGCAGGAAACTGCCGTTGACGGCAGGGGAGCGCCTATGGGATCCAATGACGGTTTTACCGATGATATTCCCTTCTGATACGAGGAAAAAAGGAGTTTGAAATGGCTGATGAAAATTATATAGAAGAGCGGGGGCCTCGCCAGGATCGGGGCATGGATGTTCAGATGGATGGCAGGGAAGGGGAGGACAAAACCGGAAGACAAAAAGGCAAGGTGTATTTTAAGAAAAAAGTGTGCCGGTTTTGCGCCCAGAAACTGAAAATTGACTATAAAGACGGGGATATGCTCCGCAAATTTATCACCGAACGGGGAAAAATTCTCCCCCGCCGCATTACCGGAACCTGCGCCAAACATCAACGGGTTCTGGCTCAGGCAATAAAACGGGCCCGGATCATTGCCCTGCTCCCCTTTGTGGCGGATTAGTGGAAAACCCCGAGGGCCGGCGTTTTTTTAATAATCCGGCCTTTTTCCGGACAGCCCTGGCCGTTGCCGGCGCTGCTTCCAGTGTTGCCTGTTTCAGGACGGGGTATTTTGTATTTTTTTTGCTGCCCCTGGGACTCTCTTCTTTTTTGGGAGATGCAAAAAGTGTCTGGGCGGCGGGAATTCTGGCAACGGCGCTTAATGTTATTGTTTCCCTGTGGGCCTATGAATACCGGGGTGAGAATCCGGCCATTCTGCAGTGGAATGCTCTGTTTTATTCAGCTCTAACACTTTTTTTTACCTGGATTAATGCTCCCTTGAGCAAATTTTGGATTTACCAGGAGATTCCCTATCGGATGGCCGCCGGAGCGGTACTGTGTACCCTGATTCTATCGCCGATTTCCCTTTCGCTGATGAATAATCCCCAGTTTAACCTGCTTGTTGCCCGCCAACTTGAAGTCTTTGGTTCCGGTTGGCCTGAAGTTTCTGTGGAAGAGGCCCTTTCCAATATAATGGCCATAGGGCTGCGGGGGGGAATACTCTTTATTTGTTTGGTTTTCTGGTGGCTAAACCGGCAATTTGCCTCATTGATTTGCCGCATTATTGGCCGGGCTCAGAGGAACGCTCCCGGGAATTTTCTAGCCTTTCGGATGCATCCATTTTTTATTTGGATTCTTTCTTTTTCCCTGGGAGCGATCGTACTGGGCAAAACCGGAAATATTGAGTTCTTGGAGATAGGCGGCTGGAATTTTTTAATTCTTTCTGTTACATTGTTTCTTGTTCAAGGTGGAGCGGTGGGGGTGTATTTTCTTTCCCGGCTTCCTCCCTTACCTCGTATTATCATCAATGTGGGGATTATTTTTTTGCTCTTTAGACCAGGAATAAATTGGATGATTCTGGGATTGTTTGTTATCCTGGGAATAGCGGATAATTGGGTTTCCTTTAGAAAACCTAAAAATAATGAATAACGCCGCGGTTTGCGGCAGCCGGCCGCCCCTACTCCGGGGACGCGGGAACGGATAGATCGTCCCCTTTGCCGGTAATCAACAGAAGGAGCTTGGTATGAAGGTAATCTTAAACAAGGATCTGGCTGCCCTCGGAGAAGAAGGGGATGTAAAAGATGTGGCCAAGGGTTATGCCCGCAACTTTTTATTTCCCCGGGGTATAGCCCTTCCGTATAACGAAAGGACCATCAAATTGTTTGAATCCCGAAAAGAGGAAATCGAGGCGCGGAAGATCCAGAAACGGCAGGATGCATCGGGGTTAAAGGACAAACTCGAAGCCCTTTCCCTGGCACTGATCATGCCTGCCGGAACCAACGGCAAACTCTATGGCGCCGTTACTGCCCAGACTGTGGCGGATGAACTGGCTAAACAGGGTTTTCAGATTGAACGGAAAAAGATCGAAATTCCCGGCAATACAATTAAGAGTGTGGGGAAATATAAAATAGCGGTAAAGCTCTATGAGAACGCCGCTGCCGAGTGTTCCCTTAGCGTAGAAGGCCAGCCGGTAAAAGCAGAAACTAAGACCCCCGCGGCTCCCCCGCGGAGACGGCGCAAAACTTACTCCGCCGTGCCTTCTGTTGACGATATGGCGGAGGATGTACCCGCATCAGAAGGTGCCGCAGAAACGCCCCGGGAACCGGAAGCGCCAGCGGCGGCCAATGCCGGAACTTCCACAGATACGGCCAGCGCAGAATAGCGCAGCATAAAGCGTACATAATATGGCCGCTCCATTAAAGGACAAGGTTCCGCCTCATAATGATGATGCGGAACAGGCCGCTCTTGGGGCCGTATTGCTGGATAACGATGCCATAGACGCCGCTCTTCAGTTCATTAGACCCGATGATTTTTACGCCACCGCCAACCGTAAAGTATTCGAAGCGGTGCTGAACCTCTACAATCAGGGCAGGCAAAAGGCGGACATTATTACGGTGGTGGCGGAACTCCGCCGGATGGGAGAACTGGATGCCGCCGGAGGACCCGCCTATGTGGCTTCCTTGACCAATGTGGTTCCCTCCAGTGCCAACATCGATCACTATGCGCTGCTGGTTCAGGACTGCTCCCTAAGGCGGGCCCTGCTTCGCCTTTCTGCGGAAATGAACACCCATTCCTTTGATGAATCGACGGAAGCACGGATGATTCTGGAAGAGGCTCAGCAGCGGATCCTTGAACTTGGTGAGTCACGTTTGCAGTCTTCGTTTAAAAGCACCCGGGAACTGGTTAATAAAGCCATTGAACGGATAGAAGAACTGTCCCATTCCAAAACGAACTATACAGGGATACCTTCGGGTTTTGACGATTTGGACACTATGACATCGGGGTTTCAAAAATCAGAACTGGCGATCATCGGAGCCCGGCCATCCATGGGAAAAACAGCATTGGCCCTGACTGTGGCCTCCCATATCACCATGGATAAAAAAATACCGGCGGCATTTTTTTCGCTGGAAATGTCTGATATAGCCCTGGTCTTAAGGCTCCTTTCTTCTGAATCGAAGATTGAATCGGAAAAAATTCGCAAGGGTTTTTTTTCCAGCAGCGAAAAGGCCAAAATTTACCATGCTGCGGAACGGCTCTACGAAGCTCCTCTTTTTATTGTGGATACTCCGGGAATGAAACTCCTGGATCTCCGTTCAATGGCCCGGCGGCTCCGCTTTCAGCACAAGGTGGAGATACTCTTTATCGATTATTTGACGCTGATCACCTCGGATAACCGAGACATACCCCGGCATGAGCAGATTGCCGAAATTTCCCGATCTCTTAAGAGCCTGGCCCGTGAACTGGAAATTCCCGTGGTAGCCCTTTCCCAGCTTCGCCGCGATGCGGAAGGAAAGCAGCCCAACCTGGCCGATATCCGCGAGTCCGGTTCTATCGAACAGGATGCAGATTTGGTGATGTTTCTCCACCGGGAACGGGAAACCGATGTAAAGCCCGGTAAGGAAGGGGACGGCAAAACAGAATTGATCATTGCCAAACAGCGTAACGGCCCGGTGGGAAAAGTTGATATTGTTTTTATCCCCCGGTATGCCCGGTTTGAATCTCTGGCAAAAGGTTATCAATAGTGTTATAGTTATGGGGGGAGGAATCTATGGCTTTTGTTGATACCTTTGATTTTGAAATTTTGAAAAATGAATCGGAAAAGCTGGTGGTAGAAGAGCTGGGCCGCCAGCTTGATGTCCGCAAGGGGCCTATTTGCCGCTGCGAGACCTGTGTAGTAGACATGGCCGCCATGGCGCTGAATGCGGTAAAACCCCTGTACCGCGTATCTCTTTTGGGAACCCAGTATGCGGCTCAGGCCATGAGTGAATCGTCCTATGCCAAGTCTCTAAAAGATTCGGTGACCAAGGCCATAGATCGGGTCCGAAAAAACCCCGCCCACGATTAAGGGCCTACCCTGTTCATATTTATCATTGAGAAAGCCTACAATAATTTGACATAAGCCGCTGCTATTCGGGCGGCGGTACGGCAGTTATTGTAAACCAGAGCCTTATTTGCCGCCGCGGTTTTACCTCCGGTGGTGCGATGGAGTTCCGCCAATAAAAAGGGGGTAATTGCTTTTCCCCGGATTCCCTGATCATCCGCCTGTACCAGGGCCCGCTCAATATTGTCGTTAACAAAAACAGGGTTAAGGGTATCTTTTTCCGGAATTGGCACGGTGATAAGAATACCGTTTTCTATTCCCAGGGCAGTTTTGGCTTTTACTATCCGGGCCGCTTCTTCGGGGGTTTCCACCCGGTAATCCACGGCACATCCTGATTTACGGGTATAGAAGGCGGGAAATTCACCGGTCTGGAAGCCCAGTACCGTAACTCCCGCAGCTTCCAGGTATTCCAGCGTCAAAGGTATATCCAAGATTGCCGTGACCCCGGAACAGATCATCGCCACACCGGTTTTTGCCAGTTCTTCCAAATCAGCGGAGATGTCAAAAGTTTGCTGGGCTCCGCGGTGAACTCCTCCGATTCCGCCGCCGGCAAAAAAGCGGATCCCCGCCATCTTTGCGGCCATCATCGTAGCTGCTGCGGTGACGGCTCCATAGCCGCCCTGGGCAGTTACTATTGCTAGGTCCCGGCGGCTGCATTTGGGTATATCCAGGTGTTCGGCAAAATACTGCAGTTCCCCGGCGGTCAGGCCAACCCTGATTTTTCCCTTTACAATGCCAATGGCTGCCGGCACCGCCCCTTCTTCCCGGATTATCTTTTCGCAGTTTTGCCCGCATTCCAGATTATCCGGGTAGCCCAATCCATGGGAAATAATCATCGTTTCCAGGGCAACCACCGGAAGTCCCGTTTCCATGGCTCCTTGTACTTCATCATTAAATTCCAGGTAATTGTTCATTGCCGCTCCTTACAGGGCTGTTCACTTCTTAACTATAATCGACAGCGGAAAGGCGGTAAAGATATGGCGGCGATATTGAGCATTTCACAAATTCCAAAAAATGATCCATGATAAGTTATAGGAGGCTTTGGATGAAACTATCCAGGGAACAATACGGAGATATGTACCTAAAAATGATACAAACCCGTACTTTTGAAGAAACTGCCGCCCGGCTCTTCGCTGAAGGAAAGATACATGGAACCGCTCACTTCTGTGTTGGTGAAGAAGCCGTCGGAATCGGAGTCTGCGCCGCCCTGGAAAAAGAAGATATGATCACCCAGACCCATCGCAGTCACGGGCAGGGTATTGGCAAGGGGATGGATATAAAAAAAATGATGGCCGAACTTTTGGGCAGAGAAACGGGGTACTGCAAGGGAAAAGGAGGCAGTATGCACATCGCGGACTTTTCCGTGGGGAGTCTGGGGGCCAACGGCATCGTGGGGGGAGGTATCCCCATAGCCGTTGGGGCGGCTCTGTCCCAAAAATACTTTAAGCGGCCCAACATCACGGTAAGTTTTTTTGGTGACGGCGCTTCCAATCAAGGGGCTTTTCATGAATCACTGAACCTTGCCTCGGTCTGGCATCTGCCTGTTTTGTTTGTCTGTACCAACAACTTCTATGGCATGTCCACCCATATAAGCAGATCCATGGGCATTGATGATATTTCCATCCGTGCTTCTTCCTATGGAATGAAGGGCATTACCCTGGATGGAAACGACATACTCCTGATTTATGAAGAAACCAAAAAAGCCCGGGATCATGTCCTTGCCAGGGGTCCCATGCTCATGGTCCTTAATACCTATCGCTGGATGGGCCATTCAAAAAGCGATCAGCAAGTGTACCGAACTCAAGAAGAGGTAAACCGGTGGAAGGAAAAATGTCCCATCAAGTATTTCAAGGAATGTCTTCTGGAAGAAAAAATTTTTACCCTGGAAGAACTGGAGGAAGTTGAAAAAAAAGCCGGGGAAGATATAGCTGCGGCGGTGAGTTTTGCCGAAAATTCTCCGGAACTTCCCATCGAAAAAATATTTGACGATGTCTATGCTTCCGGAGATATGCGGACCGAAAAGCACAAGAACGGTTTTGTACTTTAGGGGGAATGGTGAAAGAAATAACCTATGCGGATGCGCTGAAAGAAGCTATGTGCGAAGAGATGAGGAAAGACCGCCGGATCATCCTTATGGGGGAAGACGTGGGAATTTACGGCGGCACCTTTGGTGTTTCCCGTGGCATGATAGAAGAATTTGGTCCGGAACGGATTAGAGATACTCCCATTTCCGAACTGGCCATCACCGGCTGTGCTGTGGGGGCTGCCATGACGGGGATCCTCCCGATCTTGGAAATCATGTTCAGCGATTTTATTACCCTGGCCATGGAACAGCTTGTGAACCAGGGAGCTAAAAACCGTTTCCAGTTCGGCGGCCAGGGATCGGTTCCCATGGTACTCAGGACGCCGGCTGGATCGGGAACCGGTGCGGCGGAACAGCATAGTCAAAGCCCTGAAGCCTGGATTGCCAATGTTCCCGGTCTTAAGGTAGTTGTCCCTTCCACCCCCGGTGATGCCAAGGGCCTCCTTAAATCATCGATCTACGATCCCAACCCGGTGGTGTTCATAGAACAAAAACTCCTCTACCGCACCAAGGGACCGATTCCTGATGAGGACTATGCCATTCCTCTGGGTAAGGCCGATGTAAAACGACCTGGTAAGGATATCACCATTATTGCCTACGGACGCATGGTGCCCCGGTGCCTCAAGGCGGCTGAAGATCTGGCCGGCAGTAGAGGCATTGATGCGGAAGTGGTGGATCCCCGGACCCTGGTTCCCTTGGATAAAGAAGCATTGATCGCTTCGGTAAAAAAAACCGGCCGATGTTTAGTGGTCCACGAGGCGCCTCTAACCGGAGGATACGGATCGGAAATTGCAGCGGTCATTGCGGACAGCGGAGCTTTTTTTTCTCTGAAAGCGCCCATCCGCAGACTTGGAGGGCTTGATGTACCCATACCTTTCAATTCCCGCCTCGAAGCCCAGGTGGCGCCCTCGGAAGAAACGATAGCTGCCGCTGTTGTTTCTTTGATGTAATTTTCAAAAATAATCTGGAAGGTCTTCGCTGATTCTGGTATACTTTTCTTGAATGGCAAAGAAAACAATATTGGCGGCGCCTTCCCTATTGTCTGCGGATTTTGCACGTCTTGCAGAAGAAGTCCAGACTATCAATGAATCCGGGGCGGACTGGATCCATGTGGATGTGATGGATGGTCATTTTGTTCCCAATTTAACATTCGGTCCAAAGATGGTATCTGACATACGGAGGGAAACAAAACTGCCCCTGGACTGCCATCTTATGGTTGCCAATCCCCAGGATTATATTGAAAGCTTTGCCGCGGCGGGGACGAATTATTTTACCTTCCATATCGAAGCTGTCATGCATGCCAGCAGGCTTATTCAAAAAATCAGGACCGCGGGGATGAAACCGGGGGTTTGTATTGTTCCCTCCACGCCGGCCCACGTTTTGGATGAAATTATTTCCGAAGTGGATTTGATTCTGATCCTCCTGGTCAATCCCGGGTTCGGAGGACAAAAGATGATCCCCTCCTGCCTGGAAAAACTTGTTAGCCTGGCATCGCTGCGAAAAGAAAAGGGGAGCCATTTTCTGCTTTCGGTAGATGGAGGAGTTACCGGAGATAACGCTTCACTGGCCGTTGAAAAAGGGGCGGATGTGATTGTCGCGGGCAGTGCCTTTTTTACCGCCCAGGACAGGGCTGCGGTGGTAAAAAAAATAAAGGGACTGTAGTCCGGGTTTCTTTTTGAAATGGCCGGTTTACTTAATGGCTTGTTCGGAAACCGGAATTTCCGAACAAGTCAAATAGCTAATAATTCCCGGGGATGAGAGATAACGAGGTCTGCGCCATCCAGTTCTTTCAGGCCCTGGAAACCCCAACTCACCCCGCAGGCAAACATCTTTCCGGTTTTTGCCGTGGCAATATCGGGGCCGCCGTCCCCCACAAAGACCGTTTCTGCCGCCGTTATCCCCAGTTTTTCCAGTTCAGCCAGCATCCGGGAAGGATCAGGTTTCATCGATAAACCCTCCACATTACCCAGCACAAAGGCAAAGTCGATATTCGCAAAGAGCGCTGCGGCAATTTTCCGGGCCGGCATTTCGGGCTTGTTGGTAAATATCCCCAGTACGGCGCCCCGTTCCGCCAACGTCTTTAGGGTTTCCGGAATTCCTTCGTAGGGGAGTGTTTTGTCCAAGCAATGCTCTCCGTTGTGAATGGTATAGGCCCTGCGGAGGGCTGCTTTTTCTTCCGGCGGAAGCACGTCATAACCGGACATGGTCCTGCTGAGGGTAATGTTTATCCCCATGCCAAGGCAGGCGCTATATTTTTCGTAGCTGTGGATGGGAAGTCCTCGCTGGATAAGGAGATGATTTATGCTGTCGCCGATGTCGTAGATGGTGTTGGCCAGAGTGCCGTCCAGATCAAAAATGTAAGCTTTTTTCATGCTAATTCCTTATTTGAATTCTATAGCAAACCATAGCTCAAAGCAAATGCCAAACGATATTGAAACTCTCTTTACACAAATTTCGCCTTTGTTCGATAAAAAACTTGCATTTTAAGATGAAATTTGCTATTTTTAAGATGAAATTTGCTCATTTTGAGATAAAAAAGCAAAAAAGGACAAAGTCATGCCTGACCAAAGCATGGTACCCATAGACCAGATTCTGCCCAACAAGCTTCCCCTGGTGGCCCTCATGGGCCGCCCTATTTTTCCGGGGATCTTTACCCCCATCATGATTGGTAACCCGCCCGACGTTAAGGTGATAGACGATGCTGTCTCCGGGGACGCTCTTATTGGCCTGGTGATGCTTCGGAACGAAACGGAGACCCCTTCCATTACGGACCTTTACCAGGTGGGGACCGTTGCCAAGATCGTAAAAAAGATTAACCTCCCCGACGGCGGAGTGAATATCTTTATTTCCACCCTTAAACGTTTTCGTGTTAAAAAAACCCTTCATGCCCAGGCGCCCATTGCAGCGGCGGTTGAGTACCTGGAAGACGAAGAAGACAATACCTCTGAAGTTAAGGGCCTGACTAGGGCTCTGATTTCCGAGATGAAACAGATCTCCGAAAATAACCCTCTCTTTTCCGAAGAGATGCGGCTTAACATGATCAACATTGATCATCCCGGCAAGATCGCCGACTTTATCACCAGCATCCTTAACATCGATAAAACGGAACAGCAGAAGATCCTGGAGATCCTCAACGTTCGCAAGCGAATGGAGCAGGTTCTGGTGTTTATAAAAAAAGAACAGGAATTGCTGCGAATTCAAAAAAGAATTCAAAAAGAGATCAACGAAAAAATCGAAAAATCCCAGCGGGATTATTTTCTAAAAGAAGAGTTAAAGGCTATTAAAACTGAACTGGGAATGACCACGGATGCAAAGAGTTCCGAATACCAGCGCTTTAAGGAAAAGATCGACGCCTTTAAGTTTGAGGGAGAAATCAAGGAAGCGGTGGAACAAGAATTGGAAAAATTCAGTCTCATGGAACCCAATTCGGGAGAATTTACCGTAACCCGGAATTATCTGGATGTCATTGTAAGTCTGCCATGGAACGATCCTCCGCCGGAAATTTTTGACCTGAAAAATGCCCGGGAAATTCTTGACGCCGACCACTATGGCCTAAAGGATGTAAAAAGCCGCATTGCCGAATATTTGGCGGTCCGGAAACTCCGCAACCTTGTTCAAAACGGTAAGGGCCAAAAGGTTCAGCAGAATTCGCAGAAGGCTCCGCAAAAAGCAGCGCCGCCGGGCCTGGGGAGGGGTTTTGATCAATATCCTGCGGGTTCGATCATCTGCCTGGTTGGGCCGCCGGGGGTGGGCAAGACCAGTGTTGGCCGTTCCATCGCCCGGTCCCTGGGAAAGGAATTTTTCCGTTTTTCCGTGGGGGGCATGAGAGACGAAGCGGAAATCAAAGGTCACCGCCGGACCTATATCGGTGCCATGCCGGGAAAGATCATACAGGGCCTTAAGATTACCAAGACACGGGATCCGGTATTTATGATCGATGAGATCGATAAAATGGGAGCCAGTTATCAGGGGGATCCCGCATCGGCTCTGCTGGAAGTGCTGGACCCGGAGCAGAACTACGCGTTCCGGGATCATTATCTGGACCTGCCCTTTGACATTTCCCAGGTTTTTTTTATTGTTACCGCCAATACCCTGGACACGATCCCCATGCCGCTTTTGGACAGGATGGAGATCATTGAACTACCCGGTTATATTGATACGGAAAAACTGGAAATTGCCAAACGTTATCTGGTGCCAAAAAGTCTGGAAAAAAACGGCCTGAAAAAGAACCAGGCAAAGTACACCAAGGACAGCCTGCTCCACATCGCCAATGGCTATGCCCGTGAAGCGGGGGTCCGGAACTTTGAAAAAAACCTGGATAAGATTCACCGTAAACTGGCCATGCAGATTATTGAAACTACAGAGGCAGGGACGGAAAATGAAAAGGCCAAATCCAAGGCTTCCTCCGTTTCTAGTGATCAACATTCTTTTGCCGTAGACAAAAAAGCTGTGGAAAAACATCTGGGTAAGCCCATCTTCCCCGGGGATGTTGTAAAAAGGGCCGACAAACCCGGTATGTCCCTGGGACTGGCCTGGACCAGCATGGGCGGGGATACCCTGATCATCGAAGCGGTGGCTTCTCCCGGCAAAGGAGAACTGATCCTGACGGGTAAAATGGGGGATACTATGAAGGAAAGCGCTTCCATTGCCATGACCGTGGCCCGGAAGGCGGGGATCGAAAAATACGGCGTCGCTTCCGAATGGTTTGAAAAAAATCAAATTCATCTCCACATTCCCGAAGGAGCCACCCCCAAGGACGGGCCGTCGGCGGGGATTACCATGGCCACAGCGCTGCTTTCCCTGATCCGGGGAAAAAACATCGCCGGCCGCCTTGCCATGACCGGAGAACTTTCCCTTACCGGGCAAGTGCTTCCCATTGGAGGGTTAAAGGAAAAAACCGTCGCCGCCCGGAGGAATCAGGTAAAGGACATTATCATTCCCAAGCATAACCTTCGGGATTTGGATGATATTCCCGACCATGTCAAGAAGGGGATCAATTTTCATCCGGTGGAACGTTTTGAAGAAGTACTGGGCCTGGCGTTACCTGATTAGGTAAGGTTAGGTATTGACACACACAGCATTCTTTTATAAACTATTGGCACCTTAAGCAGATCTTATGTTTATTATTGGGCGTTCGTAGCTCAGTTGGATAGAGCAACGGACTTCGAATCCGTAGGCCGCAGGTTCGAGTCCTGTCGAACGCAGACAGATGTCCTGCCATAGGAGCGGCTGCATGCCTTGAACGGACAGCAAGGTATCATGGGCCGCTAGCTCAGCTGGTAGAGCAGCAGACTCTTAATCTGCGGGTCGAAGGTTCGATCCCTTCGCGGCTCAAAATGAAAAATATTCTTTATTAATGAAAGACAGTACGAAGGGATCAAACGGTTCAACTCGCCGGACAGGTGGGGGGAAAAGGCGCGATGGAGGGTGCCGGCAGAGCTGAACCGCGGTCTGGAAGGAGGCAACAGGACGTTGCCGGCTGGAAGGCGATCCCTTCGCTGCTCAGAACCGAAAAAATGGTAAATATTTCCTTGACAGATACCCATCCCCGGAGCATCATTATTATCAGCTTATAAACATGGAGGAGAAATCATGAACCCCAAAAAAGTAGGTATCGCTGGTTCCGGAATAATGGGAGCGTCTTTGGCGCAGGTTTATGCAAGTTCCGGGTATGAAGTTGTTTTGTATGATATAATTGATGATGCCATAGCAAAAGGAAAACGTCAGGTTGAGATCAATCAGGAAACCCTGGTCAATGAAGATATTATTTCAAAACAGGAATCGGATAATATTATTAAGCTCATCAGCTTTACAAAATCCAAGGATTGTTTTGCCGATTGCTCCCTGATAATCGAGGCCATTGTTGAAAAAATCGAGATTAAGCATCAATTCTGGGAGGAAGTCAGCCAGATTGCCCCTGCCGAGGCGATACTGACCACCAATACCAGCGGTTTACCCATCACCAGAATTGCGGAAAAAGTGACAAAACCGGAACGATTCCTCGGTCAGCACTGGATTAACCCCCCGCACCTTTTGCCGATCTGCGAAATTATCAAAGGCGAAAAAACCAGCCCTGAAATGGTAACGAAACTGAAAGACATCATCCTAAAACTCGGAAAATGCCCGGTAGTGGTAAAAGACGTTCCCGGATTTGTCGTAAACCGCATACAGTTCTCGCTGCTGCGGGAAGCGCTGTCCATTGTAGAACAGGGAATTGCCACATTTGAAGATGTCGACACCGTCCTGAAAGCAGGTATGGGACTTCGCTACGCCGCCCTTGGCCCCTTTGGCATTGCCGATTTTGGAGGACTGGACACATTTGATAACATAAACAGCTACTTAAATGCCGAGTTGTGCAGTTCAAAGGAACGGAGTCCGGTTCTAAAGAAAATGGTAGAAGAAGGAAAACTTGGCGTAAAGAGCGGCCAGGGATTCTACGATTATTCCGGCGACAAGGCGGAAAAAGCGATCAAGAACAGGGACAAGATGTATATTGAGCTGGCAAAGGTGCTGTACTTCAAAAAATAGAGTTGTTAGGAAACGGCAGTTTCTGAACATCTCTATAAAAAAACGCATTGGTGATTGACCTTTTTTGTTCTTTATGGCAGGATTCTCTATCGTGTAACGAAGGGAAAAATCTCTTCGTTACATGAATATTGCTTCTTTGCGGGAATAGCTCAGTGGTAGAGCGCCACCTTGCCAAGGTGGATGTCGCGGGTCCGACTCCCGTTTCCCGCTGTTTTTTGAATTTATTGTCATTCTTTCCTGGCAGATGCACTTTGTCTTTTGGTCTAATAGTCCACATTCCAAAGGATTAGGCCCTCCGGCGGCAGGGTAGGGCCGGCCATTTCCCTTTTTCCCGAAGTAATAATCTGGTAAAATGCTTCGGCGTTCAGTTTTTTTTCTTCATAAAAAAGCAGGGTTCCCGCCATGGAGCGGACCATCTTCCATAAAAAAGCGTTGGCCCTGATTTCAAAAACGATTCGATCCCTTTCTGGAAAAAAGAAAGCGCTGTAAATATACCGGCGGCGGGAAACACTTTTATCGGCGGCGGCGGCAAATATCGTACAGTCAAATTCCCCGCGAAGAAGGCGGCAATAATCGTTTAGAAGGGAAAGATCCGGTTGCCGCCAAAGCTGGAGGGCGTACCGTTTTTCCATGGGAAGGGCAGGTCTGTGGGAAATAAAAAAATAGCGATACGTTCTGGATCGGGCATCAAAGCGGGAATGAAAACCCTCCGGCGATTCACGGGCCTCCATTATTCGTATATCCCGGGGGAGTATACTGTTCAGGGCTGGGACAAAACGGGGGGCTTCCATGCTGGTTATGGGAGTGTAAAAATTGGCACACTGGGCTCTGGCATGGACCCCTGAATCGGTACGGCCGCTCCCGATAAGGGCCACGGGGGTTTTGTGAATTATTTCCAGGGCCCTTTCAATTTCTCCCTGGACGGTCCTTGTTTTTTGTTTTGTTTTGTCTCCGTCCTGACGCTGCCATCCGGAAAAATCCGTACCATCATAGGCAATAAGGAGCTGAATGTTCCTGTTGTTTTTTTTTTGAGCATCCAAAGTGAGGGTTCTTCTATGCATCACTTTAATTAATCGTCGTTTTCGTTTAATTCTCTGTTAAGATTATCATAGAGCTCCCGGGCATTTTCCAAAAGGGGACCGGGCTTGCTCTTGGAAGATTTTCCCAGGCCGAACATCTTGGCAATGGTCCGCTTGGAGGTTTGAAGGGCTTCGACCCTGGAATCATAACTATCCCGGGGGCCATACTTAAGCCTGAGCAGAGCCGAAAGATAAAGGGCCCCCTCATAGGAATAATTCTTGTCCGTATCGGGGCCGAAATACTTTACTCCCGACAAATTTTCTTTGCCGCTTTGTTCTTTTAAAATCGCTTCGTTGTATAAAAACTGCGCTTTCTTTTTAAAGAGTACCGCCAGCCAGTCATAGTTATAATTGGGGTATTTATCATCCATCCTATTCAAAAGCCAGCCGGTGCGGAGCGAGGCTATGGCCTGTTTCATGGTGGGAGAAAATTCTTTGGGAAAATAACCGTAACAATGGAGGACCAGGTAAAGGGATGCTGCGCCGCTGACCAGATCCCGGGATTTGGAAAAATTCACGGATGGAAAAATAAGCCTGGTAACGGTTTTTCGTTTATTGTCGTCCTTTTGGGCTTTTTCTATGGATGAAATTGGGATACTCTGAAAATCCTTGTCCATCGATGCAAACCAGCATTTAGGACATACCGTGGCCTGATATGCCAGGGGGTAAATCAATCCGTATTTGGCGGAAGGTTCGTAGAGCCGGTGAAGTTCATCGGTGATCGCCCCTGCAATCAGCCGCCCGCTGCCGGTAAGCAGTTCTTCCCGGTGAAAATTTGTATCGCAGACAGGGCAGTTATATTCTTCTTTTGAGATAAAGGATATTTTTTTATCATACGATGCCATTTTATGCCTCCAATATTACTGAAGCCAGGGCTGTATCTCCGTCATGGGTAAGGGACAGATGAATCTGTTTTGCCCCGGCCCTTTTCATTGCTTCCATGGCGCTGCCTTCCAGGTGCAGCAGAGGTTTTTCGTCCTGACGGTTCAGTACCATTATGTCTTTTAGAACAATTCCCGCCAGCCCCGTTCCCAGGGCTTTGCCAAAGGCTTCCTTGGCGGCAAAACGGGCGGCCAGGGATCGGATCATGCCTTTTCCCCGTTCATGGACGGTTTCCAGTTCCCGGGCATTAAAAAACCGTTCAAGCAGATCCGGATCGTGGATCCACTTTTCCAGCCGGGAAATTTGCACCGCATCAATACCGATTCCGACAATCATATCTCTTCCTATTGTTTCCGCCGTATCTCCACCTTTATGGTTTCCGGTTCCCAGCGTTCCACGATTAGTTCTTCTTCCGCCGCTATGATAGGGAGCAATTCATAGATACCTGGTTCTCTGATGCCGCCGCAGTCTACGATTATTAACGGCCTTCCTTCACCTATATCGTCCAGTTTACTTTGAACTCCGTGGATTTTTACCGAAGCCAAGGGTGGATTGAGCATTGCTTCCAGGGATTCATCGAGATTTCTAACCTGTATTGGACAATCGTCAAAAATTTTGATAACAATCAGTTCCTTGATAAAACCATTAAAGTCGGCGGTGCCGCTGCCCCTGATGATCACCAGTTGATTGGTGTTTATGATCCTTACCCGGACGGCAAAATCCTCATTCCTGCCCTGCAGATCAATAAATTCGGTGCTTAATTCGGAAATTTTTTCTATCATTTTTCTGGGGCCGTTAATCACTACTTGATTCGGTTCCAGGGTATAGGAAACCATTTCGTAGCCCGGTTCCGGATAACCCCGGGTTCTGAGAGTCAGAGGAATGGTTTTGCTCATCCTGGTATCCAGTTCCAGGGTAAGTTCCATGGGGTCTACGATTATTTCCATGTTCTCCGTTTCTTCTGCGCTTCCTTTTTGCTGAATTTGGACAGGTATTTTGTATGTCCCCGGTTCTGTGTATTTGCTTAGATCAAGATGAGCTTCGATGTCATTTTCATCGAGGTGAAAGATCCGGTTGTCTCCCCGCAGGGTTATCCGGACATTTTTTGGATAGGAATTGCCCGGAATCAGGGAGGAATCAATTTCCATGTTAAGGGGAATGGAAAAATACCGTTCTTGCAGATTACCCATGCGGTGAAAGACAAAGAGAAACGTTGCCGCAACAATGGAAAGAACCTTGGCAGGCCATTTTTCCGTGATCCGGGCCAGAATTTTTTTATAGTCCACCATACACCTTACAGTCTCTTTATTTTTCGTTCAGGGCAGGGATGAGTTTTTCCGTTTCTTCTCCCCTGCGGACAGTCTTGTCAAGCAGTTCCTTAAGTTTTCGCTGCAGCTCCATGGGGGAAAGATCGTAGTGCAATTTTGATTCATAGGCAAGGGAAAGGGCGCCCGTTTCTTCGGAAACCACCAGGACCACCGCATCGGCCTGTTCCGACATGCCCAGGGCGGCCCGGTGGCGGGTGCCGAAACTTTTCCGTATGTCTTGCTGTTCCGACAGGGGAAGAAGGCACCCCGCTGCTGCTATCCGGCCGCCGTTAATTACCACCGCTCCGTCGTGGAGGGGGCCGTCGAAGGCAAAGATCGTTACAATCAGGCTGGAGGAAATTTCCGCGTTCAGACGGGTACCGGTCTCAATAATGTTCCTAAGGCTGACCTTCCGGGGAAAAACCATCAGGGCGCCCCGGCGCTGCTGGGAGAGGATCTCCGCCGCAGTTACCGCCGATTCCATCTGGCCCAGCCGGGGTTTGCTGTCCAGCCGGAAGAGTTCCCCCTGGCCCAGATGACTGATGATCTTCCGCAGTTCGGGCTGGAAGACGATGGCGATTACCACAAAAAGCCCCGGAGCAAGGACACTGAGGAGCCATTGCAGGGTGCTGAGTTTTAGAAGGTAGGCAATGCCGTAGATTAAGGCTAGAAACCCCGCTCCCCGGACCAGCTGTCCCGCCTGGGTTTTGTGAAGAAGATCATAGGCTTTGTAAAGGAGAAAGGCCAGGAGAGCTATATCCAGGATGGGACGGAGCAGATTGTACAATTCCAGCATCTTTTGATACCAGTTCATTCCGGCGATCCCCCTTGTGTAATGGCCGTTATCATTTTTATCATATCCACCGCAGCGGAGGTATCGTGAATCCGGATAATGTCCGCTCCGCCAAGGATAGCAAAAACACCGGCGGCAATGGTACCCGCCAGCCGTCCTTCCGGTTCCCTGCCCGTTATTTCGCCGGTAAACCGTTTCCGCGATAATCCCACAAGAAAAGGATAATCCCCGGAGCTCATTCTTTCAAGCCGATTGAGCAGGACGAGATTCTCCACCGTTGATTTGCCGAAACCAAAGCCCGGATCAAGGATGATTTTTTCTTTTCCGATTCCTCCGGCGGCGGCCCTCTCCGCCCTTTCCAAAAGGAAGAACTTAACCTCTTCCACGGTATTTGCTGCCCGCTGGAATCCGTGCATCAGTACCACCGCCGCTTCCCGTTCAGCGCAAAGGGCGGTCATGGCCGGATCAGAAAGGGCCGAAACATCATTCACCATGTCCGCCCCTTCGTCCAGGGCTTGGCGGGCTGTGGAGGCATTCCGGGTGTCCACCGAAACGGGCAGGGCCGACTGCCGGCGGAAACGCCGCAGGACAGGGATAAGACGGCGGGTTTCTTCCTCTTCGTCAAGATAAACGGCGCCGGGCCGGGTGGATTCGGCCCCAAAGTCAATAATATCGGCGCCTTCAGATTCTGCCGTCAGGGCCCGTTCCGCCGCTTCCTCCGGATCCGCAGCCCTTGAGGGTTCATAAAACGAATCGGGAGTGCAGTTGACGATGGACATAACCAGGGGCTGGGAAAAATGCAAAATCACCCCGCCGGGAAGCACCAGAGGAGGGCGTTTTTTTTTTGCTGAGAATTCGAAAAAATTCATTCTGCCGGGAGGGCTATTTATTTTTATGCCTGTTTTTTCTTAGTTTTTTCTTTCGCTTGTGGGTAGCAATTTTTCTGAGTTTGCGTTTTCTTCCGCAGGGCACTTGATATTCTCCTTCAAGGTGTTTGGTTGAACAAATTATGAATCAGGGACGATAAAAGGTCAACCCCAGTCTGCAGGTCCTTTCCAGGAAGCCAGACGACTTCGGGAATGGAAGCAAAAAAAGTTTCCTGCCGTTTGGCATAGCGGCGGCTGTTCCGGGCCACCAGAGATTTAACACCTTCCAAGTCTTTGCTTAGGGCCCATTTTCCGGAAGTCCCTGTTTCAATAAAAAATTCCCGGTAGCCGATGGCCCGCAGGCCCGGATCATCGGGGGTATAACCCTGTCTGAAAAGAGCCGCCGCTTCTTCAGCAAGACCCCGGCGGAACATTTCTTCGCAGCGCTCATCGATCCGGCGGTTGAGCTCTTCCCGGGGCCATTGTAATCCCGCAGTCACAAAATGGTAGAACGGGCGCGTTATTTTTCCCCCTGAAAAAGAAGAGAGGGGTTGGCCGGAAGAACGGCACACTTCCAGCGCCCGGAGGATCCGGTAACTGTCATTTAGATGAATTCGTTCAGCGGAAACCGGGTCCAGCCGGGACAGTTCCTCCAGGAGGACTTCAGGTCCCCGTTGGGCCAGTTCCGCCCTAAGTTGTTTTTGCAGCGCCGGGTTCGACGGAGGGGCGGCGGGGAGGCCAAAGATAAAATTTTTCAGGTAAAAACCGGTCCCTCCCAGAATAACTGGCAGAGCAGACCGGTCCGCTATATCCCGGCAGGCCGCATCGGCGAGCCGTACAAAATCTCCGGCATTGAACTGTTCATTGGGGTTTCGGATATCGATTAGATGGTGGGGAAGCCTTTTTCGCAGTTCGGTGTCCGGCTTGGCGGTACCGATGTCCATCCCCCGGTATACCTGCATGGAATCGGCGGAAATAATCTCTGCCCGGCAAAGTCCGCTTGTGCGGATGCTGGTACGGTCATTTAAGCGGGTGTCCGGACCTGAAAAGAGTTTATCCGCCAGGGCGGTTTTGCCCGAAGCGGTGGGGCCAAAGAGGATCAGCACCGGAAGAGGACGGAATTGCGGTTTACCGAGATCCAAACGGGGTTCCTTAAACCGGGAAAAGAAGGGCCTTTACGATTCCTTTTCCACCAGGCGGAATTCAATCTCCTTGGTAAAGACCTGTTGGGCGGCCAGAGAAACCACCTTGCCTTCGTGCTCGTCAATTTCCGGGTCCCGGAGCATGGAAAGCTGAAAAGCCCGCCGGGAAGCGGCACAGGTTATTTCGTACATATTGTCTTTGTATTCAATCAGTTCTTCCAGAGGAAAAATCATAAAATCTATGGTAATAGTTTTTGCAAAAAACTTCAAGTCATGCGTTATGACACCGCAGTCTGTGATCCGGGCTGGTTTCCAGTAATTCGGGTTTTTCCCGGAAACACCGGCCCTTCGCCCGGGGGCAGCGTTCCGCAAATGCGCAGCCCCTTGTTTCTTCCAGGGCGGTCCGGACTTCGCCCTTGATTCCGCAGCTTTCTTTTTCGTTTCCGCTTAAAATCGAAGAAAAAAGAAGCTGGGTGTAGGGATGGGCCGCGGTCCGGTACAGATCCGCCGCCGGCGCTTCTTCCATAAGTTCGCCCCGGTACATGACACCGATACGGTCACAGAACCAGCAGGCAACTTTAAGATCGTGGGCGATAAAGAGAAATGAAAGATCACGGCGGCGGCGGATGTCCATCAGAAGGTTGAGGATCTGCGCCTGGATGGAAACATCCAGGGCAGAGACTACCTCGTCGCAGATTAGGAGTTCCGGTTCCATAAACAGGCCCCGGGCAATGGAAATGCGCTGCCGCTGGCCCCCTGAAAATTCCGCAGGCCGCCGTTCCAGATCAGCGGCGGAGAGCCCCACTTCTTCCAGAATCGCCGATGCTTCCTGCCGAAGACTTTTTTCTTCGCATCTTCCCTCCGACCAGCGCCGTCCCGAAACCAGGATATCGTAGATGCTCATTCGGGGGTTTAGGGATCGGGCGGGATCCTGGAAAATGTACTTAACTTTTTGCCGGTAATGGGTAAGCTCTTTTTTGCTGTAGGATGCCACATCGGTCCCCCGGTAGCAAATCGTTCCTTCGTCATGGGCATACATCCGCACCAGAAGCCGGGCGGCGGTGGTTTTGCCGCACCCTGATTCACCGGCTAAACCGTAACTTTCGTTATTGCCAATTTCAAAGGAGAGGCCGTTGACGGCGAAAACATACCTGCCCAGGGGGGCAAAAAAGCCCGCTTCCAGGTTAAATCGTTTTCGAACATTATTTACAGCGATAAGCGGCTGGATAGAGGACTCCATAATCGATCATTCTTCCTTAGTTTTTAGCACCGCGAGAAATGCGCTTTGGGGCAGTTCCACATCTCCCACCATGCGCATTCGTTTTTTTCCTTCTTTTTGTTTTTCCAGGAGTTTTCGTTTCCGGGTTATGTCGCCGCCATAGCATTTGGCCAGTACGTCTTTGCGGAGGGGGTTAACCGTTTCCCGGGCGATGATCTGGCTTCCAATGGCTCCCTGAATGGGGATTTTGAACTGCTGTCGGGGTATCTCGTCCACCAGGCGTTCGCAGATCATCCTGGCCCGGGCCTGGGCACGATCCTTAAACACAAGCTGGGACAGGGCATCCACCTGCCTGCCGTTTAAGAGGATGTCGAGTTTTACCAGTTCCGTCGGTTTATACCCGGTGATCTCGTAATCAAAGGAAGCATACCCCCGGCTGGTGCTTTTCAGGCGGTCGTAAAAATCAAAGAGCACCTCCGAAAGGGGCATGTCGTAGATCAGCTCCACCCGTTTTTCGTCCAGATAATTCATCCCCGTCTGGATGCCCCGTTTTTCCAGACAGAGGCTCATGATATTTCCTAAGTAAGCGGCGGGGGTGATCACCTCCGCCCTGATATAGGGTTCCTCCGCTCTTTCCACCTGGCCTTCGTCGGGGTAGTCCATGGGGTTGTCTACCATCATCTCTCCCTTATGCTGAAGAAATACTTTGTACTTTACCGAAGGGGCGGTAAAGATCACCGATTGATTAAATTCCCTTTCCAGCCGTTCCTGAATTACCTCCAGGTGGAGCAGGCCTAAAAAGCCGCAGCGAAAGCCGAAGCCCAGGGCAACGGAACTGTCCTTTTCGTAAACAAGGGATGCGTCGTTCAGTTTGAGTTTTTCCAGGCTTGTCTTGAGTTCTTCGTAGTCGTTGGAATCAACCGGATATATCGAAGAAAAAACCACGGGCTTTACTTCCCTGAAACCCGGCAGGGGGGTTTCGCAGGGAATTTCCGATCCGGTTACGGTATCTCCCACCCGGACATCGCCGACGGTCTTGATCCCCGCGATAATGTACCCCACGGACCCGGCGGAAAGTTCCTCCGTCTCAACAAGGGTAAGCTTAAAGACACCGGCGCTTTCCACTTCGTATTCTACCCCATTGGACATAAACCGGATCCCCATTCCTTTTTTGATCCGCCCCTCAAAAATACGAAGATGGACGATAACCCCCCGGTAGGGATCGTAGTGACAGTCGAAGATAAGCGCCTGCAGAGGAGAAGCGGAAAGACCCGAAGGGGGCGGAATTTTTTTGATGATGGCCTCGAAGAGTTCATCCACCCCCGTGCCCTGCCGGGCGGAGATGAGCAGGGCTTCTTCCGGATCAAGGCCCAGGTCTTTTTTGATCTGAGCCTTAGTACCCGGAATGTCCGCGGCCAGCATATCAATTTTGTTTATTACCGGAATGATCTCCAGATTGTGCTCCAGGGCCAGGTACATATTGGACAAGGTCTGGGCCTGAACTCCCTGGGCCGCGTCCACCAAGAGCAGCGCCCCTTCGCAGGAACTGATCGCCCGGCTTACTTCGTAGCTGAAATCCACATGTCCCGGCGTATCTACCAAATTTAGCTGGTAGATTTTTCCGTCCGCCCCGGAGTAGGGAATGGATACGGCCTGACTTTTGATGGTGATCCCCCGTTCCCGCTCTATATCCATGCTGTCCAGGATCTGATCCTGAAAATTCCGGTCGTCCACCAGGCGGCCCTTTTGTATGAGCCGATCCGCCAGGGTTGATTTACCGTGGTCGATATGGGCGATGATACAAAAGTTGCGGATCAGGACAGCGTTCTCCCCGGCGGATGTCATAGAAGAAGTGTAACAAAAAAGATGCCTTCAGACTATATGGCAGTGCTTTAGGGATTTTTATAATACCCGTTTCTCAGACTCATATTTTTTTATTGTTTCTTTTATCCTGTCCCTTAGATAGTCCTTATCATACGGTTTTGTAATATAATCAGCGGCTCCTATTTCAAAGGCCCGTTTTTCCTGAGATGTCTCTGTTACGGAGGTTAAAAATATTATTGGAACATTTCTTAGAAGACTGATGGCTTTTATTCTGTTAAATACTTCCCATCCGTCCATATTCGGCATTAGGATATCCAGTAAAATCAAACTGGGAACAAAATTATTCTTGCATAGGTAGGTTAGCGCTTCGCTTCCGGATTTGGCCTTAAAAATTTCGTATTCCTCTTTTAAAACAATTTCGGCGAAATCAAGATGAAATTCATCATCGTCTACTATGAGAATTTTTTTCCCCTTTGTAGTATGAGTCATATAACACCCCCTATTAATTTTAAATAAATGATTTATTTAGTCAAGTATTTTTTCCATAAGTTTCTTTTATCCGGATCATCGCCGAGGACGTTTCTTGAATATTTTTTCCAGAGAAGACGGTTTCGCAGAGGGCGGCGTTTCCCGCGAGTTCCGCATGGATAATAGCGGGGATTTTTAGAATACGTCCGCTAATAGCTGCCTTATGCTGGTTCCACAGAGGGGTGGCGCATTGGCTTCCGGAAAGCACTATCTCCCTTATGGTATTGCCCGTTCCCTCCAGATCATCCAGGGCTTTTACAAAGGAGCGTCCAATGGTTTCCAATACCAGTCTTCCGGGGTGGGATGACCTGGAGAGGATTTCTTTTACCAGTTCACTGTGGGGTTTTTCTTCCTGACCGCTGGCGGTGCGGTATTGTTCAAAGAGAATCCCCGATTTTGGTATCACCGCCCCCAGGTTCCACAGGCCGGGGATGGCGTGAGGAAGAACCCGCAGTTCTTTTGACGGTACGACAGGAGGTGAAGAAACGCAAAGGTTAACCCCTTCGGAACTGCCGGTTCTGTCGCAGGCCTTTCCCGGTTCCAGGGTTCCCGTTCCAATCAAGGCCATGATAAAGTCCACCGCCCCCGCTATGATGGGAATCCCCGGGCTTAGCAGCCCCAGGGGCGGTCTGGCGGCGTTTTTTATAAAAGTCAGTTCACCGGTTACCGTTCCCATTATTACAAAGGGAGGAAACCACTCCATTGCTGCCTTGAGTCTGCGGCATTGATCATCATTCCAGTAATAGGGGATGTAGCCTTCGTGGGGCAGGACCGTTACCGGACGGGATCCCAGTTTCCAGGAAAGCCATTCCTGGGGTGAAAAAAAAGACGTAACCCCTTCAAGTTTTTCAGGCCCGAATTCAAGGGCGGCCCTTATTCTGGGCAGGAAAAAAGAAGAAATACCTTCCCCTGACAAGGCGTCGGTTTCGGGGACCGGAACAGGATCGTACCAGTAAAGGGGCCGCAGAGATTCCGATGTTTCCGGGTCTTTCCCTTTTACCGGTACCAGGGTAGGCCCGTTTCCAGAGATGATCAGTGCTGTTATCGGAACAAGTGAGGCGGAAGACGGAGCCGCGGCAAGCTGCTCCGCCGCGAGAAAAAAGGCATCCAGCCATGAAATGGCTTCTTTGTTTTTGTAGGGAACACGTGCAAAACCGTGGAGTACGCCGGAATTGTCTATTAACGCCGCCTTAAGGGAACTGGTGCCAAGATCGGCACAGAAAAAAAACCGCTTGTTCAAGACGCTGTACACCTGCCCATGATACGAATATACTTAAAAAAACACCTTTTTTGAAGGAGAAAAAAATGAATCGAAGCATTGGAGGTTTTATTCTCTACATTGGCGTCGCTTTGTACCTGCTGGCGGCGGGTCTTATTGGTATATTTACCAATGGCGGTGAATTCCGTATTATGGTAGGCAGCATTCTGGGCGGCGGCGGACTTACAACGGTCGTTGCCATTATTTTTGCCCTCGCCGCCATAGTTGCGGGGGTCCTGCTTATCCTTCAGCTTTTTGGCATGGAATTCGGGATTATTGAATTGATCCTGATTGCTGTTGCCATCTTATGGATAATCTTTATCATCGTGAGCGATATTATTGTTCCCATTAAGGTTCATCCGCCTTTCTTGTCCTGGCTCAGCAGCCTGGCCACCCATCTTGTAATACTGGGAGCCATCGCCACGGGGACCAGCCTCTTTGGCGGAAACTAAACAAGGGTGAGCATTGTGCTGCCGAAGGATCAGTTCTCCAGCAGGGTTATTTCCACCCGGCGGTTTTTTGCCATCCCTTCGGCGGTGCTGTTGTCTGCCAGGGGCCGTTCCGCCCCGTAACCCCGGATTACAACCTGGGAAGAATTCCTTACTCCCCTGGAGATAAGGTAATTCGCCACCGCCGCGGCCCGATCCTGGGATGTTTTCATCCGGGCCGCCGCGGTTCCTGCCAGGGCGGTATGCCCCCCTACCAGGATATCCCGGTCGGCAAATTGTTTCAGGATTTCTCCTATTTTATCAAGTTTGGACTTTTCGCTTTCCAGAAGTATGGCGGAATTGGGCTGGAACTGAATATTCTCCATGTTGATGGTGATCCCCTCGTCATCGATCCGCACCGATGCATCATTAATCCCCAGCCGGGCAATTTCATCGGCAATGCTCTGGGCAATGTCTTCTTTTTTCATAATTTCCGATTCGGCAACTTCCCCTCTTCCCCGGCCCCGTTGTTCCACCGTTAACCCGTTGGAAAGCTGTATAATCAGCCTGAAGCTTCCGTAATAGGCCGCTTCGTGGCCATTTTCCGGGTCCCAATAGATTAGCTGATCATATCCCCCCATAATGCGCCGGGGCCAGGTGCGGCCCTGTACCGCATCGGGTTCAGAAAAAATCCGATAGGATACGGAAAACACGGGATAACTCTTTCCTTTCCATTCCCGGCTGCCCAGATAGGTATAGCGGGCCTCGAAGGGGATCAGGTAGGGCTTGTCGATGCCAAAGGCTTCCCGAAAATCGTGCATTTCGTAGCCCGCGGCGGTCCAGCTTTCCCCTTCTTTTAGATCCCTGCCGGGAAACACCGGTACATTACGGGCCGTTGGCATATAGTATTGGGGGTCTATGGTAATATAGCCGAGATTGTCCTGTACAAAAACGGAAGTATATTCCCGTTCCCACTGGAAACTGGTATCTTCTTCCCTCTGTTCAGAACTGGTATAGACGGCGTTAATTTGGGCCGCATCCTCTTCGGCATCGGTTATTTCTATAGAAATCCTCGTCAGTTTTCGGGCCCGGTCAATAAACTGATGATCGAAGTAAACATCTACCTCCACTGCCGATACAATGCGGTATTTATTTCCCGCTGCAAATTTGTATTCAAAGGTTTCCGCCCCCGCCGCCGTGCAGATCCCAAAAGCGAGAATTAAGCCTGAAACGATGTTTTTTTTGTTCATACAAATACTCCGTATTGCACCGGCAAGGGCCGTTTTTGCGGTCCCTTGAAAAAAGTATATCACATATTGTAAAATTACTGCCATAGTTTCGGGCCTTTAGCTCAGTTGGTTAGAGCTGCGGACTCATAATCCGTAGGTCCCTGGTTCAAGTCCAGGAAGGCCCAAAAATCCCATGATAATTCCTGCCTGGGCCAGTACATAAAGGGCCATTATTAAAATGGCTGGAAGGACCTTCAATTTTCTAAAGGCATAGTACGCCAAAACCGCATCGGAGATCATAAATAAAAAACAGCCGGAAACGATCATCGCTCCGGCAAAACCGGGATTGAACAAAAAAACTTCCAGGCCAAGGCAGGACATGGCCTCAATAACAATCATGTAAATGATAAGGAGGGGGATCATTTCCCTGAAGGGCTTAATTAAACGGAACAGGACGATCCCCCCGATAATTGCCGGGGGGATAAAAACAGCAAGGGCCGTAATGTTTATCTTCCCCCCGCCGGCGGAGAAAAAGCCAAGGCAGTCCAAAAAGACGGCAATGTAGCAAAGGTGGCCCAGCAAAAATGAAATGATACCCAGTTTGAATATCATCCGTTTGTTTTTTTTGATGAGTAATATATCTCCGATCCACCCAAAGATCAGCGCCAATAGGGCAAAAAGGCCGCCGCCCGCAAAACCTGAACCTCCGGCCATAAAGGCGGCAAACAGAGAGGGCATAATCAAGATCTTGCTTATGCACCTTAACCATTCTTTTTGAAGGGCAATGGCAGCAATATGGACGGCGCTTAGAAGGGCAAGAAGGATCAAAAAAACTTTCATAGAAACTGTTTTATTTAAATAAATACTATTCTGTTTTTATTTTTTTATCAAGGATATTTTGCAGCGCCTTCCTGTTTCTTTACCATTTTTTTAATACGATATTCCTTGACTGGGATATTGTGGTGGCAGTAAACTGTAAAATATGAAAAAAATCAGTACCTGATTGCCATACTTTTACCGTGTTGTTTTATCAGCGGCTGCAAGAATCTCTGGATGGAGACAATTCCGGGCCCTTTTTTAAGGTACCTTCCAATTTGATATTGGGACACCGGCCCCGGAGGAGGAGTTGTCTTTTACCGCAATTCAGGGAGGGCGTTTACGGTTATGGAGATCCGGGCTTTTTTACTGATATTCCGGCGCCCAAAATGCCGCCATCTGCCGTACGCTATGAGGCAAAAACAAAGAAAAAAATCATGGATAATTATCTATCTGAAAATAGATCATTGGATAAACTGTTAAAATTATCTTGACAGATGCGTATTTCATTTTATAATTCATACTAAGGAATGATCGTCATTCAAAAAAACTGCAAGGAGATCGTAACTATGAACGATTTGTACACTTCCATTGTTAACTTGGATTTTCAGTACGCGCACCGGTTTAAGGACTGGAAAAGAGAAGCAAAACACCTGCACGGACATTCGGGCCTTTTATGCATCGAATTAGAGGATAAAGTGGACACTGTTACCGGTTTTGCCCACGCTTGCAAGGATGGGTTTAAAAAAGCCTGGGAAATTTGCGATCATTTCCATCATGCAACATTGTTTCAAGAAGGTGATCCTCTTCTTGAAGCGATTCTTGCCGTATACAAAAAAGAAGGAATTACCAATGATCCTGAACACTGTGTTCCTTTAAAAAAAATAGACCATCCTCTTGCCTGGTCATATCCGGAATACAGAATTGTTGTTACCAAAAAAGTTTCCACCTGTGAAAATCTTTGTGAACTTTTTTATGAACTTCTTAAAGACAAGATGCCGATAAAAAAAATTACTTTCCGTTCATCCTCTATGAACTGTGCAAGTAAGTGTTTTAAGGATTGACACCCGCAGTTAACGGCAAAAACGTAATGTTTGTCGCCGCTGCCTGGAACGGTATGCGAAATGCCGCCCGGACCGGTAAAATATTCAAACTAAATATTGACATGGCCATAAATATGGTAAAATATTACTTGGCGAAAATGAATTTTATAAATAGAACTGGAAGGGAAAATCATGGATACATTGGCAGTTAAAATGCAGACAATAGATGACAAAACAATGTTCAGCGCTGTGACACGGGAAAACCCGGAAATTGTAATTGATTTTTTTCCGCCCGCAGGTACCGGTAAAGGTTATACTTCATTGGAACTTCTAATGGTCAGTTTAGGCACCTGTGTCAGCACAACACTTATATCTTTTTTGCGTTTTAAGATGGATAAATCAATTAATGGCGTTTCTGCTGAAATGAATGGTACCGTATGTGAGAAACATCCCAAAAAACTCAACAAAATATCACTTTTTCTAAAAGTTATTGCGGAAGATTTAACAGAAGATGAATTACAAGATGCGCTGAAAGTCGTGGAAAATAAAATTTGTCCGGTATGGGCTATGATTAAAGGAAATGTAACTGTTGATGTTAAAACAGAAATATGTCTGCCGAAATAAAACCAAATAGTGTATGCCTGTTTGTATTATCATTTTCTAAGGTTTGTTGAATTATTTTATTTGTATCTATTCCTTCCATTCATTTCACTTTCTCCACAACGCCATTAATCTTCAACTGGACAACTTCCGTGTTTTCAAGGCCGTCATTGTCAATAACTTTGACGGCTATGCTGTGCGCTCCTGCTTTTAGGGTCAGGGTCTGTTTGCCGTCTTTGTCAATGATAACGGACGGCTTGAAGCCTTTGTCTTTGTTAAAAGTAAAATCCCAACTGTAAAACTCAATACCTGCTGGGCTTTGACCAACGGCGACAAATTCAATTTTTCGGCTGCCTGCGGACGTTCCGTCCGATTCGTCTCGTTCCAGTTCATTGATGTGAACGCCGATTACAGGCTTAACCGCTATCGGAACTATTTCATCTACCTTTATCAATTTGATTATTATGTTGTCCTCGGTTTTTAATCTGGCTACTTCCTCAACTGCGCCTTTGTTAAAACTAAAGGCTATAATGTATCCTATGGGGTTTTTTGTTTTCTGGTTTTTTTGGAAAAGGCTTTTGTCGTATCGCTGGCTGGCGGTGGGGAATTTGTCTATTACGTCACGAGGCACATTGTCGGAACGTTTTACCTGAACGGGAACGCCATCACCTGTTTTGCCGTCAATGCCTTTATCGCCGCCTTTTCTGTTTTGCGGAACGCCGCCGAACTGCTGGATTATCCATGTTTCAAAATCAAATGCGTCTTTGTTTCGGAGTGTGTCGTAATCGTATTTGTAAAGTTGGACGGTATAGGGTGCGGTGAATAAATCGGTTTGCTTCTGTAACCTAAATTCCGTAACCTTTACCGCCATCGGTGATTGATCTATGCCTATCCATTGGCGGTTCAGCCTGTCCGCAACGGCTATTGTTGTGCCACCACCGACAAACGGATCAAGAACAATATCGCCTTCGTTACTTGCCATTTCAACAATTCGCTGTAATAAGGCTTCGGGTTTTTGGGTAGGATAGCCGATCATTTCCGATTGTACCTGACCTATAGGTTGTATATCAAGCCATTGATTGTCTGCTTCCGAACCAGCATAATCACCGAGAAAATTTTTTCGTCTGGGTTTACCGTTTTTAGTGAAAAATATTTTGTTTAGCCTGTCCAGTTCGTTTAATTTCTCTTTATTCATCATCCAGCCGTATTCCGGCGTATATCCTTTATATTCAAAAACAAGGTTTTTTCTTCCCATCATTTTAGGCAGTTCTATTGGCTCGCTTTTATATCTTTTTCCATTCTCATCAGTTAAATTATATATAGACAACAATTCTTCATCATTTAGATTTTTAATACGAGGAGTTATAAAAAAAGACTTATTTGTTTTGCTATAAAAATATATGCTATCCGTATTTTGAGCATATCTTGTCATTTTGAATTGGGAACCTTTCTTTGTGAAATTACGTTTCCAAATAATATGATTTCTAAAATTTTTCTCTCCAAAAACCCTATCCAAAATATGTACACGGATATAGGCATCGGCGTGCCAGTCGCAATGTAAAAAAATGCTTCCTGTCGGTTTCAACACTCGGTGCATTTCCTCCACCCGTTCCTTGAGCCAGTCAATGTAATGGCTTATTCCGCCCGCCCACCTATCCTGAAAACTTCGGATTTCGCCCGTGTCGCCCCAAATTACCTCATAGTTGCGATTGCTGAAAAACGGCGGATCAAGGTAAATCAGGTCTACGCTGTCGTTTTCCATGGACTTGAGAATTTCAAGGTTATCGCCCAATATAAGGCGGTTTACGGACATTTTCTGCACCTTTCCATTAATGGCAGTCTATCATTTTAGCCATTTTTCGGCAATCGAAGGCTTTACTTCTTTTTGTTAATTTTTTACCCTTGCGCTTTTTTTTAAACTCTGTTAGCTTTGGAAAATGTTCGATTAAGGTGGTAATATGATTTGGCCCGGATTACTTAAACTTGGAAAGGAATTGCAATTAAAAAGATTGGATGCCGAAGTGGTTGGGATGGTAAAAAACTGCTTTGTAAAAATATACGGCGGTCAAAACATGAAGGTGCTGGAATTATTTGTTCCTGAAATTTCCGATCTTGATAAAGAATATATCATAAAAAGATTACATGAAGGCGGAATAAAAAAGCAAACATGGCTCGAATACGGAATAAAAATAATTTTTTATGAATATTTTCTTCCGTATCCTTTAAAAAAAATCAAGGGTATTATTTTTGACATTTGTAGTTATTTTTTGGAGAAGTATCCCGATCAAAAAATCCGGTGTCAAAAATGCGGCGTCCCCAATGACTTGGAAGCGTATTCCTACGGCAGCGCTGCCATGGCTGTCTGCGGAGAATGCCAAAAATTATCTGAAAGCGAAATAGAGGCCAGAAATGCAGAAAACAAATTTGTTCCCGATAATTATGCGGCGGGTTTTATCGGTTCCTTATTGTATTCCATTCCCGGTATTTTCGCAACAATATTTTTGTTTGTTTTTCTTAATATGCTGGCGGCAATATCATCGGTGCTGTATGTATTTTTGGGGATAAGGGGCTATAAAAAATTCAAGGGAAAAATTTCACGATTTGGAGCATTCCTCATTATTCTCTCAACGATGTTAATGGTTGGGTTTGGGATAATACTCGCATATTCAGTGTTAATACTAAAAGAAATGGGAACATTCGACATTGATATGCTGCTGTATATTCTTAGGATACCTGAAGTACAGCAGGAAATGGTAAAAAACATTATGGTGTCCTATGCTATTTCGGGGATTTATCTTGTTTTTCAACTGATTCAAATGATGAAAGAATGGAGGTCTGACATAACGGTAAATAAGGCAAGAGAAATTTAAGCCGCCGGTATTGACAATTTGAAAAATCTCCGTTATGTTTTTGATAATAATAAAATGGGGTGCTGGGATATGTTAAGAAATAATTTTTTAACGGGTCCCGGCTGAGAATAAGCAGCCCGGAAAGCCAACGGTTTGGCTTCGTAGCGCTTTAAACCCTTGAACCTGATCCGGATAATGCCGGCGGAGGGAAAAAGCGCCCATGCGGCGCCTTTGTGGATACCTCCGTATTGGAGGTTTTTTTATGGAAGCGGATACTCTCCCTCGCAGAAAGGGGCGCTTCGGAGCTGCGGCGCGGAATATGATCTTGGGAGCGGTACTCATCCTTCTTTGGCAGGGGGTAAGTGCATCCGGCATGGTTCCGCCCTTTATGCTTCCCGGCCCAGTACAGATAGTTTTGGCGGCGGCAAAAGACCTCCCCCTTCTGTGGATGCATCTCCTTCAAACCCTGAAAGAAGCCGCGGCGGGGCTTGGTTTTGCGCTGGTTGTTTCATTCATCCTGGCGGTTCTTATGGATGCCAACCGATTCCTAAAAGAAACGGCCGCTCCCCTCCTTACCCTGACACAGACCATGCCCGTCATCGCCCTGGCGCCCCTTCTGGTTTTGTGGATGGGTTATGGCTCGGCGCCCAAAATCGCCCTGGTGTTTTTAACCTGTTTTTTCCCCCTTACCGTGGGGCTCCTCGGCGCCTTTGCCCAGGCTGGGGAGGATGAATTGCGGCTCCTGAAATCCATGGGAGCAAACCGGCTGGAACTGTACCGGTACATCAAAGTGCCCCAAAGTCTGCCTGTTTTTTTTTCCACTCTCCGAATCTCGGCATCGTATTCGATTATCGGGGCGGTGATTGCCGAATGGCTTGGGGGCGATGCAGGGCTGGGGGTATACATGATCCGGGTGCGGAAATCGTATTCTTTTGACCGGATGTTTGCCGCTGTCATACTGGTGTCGCTGTTGAGCCTTGTCTTGATAAAAGCGGTGGAACTTATAGAGAAAGCCGTGATGCCGTGGAAAAATGTTCAATAATATCTCACGCATAGGTTATTAACAATAAATTCTCTGGAGAAAAAAATAGAGGAGTTCACATTGAAAAAGGTTTTATTTGTTTTATGTGTGCCGTTGGTATTACTTGCCGGGTGTAGATCGGAGAAATCCGGCAATACAGAGAATGTCCGTATTGTGCTGGACTGGACTCCCAATACCAATCACACAGGCATCTATGCCGCCCTGGAAAAAGGCTGGTTTGCCGAAGAAGGGCTTACGGTGGATATCCTCCTGCCCCCGGAAGACGGGGCGCTGCTGATGCTTGCTTTGGGAAAGGCGGAATTTGCCGTGGATTTCCAAGAAAGTCTGGGCCCCGCAATAGGGAACAGTTCTCTGCCCATAACCGCTGTGGCGGCGGTCATCAACCACAATACATCGGGGCTTATGTCCCTGACATCGGCGGGAATAAAACGGCCCCGGGATTTGGAAGGAAAACGTTTTGCATCCTGGGAAACGCCCCTGGTAACGGCGGTGATCCGGAAAATCGTAGAAAATGACGGCGGAAACTTTGGCGCAGTTACCATGATCCCCAATATGGCAGCCGATGCTTTTTCCGCGCTGGAGACCGACGTTGATTCAATTTGGATATACTATGCCTGGGATGGGATTGCCGCGGAAATCCGGGGAACGGACGTTGATTACCTTGATCTGGGGACGATTGATCCTGCGCTGGATTTTTATACTCCGGTAATTGTTATCAATGATGCATGGGCCGCGGTTCACCCGGAAACGGCAAGGCGGTTCATAAAAGCCCTGAGCCGGGGCTATGTCTTTGCCATGGAAAATCCCGGCGAAGCTGCGGAAATCCTCCTAAAGTACGCTCCTGAACTGGATGGGGAACTGGTCCGGCGGAGCCAGGCATGGCTTGCTTCCCGCTATCAGGGAGATGCGCCGCGGTGGGGCGAAGTCGATCCTCTCCGATGGGAGGCTTTTTTCCGGTGGATGCACTCCCAGGAACTTTTGGAAAAGGACATTGGCGGCGGCGGCTTTACCAATGAATACCTTCCTTGATCAAAAACTGAAAGAAGTGGAGATGCGGGGATGAGTGAACCGGTTTTTTACTGCCGGAACATCATTAAGTGCTACGAGGGAATACCGGTAGTCAGCGGGATAAATCTGGACCTCGACACGGGTGGTCTTATTTCTTTGGTAGGTCCATCCGGGGTTGGCAAAACTACCCTGTTTAATATTCTTGCCGGAGTGGATCTTCCCGATAAGGGCCGTATTTTTCTGGAAGGAGAGGAGATCACCGGGATTGCCGGCAGGGTTAGCTACATGATGCAGAAGGATCTGCTCCTGGAATATCGGACCGTGCTGGACAATGTGATCCTTTCCCTGCTTATCCGGGGCCACAAGAAAAAGGCCGCCCGGGAATATGCGGCGGCTTTTTTTCAAAACTTCGGCCTTGCGGGTTATGAAAAAAAGTACCCCCGGCAGCTTTCCGGGGGGATGAGGCAGCGGGCGGCCCTGCTGCGGAGCTGTCTTCAAAGCCTAAAGATTTCCGGCTCAGAGCCAAATAACCCGGTGATACTGCTGGACGAACCCTTCTCCGCCTTGGACGCCCTGACCCGGCGGAATATGCAGGATTGGTTTCAAAACATTGTCAAAGGGCCATCGCTCCCCCTGGGGAACCGCCATCTTTCGGCGGTCTTGATTACCCATGATGTGGAGGAAGCAATTATCCTTTCCGACCGGGTGTATGTCCTTACCGGAATTCCCGGAGTGATCAGCACCGTATTTGATGTAAGCGCTCCGCGGCCTCGCAGCAGGGATTTTTCCCTTACCCTGGAATTTGCTGAACTGAAAAAGACTGTCCTGGATGCTATTGAGAAATGATTGGCGTTTTTATCCAATCAAGCTATACTGTTTTTTATGAAGACGGGTCCTAAGCTAAAGACACATTTGTTAAAACCTGATTTTTTTAAAAAATCTTGTGTATTTTACCTGGCTTTTCTGCTGCTGTTTTCTGCTGTCGGATGCATAAAGATACCCGAGTATACTCCGGAGGAACTGGAAAAAATCGCCGTCGAAGGCCCGGCGGCCCTTCTTGGGCGTACCATAAGCAAACCCTGGCGGGGAGAAGCCTTTGTCCCCGGCGTTTCCGGCGGGGTTTGGTATACGAGCGATTCGGCGGATCCAAAAAGTTTTAATCTGCTGGTGGCGGAACGGGATGCCAGTACCAGCGCCATCGTTAACAGCATGCACGATTACCTTCTTTCCTACGATGTGATCCGCCGGGAATGGAAAGCCCAGTGCGCCTTTCCGGAAATACAAACAGACGAAAAAAAGGGAACGCTCTCGGTGATCTATACCCTGCGGGAAAATCTATGCTGGAGCTTTTATAATTCGGACCGGAGGATCCCCGTTACCAGCGATGATGTAATCTTCTGGTACGACGAAATCGATGGCGATCAGACTTTTCACGGTTCCGCCTATAGCGGCCAGTTTGTTACCATGGAAGACGGTAAAATGGCCCGTGTTATTATCGAAAAGATCGACGATCGCCGTTTTGCCTTCCATTTTCCCCGGATCGTGGCGGATCCCCTGTTTCATACAAATATGAATTTCGGCCCCCGGTTTATCTATGAAAAAGCCAAGCAGGAAGGAGGAATCCAGGGGGTGCTGGATCTGTTCAGCATCGCCTCGGATCCAAAAGAAATACCTTCCGTGGGCCCCTGGTTCCTTACCGAGTATGTTCCGGGACTGCGGTTGGTGTTCCGCCGTAACAACGATTACTGGGAAAAAGACAGTGCCGGAGGAATGCTGCCCCCCTATGAAGAAAAGGTGGTCCAGATCCTGTCGGACACCACCGCTTTTCTTGTCCTAAAGGAAGGCCGTCTTGATGTATATTCCGCCCGGCCCGAAGATCTGGACAGCCTAATCCGCGATCAGGGGAAGGGGAGGGCTTTTTTCAGAAAAAGGGCTAATGATTATACGGTTTTTAATGCCGAAGGAAGTTTAGGATCGATACTCTGGAGTTTTAACCAAAATCCAAAAAACTTAAATCAACCTTACTATGACTGGTTTACCAAAAAGGAATTCCGCCAGGCCATGAGCTGTCTTCTTAACCGGGACCGGATCATTGCCCAAGTGTACCGGGGGTTGGGGGAATCAAAACTTGATTTCTTTTCCCCCATCAATCCCTATTATAATCCGGAGATCAAACTCCGGTATCTTTACAATCCTAATCGGGCGCTGGAACTGCTCCGGTCCATCGGGATGAAACAGGATGGACCGGGAATTATGCGGGACGACAAGGGCAGAGCGGTGGAATTTGATCTGACCATTCCCAGCGATACCACAGGTTATTCGGATATCGCTTCGATCATCGCGGACGAAGCGGTAAAGCTCGGCATCAAGATAAATATCCGGCCCACGGATTTTCAAAAAATGGTGGAACAGTTAAGCTATTCTTACGATTGGTCGTCGATTATGATCGGTTTGGGTACCAATTCTTTCCCCACCCAGGGAAGTAATGTCTGGCCTTCCAAGGGCAATCTTCACCTCTGGTATCCCCTTCAGGAAAACCCCGCCACAGAATGGGAGGCTCGGATCGATTACCTCTACAACGAAGGAGGGTATACCCTGGACAGGAAAAAGGCCCAGAAAATTTGGGATGAATATCAGCAAATTATCCTTGAACAGTGTCCGGTGATCTACCTGGTACGGCGCCGCAGTTTTTCTGCCCTGCAAAACCGCTGGGATTTTACCAACTTTTATTATGACAACCTAAACGGCGCTGAAATATCCTATTTATACCTTAGGTATACCAAATGAAGATACTGGCAGAACTATACCGTTTTAGAAAACGTTTTCCCCTGATCCCCTATTTTGCGGGCCGTCTTTTGATCATGGCGCTGATGCTTTTTCTTCTGGGATTTGCCGTCTTCGGCCTTATGAAGCTGGCTCCGGGGGATATTGTGGATCAGGTGATAATGCAGCAGATGATGAGCAGTACCGAGAGCCGATCCCGGATTCAACAGGCCCAGCAGGATTTTTCCGGCGAATGGGCCGAATCCCTGCGGAAAGAACTGGGCCTGGACAAGCCTTTTTATGTTCAATACTTTCGCTGGCTTAAACAGGTTCTGGTTGACCACGATCTGGGGGTAAGTCTTATTTCCCGGGCACCGGTTTCCTATCTTATTTCATCCCGGCTTTTGAATTCGGTTGTTCTGAACTTAATATCTCTGGTGATAATCACCGTTTTTTCGTTTTTTTTGGGAGTTTATTTTTCCAGCAAGGCCGGAACCGGCCCTGATCTGGCGGTAACTTTTTTTGCCCTGGTCTTTCATGCCTTTCCGGGGATTCTTCTCTTGATCCTGCTCCAGCTCTTTGCATCCCTGACAGGCCTCTTTCCTGTAACGGCCTATCCATTCTTTCCCTTTTCCGATGCTCCGGTACGGTTTGTTTTTTCCTACAGCCATCATATCTTTCTGCCCCTGCTGGCCGCGTTCCTTGGAGGAGTGGGAGGTACCCTTCGAATGATTCGGGCCACCATGCTGGATCAACTGGGCCAGCCTTACATTACAAGTCTCCGAAGCCGGGGCATCGCGGAATGGAAGGTGCATTTTAACCATGCCTTTAAAAACACGCTGAACCCCTATATCACCGGCAGTGCAAACCTTTTGGCGGACCTTTTTTCCGGATCCCTTATCATGGAGATCCTCTTTTCCTATCCTGGCATTGGGCGGCTGATGTACGAGGCGGTGATGCAGCAAGACGTGAACCTGGTCCTGGCCAACCTGATGTCCATCTCTTTTCTGGTTTTGCTGGGGATGGTCATTAGTGATGTGTGCCTGGCCCTGGTGGATCCCCGGATCCATTACGGAAAGGAAGGGGCATGAAACGTTTTTTAATCTACCTCCGCAGCCGGCCCCTGGGCATGGTATCCCTGGTACTCCTCTGCCTTATTTATTTTGTGATGATCTTTGCCGAATGTATCGCCCCCTATGGACCCAATACATCTTTTTCCGAACAGAGTTACCATCCGCCTAATGTGCGGTTTTTTAAAGGCCTCCAGGTCCAGAAATGCGAGGTGATTAATTCGGTAAACTGGAACTATGCACGCATTCAGGGGCAGTATGCGGCGGTAAAATTTTTTGCCAGGGGAGAACCGTACAAGCTGTGGGGAATTATCTCCATGAAGCGGCATCTTTTTACCACCGGAATATCCGAAAACAAAAACAACTACCCGGTATTTCTTATGGGCGCTGATAATCTGGGACGGGATCTTTTTTCCCGCATCGTTTACGGAAGCCGGATCTCTTTAACCATAGGGTTTATCGCCACCGCTATTTCCCTGATCCTGGCCATGTTCTTTGGAGGGCTGGCAGGATACTTCGGAGGAAGGACGGATTGGGCGATCATGAGGGGGGCGGAGTTTTTTATGCTGATCCCCGGCCTGTACCTGATCCTTTTTCTTCGATCCCTTCTTTCGGATAAGATGGATCCTGGCCAAACCTATATGATGATCACGGTGATCCTTTCCCTGGTGGGCTGGCCCGGTTCAGCCAGAACAATCCGGGGTATGGTTCACGCGATCAAACGGGAAGAATTTGTTCAAAACGCCCAGTTGGAAATGATACCTTCTTCCGTGATCATTTTTTCGTATATTATTCCCCAAATCGCCAGCCTCCTTGTAGTAAGTATAGCCCTTTCTGTGCCGGGTTTTATTATGACCGAAACTACCCTTTCCTACCTGGGATTGGGGATCAGCGATCCTGCTGTAAGCTGGGGTTCCCTTATCAAGCGGGATATTTCTACCATCACAAATCTAATGGCTTATCCCTGGCTCCTGAACCCTGTATGGTTTCTTCTGGGAGTTACCCTGGCGTTTAACTTCCTTGGCGACTGTCTTCGGGATTTTTACGATCCGTATCATGCGGTATTTGCACGAAGAAAATTTTTTTTCGGGTTCTTTTGCAAAGGCTCAAAAATGCAAAGAGTCAAGTGCGGCTCAAATGTTTCAAACCAGCCTTTGAGATTTAGTAACCCCGCAAGAGATAACGAAAGAAAACTTCTAGAAGTGGAAAATTTAACTGTAAATTTCTCCGTGCTTCGAGGGCGGGAAAACGTTTCTGTGGAGGCGGTGCGGGGAGTTTCTTTTTCGATGTGCCGGGGAACAACGCTTGGCATTGTCGGAGAAAGCGGTTCGGGGAAAAGTGTTACCGTTCAATCCATACCCGGGCTGCTGCCGAAAAATGCGGAAAAAACCGGATCGATATGTTACGAAGGCAGAAAAATCCTTAATGGAACAACAGAAGAATTACGGCAGTACCGCGGTAAAAAGATAGGTATGATTTTTCAGGAACCGGGCCGTTCCTATGATCCGCTGCAGAACATGGGGAAGGTATTTCTGGAAACCTTTAAGAACTGTGATCCTGAGATAACAAAAGAAGGGGCGGCAAAAAAAGCGGAGGTCCTTCTAGCCGAAGTGGGTCTGGAAAAGGGCAGTGAACGGCTTTCCAATTTTCCCCATCAGTTTTCCGGCGGCCAGCTCCAGCGTATCGGCATCGCCCTGGCGCTGGCCCAGGACTGCGAACTTCTTATCGCCGACGAACCAACAACCGCCTTGGATCTTACGATTCAAAAACAAATTATGGATCTTCTGAAATCTCTGCGTTCTTCCAGAAATCTTTCGATCATTTTTATCAGCCACGATATAGACCTTGTGGCGGACATAGCCGGCAGGATCATCGTTATGTACGGCGGACTGGTAATGGAAAGCGGCTCCGCTTCTCAAATAACCGAAACCCCGCTTCATCCGTATACAAGAGCTCTCCTTGCTTCATCCCCCAGGTTCGGTAGCCACTACAAAGACGGCCCCCTTGTTTCCATTCCGGGGAAAGTTACCGATCCGGCAAATCCAGAACAGGGCTGTCCCTTTGCTCCCCGCTGTCCCTTTACAAAAACCGAATGTACCTCGGCAATTCCGCCCATGGCTGTTGATGAAACAAGGGAACTGAGGTGTTTAAACATCTAAATGTCTGCTGCTGCTGCAAAAAAAAAGAAATACGCCTTACTGGTGGTTATATCCAAAAGCCCGCAGACGTGCCTGTGCCGCCAGATTAAGCGGACAGCCGCTGAACGTACGGTGTCTATAGTTATAAGAACGGATATTTCAGACAATTCAGCTTTCTGTGGCGCTAAAGCAGATGCACCGGGTCCACATCAGTTTCAACATAGACGGCATTTTCTTTTTCTCCTTCGTACTGTTTTAGAGCGGTCCGGGCCGCCCGGTGGAGAACCCCCAGGTTACTTCCCCGGAATAGGATCTGCCGGCGGTAATTTCCATTTTGTATGCCGATGGGACATTCGGCGGGGCCAAGAACTTCGTTTCCTGGTTTAAGCAGGGGCCGGGCCAGCGTCGCCAGACGGCCCACGGCCCGCTCGGCCTTTTCTTCTTTTCTGGACCGGACAATCAGCCGAATAAGCCGGGAGTAAGGGGGAAACCCCAGGATGGAACGCTGCGCAAGTTCGGTTTGATAAAAGCCGTCGATATCCAGGGCGCAGGCCCGGCTGATCGCCGGATCGGAGGGACGCAGGGTTTGGACGATCACTTTGCCATCGGGAAAGTAACGGCCCGCTCGGCCCGCGACCTGTACAATCAGGGAAAAAGTCCGTTCGGCGGCCCGGAAATCCGGCAAATGGAGTCCCGTATCGGCAAAGACCACTCCCACCAGGCGCACGCCGGGAAAGTTGAGTCCCTTGGCCACCATTTGAGTTCCCAGGAGAAGATCGATTTTCCCGGCTTTAAAATTTGAAAGTATTTCCTGAAGGCTTCCCTTCTTTCCGGTGGTGTCCGCATCGGCTCGGCTGATCTTCAGTTCCGGAAAAGTGTTTCGCACTTCCTCCTCGATAAATTCCGTCCCGAATCCAGAAAAACCCGCTTCCAGGGAACCGCATTGGGGGCAAGAGAGGGGAGGCCCGGTTTCATATCCGCAATAGTGGCATATGGCACGGTTTTTATTTTTATGATAGGTAAGGGACACGGAACAGCGTTTGCAGGTCAGCTCAAATCCGCAGGAACGACAATGATAAAAGTAGGCAAAGCCCCGGCGGTTAAGAAAGAGAATAACCTGCCTTCCCATAAGGATAGTCCGGCGAATCTCCTCTTTTAACTCTGCGGTAAGGCAGCCGGAAGTTTTTTCCAGACTGACCGGGATGATATCCGGCGGTTTTCCCCCGGAAAGACGGCTGCTCAGGGAAAAGCGCCGCATCGTCCCTTCCTGCATCAGTTTCCAGGCTTCCGCCGATGGAGTGGCGGAACCCAGAAGGAGCAGGGCTCCCTCGGTGGAAGAACGGCGCATGGCGATCTGTCGGGCATGGTAGCGGGGAGTGTTCCCTGATTTATAGGAACCATCGTGTTCTTCGTCTATGATGATAAGTCCCGGATTCCGCAGGGGGGCAAACACCGCTGACCGGGGACCCGCCACGATGCGGACCTCTCCCGATCTGATTCGCATCCACTCGCTAAGCCGTTCACTGCCGGTCATCCCCGAATGGAGGGTGGCCGCCGCCGTACCGAAGCGCCGGCCCATCAATTCCGCAAGCTGATGTGTCAAGGAAATTTCCGGTACCAGGTAGATCACATGACATCCTTTTTGGAGGATCCGTTCCGCCAGACGGAGAAAAACTTCGGTTTTTCCAGATCCGGTAATGCCGTAGAGGTAAGCCAGATTCGGTCCCGGTGGTTTTTCTCCGACCCCCCCCGGTTTTTGCAGAGCAGTTTTTTTCCCGGCAAAGGCTGCATCCGCCAGGGAGTCCAGTTCCTCCAGCGCATCCCGCTGTTCGCCGGAAAGCTTCAATTCTGCATCGTCAATACCGTCATCGCCGGCAAAAGAGGGGTAACCCTGAGCCCGCCGTCCCGATGGAATCATCGCCGCCAGGGCTTCTCCGGGGCCGCAGAGATAATAGGAAGCCATCCAGTTTGCCAAAGCAATATCCGCCTCGTCAAAGATTGGTTCCTTGTCCACCACCCGGCGCACTGCCTTGATCTTTTCCGGCGCTACCGCTGGCGCTTCTTCCCCGCCGCCCACGACATAACCCAGAATTTCCCGCTTTCCAAAGGGAACCATTACCCGCTTTCCGGGAACAGCTTCTCCTTTCTCATCACAGCGGTAACTGTAGGATTGTTCCAGGGGAAGATCAAAGATAATATCCAGGTAGGTGTTCACAGTGTTATCCAAGTCCTAAGCTACAGGAGCGCCACGCCGGCGGCGTATTCTCCGTCCAGTTCACAAAGTTTTGTCCGGAGTATTTTGAGATCCTCCCAAACAGGAACTTTTAGGCTTTCGTCCCGGAGCAAGGCACTGGGGTGAAAGGTTGGCAGGAGAGGGATGTTGAATTCATCATCCATTTCTTCCTGTGTTTGCAGGCCCGGAGTTCGCATAAGAAGGGTACCCCGGAACAGGGTGAATATTCCCCGGAGCCGGGTGATCCCTTCGGAACTGTCCAGCAGGGTTTTTACGGCGGTATTCCCCAGGGCCAAGATAATTTTTGGTTTGATGATCTTAATCTGTCTTACAAGAAATGGAACGCAGGCGCTGATTTCGTCTGTCTGGGGGCTGCGGTTTCCCGGCGGCCTGCATTTAATAATGTTGGCGATGTAACAATTCGTATCCCTGGAGAGGCCAATCTTTCCCTTTGAATCCAGCATACGATCCAGTAGTTGTCCTGCCCGGCCCACAAAGGGCCGCCCCGTAGTGTCTTCGTCCGCTCCGGGACCTTCTCCGATAACCATCACCAGAGGCGCAGGTATTCCCTCTCCGGGTACGGTGTTGGTCCGGGTTTTACAAAGTCCGCAGCGGGTGCAGGAAGCAACTTCGGCGGCGATGGTCTTTAGGGAATCTGTACCGGAATCCAGGGAATCGCCGGGGACTTTGTTCGGTGCTTCGGCCCGGGGTACGGCATTGCCGGGAAAAATGGTTTGATCAATATCATCCTGGAAGGCATATTCCTCATGGGGCCGCCTAAATCCCCCGCAAAGATAATCGCCGGCCATATCGAGAAAGTATGCAAGACCAGCCTTGTCATTTCCCGTCATTCGCCGTACCCTTCTGCCGTTCGCAGTTGAACGGTGTTCAATCCAGTGAGGTTCCCTTTCGGACAAAATCCCGGTATTTTTCGGGATCACTCTTAAAGGCAACAATGGGAGAACCTGGTTCCAGTTTGGCTTTTTCCAAAGCCCGGGAAGCTTCCATAAAAAGACGGTCCGCTTCTATAAGTCTGCCTGAGCGGGAACTGATGCCGGTAAGAAAATCGTTTTTGGAGTGGAAAGAACCGGAACAGGTTTTTAAGATCCGGGCATGGAATTCTTCGACCTTGGTTATGCCCTGTTCCAAACCGGCGTTGGGAATGATCACCGTAATTCCCCGGTCACCGTATTCAAAACTTAGATCCTTCAGGTTAAACAGTTCCACCGCTTCGTCGGCTATTTTTTTGTAGAGCCTGCCGTCGCAGTTAACCCCTTCTCCGCATTCCATAAGAAGGACCACCAAATCCTGTTCCGATGCGGCGCAGCGGTGGAGTTCCGATGCAAGCCTGTCCTGGGTATAGGATTCCCAGCCGATGTTGCTCCGGGGGGAATAAAGGCCGCTGGGTTTCGAACCGGACGATTCTACCGGCGTACTTTCCGGCAGGCTTAGATCATCTTCATCAAGAAAATCGTCCAGATGGAAGTCATCTTCGTCCGGGGTTTCCGGCTCTGTATCTGTTTCCTGAAGGGCGGGCTGGTCAAATAACAACTGTTCCATGTTGAGCGAATAGGGTTCGCCTTCGGCTTCCGGCTCTGTATCTGTTTCCTGAAGGGCGGGCTGGTCAAACAACAACTGCTCCATGTTGAGCGAATAGGGTTCGCCCTCGGCTTCCGGCTCTGTATCTGTTTCCTGAAGGGCGGGCTGGTCAAACAACAACTGCTCCATGTTGAGCGAATAGGGTTCGCCCTCGGCTTCCGGTTCGTCAAATCCGCCAAAATCATCATCCAGATTCGGGGCATACGAAGGAGACGGGATAAAAGAATCCGCTCCCAGCCCGGAACTGGGAAGAGAACGTCCCCGGGAACGGAGGATGGTAATAATCATGGTAAAGAATGAAAGGATCAGAGCCCCCAGAATTGCCGTGAGGGTTAGTTTGAGTACCCGGATTACATTATCATAATCAAGGGTATTAAAAACCGCATGGATGTTTACGTTCCGGAATCCGGGGATATCCACCGGCTTGGCTTGGAGGGGAGCATAACCAAAACGGGAGTTAAAACGGGGAGTTTGATCCAAGTTGATTAACCCGCCATTTTCTTTTTCAAACCCCAAGGAACCCAGGGAACCGGTGATGATGATTCCCTGGAGGGCGGTACAATCAGCCAGCCGTTTACGAATCTGCTCCCTGAAGGGTTCTGTAAAAAACTCCGAACTATTTTGGGTGATAAGGCTTTTCATCCCATCCAGTTCCTGTTCTGCCTGGCGCTTTTGCTCCTTGATACTGATGTACACCTCAAAAGCTCCATGCAGGAAGGCCGCCAAATATATCAGTATGCAGAACAGGGCTATAACAGCCGGGATCTTTGACCTCACATTATTCCTCACTGAAATATTGTATACGATTTTTTATTTTTCTGCTAGGTTTATTATAATGAATTTGCGAAAAACCTTGCTTCAACCGGGCTGGTATTTCCAGAATCCTCTAAAAATTGGGGATTTTTTGCAAAAAAGCGCCGAAACCGGTCCAAAACCAGCGGGACGGACCATTGCCGCTGTGGCCCCCCATGCGGGATGGCATTATTCCGGATCCTTGGCGGCTTGGGCAGTGGCGGCCCTGGGGGTAGATAACCCTCAATTCGGAATTGACCGGCCCGGTACGATAGCCATTATCGGAGGCCACCTGCCGGAAGGTATGCCGGCCCTTTTTGCCATGGAGGATGCGGCGGATACCCCCCTGGGAGGCATGGAAATAGACGGGGAACTGCGGGGAGTCCTTTTAAATAATTTTCAATCCATCCCCGGCTTTAAAACCGCCGAAGATCGGTATCAGGATAACACCGTGGAGGTCCTCCTCCCCATGGTCAAATACTTTTTTCCCGAAGCAATGCTCCTCTGGGCCCGGTTTCCTGCGGATATTCTTTCTTTTAATGCGGGGAAAATTCTGGCCCGGACCGCCGCTTCTCTGGACAGGGAACTCCTTGTTTTGGGATCCACCGATTTGACCCATTATGGAGCGCATTACCATTTTTGCCCCCATGGTACCGGCCAGGAAGCTTTAGACTGGGTAAAAACGGTGAATGACCGGCGCTTTATCGGTGCTGTGGAAGCGGGTGATCCCTCCGCCGTGTTGAACCGGGCCGGGGAGGAACATTCCGCCTGTTCAGCCGGAGCCGTCCTGGGAGTAATGGGCTATGCGGAAGAATTCAGGGCCGCAGGAATGCCAGGCTCGAAGGGCAGTGCCGCCGAACTTTTGGCTTATGGAACCAGCGCTGATATCAGCATAGAAGATGAAGGGGTGTTTCCCGATTCCTTTGTAGGTTACGGTGCGTTTGTCTTTACCGCCTGAGCAGACGCTGTTTTTCCAGGGGAATTTCCCGTTTAGCAAAGAGGCAGTGTGACTTTTTTTAAGAAGCTGAAGAACAGGCTGTTTCCAAAACCGCAAATTATCCTATCCCCCAAACAGATATTTCCATTGGTTGGCAGTTACGTTTTGTCCAAGGTAAAGCCCCAGTTCCGGGCGGTGCTGCTGGTCAGCATATTTTTGGCTGCTATTCAATACTTTGTGCTGAGAGCGCCGCTGCAGCATTCGCTTTCGGTGGCTGTTTGCGTAGGTGCGGCAATTCTGGGACTGTCGTTTTTTTTGGAGGGGCTCTTTCTGGGGATCATGCCTCTGGGCGAACAGTGCGGGATGAGGCTGCCGGCGAAGATCGGCGCCGCCGGAGTCGCAATTTTTTCCATTGTTATCGGCATTGCGGCAACCCTGGCGGAGCCGGCCATTGCCGTGTTACAGCACCAGGGGAGCATCATTCCCGCATGGAATGCGCCGCTGTTGTACCTCTTGCTCAACCGCGGTACTACATGGCTTGTGGCGGCCATTGCGGCGGGGGTGGGGTTTTCGGTGGTGCTGGGAGTATTCCGTTTCATGTTTGGCTGGGCGTTTAAGCCGCCGGTGTTTATCATAATTCCAATTATTGTGACCGTAAGCTGCGTGTTTGATCAAAACCCCGTTCTCCGCCCGGTGGTGAACCTTGCCTGGGATGCGGGCGGAGCGGCAACCGGAGCGGTGACCGTACCGATCATTCTGGCCCTTGGCTTGGGTGTGGTGAAGACCGGAGGGAAAAGTTCGAACAGCTCTGGACTGGGGCTGGTTACCCTTGCTTCGGCGCTGCCGGTGGCGGGCGTTCTGCTTCTGGCGGCACTGCTTGGCTCCAGGGTGCCCATGCCTTCCGGTGCGCAGGCTTTTTTTTCTCCTGAACCGGAACAGCGGGCAAAGGCGGTCTATGTCGCAGGAGGTACGGAAGAACTGGCAAAAATGGCTGAAGAGGCGGTACAGTCCGGCGATCTTTCCAGCGAAGAGTATTACAGGAATTTTCCCGATCAGCCGTTAAACATAAAACATCTGCAGAATGAGGAGTCGGCGTTCAGTTCCCGGTCGCTTTTGGATTTTTTCCACGCCGCACTCTTTGCAGTCCTGCCTCTTGCCTTGACACTGATAATTTCCATTATTTTGATTGCCCGGGACAGAATACACAATTTTGATGTCGCCGTTTTGGGAATAGCATTTGCAGCGATAGGAATGTTTGCCCTTAACCTTGGAATGACCGGCGGTATCACTGCCCTAAGTTCCCAGGCGGGCAGTTCCTTCAGGCACGCCTATTCGGAAACAGCCCGTACCGATGAAACGGTAGTACTAAAAGGAGTCGGCGATTATTCGTTCATAACGGTTCCGGGGGAAACGGGACCGGAAACCTACATCTGGATTGCCGGAGAAAAGGGATTGTCTCCGCAAAAATTTGTTCCCGAGCGGCTCTCAGATCAAACCTATGTTCACATTCCCGTTGATCGGGCTTTGTTTGACCATTTTGGCACCACCGGCGCTTATCTGGCAATTTTGGCGATTGCCTTTCTTTTGGGATTTTTGGCGATTTTTGCCGAGCCTGCCCTTGCTGTTACCGCCGTTACCGTCGAGGAAATGACCACGGGGACTTTTAAGCGAACAAAGTTGATTTTGATCGCCGCCGTCGGTGTGGGCTGCGGCATGGCCGCTGGTTTTGCGCGGGTGCTTTTCAGTAATCTGCTCCCTATAGGAAGCATTCACCTAACGTGGATGCTTGCGCCCTGCTATGCGCTGGCGCTGATCCTGACGGTTTTTGCGCCGGAGGATTTTTCTTCGATAGCGTGGGATGTGGCGGGCATTGCTACCGGTCCCATCGCCGTTCCTATAATTATTACCACCGGCCTGGGGCTGGGGAGCGATTCCCTGCGGGCAGACGGCGCCTTTGGCATTGTGGCCATGGCAAGCGTTTTCCCGATCATTGTGATCCTGGTGTCGGGGATCATCGACACGGAAAAATCGAAGCGGGCTATAGGGGGCGGCTATGCAGAATAGTCTTTCCAGCATCATCTGTGTTGCAGATATGAACATTGCCAAAGCCATGGATCAGTGCCTTGAAGACCTTGCTTTGCCCGAAATATTTGTCCAGCCTGCTAAACAAATGTCTTTGATTGATCATCAGGGCTTTTTCGGGATTCATCCGGGAACCAGGCTTGATGAAAGGCGGGCCTTGATTTACCGGTTTTATGTTCCTTCCGTATATGAAGAAGGGATAATGCGCCGCATTGCCGAGGCGACGGATCTAAAAATGGGAGGGAGAGGCTGTGTCCTTGCACAGCATATTGATCTTCGCCGGGGAACGCCGCTTTCTTTTGATACCGAAAAACTTGACAGGATCTGCGGAAATATCGGCAAATTCCAGTATGAAGAACACGCCCTTATAAGCTGTATTGTTCCCCGGGGATCCGGAGATTCCCTTGCCCGGGCGCTGCTTGAACTGGGTATCTGTGTGCCGGTTATTTTTTTTGGTACCGGCATGGGTGTCAGGGACAAACTGGGATTGTTAAGGATAACCATCCCAGTAGAAAAAGAGATTCTCTGGCTTGTCGTTCCTCGTTCCGATGCGGAGCTTGTTGAAAAGACCCTTATTCCCCGGGCCCGCCTTGATGCCCCCGGCCAGGGTTTTTTGTACCGGCTCTTTGTCCATGCACCGGTGGTAAATTTGCGAATCAGGCAGGGAAAACGCACCCATGCGGCGACAATGGAGCAGGTCATCGCCGCCCTGGATGAGGTTCATGGATCGAGTGACTGGCGCCGCCATGGATCTCACCGGCACAGGCCCGTCCATGAAGAAAGAGCCGTTAATACCTACGGACTTTTTTTTATCGGTGAGGAAGAAGAAGTGGAGTTGTTCCGCAGAACGGCAATGGAAAATGGCGCTCGAGGCGCAACCCATAATTATCTTGAAAGGCGCAGTTACTCAAATCTTGATCAGGAGCAGGCCATGGAATCACATTCCCGGGAACTCTGTGACATTATCGTTTCCCATGATGTGGTGGAAAAACTTCAGAATGCCCTTACAAAAACGGGCCTTTTTGACGGCAAAAGCTCCTGCGTGCTCAAGACCTTCAATGTGGAGATGCCCTCCGCCGTTTACCGCCGCTAAATATTATTCCAGGCAGGATCCAGACAATTCCCCGGCACAAAGGGCCGTATGTGCCAGGGGCTGTCTCCAGCTAAAGCGGCCAGCGCAGCTTTGTCCTGTTCATCAAAGTAGGGTTTTTGTTTATTGTTTGGCCGCGGGGACAATGCCGTGCTGCCAAATGGTAATGCCAGGCTGCGAAATTCATGGGAGATACCCGAAGCGCGGATTAGGGCGGAACTGTGTTTTATCGCTTCGCCGGGATCGGCAGTCCCCGAAACATTTTCCGGCACCAGTTCACTGTACCGTTCCGGAGAAGTTTTTAGATCCATGGCGATATAATCGGGCCGGGTTTTTTCGGCGTTAAATAGGGTTTCCAGCGCATCGGGCAAAAGGCCGTTGGTGTCGAGTTTTACTTTAAGCCCCAGTGTTTTGATTTGCTCAATCAATTCACCAAGACCAGGAAACAAAGTCGGTTCACCGCCGCTTAATACGGTCCCTCCCAGTACCTTGCGGCGTTTTTTTAGGTGCCCTAGGGCTGCTTCCAGGGTGATATAATCTGCATTCGCATTAATGCCGTCCTCTTGCGAATAATCTGCATTTCCCAGTACCAGTTCCCGGTTGTGGCACCAGGGGCAGCGAAGATTGCAGCCGGGAAAAAAGATCCCAGCACTTATCAACCCAGGATAGTCAACAAGGCTGGTTTTTCGAAGGGCGATGAGTTTTTTTAGGGTTATTGAAGCGGCCACGGAGTAACTATATACTGGAACTATGGCCATTGCAAATGCAGTTAAGGATGCCCTTGCTTCATCTTCGATGATCCGCAAGCTATTTGAAGAAGGGAACGAATTAAAAAAACAACACGGCCCGGAGAAGGTTTTTGATTTTTCCATTGGGAACCCCGATCTGGATCCGCCTCCGGCGTTTTACCGTGTTTTTTCCCGGCTGGCAGAGGAAGATGCTGCGGGAAAATCAAAGGGAACCCACGGCTATATGCCCAATGCGGGATTCCCTGCAGTCCGGGAGACGCTGGCAAAGAAAGCTTCCGCTGATCATCACTGCACTGTACCGGCATCCCACATTATCATGTCGGTGGGAGCAGCGGGGGGCCTTAACGTGGTCTTTAAGAGCATTCTTAACCCTGGTGACGAAGTGATCGTCCCCAAGCCTTACTTTATGGAATACCGATCCTATGTTAGTAACCATGGAGGAAAACTTATTGAGGCAGAAAGCCTTTCTGATTTTGCCCTTGATGTTCGTTCAATAGAAAGAGTTCTTTCCCCAAAGACGGCGGCGGTGCTGATCAACTCTCCCCACAATCCAACCGGAAAGGTGTATTCCGCCGCCGATATTGCCGCCCTGGTGGAACTGCTGCGAGGTTACGGAAACAGGACGGGACGGCGGCCCTGCCTCGTGGCGGATGAACCTTACCGGGAAATTGCCTACGACGGGATTACCGTGCCGCCGATCCTTTCCGCCTACGAAGAATCGATCGTGGTTACTTCCTATTCAAAGAGCCTTTCCCTTCCCGGTGAACGGATTGGGTACATTGCCGCTGCGCCGGAGATTAGCGGCAGGGAAGATCTTCTGGGGGCCATGATCTATGCCACCAGGGTACTGGGTTTTGTCAACGCCCCGGCATTGATGCAGCGCATGGTGGCGGAACTTACCGGAGAACGGGTGGCGTTGGAAGTATACGAACGCCGCCGTGCTGCCTTTAAGGAAATTCTGGACCATGCGGGAATACATTATGCGAAGCCGGAAGGGGCTTTTTATTTTTTTGGCAAGGTGCCTCCCAAAAACGCCGGCAGTAAAACAGAAGAAACAGGCGGCGACGAGGCTTTTTCTGACTGTCTGAAAAAACACCTTGTTCTGGGAGTACCGGGAAGCGGTTTTGGCGCCCCCGGCTGGATACGCTTTGCCTACTGCGTTGACGAAGGGGTGATCCGCGCTTCCGCACCAGCTTTTAAGGAAGCGGTGGAGGAGTGGCGTCAATAAAACATTGATACGCCGTATTAACGCTCTGCCGGTTAATTTTCTTCTACTCTAAGAAGGTAATACTCAGGTTCATCATCCAGGTAGCTGATCCGCAGGTAATACCGTCCTGGATTAAGGCGCTGTCTTAGCTGGGAAGAATAACCCGGGCCGCCGTCGTCATCTTCGGCGATAAGCCTTAAGTTATTGTCAAAAAGTTCCAGATAGGTGTCCACCTGGCCGCTTCTTTCTCCCCGGGCAGTAATACGGTATATACCGGCGGTTTCTGCGGTAAAGAAGACCCAGTCCGCATCGTCACCGTCAATAAAAATGCGGCGCTGAGTTTCGCCGATCTTGATTTCTTTTGCCTGTTCCGGTGTATCGTCGGGATCGTACTCGTCTCCCGTTTGTTCTTGAATGCGGGTAAACAAAAAATATGCTCCTGCGGCATTCCTGCCGTTACCCTGAACCATGATGTAGTAGGTTCCGCTTTCTAATGATCTGATTATTCTGGCATTGCCGCCCTGACTTTCCGAATCTTCACTTCTGGCTAATTCCCTGCCGGAATCGTCATTGAGGAAAAGCAGGGTAACAACTCTTCCACGGGTATAGATCCTTACCCTAGCTTCGTTGGGTAAGGTAAAGGAATACCAGTGCTGATCGCCCGGGGTAAGGAACGATTCCACTTCTCTCCTTTCTAAGGGAAAGGCTGATGCTTGAGTTTGATTATTCCGGTTTGGAGGCAGCGGTATTTCCCGGACAGAAAATTGATAGGGCCCCGTGTCGCTTCTTCCATACCCCCTGACCATGGCGATGTATGGTTTTCCTCCTTCAAGGAAGTATTCAATCCGGGCGTTTTCTCCTTCGCCGCTGTCATCATCTAGGGCAAGCCTGTTTCTTTCTTTGTCGTAGAGCTCCATCACTGTATCGGTGGGGCCAAATGTTTCCATGACGGCAAGCATATTTCTTTCGGGACGAATTAGATGCCAATCCTGGTCATCCAGGTGAATGGTTCTGGAAATGACCTGGCCGTCTATGATAACCGCTATGGGGTTTTCCCAGGAATCTTCTTCATAGGCGTCTCTGGGTACGGAGAAATGCCTTGAAGAAGACTCTGTAACAAGAAGGTTCGCCAGGGCAGGGGTTTTTTCCAAATCGTTAGTCCATGATGCAAGGACAGCGGAATTGTCCTTCGCTGACAACCGGGTATAGATCCGGACAATTTCTCCCAAATCGAGGATCTCTCCGGAAAGAACATAGTCTCCCCTGACATTGGGGGCAGAGGAAAACACCGTAAAGCCGCCGGTTCCTGACAATAGGCTGATCAGGTTTTGCCTCCAGTAGTTCCCCAGAGGTGTCTCTATTCCGGAGCTTGCAAAAAAGGCAATTTCAACAGATACGGTTCTTCCGGCACCGCGAAAGTGTTGGGTTATTTTTTCCGCCGCGGCACCGCTTTCCCGATCCAATTCCGCCAGCGACTGCGCTTGACTGAAAAGCGGCATCGTCAAAAACAGTAAAAATACCGCCGCAAAAACAGCTTGGTTTTTTTTATTCATCCATTTAATTCCTTATAAGCTAATTTTTTATTAGCCGTTGTCTTCATTCTTTATTATTTTTGCTGCTGTATCAATGTCCAGGTCTTCCCGGCTCTTCCTTTGGGCAATGTCCCGCAGGGTAAAGCGGCCTGTGTCGTAATTGGGAATGATCACCCAGGGGATGCCTTTTTTCTCAGCCAGGATAAACATCTGGGTGTTTTTTTTGGGTTCAAAAAATACTTCGCAGGTAAGACCCCGCTGGCGGAAAAGCGCCGCCGCTCTCTGGGCTTTGCCGGCGTCATCCGGTTCCAGGCAGGCCAGGGCCGCACTAGCGGCACCGTTGCGGTTTTCCCGGAGGCCCAATTCTTCCAGAGCCGCATCGAGGCGGTCCAATCCAATAGAAGCCCCCACGCCGCAGACCGGCTCCTTTGAATAGATCCCCGTCAGATTGTCATAGCGGCCCCCGGAACAGATCGACCCTATGCCGGGGAGTTTGTCGATGAATGTTTCGCAGACTACCCCGGTATAGTAATCCAGCCCCCGGGTAATTGAAGGATCAAGGACAAAACCTTCCTCCACTCCGGCGTCTTTCATAAAACGGCGGAGTTCTTCCAGCCGCCGGGTATCATCTCCTTCTCCCGCGGCGCCGGTAAGTTTTTTCAGGGTCTTGTCAAAATCACCTTCTTCTCCAAAGGAAATAAAATCAAGAATTTTTTGGCTTTCTGTTTTTTCGGTAATCGCCTCCAGCAGTTCCCGTACTCCGTCCCGGCCTATCTTGGCCAGTTTATCAACCTGCCGGAGAATTTCCGGCGATTTTTCTTCCGCTCCCAGGGAAGCCAAAAAGCGGTTAAAGAGACCCCGGTGGTTGATGCGGATGGTAATCGAATCCGCCAGAGCCTGGAGGGTACTGCGAATCATCAGGAGGATTTCAAAATCCGCGGCGGTGCTGTCACTTCCTACTATATCAAAATCGCACTGGGTAAATTCCCGATACCGTCCCCGCTGGGTATTTTCTCCCCGCCAGACCTTGGCGATATGGTACCGCTTAAAGGGCATGATCAATTCATTCCGGTGTTCCGCCGTAAAACGGGCAAAAGGGACGGTGAGATCGAAGCGAAGGGCCACATCCCGGCCTCCGTGATCGGTAAAACGGTATACCTGTTTTTCCGTTTCCCCTCCGCCCTTGCCCAGGAGTATTTCCGCATATTCCAATGCAGGGGTGTCGATGGGGAGGAACCCGAAGGACCGGAAGGAGGCTTCGATTTTTTTGATCATTTCCCTGCGGGTTAATTCCTGGAGGGGGAGAAAATCCCGAAAACCCTTAAGAACCCGGGGTTCTATTTGGAGCATTATTTGGCCTGTGTGGGAACGCTGTGAAGGTTTAGCCAGTAATCGTCGAGGATCTCCACCAATTCGGGACTAAAACTCATTTTTGATACGGTCCTGACTATGCCCTGTGGAAGTTGTACCGCCGTTTCTACAACACCGGAGACCGAAACCCGGTATTTTTTGAAAAAAAGCTGGTAGTTTATCGGCGTACCAGCGGTGCGGACCGGGGCCCCTGCCGCTTCCAGATGTTCCATCATTTTGCTGTGGAGGTTTACCATCTGGATTCGCCGCCCATCGGGGGTGCCATCGGCAACGGTGGCAAACATATTGTATCCCATAATTTTGGCCGTCTCGGGAGTTATGTGGATCGGCGTTTTGGCATAATCATCGTACTGGAACCGGAGTTTGTCCTGAGATTCCAAAAAGCCCCCCAGGATCCGGACAAGCTCATCGGGGGTGCTTTTGTAATCTATAATAAAAAGTCCCACGTTTTCCCGGCCCTTCATTTGGCCTACTTGGGCAAGGGTACATCGGATAAAGAAATTTAGCGGTTCAACCCTGCCGGGTCTTAAAAAAGAAATGGACAGATTAGCAATGGCATTGACATATTTTTGAAAAAAGGCCAGTTCCTGTTTAGAAAGGGAAGCAATAAAGAGAGATCGTCTAAAGCCAAACTGAAAAGGGATGCAGAGGATCATGTAGTCTTCGATTTTTAGGGAACAGTGGCTGCGGTCTACCCCCAGTTTTCCCAAAGCATATTGATTACACGCTATACTTTGTTCACTGAATCGGGCTAAATACTGTGCCGCCCCTGCCGGCGCGTTGGCCATGAAATTCTCCTATTGAACTAGTATGGCAGTTTTTCGGTTTCTTTTCAATAAGAGAATGGCCCGTACTGGCATTGCAAGATTAAATATCTTCAAAACGAATACCCTCGCCGGCGGGGATGGGATTCTGGACTTTGCGTCCTACAATGGTTCTTTCCCACCGGGGGTGGAGTCCGGGGCGAAGGTTTTTTTCTGTCCGCAGGACGGCGATCATGGCCGGCTCTATGATTTCCCCCTCCGCAATGTCTCGTAGGGCATGGATGGATCGGTTAGTCCGGCCATAAGAAGCCGCTTCCGAAGGGGCCAATGCCTTTATCCCGCTTCCCAGCGTTTTTTCCACCAGCCCGAATCCGAATTCGGCCTGCATTTCCTCGATAAGCCGGGCCTTTTCAAGGGACATGGCCCAGCGCAGGGCAGAGGTCATCCGGGAAAAATCTTCTGGATCCAGAGCAATGGCGTCATCCAGGCCTGGATCGTTCCTGGAAAGACAGAAATGCTTTTCGATGGCCGCCGCTCCCATGGCGGTTCCCAGGATTGGCACTAACAGGGGGTCCGGGGAATGGTCGCTGATTCCCACGGAGAGACCAAAAATTCCCGCCAAATGGGGTAAAACCCGCAGGTTATACTCTTCCGGCGGGGCAGGATAGGCCGTAATGCAGTGGAGGAGGGTGAGATCATGGCGGGGTATTTTAATAATTTCAAGGGCCGTTTCGATATCTCCCAGGGTGGAAACTCCCGTAGAAAGATATACCGGTTTTCCCCATGATCCAATTTCCTCCAACAATGTGGTATAATTAAGTTCCGGAGAGGCAATTTTTACCATTTTGGGGCCGATTTTTTTGAGTAAAGCGGCGCTTTTTGGGCCAAAAGGGGTTGCCAGGAAGCAAATTCCCAATTTTTCTGCCTCATTTTTGATCTCCCCATAGAATTCCTCCTCCTGTTCCAGGCCTTTAAAGACCAAATAGAGGGGAATAGCTCCTCCTGGAAGCCCTACTGTGCCGGTATTGGGGTGGAGAATCTCACCAGCAAAGACAATTTGGCACTTGATGCAGTCCGCTCCGGCTTCCGCCGCCGCTGCAACCAATTCCCGGGCTTTGATCAAATCTCCCCCGTGGGAGGTTCCTAATTCTGCAATAATGAAGGGTTTTTTGTTCATTGACCCACTTTACATTTTTTTTAAAAGGAGGTATACTTTTTTAATTATTTTGAATTATTCTTCAGGATGAGGAGTTACCATGAAAAACCTAAAATGCGATGTTTGTCATAAAGACATAACTACCGCTATCAAACAACGGGACTACTTTCACATGGCTCATAGGGACATTTGCGAAGCCTGTCATGATCAGATGGAGCGTTCCATTAAGCCCGTGGTCAGGACCAAACAGCCTTTTAGTTATGAATGGTACGACAGGCTGGTTCGTGACTCGATCGAGAAGGCCATTGTCAAGGGCAGGTGGGAAGCCCGTTAACCATAACAGGAAACAGGGGCGATCGATGGAAACATTGAGACGCCTTCCTGTTTCCGGCATTCATTCATTTGTCTTAAATTCACCACTCAGGCACAGATCTCAGGAAAGGAGTAGATATGTCCGGCCATAGTAAATGGGCGACAATAAAACATGCTAAGGGTGCCGCCGATGCAAAACGGGGCCAGGTATTTACCAAACTGATAAAAGAAATTTCCATTGCAGCCCGGATGGGCGGGGGTAACCCGGAGGGGAATCCCCGGCTGCGGACCGCCGTTATTAAAGCCCGGGGGGCCAATATGCCCAAGGACAACATTGACCGGGCGATAAAAAAGGGAACCGGCGAGTTGGAAGGGGTTACCTACGAAGAACTGACCTACGAAGCCTATGCCGGCGGCGGGGTGGGGCTCCTTATTGAGGTCCTCACGGACAATAAAAACCGGGCCGCGGCGGATGTCCGGAACATCCTTACCCGGGGGGGCGGAGAACTGGCCAAGGCCGGTTCGGTGGCCCGGCTCTTTAAACGTCAGGGGATTATTACCCTGGACGGGGAAAAATACACCGAGGACCAGGTGATGGAAGCGGCCCTGGAAGGGGGGGCCGAGGATGTTTCTGCCGAAGGCGGTATTATCGAAGTAACCAGTGTTCCGGAAGATTTTGAGGCCGTCATGGAATCATTAAGCGGCAAGGATTTTGAAACCCTCAGCGCCGAAATAAGCATGGTAGCCGAAACGGAGATAACCCTGGACAACGATGCCACCGCCAAGGCACTGCGGATGATCGACAAACTGGAAGAAAACGACGATGTCCAGAATGTATACCATAATATGGCTATGCCGGAAGGTTTTTCCCCTGAATAACGGTGAAACGCCGGATCATCGGAATTGATCCCGGCCTGGCTTCCACCGGCTGGGGTGTTGTGGACTATGAGCAAAGCCGGATCCGGTATCTGGCCCACGGTTGTATAGAAACGATAGCTGCTCTGCCCAGGGCGGAGAGGCTTTTTTTTATTTACCGGGAAATCAATAACGTACTGGAAACCTATTCCCCCACGGAAGCAGCCATGGAAACCCTCTATTTTGGAAAAAATGTTTCCAGTGCTATCGCCGTGGCCGAGGCCCGGGGTGTTCTGTCCCTGGCAATGGCTGAACGGAACCTTTCTTTGGCAGAATGTACCCCCCACGAAATCAAACAGGCCGTTGTGGGTGTCAGGAAGGCGGAAAAAGATCAGGTCCAGGAAATGGTAGCTCTCATTCTGGGGCTGCCGGTAATTCCCAAACCGGATCATGCCGCCGATGCCCTGGGGGCGGCAATCTGCGCCGCCCATGCGGCCATTATGGGCTCACCAAAAAGATGAGTCCATAATGCAGCGCTAAATTTTGTTATTCGTAGACAACCGCTTGTACTTCCGGGGTATCAAGATTGTCCTTGTCAGCCCAGACAAAACCGGAGTCAATGTGGCTTGGCAGGGTTTCGCCTTTCAGCGCCCTTACCGCCGCCGCCACGGTTTCGTAACCCATGCCGACCGGATTCTGCTGTACCGCGCCGTACATAAGGCCGGATCGGATAGCGTCAAGCTGGAGCTTCCCTGAATCAAATCCAATGACAAAGATTTGTCCAGAAATACGCAATTCGTTTACCGCATTGACCACGCCGATGGCGGAGCCTTCGTTGGCGCCGTAGTAACCCTTAAGATCAGGGTTTGCAGCGATAACGGCCTTGGCAATATCCGCCGATCTAAGGTGATCCCCGAGGCCGTACTGGACATCGACAACTTGGATATTGGGGTAATTCGATGCCATCCGTTCAAGGAATCCGTCCCGCCGTTCAATACCGGTACGGCTGGTTTGGTCGTGGACAATAACCGCCACCTTGCCGCTTCCGCCGATGGCTTCCGCCATTTTATCCGCCGCCAAGGCCGCCGCCGCTTTGTTGTTGGTGGAGACCGTGGTAAGGGGAATATCGGAGTCGACGCCGGAGTCAAAGGCGATTACCGGAATCCTGGCTTGTTCAAGCAGGGGAATGGCGGCTTTACTGTCAAGGGCCGCAAAACCCAGGGCCTGAGGTTTTTTTCCCAGTTCGGTTTGAAGCATTTCCATCTGCTTGTCAACCTGAGACTCGCTTTCGGGGCCGATAAAGTTGATTTCGACATCGAAATCTTTCGCAGCCTGTTCTGCCCCTTGTTTTACTGCCTGCCAGAACTGATGCTGGAATCCCTTTGACACCAGGGGAATGTAGGTCTTCCCGGACTGCGGCTGAGGACAGGCGGTAAACATGCCCGCCACAATTGCCGCGCAAAGGATCAATAACGCTGGTTTTTTCATTTCTTCCTCCAATCGATAAAATCCCATGAAAACTTCATGGTTTATTTTCTGCGGCACTTCCCGCTGAAAACCTGTTTTTATGCTGTTTCAAAACTCTGCCGGCTTTGGAACAGCTTATTTTATCCGCCTCCGGGCGATGTCCATATAAACAGCGCCGATAACGATAATGCCGGTCACCACCATCTGCCATTCCTGGGGAACTGAAAGAATCCTCAGGCCGTTGGTAAGGACGGTGATGATAAAGGCTCCTATGATGGTCCCTAAAATACTGCCCTCGCCGCCGGAAAGCGAAGCGCCTCCGATTACCGCCGCAGCGATGGCGTCCATCTCGTAACCCGGCCCCATGGCGGGCTGGGCCGAACTGAGGCGGCTGGCCATTACAATTCCGGCAATGCCAAAGAATATGCCGCTCAGGCTGTAAATTCCCATTTTCCACAGATCTGTGTTAATTCCCGATAAACGCGCCGATTCTTCGTTGGATCCGATGGCAAAGGTATAGCGGCCCAGAATTGTTTTGGAAAGAATAAAGGCCGCCGCAATCGCTGCGATAAAGAAAATAATCACTCCGGAAGGAATACCTAACACTTCCTTTAGTGCGATGTTGGAAAACCCTTTTACATCTGTAAGATAAACAGGTTTGGTTCCCGAAATGATCAGATTGAGCCCCTTGGTAACGTTCATCATACCCAGGGTGGCGATAAAAGGCGGCAGTTTAAGTTTTGCCACAAAAGCGCCGTTGATCAACCCGCAAAGGGCGCCGCAAATAACGGCTGCAAAAAGTCCGGCGGGTACGGGAAAATTCAGCTTGGTGATAAAAACAGCGCACATTACCGAACAGAAGGTCATGACCGTACCGATGGAAAGATCAATCCCCCCGGTGATAATGATATAGGTTATTCCCACCGCCAGGATTCCGTTTACCGCCGTCATCAGGAGGATGGTTTTCATGTTGCTGTAGGTCCGGAAATTGGGGGAAAGAATTGAAAAGATAACAATGAGCAAAATCAGGCTTGAAAAGGCCAGAACAGTCTGGGTTGCCTTTGAATTGAATTTCAGGATCATATTTACTCCTCACTTCCTTTTTTGCTTTGTAATGTGGCATAGTACATTATTTTTTCCTGGCTGCTTTCTTCGTTTTTCATAACCGCCGTGACGGTTCCTTCGCACATAACAACAATTCTGTGGCTCATGCGGAGGATCTCCGGCAGTTCCGATGAAATCATGATGATTGCCTTCCCCTGGTCCGCCAGTTCGTTGAGCAGTTTATAAATTTCACCTTTGGCGCCGACATCGATTCCCCTGGTGGGTTCGTCAAAAACAAGAATATCGCAATCCCTGACAAGCCATTTTCCTATCACCACTTTTTGCTGATTTCCGCCGGAAAGGTTTTTTGCCGGCTGTTCTATCGAAGGCGTTTTTGTATTGAGCTTTTTTACATATTCTTTGGTTATTTCTTTTTCTTTTTGTTTTTGGATCATGCCCAGGGGATTAATAAATTTTGACAATGAAGCCATGACGGTGTTTACCCTGACCGGCATATTCAACGCCAAGCCGTAAAGTTTGCGGTCTTCGGAAAGGTAGCCTATGCCAAGACCTACCGCATCTTTGGGGTGTTTTATAGCTTCCGGTTTTCCCCGGATAAAAATTTCTCCTCTATCCCTTTTGTCCGCTCCGAATAACAGGCGCATAGTTTCTGTCCGTCCCGCTCCAAGCAGGCCGGCAAACCCTAAAATTTCTCCTTTGTGCAGTTCAAATGAAACGTCCCTGACCATTCGGCCGCGGCTTAAATTTTTTACCGCCAGCACTACTTCGTTTTTGGATGTATCTTCGTGCTGATGACGGCTTTCGTAAATTTCCCTGCCGACCATTTGGGAAATAATCTGTTCCGTGGTAATGCTTTTTACCGGCGTGGTGGCAATGTATCTGCCGTCCCGCATAACCGTTACGGTATCGCAAATATGGTGAAGTTCATCCATACGATGAGAAATGTACACAATACCTTTACCCTGTCCGCGGAAACCACGGATTATCTTAAACAATTCTTCAATTTCATTTTCGCTCAAAGCCGATGTGGGCTCATCCATGATAAGCACTTCCGAATTATGGGAAAGGGCCTTGGCAATTTCAATCATTTGCTGCTGGGCCACGGTAAGGTTTGCCACCGGTACAGACGGATCAAGCCGGAGGTTAATAAGTTTAAAAAGTTCCGCCGATTTACGGTTTATCTCCCCATCGTCAACCAGGAAAACAGCCCCCTTTTTATGCTCCCGTCCGATAAAAATATTTTGTGCGGCGGTCAAATGCCGCATCAGGTTAAGCTCCTGGTGTATAATACTAATCCCCTTTGACTGAGCCTGCTTTGTGCTGTTAAATTCAACTTCTTCGCCCTTAACGAGGATCGTTCCCTTATCTTTTTTGTAAATGCCGGAGAGGATTTTCATCAGGGTGGATTTTCCGGCGCCGTTTTCGCCCACGAGTCCGTGAACTTCTCCGGGCTTGAGTGTAAAGCTGCAGTCATCCAGGGCCTTTACGCCGGGGAACTGTTTGTCTATGCCTTTCATTTCTACAAGATAATCACCCATGATCTGCCCCCCGTTGTTCTTCCGCCTTTGCAAGCCAGGCTGCACGGTAACCGGCCAATTCCGGAAAAATTTCTTTTTCGATTTCCCGGTAGTCAATTTCAAAATCCCCGGTTAGAGAGGGCAAACTTTTTCCCGTCAGGGCCATTTTGGCGGTCATGGCCGCTCCTAGGGCGGAGGCTTCGGCGATACCGGTAAGGAAAACCCGGCTTTCTGGAAAGGCCGATGACAGGAGCCGGTTGTAGGATTGATCCTTTCGGAATCCTCCTTCGGTATAGATTTCATAACCCTTCTGTAAACCGGCTCGTTCCAGCGCCGTTATGGTCTGCATAAGCAGCGAAATTCGGAGCAGCGCAAAGGCTGTTTCATAATCTGCAAAACAGGGAGGGAAAACTTTCGTCAGGTGATCAAAAAAATACTCTTTTTTCTCTTCCACAACCCGGGCTCTGGAACCGGGGAATTGCCCCGAACCGGGAGTTAACTCGGGCAGAAGAAACCATTTTTTTTCTTTCAGGATGAATCGGTACAGCGCTTCGTTCCACCCGGGAATATCGGTCCGGGAATAGTGTTTCATGATAAAGCGGGACCAAGTTTCAAATTCCAGTCCGCCCAGAAAGATAGCCGTCTTTACGGGCTTACCGAAGGCGGAAATGTTAAAAAACACTGCCTTGCCCAGTTCCTCCGGTGCAAAGCCATATTGTTCCACCGGATTCATGATCACGCACCAGGTACCGGTGGAATTGAGGATAAATCCCCCCGCTCCTTTTTTGGCAAAATGGGGGAGCAGGGCCGAGTTGGAATCGTGGATACCCATGGTAACGATCGTTTCTTTGGATAAACCTGTCTTTTCGGCAAACTCACCGCTTATCGTTCCCAGAATGTCCCAGGAATTGTAAAGTTTGTCAGGAATCAGACCGGAAAGGCCCAGGTCCCGGGCCGCCGAAGAAAGGACGCCATCGATCATGTCCCACAGGTAGGTATGGTTTCCCATGCAGGTGGTTTCCACTCCCGCCTTTCCGGTAAAGCGCAGCCCCCAGTATTGGGGGTAGGGGAGGACTCTGACGGTATTTTTAAATAGTTCGGGAAACTGTTCCTGGGCAAAGAAAAGACCCTTGGCGGGATTGATCATCGCCTTGAACGCTGGGGTGCCGGTACGTTTTTGGAGTTCTTCGGGCTTTCCGAATTGTCCGTAAAAACGGCGGTGAAAATCCTCCCCCGGTTCATGGGTATAGTACACGCAGGGAAGGGCAGGTTTTCCGTCTTCTCCTGTACAGACAAAAGTAGCGCCATGGGTGGTAACGGCCAGGGCCTTGACCGGATACCGGGCGGCAAAATCTTTTAGGCAGGAAATAAACCATGTTTCCATGCCTGAAAGGTCGTGGGTTTCCATGCCTTCTTCGATTTTTGGATCAAAGTTCCGGTACTTTGCATCCAATTGATGAAGAGCATCATCGTACAAGGCAGCCTTTTTGTTGGTCATCCCTATGTCGATTACCGCAATGGCATATTCCATGTTTTACCTTATTTATACATGGGGCCCAATACCGAACAGGCCCGGTAATCCGCCCCTTCTTTGTCCATGCCGAAGGCGCTCCAGAAACTGGGCCGGAAGATAAGCTCTTCCGGTACGTTGTGCATACATACGGGGATCCGCAGTATTGAACAGAGGGAGATCAGGTCCGCTCCGATATGGCCGTAGGAAATGGAACCGTGGTTGGCTCCCCAGTTGTTCATCACATCGTAGGAGGTTTTAAAAGCGCCTTTGCCGGTTACCCGGGGAGCAAACCAGGTGCAGGGCCAGGTATAGTCGGTCCGTTTCCAGAGTATGTCCGAAACATTATCCGGCAGGTTCACTGTCCAGCCTTCGGCAATCTGAATCACCGGGCCCAGACCTTTTATGATGTTAAGGCGGCTCATGGTTACCGGCATTTCCGCCCGTGTCAGAAACCGGGAAGAGAAGCCGCCGCCCCGGAAATAACCGAAGTCCGCTGCGTTCCAGGTGGTCGCATCGAGGCACGCCTTCTGATCCGCTTCGCTTACCTCCCAGAAGGGTTTTATCATGCCTTGACACTTTGAATCTTTCATTTCTCCGCAGGCGTCGATACAGGCCGCTCCAGAATTGATCAGATGAATGATCCCTTCCGCTTCTTTTGCCCTGCCCTCAAGATCGTAGGAGGCGGCACGCTTTACCGCTTCGGGACTCCAGTAGGTTCTGATATCGGCAAAGATCTGGGCCGTACCGGTTAGGAGTTTTCCGAAGAGCATTCCTGCGCCGTTTAAGGTATCGTTTTCGGTGGCTAAAATATACGGTTCCCGGGCCCCTTCCCAGTCAAAGGAAGTATTGAGCATCGATTCGGGGAAGTCACAGTTGGGGTAAAAATCCGTCCACTGCCGCTGCCCCTGGAAACCGCCGGCGATGGCATTGTGGCCCGCCATTTCTTCTGCAAATTCCGCCGGCAGATTGGGGTTGCCGTTGAAAAGATCCTTGATGATGCACATCATCTTGACCACGAATTCCCAGGCATTGTCCTGTTCGGCCCTGGATCGCTGAAGTTCCGGCGGGTTTTTGTCAAACCCTTCCGTACAGTAATGTTTGGTCCAGGCCAGGGCCTTTTGGAATTCTTTTTTATCGTAGATGCCGTTTTCCATGCGCCGGATGATCTCAATTTCATCCACGCTTTCTACCCGCATCCCCAGGTATTCTTCAAAAAAACCGGGATTGATAATCGATCCGGCGATGCCCATGCAGATCGAACCGATTTGGAGGTAGCTTTTGCCCTTCATGGTGGCGGCGGCCACTGCGGCCCTGCCAAAACGGAGGAGTTTTTCCTGCACATCGCCGGGAATCCCTGGGTCCTCCGCATCCTGAACATCATGGCCATAGATACCGAAGGCGGGGAGTCCCTTCTGGGCGTGGGCGGCAAGAACCGATGCCAGGTAAACCGCTCCGGGCCGTTCCGTGCCGTTAAAGCCCCAAACCCCTTTTATGGTGCCAGGATCCATGTCCATGGTTTCCGAGCCATAGCACCAGCAGGGCGTTACAGTCAGGGTAATATCAACTCCCTCCCGGCGAAATTTATCGGCACATGCCGCCGCTTCCGGCACCCGGCCTATGGTGGTGTCGGCAATTACCACTGATACTGGTTCGCCGTTGGAGTAGCGTATATTTTTTTCAAAAAGCGCCTTGGCCGACCTGGCCATATTCATGGTTTGTTCTTCCAGGGATTCCCTGACCTTGAGAGGGCCTCGCCGGGCATCTATGGTGGGCCGGATTCCGATTTTGGGATATGCCCCCCGGTAACGGTTTTTTGCCATATTCTTCCTCCATAATTTGCTAATTGTTTGGTCTATAAAAATTGCCTTCAATGCTTTACCATTGAAGGCAATTTTTATAGGGTTTTTTTCACCGGAACCACCCCTTTTTTTAGGATGAGGTTGCCGTATTTGACCGTTTCACCGGTCATTACCACCGCATAGGCCTTTTTGCACCGTTCATAAAAGGCAAAACGTTCCATCCTTTCCACTGGCGGAGTGCCGGGCCATCGCCTGTCAATAACCGCCCAGTAAGATTTTTCTGTTTCCGGGTCAAGATCATCGCCAGAGACCGGGGCCATCATGGTTACCGGGCTGGGAACATAGGAATCCAGGTTGATAAGGGCTAAAATCCCTTCTAATAAAAAGGGAATTCGGATGCCGTCGGCCCTGATTATCCGGGAATTGAAGGAATCACCGGGAAAAAAGGCATCCGCCAGAACTAATTCATCCCCATGACCCATTCGAAACAGGGCGTCCAAGAGTTCAGGACCAATTACAGGATCAATGCCGATTAACATGGTGCTCCAATCAAGTGAACAGGGTAGGGGATTTCAGGTACTGCTCCGCGTCAAACGTGTCCAACAGTTTTGCCATGGAACCATTACTGGCAATGGTTTTGATAACCTTGGCGGAAAGACCTATCGAAGGGACAATTTCCAGACCGGGAATTTGTGTCGCTTCAGAAGGGGGGCAGTTTACCGTATCACTGACGATGATATGGTTGACGAGCTTTTCCTCGGACAGTTTTTTCAGTCGTTCCATGGCAGGGGACGAAAAAACCGGGTGAATCGCCATTAGATTGACCTCGGCGGGTTTCATAGGGGCCAGGGCCCGGATCAAGGTATCAATCGATCCTGCGGTATCGATCATATCGTCCACAACCCACAGTATTTTGCCTTCCACCGGTTCTGCAGAAAGGATATTGACACATTCCACGGAATTTTGCCGGGAATAATCCCGTTGTTTGTGGGCCACCACCAAGGGCAGCCCAAAGGAATTAGCAATGCGGCGGGTCAGTTTTTCTCCTCCGGCATCGACGGAACAAAAAGCCCAGTTGTTTCTTATCCGGTGCAGCGTATCCAGGTCCCGGATATATACATCGCAGAGCCTTTGTTTGAGCAGCCGCAGGGCGGGGATGTCGTCAATTACACAGCGGGCGGGATCGAGCATCGATTGGGATTTATCCGAATGGAGCTGGTAGGTAACAAAGTGCCGGGCCCCCAGGCTGGAAAGAATCTTTAGGTGGCCCCAAAGCCCCACGGAACTGCGGCGGGTGGTCCGGTCCGACCGGGAACAGGACATATAGGGTTCAAAAACGATGATCGAAGCCGCCTGGGCCCGTTTCAGGGCGTCCACCGCATGGTACAGTTCTATTTTTGCTTCGTCCACGCCGAGCCCCGCCTCGTTCCGGGCGCAGCTGGCAAAAAGAAAGATGTCTTTTCCCCGGATGGAAGAGCCGATGACCACTTCTTTTTCGCCGTCCGCAAAACGATCGGTGCTGAGCAGATCAATACCGTTTATGGAAGATGCAAAGGAAGAAAAACTGGAGAATTTTGTCACTAGGGCAACCACCCCGGCGGCGTAGGACTTCATCGTCCTGGTGGCGGTGATGACAAATTCATTCATATCCTGATTATACCGGAACGGGCCATTTTCTGCCAGCCCTTAGATCACGGTGAACCAGTGTCAAGGCAGGGCTTGAGGATTATTAATGGCAGAGAACTGCAGGGAAAAACTAAGCTGCCCATGATATAATCGCGAATTTGCCATAAAGTCCTTTGAATAACCGATGGAGTTTTAAAAAAACCAGGTTAACCAAATTTTAACAATTTCCTCATCATTTTCTAACACTTAAACAATACGTTTGAACCATCTTAACTTTATAGGAGCAAGCGGTGAAAAAATTTTTGTGCATTTTTTCGGTTTTTGTCCTGGCCGCGGGTTTTGTTTTCATGAACTGTTCGAATGAAAAATCCCAGCCAGTGACTGTTCAAACTCACACGATTTCTGTGGGCGGTTCCACTTCCGTGACACCCCTCATGGAATTATTCCAGGCCGATTATGAACAATCCCACGGCAGCGTGAAAATTACCGTTAGCGGTACTGGTTCCGGAGACGGAATTACAGGCACCGATAACGGCACCTACGAAATCGGTATGTCCAGCCGGGAATTGACCCCCGCCGAAATCGGGAAAGGCCTTGAACCGCACATTGTAGCGATTGACGGCATAGCGGTTATTATGAATAACTCAAGTCCCGTCTCCGGTCTTACCATGGCCCAGATTAAGGATATTTACACCGGAACTATTACCCAATGGCAGCAGCTTGGCGCCGCCGCGAACGGTAAGACCGGTGGTATCGCAGTGATTTCCCGGGAACCCGGTTCAGGGACCAGGGGCGCTTTTCAAGAGCTTGTCGGATTCAAGGACGGAGAACTCGTGTCGAACGCTATTATTTTCGATGGGACGGGCGCCATCAAGTCTGCAGTGGCCGGTAATACTGAAGCCATTGGGTACATCTCCCTTGGTTCTGTTGACAATACTGCGAAAGCCGTCAGTGTTGACGGAGTCGCAGCAACAAAGGAGAACGTAAAGGGGGGAACATACAAAATTGCCCGGCCTTTCATACTTATAACCAAAAAAGGCGCTGCCATTCATCCCGCTACTCAGGCATTTTTGGACTGGACCATGGACGCGGGGCAGACCATTGTAGAGAAAAGCTGGATCAGCATAAAATAAGAAGGTTTTAAAAACACGGATGTTGCCGCGTCGTTTTACCGATACAGCGTTTGCATGGCTCTTCAGGGTCTTCTCCTTAACCGGAGTCGCCGCTCTGGGGGCCATTGTTGTCTTTATCTTTGTCCAGGGAGTGCAGGCATTTTTCTTTCCTACTGCCAAAACGCTGCGTTTGGTTACCGAAAGGTTCGACAGCATCACAATTAACGGCGAGGTGTACGAAGATCCCCAGGGCTTTATAACGCTGCCATGGGATACAAAAAACGTCTTGGTAAATTTTGTTAACCGTGGTGAAGAAAAGGAACTGGAATTCCGTCTTGCACCGGGCAAAAAAGGCCGAACCGTCCTCTTACGGCCCATAGAAGCCGGGGACGGTACGGTTGGGTTTCCCGATGCCTACACCTGCTCGGTAACATACCCTGGAACTATTGCCACCCTTTCCCAAAAGATACACATCCTTCTTCCCGAACCTCCTTACAATTTTTTTAAATTTATCGGCGGCAGGAGTTGGCTTCCGACAGACGAAAAAGTCTATGGCATACTCCCCATGATTTTGGGGAGTCTTTTTGCCTGTTTTGGAGCCCTGCTTTTAGGGGTGCCGATTGCCATACTCTGCTCCCTTTTTATGTCCGAGTTTCTTCCGTATAAACTGGCAGGTATCCTGCGGAGCGGGGTTGAACTTTTGGCCGGCATCCCGTCGGTTGTGTACGGCTTTTTCGGCCTTATGGTGATTGTGCCGGCAATTAAAAATATTTTCAAAATCCCCTCCGGAAACAGCCTCCTTGCGGCAGTGATAGTTTTGGCGATAATGATCCTCCCCACGATCATCGCCGTGTCGGAAAAATGCCTACGGGCGGTGCCCCGTTCCCGGCGTGAGGCATCACTGGCAGTGGGGGCAAGTAAAATGCAGACAGCATTGTATGTGGTTTTACCCCACGCAAGATCCGGCGTGCTTGCCGGCATCATACTGGGGTTTTCCCGGGCGGTAGGAGAAACAATGGCGGTGATTCTTGTCGCCGGAAATTCAGTGCAGATAACCAGCCCCCTGGAAGGCATACGGACTCTTACAGCTACCATTGCCCTGGAAATGGGGTATGCCGAAGGCAGACATTCGAATATGCTTTTTTCGATAGGAGTGGTTTTGTTAATAATGATACTTATCCTTAACAGCATTATCCTTTTTATACGCCGCAAAAACGGGGAAGAAGGCTGATGAAAACCATTAAAAAAAGAAAGACCATAGACGGCTTCTTTTACGGCCTTATGGTTTTTGCATCCGTATTAGTGGGGGCATCCCTTATCGGCATCGTCGCATATATTATTCTCCAGTCCGCGGGGGGGGCTAAGCTTTCATTTATATTCGGCCCCTTGCATACCAGTCTTATTCCCATGATTGTAAGCACTACATGGACGGTGGTTGTGTCCCTGTCGGTTGCCCTGCCTGTGGGGATCATGACCGCAGTTTATCTTCACGAATATGCTCTAAAATCGAAAATCAGCCGGTTTCTCGGCATAGCGATTGACACTCTGGCGGGCATCCCTTCGATTATTTACGGCCTCTTCGGACTTTTGTTTTTTTGCCGGTTATTTAATCTAGGTCAATCGATTATCGCCGGAAGTCTTACATTGAGCATCATGATCCTCCCGGTGATCATCAGAACCACCGAAGAAGCCCTTAAGACCGTACCGAATTCATACCGGGAAGGATCCCTTTCCCTGGGGGCGACAAAATTTCAAACTATTATTCACGCTGTTTTGCCGCCGTCCCTGCCCGGAATCCTTACCGCAGCGATCCTTGCCGCAGGCCGGGTTGTTGGGGAATCAGCGCCGGTACTTCTTACCGTGGGTATCGCCCGCAACCTGCCCAAAACGATTTTCGAACCCGGACGCACTCTGACGATACATCTTTATTACCTTACAAAGGAGGCTCTCTCTCCGGACGATTTTGCCCAGGCCTTTACCGCAGCGGCGGTTTTGATCGTTCTGGTGCTTGTTATCAATACGGCGGTTAAAATCGCCGGCAGAAGTTTTACCGCCGCCGGGGAGAATTCGGATTAAAGTCCGGTGGAACTGATGAAAGGAGAAAAATTACAGGTTCATAACCTTGACCTTTATTACGGCGAGGTTCAGGCTCTGAAACATATTTATTTCGATTTGGATAATAACGAGGCGGCAGCTCTTATCGGCCCTTCGGGGTGCGGAAAATCGACTTTTATCCGCGTGCTTAACCGAATGAACGATCTTATCCCTTCGTGCCGGATGACGGGAGAAGTAATCCTTGACGGCGAAGATATTTACGGTAACATGGATGTAAGTGAACTGCGGACGCGGGTAGGAATGGTTTTCCAAAAACCGAATCCCTTTAACATGAGTATCTTTGACAATGTCGCCTACGGCAGACGGATGCAGGGAATAAAGGATAAAAAGAAACTTGCTGAATTGGTTGAACAGTCATTGATCAAGGCGGCGCTGTGGGACGAGGTAAAGGACAGGCTAAAAAAATCAGCACAGAGCCTTTCCGGCGGGCAGCAGCAGCGGCTCTGTATCGCCCGAAGCATAGCGATGTCGCCGGAAATAATCCTTATGGACGAACCGACCAGTGCCCTTGACCCGATAGCCACGGGAAGAATTGAAGAACTGATCGGAGAATTAAAACGGGATTTTAGTATTATCATCGTTACCCATTCCATGAATCAGGCTGCCCGCGTCAGCGATCGGACAGCTTTTTTCCTGTTAGGGGATTTGATAGAATACGGGGAAACAAAATCCGTTTTTACCAACCCCAGGGACAAGCGCACCGAAGATTATATTTCGGGCCGGTTTGGTTAAGGGAAGGAAGGAGATCATGCAGACACGGAGCTCATTACTGGAAGAAATGGACAAACTGCGGCGGGAATTGACTTTAATGGCCGCCATGGTTGAAGAAAATCTTGGGAAATCGATTACTATACTCAAGACCGGCGATGAAGAACTGGCGGAAGAGGTAAAAGAGACCGGCAAAATTATTGACACGATGCAGATCAGGATCGAAGACATGGCCATGGTTCTCATCGCAACCCAGCAGCCTGTCGCCGGCGACCTTCGGGAATTGGTAACGGTTTTTAGGCTTACTTCGAATTTGGAGCGTGTGGACGATTACGGAATTCACCTGACCAAGACGGCGGTAAAACTGTCAGGCCGGCCAGCCTTCCGCTCAACGGAAAGGATAGAGCGTATGGCCGAGACCGGATTGGAAATGCTCAAAGCGGCGTTTTTGGCCTATCTCACGCGGAACAACGAGGCAGCCCGGAAAGCGGCGGCTATGGATAATGGGATAGACGCCGAACATAAAGAACTTACCGATGAAGTACTTGCCTTTATTAAGGAAAATCCAAAAATGGTAAAGGCTGCATCCCGGCTTCTTCGGCTTTCCGGATACATGGAACGCCTGGGGGATCATATAACCAATATCTGCGAAGGGATTATTTTTATGACTGAAGGCAGCCATGAAGAATTGAACCCGGTACGGTTTATCAGGAAAAAAAATGGGGGCTGAGCAGATACTGATAATTGAAGATGACACTGAAATACAGGAAATGCTGAAATACGCTTTTACCCGGGATGGATGGACGCTGATTCAGGTTACAACCGGCGAGGAAGGACTTAAGGCTCTTCAAGCCAAAAGAGTGGATTGCGTTATCCTGGACATCATGCTTCCAGGCATGGATGGCATTAAGACTTTAAAAAAAATTAGAGAAGAAAAAAAGTTCCAAAGGCTGCCGGTGATTCTGTGTACCGCCCGGGGAGAGGAAGCGGATGTTGTTGCAGGACTGGAACTCGGTGCTGATGATTATGTGGTAAAACCGTACAGCCCCCGTGTGCTTGCGGCCCGTATCCGGGCCGGCCTCCGGAGAAATGAACTTACAGCTTTAGAAGGTGAAGATTCCTCAAAAACCTTTTGGCAGCACGGAAAACTTATCATTGATGTAGAAAAGCATGCGGCTTTTTTGGATGATAAACCCCTCGATTTATTCGCCACCGAATTCGCTATTCTCGCCTGTTTTATGAGTCATCCTGATATAGTTTTTTCACGGCAGAAACTTATCACCGCCGTCCGGGGCGGCGATTACCCCGTTACGGATCGATCTGTGGACGTGCAAATAATGGGGCTGAGAAAAAAATTAGGGGAAGCTGGAAATATGATAGAAACCATCCGGAGCGTGGGCTACCGGTTTAGAACAGAGATTAATGATTAATTACCGGATGCTGCTCCCAACAACGAGGCTGCCATGACAGGAATTTTGAAAAAAAGTTTTGCAATTATCGCTCTGGCGGTGCTGATCATAGCCGCCTATTTTATTACCGGGGTTCTTCGCATTTCCGGTGCTCAGTACAATGAAATCAACACCGAAAACTTGAAAGAAACGGTAATAACCCTCGGAAACTTGACACCGGTTTCTGTTTTTACGGAAGAAGGCGCGGCGGAAGACTGGAGTTCCCGGGTCGGGAATTCTGTGCCCTGCCGAATAACGCTGATCGGCAGAAATGGACAGGTTATCTTTGATACCAATGCTGACAGCGCCGAAATGGAAGATCATCTGGCGCGGCCCGAATTTCAGGCCGCAATAATCACAGGAACAGGAACCGCCCGCCGGCAATCGGCAACCCTTGGGCAGGAATACATCTACGCCGCCCTTGCTGTCAAAGATTCAAGCGGAGAAACCGCAGGGATACTCCGCATTTCCCGGCAGGTGCCAAACTTTTTTTCACGTCTTCTTAAATTTACATTCCCGTTTCTTTCAGCCGGATTTCTTATAATTTTGAGTGTTTGTGCCGGGCTTTATTTTTTTTCCCGCCGTCTTTCCTATTCGATACAGGTAAAACAGAAAGCAGAGCTGGAAGAAAAAACACGCGAATTAAAAACAAAAGCCAAAGAAGCCGGGGAAGAAAGCCAGCGCCTCCAGGCAATTCTTAACGGCATGTCTGAAGGTGTAATCGCCCTGGACTCAAATTTAAAAATCACCATGATAAATCCAAAAGCATGTTCTCTTTTTGGCTTTGATGCAGGAGATGATGAAAAGGATATATTCTTGGGAGGCATATCTCTTTTGGAATTCAGCCGTTCGGATGAACTGGAAGATGCGGCCAGGCGGGTGCTGTCTTCGGACAATACTTTTGAATTGGTTATTAAGCGGTATATTTCAGGCGCTGAACAGCATTACCGGGTATTTGTTACCCCCCTTATAAAAAGCAGGGGTATTATTATCGTACTAGAAGATATCAGCCGTCTGGTAAAACTAGAGCAGATCCGCAAGGATTTTGCCGCAAATGTTTCCCATGAATTGCGTACCCCCATTCAGGTGGTAAAAGGGTTTTCCGAAACCATCCTTGATTCTCCGCCGGAGGATAGGGAAGAGATACTGCGTTATGTAGAAATTATCAGGAAGAATGCTCAAACCATGGAAAACCTTACAAACGATCTTTTGACACTTGTCAGCCTGGAAGACGGAAGCAATTCCCGGCCTCCAATGGAAGAAACGGCACTAAAGCCCCTCATTGTTGAAGCTGTCTGTATGGTTGAGATCGCCACGCGAAAAAAGAACATTTCCGTTGAGGTTTTCTGTTCTCCTGATCTTTTTGCAAAACTCCACAGTTCTTTTATCATTCAGGCTTTGGTTAATCTGCTTGATAACGGCATAAAATATTCCGGTTCGGATTCCCGGATAAAAATTAATGCTTTCCGGGAAGAAGGGATGCTTGTTATTGAGGTAAAGGATAAAGGCATAGGTATTCCCGCCGAGCATCTAGGGCGGCTCTTTGAGCGCTTCTACCGGGTAGACCGATCCCGCAGCCGTGAAGCGGGAGGTACCGGCCTCGGCCTTGCCATAGTCCGCCATATAGCCTTTCTCCACAACGGAACCGCCGAGGTAGAAAGCCATGCCGGAGAGGGTTCAACATTCAGGCTGCGGCTGCCATGCTGATGCCGCTTCTCAAAACGAATAGGGTTTTTTGAACGGGAGATCAGGTGTATCATTGTGTTAATGAAAACAATTTATCTTGCCGGAGGCTGTTTTTGGGGATTGGAAAAATATTTTTCCCTGATACAGGGAGTTACATCCACATTGGCGGGCTATGCCAACGGCCGCACGGAAAATCCTTCCTATAAAGAAGTTTGCTGCAATAACACCGGCCATGCCGAAACAGTGAGGGTTGAATACGATCCGTTGGTGATTTGCCTAAATGTGCTGTTGGAAAAATACTACGATGTGATTAACCCCACAACTTTGAACCGCCAAGGCGCCGATTCCGGAATACAATATCGTACCGGGATATACTATATTGACGAGGCGGACCGGGAAATCATTCTCAAATCAATAGAGACATTGCAAAAAAACCTGGACAACCTGGTTGTTGTTGAGGTAAAACCGCTGGAAAACTATTACCCCGCCGAGGAGTATCACCAAAAGTATTTGGAAAAAAATCCGGGTGGTTACTGTCATATCGGCAGTGCAAAGTTTGAAAAGGTGAGTGGAGCTAACTAGACTCCAATTGCGTTCGGTTTTTCAATTTGTGCTTTTAAGATATTCCATCTTTTATGAAAATCTGGTATTTTACATAGACAACAAAAGAAATGCAAGCAATAACCACATTGTTGCCATACATACATAAAGGGGAGGGAAAGGATGGCAAAGATGAGCGACGCGGAAAAAAACAAGATTGGTTTGGGAGCTTCGGGGCCCCTGGGATCTATTGAAGAAAAGAAAAAAGCCCTGGAAGCGGCCCGGCTTCAAATCGAAAAACAATACGGCGCCGGTTCCCTGATGCAGTTGGGGAACCATGCCAAAACAACGGGAATTGAAACTATCCCTTCCGGGTCGATTCTCCTGGACGAAGCCCTGGGCATTGGGGGATACCCCCGGGGAAGGATCGTTGAGATCTACGGTCCTGAGGCGGGAGGGAAAACCACCATGGCCCTTCATGCCATTGCGGAGGCCCAGAAACTGGGGGGGATCGCCGCTTTTATCGATGCCGAACATGCCCTGGACCCGGTGTACGCCAAAAACCTCGGTGTCAATATCGACGACCTGTGGATTTCCCAGCCCGATACGGGGGAACAGGCCCTGGAAATTACAGAAAACCTGGTTCGGTCCGGGGCAGTGGATATTATTGTGGTGGACTCCGTGGCGGCCCTGACCCCCCAGGCGGAAATTGACGGCGATATGGGGGATGCCCAGATGGGTCTTCAGGCCCGGCTTATGAGCCAGGCCATGCGGAAACTGACGGCAATCATAGGCAAATCCAAGACATTACTGATCTTCATTAATCAGATCCGGATGAAGATTGGAATCATGTTTGGCAACCCCGAAACCACTACCGGAGGGAATGCCTTGAAATTTTATTCTTCGGTCCGGCTGGAAGTACGCCGGATGGAAACCATCGAAGCGGGAAAGGATTCCGATGCGGTGGGAAACCGGATCAGGGTTAAGGTGGTCAAGAACAAAGTGGCGCCTCCGTTCAGAAAGGCCGAACTGGAAATTATTTTTGGCAAGGGAGTTTCCGCCATCGGAAGTCTTTTGGATGCGGCGGTTAAGTACGAGATCATCGACAAGAAGGGAGCATGGTATGCCTACGGTGAAGAAAAAATAGGCCAGGGCAGGGACAATGCAAAAAAGTTTCTGGAGGATAATCCCGGCTTTGCCGCAGAAATCGAAGCAAAACTCCGGAAACTCATGTTTCCAGATCGATCCATTGATGCGAAACCTGCTGGTTCTGGAAGCACCGGCACTGTTTCCCCCGGCGGTGTTTCCGCCGGGATTAATTTGGCCGCAGGAATGCATTCCCCAGGGGGTACGGGAATGCCGGCCCTAGAACGAGAGATCCAGACGGCCCAGTCCGGCCAGCATGATGCTGTGCAGGAGGCTCACCGCGGGCCTGGAAGGCCGCGAAAAAATCCTGAAACTCCTTTAGAAATAGGGAGTGATCTGTTTTAAGACAAGGTTTGTCAGAAATCCTAGCGGAAAAACTCCAGGTCCCATGCGTGCTGGGGCTTGGTTCTAACCGGCCCCATAGGGGCCTTTCCAGCAGGGGACTTATTAATTCTGCCGCAGCGGAGCTGCAAAAAAATCTGGGCAGGTTCCGGCTTTCTCCCTTGTACCGTACCAATCCTCTGTATGTGACGGATCAGGAACCGTTTTTGAATGCTGCCGGCACCGGTTTGTTTTCTGCGGATCCCCGGAAATTGTTTGTGATAATCCAGGAAATAGAAGCCCGCCATGGCAGAGACCGTTCCTGCGAACGGCACTGGGGAGAACGAACCCTGGACATCGACATCCTGCTCTTTGGCGATTTGGTTATGCCCGCGGGTGATCTGATTATTCCTCATCCCCGCTTGGCGGAACGAGCTTTTGCCCTGCGGCCCTTGCTGGACCTGTTCCCCGAAGCGGCAGAACCGGGGACAGGGAGAAAATACCGTAAAATACTGGCGGAACTTGATGATCAAAAAATAGAACGCATAACCTAATTTTCTTCATACAAAGGCACAAAGTTTCTTTTCGTAGTTCTCCACCAAACAGCGTTTTCCCTTTTGGATAACTTTGTGCCCTTCCTGTTCCAAACGGGTTTTCTGGCTTTCTATACCACCGGGGTACTTTTCGTTTAACTGCCCGTCTTTTTTTAAGGCCCGCCACCAGGGGGTAATATTTTTTCCGGCCCGTTCTTCACTGGCATTGGCGGCGATGTTTACAAAGATCCCCGCCGTCATAGGGCAGGCACAGCCAGCTTTGTATTTTGCTGCCATGTAAGACATCATTCGGTCGATGGTGGTAACCTTGCCTTTTGGGACTTTTTTCATAAGGCCGTCGTATTCCAGAGGCGGAACAATAACCATGGTTGTAGTTTTATTGCGTTCAATTAATTTGGGGCTGGTCAAGGTTTCCACTTTGGGAAGATCCCCGGAAAAATTCAGTTTTTCATTGTAGGTTTTCTTTGCCAAAGGCCCTCCCTTTTTCTCTTTGCAATGGTAACACAGCGGCAGTACGCCGGCAAGAACAGCATAAATTCCCCGCCGGACAGGCCAGCCGGCAATTTTAATTGTCTCCCTTGACAGTTTTTTTTTTTTTTGATACAGTGACTTGACAGTCTGAATTCGCATAAAAGGGGGCCGATCAGACGCCCCTTTTTTATTGGTTTTTGCGGGTTTTGGAGAATGGCAGTGCGGTACAAAATCAGGGAGCCGGATCAGGATGCGGCAGCCCTTATCGGAGAACTGGAGCCGGTAATCGGCGGCCTGGGTTTTGCCTTGGTTGAACTGGATTTATTCCGCCGAAGGGGCAGCGCTCAGGTACGGCTGGTAATTACCGGCACCGGCCGTATCGGAACCGATGAGCTTTCCCGGGTACACCGTGCGGTTCTTCCCCGGCTGGAACTCGTCCTGGCGGGGAGGGACCTGTACCTGGAGGTTTCTTCCCCCGGAACGGACCGCCTTATAAAAGAGGGGGCGGAATTCCGTCATTATACCGGGAGGGTGTTAAAGTGCTGGCGGACCGGCGGGGACCGGTGGGAACAGGGGTTGCTCCATGGATCCGATGAAGAAAGAATCCTCTTAGACACAGAGGAAGGAATACAAGAATTGCGGTATGAAACAATAGCCAAGGCAAGGCTGGATGGCTAAGGGAGGATAGCGTGGCAACGGATATGTCGGATGCAATCCGTCAGCTTATTCAGGACAAGGGAATCTCGGAGGAGTTGATCCTCAAAACTGTGGAAAATACCCTGCTGGCGGCCTACAAGCGCCGTTTTGGAAATGCGGATAATGCCATTGTACGGTTCAGTGACGATAACAGGACGGTTTCGATTTATGCCCAGAAAAAAATAGTCGACGGTGTCTACGATCCGTCTGCCGAAATTGATCTGGAAGAAGCCCGGGAACTCAATCCCGAAGCAGAATTGGGGGACGACCTTTTAATCGAGGTAGACCCCAGAGATTTTGATCGTATTGCAGTGCAAAGTGCCAAACAGACCGCTCATCAGACGATCCGGGAAATTCAAAAGGACAGCCTCTATTCGGAATTCAAAGACAAGGTGGGGGAGATCATCATCGGCTATTACCAGCGGGAGAGGAATGGGACGATTTATGTGGACCTGGGCAAGGTGGAGGGGATCCTCCCCAAAAAATACCAGTCTCCCCGGGAATTGTACCATGTCAACGACCGGATCAAGGCTCTGATTACCGAGGTAAACAAAACTCCCGCGGGGCTTCAGGTGGTTCTGTCCCGGACACATACAGATTTTGTCCGGGCAATCTTTGAACTGGAAGTGCCGGAAATCTATGACAAGACCGTGGAGATTCACAAGATTGTCCGGGAGGCGGGGTACCGCACCAAACTGGCAGTATACTCCAACCGGGAAGATGTGGACCCCGTAGGGGCCTGTGTGGGCCTTAAAGGTGTCCGAATCCAGGCGGTGATTCGGGAATTGGAAGGAGAAAAAGTCGATATTCTTAAATACGATCCGGATTCCCGGCGGTTCATTAAAAACGCCCTTTCTCCCGCGGAAGTGCGGGACGTGATCATTCTGGATGAAGGTAAACACCAAGCCCTTGCGGTGGTGGTCGAAACCCAGCTTTCCCTGGCCATCGGAAAACAAGGCCTTAATGTCCGGCTGGCCAACCGCCTCGTGGACTGGAACATCGACGTAAAAACCGATGCACAATTTGAGGAAATGGACATTGCCTCTGAATCCCGCCGGGCCGTATCGGAGCTCTTCGGCGATTCGGAAGAAATTTCCCGGATTGCCGAACTTCCAGGAATTGCCAAGGAAATTGCCGAAGGATTCATGGAAAACAACATTGAATTTATCGAAGATTTCCTTGCCCTTTCGGAAGAAGAAATAGCAACCCTTAAAGGTATTAATGCTCCTCAAATCGATGAACTCCGCAGGCTTATAGAAGAATTTGTTGAAATCGTGGAAGATGAAGAAGCGGAGGCTGAAACACCGGAAGAAAAAGAGGATGAGGAAGAAGAAGCGGAAGAATACGAGTGCCCTGAATGCGGTGCAAAGATCACTGTGGATATGGCCAATTGCCCCAACTGCGGCATAGGTTTAAGTTTTGAGTATGAAGAAGAATAAGGTGGAACATGGCTGAAGAATTGGATAATACGCAAAAACCCAAGGTTGAACTTATCAAGCATGCCTCTCCTGCAAAAACTCCATCTCCCGTAAAAGCAGCGGATGGGGACTCCAATGCCGGAGAAGGGGAACGCCGTAAGGTGGTGGTAGTAAAAAAGAAAGGTCCTACCCCGGCAAAAAAAATGCCAAAAGTGGTATCGGTCCATTCTCAGGAACCGCATCCGAAACAAGATAAAAAAACGGATGAACCTAAGGAAGAAAAGAAACAAAAACAGGAATTTATTCCCCGCCAGCGTCCTGCCGGAGCCGCCGGCAGGGTAGGGGGCCGCCCGGTAGGAAGACGTACTGATATGGTGCGTACCGATCGTCAAGACGGCTATCAGCGTCCTGACGGATCCAGGGCAGGAAACCGTCCCGCGGGAAACCGAACCGACACGGCCCGCCCTGAAGGTGCACCGGGCCGTCAGGGACAGGAAAGAAATAGGCCGCCGTTTAATCGAACGGTCCGGCCTGGTTCTCCCGGCCAAACTGCGGGATTTTCCGGCAGAAGCGGCGCAGGCAAGCCCGGTTTTAACAGAGATGCTCCCCCCGTGCTGGATGGCAAGGTAAAAAAATCCTTTAAGGCTAAAAAAACTGTTTATCAAAAAAAAGAACAGGAGATGGAAGAAAAACTTCTCCAGACCAAAAAGAAAATAACCCAGGTTGCCAACCCTGTTCCTAAATCCATCGACATCATGGAAGTTGTTTCCGTTTCAGAACTGGCCCGGAAAATGAACCTAAAGGCGTCGGATCTAATCCAGAAACTGATGAGCATGGGAATGATGGTAACAATTAATCAACAGATCGATGCCGAAACCGCCACCCTCCTGGCTTCTGAATTCGGTGCCGAAGTCAAAATTGTCAGCATTTACGATGAGACGGTGATCAACACCGGAGCCGACGACGTTTCCACCATGGAAAACCGCCCCCCGGTGGTAACGGTCATGGGACATGTAGATCATGGTAAAACGAAACTGCTGGATGCGATCCGCAGCGCCGATGTAGCCTCCGGCGAGTTTGGAGGAATTACCCAGCATATCGGCGCTTATATGGTGGAAACCCCCAGGGGTAGAATTTCCTTTCTGGATACGCCGGGACACGAAGCCTTTACCCGCATGAGAGCCCGGGGTGCCCAGGTAACGGATATTGTGATCCTTGTGGTAGCCGCCGATGACGGAGTAATGCCTCAAACCGTAGAGGCGATCAACCATGCCCGGGAAGCGGAAGTACCCATTGTTGTGGCGGTAAACAAGATCGACAAGCCGGAGGCAAATCCTGACAAGGTAAAGAGCCAACTCTCCGATCTGGGACTGATGCCCGAAGACTGGGGCGGCCAGACGATGTTTGTGGAACTTTCGGCATTAAAAAAAGAGGGGATCGACAAGCTGATCGAGACCATACTTCTAGAAGCGGAACTCCTCGATCTTAAGGCCAATTACAACCGTTCCGCCGAAGGAAAGGTGCTGGAATCCCGAATTGATCATGGCCGGGGGGTGGTGGCCACGGTGATCATCGAAAAGGGTACCCTGAAAGTAGGGGACTCTTTTGTGGCAGGAATTTGGCCAGGCAAAGTCAGGGCCCTTTTTAACGATCGGGGAGAAAAAGTAGATGAAGCAACCCCATCCATGCCGGTGGAAGTTTTGGGCTTCGAAGGAATTCCCAATGCGGGAGATCCCATTCAGGTCATAGACGACGAACGAAGCGCCCGGGGAGTTTCCGCTAAACGGCAGGAACTGAAAAGATTTGAAGACGCCAAGAACATAAAAAAAATAACCCTGGACAATCTTCATCAAACCATTAGCGATGGGGCGATCCAGGAGCTAAAGGTGATCATCAAGGCCGATGTGCAGGGTTCCGCAGAGGCCCTCCGTTCAAGTTTGGAAAAACTTTCCAACAAGGAAGTACGGGTCCACGTAATCCAGGCCCTGCCGGGGGCAATTAACGAAGGAGATGTGGATCTGGCTGCCGCTTCAAATGCAATCATCCTGGGCTTTAATGTCCGGCCCACTCCAAAAGCAAAGGCTCTTTCCGATCAGGAACGGATAGATATCCGCAAATACAATGTGATCTACAAGGCGGTGGAAGAAATACAGCAGGCCCTGGAAGGAATGCTTAAACCTGATACTAAAGAAGAGGTAATCGCCACCATGGAAGTTCGGGAAACCTTTAAAGTTCCCAAGGCGGGCACCATCGCCGGCTGTTATGTTCTTACCGGCACGGTCAAGCGCAGCGCCCAGGTCAACGTGATCCGGGAAGGCATTGTGATTCATACCGGAAAGATCGCCAGTCTTAAACGCTTTAAAGACGATGCCCGGGAAGTGGCTTCTGGTTTTGAATGCGGTCTGGGTATCGAAAATTTTGATGATATTCAAATCACTGATCAGTTTGAAATCTTTGAGATCGTCGAAGTAGCCAGGAAACTCGCCAGTAGTTCATGAATTCTTTCAGAACCGGCAGGGTAGGAAGCCTTATTCAGGAAAAGATCGGTTCTCTTATTGTAGAGGGCAGGATAAAGGATCCGCGGGTGGATTCCTTTCTTTCCATAACCAGGGTAGAGGTTTCCCGGGACCTTGCCTATGCTGATGTCTTTGTGTCCAGCCATAAAACCGAAACGGGGCTTGCCAAAGGAGTTGAGGGACTTCAAAGTGCCGCCGGTTTTATCCAGGCCCAACTAAACAAAACCATGCATATCCGCAGTACTCCCCGCCTTCGCTTTCATGCGGATTTGGGGGTTAGAGAGGGTTTTGATATTGTTCAAAAAATTGATGATTTGGTGAATTTCGGTATAAAGATGGACGATGCGGAGCGCTGAAAAATTAATTCAGACAAAAAAAAATTTGATACTTATTATGGAGAAATTTTTGGCAGCCGGTGGCAGTATCTTCGGGAAAGCCTTTTTCTTCCCTCAGCAGCCGTCTCCTATGATGACAGTCTTGCCGCGCCATATTATCTGGATCGTGCTTCGGTTTTTGCAGCCCGGTCTCTCCGGCTGCCGGATCAGGCAGAAGGCGGAAAGGAAAATACTGAACCGCTGATTCTCGATGCCTGTGCCGCTCCGGGAGGAAAAACTCTGGTAATTGCATCCCGCATGGGAAACCACACACATTTGCTGGCCAATGAAATTTCCGCCAAAAGGAGAAGGAGGCTCTCTCTGGTGCTGGATAAACATTTACCTGAGGATCTGCGGAAAAGGGTAAAAGTGTCGGGCTTTGACGCCGCCGCTGCCGCTGGACGGCAAAGTGAACGGGGCCGGTTTGCAGCGATAATTCTGGATGCGCCCTGTTCCAGCGAACGTCATGTGATTCAAAATAAGGCAGCCATGGAGAAATGGACTCCCGCCCGTCCCAAATTTCTTGCCCGGCGGCAATGGTCGCTTCTTTCCGCCGCATTTCTGCTTTTGAAAAACGGCGGTTCCCTGGTCTATGTTACCTGTTCCATTAATGCGGAAGAAAACGATGGCGTGACGGTAAAACTTCTGCAAAAATACCGGGAAACGGGGACCTGTATTTTGGACCGCCCCGATTTTTCTCTTGGTGAAGAAACGCAATACGGCAGGATTGTACTGCCCGATACAACGGCCGGCTGCGGGCCATTGTATGTCGCCAGGTTTAAAAAAGCAGAAGCAAATAAGAACTGAACCGTACTTCTTAAATTAGCCCGGAAATCAATTCCATATAACGTTCTCCTTCTCCCCGGGCAAAATCACCGGACAGGGCTTCATAATCCAGACTGTCCCATGAATCACAATCGGCAAGATACCCTGCCATCTCATTGGCATAACAGAACCATTCAATCTTTTTTTGTTTCTTTAGATTCAGGGCCAGGGATGAAAAAAGCTCAAAGGGTGAACAGACAATGACAACATTGTTGATATGCAGAATCCCTGTTTCAACAGGTTTACTATCCGGCGTTTGGGAACTTGACTTGAGCAAGCTGATTTGCGCTCCCTCCACAAGGGTGGCAGCCCTTCGTATGTCGGCGGAACTGGCATTTTTGTTTTTCAGAACGGTCAGGTTTTGTATGGCCTTTTGTAAATATTCTCTGGCTTCCTTAGCTCCGGGGTTTTTTGCCATGATCAGGGGAAAGGAATGATACCGGAGTTCTATTTTTTCCAAGGGCAGCAGATCCCCATTTCCTGCTCCTTTGAGAGCGTCAATAACAATTTTTGCAAAACGCTCACATTCGGTAAAACTGTTTTCCCGGCGGGTATAACGGGTACTCATATCTCCGGCGGAACCGTTGATAAAAACAACCATGTCATAACCGCCGGAGATCCCTTCCAGTTTTTCCGCCACAATACCGGGAAAGTCGGCGCTTAAGAGAAGGTTTTCACCGTTCAAAACAGTGGGATGGCAGCAAAGGTTGTAGAGGAGGATTTTTTTCTTGTCGACCCGGTGGAATTCTATCGTAAAGAGGGAATTGTCACAGGGAATACTCGGTTTTCGCCGGTTATTTGCAAGTCCTTTGACATTTCCACGGTTAATTCTAATTGTGGTTTCCACGCAATTCCGGGATGCTTCTTCGATAGCTTCTATGCTCTTGGCTATCACCAAATCAATAAGGGAGGGATTCTTTTCTCCCAGAAAGGGAATGAGATCATGGTTGATCCCATGTTCTGTGTCAAAGATACCTCCAAAACCTGAATGGTTGTGGGTAGCAAAGATCAAGAGGCGGTTTTTATCAATCTTGGTTTTTTGGTATATTCTATTTAGACAGATCCGGTCCAGGTTAAGCAGATCCAGTTGCAGGATAACAACCGGCCCCTTTTCGGATCTTTCAAAATATAATGCCCGCACATAGAGTTTATCGTGAACCCCCTGTGAAATTCTGATTTCCTGGTAGAAGCCCGCCAGAGGAACCGGAAAATCGGGGGTAATATTTTTTTGTGCAAAACCCATTTTCATAGTTTGTCTGCCTCAAATATTATTTTAGAGTCTTTTCTTGCTTGATCCATAAGCAGGGCCGTTTCCAGGCTGTTTCTCAGAGGTGTGTCACAACAGGCAGGATCCCCCGCATTCCATTCTTCGATAAAGTCCATTAATTCATAGTATAACACGTTCTCATGCTCCTGTATATTAAACACTTCTGTCTTTTCTTTGGTTACCAGGGAAAAGCCAGAATGGAGCCCTCCGGCGGTGCTTATACTGGCAAGATAACCCTTTTCTCCCTGGATCTGAATGTAGTTCCGGCTTTCGCTGTCCTTGGCGGCAGAAGCAGAGGCTATAAATCCATCGTACCGCAAGATCAAGATACCGGAGGTATCAATGCCGCTTTCTCCCTTGTTTGCAAAATAGCGGATTTCCAGGGGGCTTCCAAAGAGACGCTGGAGAAAGGACAGATTATAGTAGTTAAGATCCATTAAGGCGCCCCCCGAAAATGCGGGGTTAAAAACGTTGGGAAGTTTCCCGGAAAGGTATGCATCGTAGCGGCTGGAGTATTGGGAAAAAGTCATTTGAACCAGACGGATCGTTCCAATTTCGCTGAGTTTTTGTTTCAGCAAGCGGAAGTTGGGGAGGTGAGGCGTAGTAAGGGCTTCAAACAAAAAAAGGGTTTTTTTCTTGGCTATAGCCATTAGTTCCCCCAGCTCTGCCGCCTTAGACACAAAGGGTTTTTCGCAAATTACGTTTCGTCCTGCCATAAGAGCATCCCGTGTCCATTTAAAGTGAATTGAGTTGGGGGCCGCCACATAGATAAAATCCAGTTCTGTGTCGGAAAGAAATTGTTTCCTGCCGGCATACCACCTGGGAATACGGTGTTTTTCCGCAAAGGCGGCGGCAGTTTCTTTTGACCGGGAATAGCAGGCACATATTTCCGCCCCGCCGGTTTTGGCAGCCGCCTGGATAAAGGCATCGACAATAAAATTGGTCCCCACAGTGCCAATGGTCACGATTTCTCCTTGCCGTCCTTTTCGCAGTTCCGGATCAGTTTACACCGAGTCCCGGCGATCACAATGTGCATTCTTAAGAGACAATTGGTATTGTAAGCACACCGGATATGCCCAAAAGAAAAGTTATCACCGCAAGAATTAGGATTGCCCTTACCGGAGTAAGCCGGCAGGTTTTAAGCATCCAGTAACAGAACACCACCAGCGCAATGGGAAGAAGGTGGGGCAGCAAACTATCCAGCAGATTCTGGAGATTAAAGGCATCTACTTTTTCTCCCTCCACAAGCGGCATCCAGGAAACATCGAATTTAATAATTTTCAACATGGCGGGAATAAACCCTCCGATAACGGTTAATCCCATAATCTGGGCGGCATTCCGGAGTAAGTTAAATTTATTTTGGCCGCCCACTTTCTCGATGATCTTGGATGACTGTTTGTAGCCCCACCAGAAGAATGGCCATCGGGCCCAGAAAAAAAGAACAAAGGGAATGAGCAGAAGGGGGATTGAAAAAAGATTCCCCGGAAAAGGACCAGCCGCCAGGGCGGCGGAAATAAGATAAGCAAAGGGCTGGACCAGAGAAAACTGGAGGGTATCGCCAATGCCGCCCAAGGGACCCATAAGGGCTGTCTTAATAGAATTGGACATATCCTTCTGGTATCCTTCTTCCAAAGCTGCCGAAGCGCCAAAAATAATTGCCGAAGTTCCCGGGTGACTGTTGTAGAATTGCATATGCCGTTCCAGGTTTTCGCAGACTTCTTCTTCTGAAGAGTACAGTTCATTTAAGATCGGAATCATGGAATAGGCAAAGCCCGAAGCCTGCATCCGTTCATAATTCCAGCACCACTGAAGGGTCCAATTATGCCTGAAGGCAGCTTTTTTTAGGGTTTCCCGGGAAAGCTTTTGATTTGTCTGCGCCATATTATATTTCTTCTCTGGAAAGATCTTTCATGGAAAAACTTTTCCGGTTTATCATGTAGAGTCCCGCCGCGGCGGCGCCGATAACCGCCAGTCCCGCAATGGGAAGTCCCAGATAGGCATAGAGGGCAAACCCTGTAAGCATATAGGGCCAATAGGTCTTAATATCCATCCGGGAAAGAAGGATGGCAAATCCAATCGCAGGAAGGACCGCCCCAACCGCCGAGAGTCCCCGCTGGAGCCATTCTAACTGCTGAACAGTTTTGGCTACTTCCTGGTATTCTCCAATAAAAAGCATCCCAATAAACACGGGGATGAACCGGGAAAGACCCCAGGGAATGGTTCCCGCCAGATGCCAGCGCTGGAAGGAAACAAGGTTCCGCCTAGTCAGGGCATTTTCGCCGCCATGCAGAAAAAAGGTGGCGCAGCTCCTGCCCAGAATGTCAAAGAGGATCATGAGGAGGGCAATGGCGGTGGCCACCAAACCAGCTTGTCCGATGGCTTCTTCTTTTGGGATGCCGAGGACAGATGATTGAGAAGCGATAAATACGCCGAATATGGCGCCAATGCTGTAATCCGGCATGACTATCCCGCCATAGGTGTAAAACCCCAATGCCATGATGGAACAGGCTGCGCCTATTTGGAGCCCCAGCGTTATATCTCCAGTAATAATACCTGCAACCATGCCGGTAATCAGGGGTACCCACATCTTCATAGCAAGACCGGCAGTTACCTTGAGTACACCGGTAAACAGTGCCAGGATAAATGCCAGCATCGCTGTTGAGCCTGTAATCATTTTAGTTCTCCTTATTTGATTGGTTTATGTTTCTGGAGGAAGGCAGCGTTTTTTTGGGTATGTTCTTCGATCAAAAATTTATCCGGTTCAAGATGTACCGTCCCTTCAACGGCATTAACCGCTGCGGTTTGCCCCTGCTTAATTTTTTTCAGCAGTCCTTGAATGCCCATGATGGCGGGGATACCGTAACTCCTTGCGATGATCGCCGAGTGGGAGGTGCCGCCGCCGGTTTCGGTAAGGATTGCCAAAACCTTGTTTTTATCCATCGCTGCTGCATCCGAAGGCAGCAGATCCTGCGCTGCAACGATAACCGGCTCTTCAAACATAACAGGGCCGTCTTCTTTTTTGCCGTACCATAATCTGAGCAGACGTCTCCGGACATCTTCGAAATCTGCTGCCCGTTCTGCAATTAGGGGGTCCGCCGCCTGTCGTACCATGCGGATAAAAGTATCGTAAATTGCATAGATCGCCCAATCGCCGTTCCAATGTTCATGCAGTATTTTCGCCGGGATTTCCTCTGTAATTTCAACATCGTTAACCATATCCTGGTGGGCCCTGAAAATAGACGCCTTTTCCGGGTCGTGTTTGTTCATGGCCGTAATTATCTGTTCCAGCTCATCCAGTGCGTTTTTTTTAACTGCCTCGTAGCGATCCATCTGTGCCCGCTCTTTTCCGGCCCGGCAAAAACTTTTTTCCGGTTCAAGGAGGAACTTACCGTGGATATGAATTTTTCCCACCGCAATGCCGGGGGATATACCTTTGCCGCATAATATCATTTGAAGTTACACCACCGGTTAGCGGCCTCCCTTTTTATTGAAGATTGTATCCTCTCTTTTTTCCGGATGCAAGGGTCATTTTGAATGTGATATAATCAAGTATGTTTCCCCTGATAAAAGAAATCTTAACCCTCTCTCCGCCCCAAGATCTTGTAATCCGGGGCTGGGTCAGGACCAAACGGGATATGAAGAATCTGGTTTTTGCGGAAATAAACGATGGTTCCTGTTTTAGCAGTATCCAGTGTACCTTTGATGGAATTTTTGTTCCACCGGGACTTTCCACAGGTTCGGCGGTAGAAATTACCGGCAGGCTTATCCCTTCCCCCGCTCCGGGGCAGGCGGTGGAAATCGCCGCTTCTTCGATACAGTTAATCGGCGAAGCTCTGGGGGAAGAAAAAAACGGTATCCCCCCCTATCCGCTCCAGAAAAAACGGCATTCTCTGGAATTCCTCCGGGAAATGCCCCATCTTAGGGGAAGAACCAACACCTTGGCGGCAGTGATGAGGGTCCGCAGCAAACTTTCCTATGCGGTACACCGTTTTTTTCAGGACCGGGGCTACCATTACCTCCATACGCCGGTCATCACAGGAAATGACGCTGAAGGAGCGGGATCAATGTTCAGGGTAACCGCCCTGGATCCTGCCGGGCTGCCGAAAAAAAAGGAAGACTTTTATGCCGGGGATTTTTTTGGCAGGGAAACGTTCCTGACCGTTTCGGGCCAGTTGGAGGCGGAAACCTATGCCGCTGCCCTTTCCCGGGTGTATACCTTCGGTCCCACCTTTAGGGCGGAAAATTCCAACACAGCCCGGCACCTGGCGGAATTCTGGATGATCGAACCGGAGACCGCATTTTTCCGACTCCCGGAAAACATGGCCTTGGCAGAAGATTTTCTTAAATTCTGTTTCACTGAGATTTTGGATGAGTGCGCCGAAGACATGGCTTTTTTTGACGAGCGTATCGAAAAGGGTCTCATCAAAACCATCCGCCTTGTGGCCGAATCGGACTTTGTTCATCTCCGTTACACTGATGCCATCGCCGAACTAGAAAAGGCGCAGAACTCCAGACCCTTTGAATTCAAACCTCATTGGGGGTGTGATCTCCAGAGTGAACATGAAAAATTCCTCGCCGAGGAGTTTATCAAGGGACCGGTGATCGTAACCGATTATCCCAAAGAGATAAAAGCTTTTTACATGAAGCAAAATAATGACGGGAAAACCGTCCGGGCCATGGATGTACTGGTTCCTCGGTTGGGGGAAATTATCGGCGGCTCCGAGCGGGAAGAAAACCTTTCTGCTCTGGAAAGACGTATGGTCGAACTGGGAATGGACACAAAACGTTATAACTGGTACCTGGACCTCCGCCGGTACGGCGCCGTCCCCCATTCCGGTTTTGGCCTGGGTTTTGAACGCCTTGTTCAATATGTTACCGGCATGGCCAACATCCGGGATGTGATCCCCTATCCCCGGGCGGCGGGACAGTTGTATTAGAAACCAGGAGGAATGATGAATAAACAGAATATTATCGGTATATTGCTCTTGTTTCTCTGGATTCCCTGTTTTGCCGCCGAATTAACCGATCCCCTTTATCCTGCCGCCCTGCCGCCTTCAATTTCCGCCCGGTCGGCGGTGTTGATTGATGGGGAAACGGGGACGATCCTTTTTTCCCAAAGTCCCAGCCTGGTGATTCCGCCGGCTTCCCTTACTAAGTTAATGACCATCCACCTGGCGCTGCGGGCCATACAGACCGGCAAGGCCTCCGCCGATGACATTGTCTGGCTTCCTCCGGAGACCTGGGCGGATAACCAGCCTCCTCGATCCAGCCTTATGTTTCTGGGGAGGAATCAAACGGTTACTCTGGGGGAATTGCTTCTGGGAATGGCGGTTTCGTCAGGGAACGATGCCGCGGTGGCAGCGGCCCTTCACCTTGCTCCCTCCATAGAAGCCTTTGTCGCCATGATGAACGCCGAAGCGGGACTCTTGGGCCTGGCTTCTACCCGTTTTTTTGAACCCGCAGGAATCTCCCCGGAAAACACCACCACCGCCCTGGACTTTGCCCGGTTCTGCAGGATGTACCTTCACAAGCACCCGGAAAGTGTTGCGCTGCTCCATTCGGTGCCAACCTTTGCGTATCCCCAGGCAGTTAATACGGGGAATGAACCGAGTCGGACCATCGTTCAAAACAATCGCAACACTCTGCTCGGTATTTCCGGAGTTGACGGCATAAAAACGGGGTACATTCCCGAGGCGGGGAACAACATTGCCCTCAGCGCCCGCCGGGGAGAAACCCGGCTCACCGTGATCATCCTTGGCGCTTCCGGCGAAGCAGAACGGGACCGGGATGGCATGGCGCTTTTGGATTGGGGTTTTGCCAATTTTAAAACGATGCGTTCCGCCGTGGAGTACCTGCCCGATGTGCGGATCTGGGGCAGTAAAAGAAAATACGGCGCCCTTAAACTGGGGGGAGAACCGGCCTTTACCGTTTCTGCCCGCCGAGGCGGAATACTTCAAATTAACATAGAACGGTTATCTCATCTAAGGGCGCCTTTACCCGCCGGAGAACAGGGAGGAACCCTTATTATCAGTGATGAAATGGGAGAGTTGTACCGTATGCCGCTGGTTCTGGAAAAAGAAGCGGTCAGGGGGAATTTTATCAGGGTTCTATTTGATTCAATAGCTTTGTTTTTTCAAAAACTATTTGGCAAATCGTAGTACCGGAATTACCGGATCGGTTAATTCGATGACCGCTGGGAAGTCTTGTTTTTCCAGCCGTACTGTTTCGCCGTCCATCTGGGCAAGAATGGGATTTGACCCGGCAATTTCGATACGGCTGGCATTGAACAAAAGAGTTTCCGGTTTTTCTGCATGGCCGCCGGATGAAAAAAGTTCCTTTAGGACAATTTTTCGAAACAGGGACATCTGGGTAATGGCACAGACATTCCTGTCATCGGGAAGGATCATTTTGTGGGAACCATAGCTTCGCCGTCCGCTTACCCCCATGGCGCAAAGAAGCAATTTTTCCCGGATATTTTTTATTTCATGGTTTTTTTCATCATAGCTCCGTATTTCCATGGGACTGACCTTGTAGATCCGGTCATAAAGAAGGGCGGCGATGTCCACCCAGAGTTTGTAGGAATCGCCGGGAAGTTTGCCTTTCATTATATTGGTCATATGGGTAACAAATGCGTCCAGTCCTACCGAGAGGATGTTAAAGGCTAAAAATGGATCGCCTGAGGGCCAGGTTTTTCCCGATGCGGTGGAAAGCTTTAGGCCCCGGCTCAGTTCGGTGCGGGTTGGATTTATCAGCAGTTTCAGGGCATCTTCCGGTTCCCAGGCTTCGGCACCGTCATTTCCCGTCCCCAGGGGAAGGCGGAGTATGGCGAATTTGGACCGCAGGGCAGGAGAGGCGTGGTACAATGATTGCAACACCTCCAGACTGGTACCGTCTCCGCCGGCGGTAATAATCAAATGAAAGCTTTCATTTTCACCGGCTATTTCTTTCAGAAGTTCCCCGGCAATTTTCAGGGCATGGCCCGGACCGGAAGTGGGAATTAATCCGGTTTTTTTGCTCCATCCCTGACTATATAGCGAAGGGGCAGTGTTTTTTCGTATCGGATTGTGTCCGGCTTTTTCCAGAATTGAATTTAATACGGCAATATGTTTTTTCCAGCGGCGGTTGATGGTAAAGCCCCCCGCCCCCGGATTGGCTATAATCGTCCAGCGCAGGGGCGGGCCGGGCGAAACAAGTGAACGGACAAGGATCTCCGAGAGAATTGAGCCAAATTCCTGCAGTTTGGCCTGGTTTTTCATAGAATAAACATCTCCGAAAGCAATGTACCCAGCCAGAAGCATATCTTCGCCCAATAAGCTACTTCTGCCTTTATTTTTTCCACAGTCTAACGGCCTCCCCGCTGCCCCGTCAAGGTTTGAGGAAAAACGATAGCTGTTGACAAGGGACCTCTTTCCAGGTAGGGTATGGCATTAAACTATCGTCCTGTTTACGCCTGCGGCGATTTTGGCGGCATAGCTCAGCTGGTAGAGCAAACGGCTCATATCCGTTCGGTCATTGGTTCAAGTCCAATTGCCGCTAATAACCTCCACAAAAAAGGCCGGCGAACCGGTAAACCGTATATGGTTTAACCCTGTTCGACCGGCCCGCCCTTGAGGCATGTCGGAAATATAGTGATTTGGGAGGGGAACTATAGGTCCGACATTTTATGTATCGGAACTTTGCTTTTTTTACTTTAAGGGAACTTAACAGACTTTCGATACCGTCTTGACACCGGGAAAAAAAATGATTACCCTCCAGAAGTATGCGGGGATTTGTTTTCATTCGATTGACGGCGGTATTTGCCATTCTGATAGCTGGATTAATTGGATTGGGCCTTGGGTTATCCATTGCTATTACAGAAAACCTTGAAAGCACGGAAAATCTCAAAAGCATAAACCCCGCCTTGCCAACCCGTGTTCTTGATTCCTCCGGGGAACTTGTAACGGAATTTTCTGCCGATGAAAAGCGTGAACTAATAACCCTGGGGGAACTGCCTCGTCACCTGATTCTGGCCGTTCTGGCCAGGGAAGATCCAAATTTTTATAACCACCGGGGGTTTAGCCTAAAGGCTATTGCCCGGGCTTTTTATGGCCGAATAACGGGGAACCACTTGGGCGGCGGCTCCACCATTACTCAACAGGTAGCGGGAACCCTTTATACGGATCGTAAGGAAATGACCATAACCCGCAAGATCAAAGAGCTATGGTGGGCCATTCAAATGGAGCGGCGGTATACCAAGAACGAGATCCTTGAAATTTACCTTAATCAAATGATCATGGGACCCGGCACCTACGGGGTAGAAGCGGCCAGTAAATATTTTTTTAACCATAGCGCCCGGGATATAACCCTGGCCGAAGCTGCGGGATTGGTGGTACAGCTTGCCAGCCCCACCAGTTACAATCTCATTTTGGAACCAAACGTTGCCATGGGACGGCAGAAGTCCGTGCTGGACAAGATGGTGGAACTGGGCTACACCACCAGGGAAGAAGCGGACGATTCTTTTAATGAATACTGGGCTTCTTATGATTCTACCCGGCTGGGGCTTAGTTCCTACTTTGCCCGCGAAGACAGGGCTCCTTGGTTCAGCGAATACGTACGCCGGGAACTGGACAAATTGATGTACGGCGTAATGGATTATTACCGGGACGGCTATACGGTTAAAACCACCTTGGATATGAATTTTCAGCTGCTGGCAGATGCGGAAATGGCAGAAGGCATTGCGACGGCAAATTCGATGTATCAGAGCAGTTCAGGCTATGGGACCGCCAGGGCCGAGAGGGTCTATGTACCTATGGCAAATATGCTCACCCTGGTTTTTAATCTTGAAGGTATTTATGCCGTTACGGAACATCAGGACGAAATAAAGGCCGCCAATAAATACGGTAAACAACTTAACCCCACGGTGGATCTCCTGTCTTTGGTTTTTGACATACCAGAACTCAAACCCATGACCGCCGCTTCTTACCGCCGTAATAGAAGTTATACGGAGGAAAGCCTGGTGGAAGGGGCGCTGATTGTGCTGGAAAACGATACAGGTCAAATCAAGGCCATTGTGGGCGGATCCCAGTACAACGAAACCAACCAGCTTATCCGGGCTACCCAGGCTAAGGTAATGCCCGGCAGCGCCTTCAAACCTCTGTATTATTCGGCGGCCATTGATTCCCGGGAATATACCATGGCCACCATGATCCACGACGGTCCTGTTGTTTTCTATGCGGCCACAGGAGAACCCTACCTGCCTAACAACTACCAGGGTACCTGGCGGGGACAGGTATTGCTTTACGAAGCTTTGGGGCTTTCATTAAATATTCCATCCCTAAAAATACTGGATCATATAGGCTTTGATGCCGCCATAGACCGGGTGGCGGCTCTACTGGGAGTTACCGATCCGGCAGAAAAGGCCCGGACCTTTCCCAGGGTTCATCCTCTGGGACTGGGAATTTCAGCAGTGTCCCCTCTGTCCATGGCCCGGGCCTTTGCGATATTTGCCAATCAAGGCCGGGCGGTTACCCCTTATGCCATAAGAACAGTGGAAGACCGGAACGGGGTAATCATCGAAGATTATGAACTGGAAGTAAAGAGAGCGCAGGATGCCATGGGCAGTGCAAGACAAGTGATTAGCCCCCAGAACGCATATATAATGACCCGCCTTGGCGCCAAGGCCATTGAGATGGGAACCTTGGCCTTTGGTTCAGGTTACGGCGCCAAACTCAACGTTAAGGATGACAAGGGCGTTACCTACCGGATTCCAGCGGGAGGCAAAACAGGAACTACCCAGAACTGGTCCGATGCTTGGGTGGTAGGCTATACCCCATACTACACGATTGCGATCTGGTTTGGATTTGACCGGGGCGGCAATTCCCTGGGGATGAATGTTTCCGGCGCCACTTTGGCCGCTCCCATCTGGGGCAACTTGATGCAGGCCTACAACCAGGGCCTTCCCCGCCGCGATTTTCCCCGGCCTCCGGGGATAGTCGATGCCGTGGTATGCCGGTCATCGGGAAAACTCCCCACCAGTATGTGTCCCGCTGTCATTTCCCTAAATTTTTTGGCCGGCACGGTTCCTGAAGAAAGATGTGATGAGTCACACGGCGAAAATTTCATGACCAGTTATATACCTGGGAACTATGGGGATGGTGATTGGCGGCCGATTATCCCGCCGGAAATGCAGTCCATGTTCGATAATATAGGCAGGCCGGGGAGCAGTAACCTTAATCCGGAAGACCCGGAAATGCCTACCAACTATAATCCTTTTTTTGATTGAATCGAATTTCAGCAAGAAATTAGGTTAACTTTTCTTTTCAAAGTGGGAAAATTCCATGGAAAAAGTTGCCCGCCCCTGGCTTACGCTTCGGAGGGCCGTCATAAAACCGAACATTTTTTCCATGGGGGCGGAAGCTTTGACCTGATCGGTTCCTCCTTTGGAATCCATGCTGAGTACCTGACCTCCCCGTTGGGTAACAAGACTTATCACATCCCCCACAAATTCCTTGGGGGAAAAAAGATCCACCGCCATAATCGGTTCAAGAAGGAAGGGATCCGCATTTCGTGCAGCTTCGTCAAAACCCATGCTGGCGCAGCCTTCACAGGCAAATTCCGTTCCGGTTAATTCTGAATACTCCATGTCCAAGATGGTTACTCCCACATCAATGCAGGGATAACCCAACAGGATGCCGGAATCCATGGCTCCCCTTACACCCCGTTCAATCGCTTCAAAAATCGCATCGGGGATCCGTTCCTTGTTTTTAACGGTATTGCTGTAGCGGTTCCCTGATCCCCGTTTTAGGGGTTCCAGTTTCATGGTAAGGGCGGCGGCGTTTTCTTTGCCGGCGATAACCCGGGAAAACCGTTCCGTCCGTTCTATTGCTTTGCCTATTGATTCACGGTAGGTTACCTGGGGATTTCCAGCCCGGGCCTGGAGTCCATAATCTTTTAGAATTTTGGTTACCAGAACATCCAGATGAAGTTCTCCCATGCCAGAGATAATCAACTGTCCGGTCTCATCGTTTTCTTTTGCCGTAAAAGTAGGATCCTCCCGGGAAAGGATAGCGAGAATATCCTTTAGCTTGTCTCCTTCGGAAATGGTTCTGGGTTCCAGGGAAACGGAGATTACCGGTTCAGGAAACTGCATGGTATCCAGCAGTACCGGCCAGCCTTCGCTCCCAATGGTATCCCCGGTTTGAGCCAGCTTCATTCCGATGATAACCCCAATGTCTCCCGCTGCCAGTTCATCCAGAGCTTCACTTTTGTTCGAATGCATTCGAAGGATACGGTTGGCCCGTTCCCTTTTGCGTTTTCCTACATTGAAAAGCATGGAGCCGGGTTTGATGGTTCCTGAATACATCCGCACATAACAGAGGCTTCCCGCCTCCCGGTCGTTTTGGATTTTGAATACTAGACCCAGGGGAATACCTTCCGGATTGCAGGGAACCGGAACATCCTCTTCTTTTTTTTGGTGATGTCCGGCGGCGCTTTTTATTTCGTCCGGGGCAGGCAGATAATCAATCACAGCATTGATCAAGGGCTGGACTCCCATATTTCGCCGGGATGCCCCGGCCAGCATGGGGAGGAGTTTCCGTTCCAGCACGGCCCTTCGCAGTTCACTGCGGATCAGCACCTGGGGAATCAGTTCTCCCGCCAGGTATTTTTCCGTTATGGCATCGGATACGGCGGAAAGGGCATCAATGAGTTTTTCCCGCCATTGCGCTGCCTCTTCCTTTCGTTCCGCCGCCAGCGGCGTCCGCATGATGGTTTCGCCCTCCCTTCCTTCCCAGCGGAGTTCTTCCATTTCAAGTAAATCGATCACTCCTTCAAAGGCGTTTTCCTTTCCCATGGGTATCTGGACGGCTACGGTCTCCATGCCGAATTTTTCCTTAACATCCGCCAGGACCTGAAAAAAGTCAGCCCCTGTCCGATCCATCTTGTTTATGTAACCGATACAGGGAACCTGGTACCGCTCCGCCTGGCGCCACACCGTTTCGGTCTGGGGCTCTACGCCCTTGACGGCATCAAGGATCGCCACTGCACCGTCCAGCACCCGCAGGGATCGTTCCACTTCGGCGGTAAAATCAACATGGCCCGGGGTGTCAATGATGTTTATCTGGTATTCCTGAATGCTCTGTAAATCTCCGCCGTGTTTCCAGTAGGCGGTGGTGGCGGCGCTTTGAATCGTAATCCCCCGCTCCTGCTCCTGTTCCATCCAATCCATGGTTGCTTCGCCGTCGTCCACTTCACCGATACGGTGGCTTTTGCCGGTATAAAAGAGAATCCGTTCGGTGGTAGTAGTTTTTCCCGCATCAATGTGCGCCATTATGCCGATATTGCGCATTAAACGAAGTTTTGTGGATTTATGCACAAAGGTATTGTAACAGCCAGGAAAAGTGTTTACAATGGCATATGGCAGAACTTTCCTATGTTATGGTAACCCCCTATACCATCGTTAAAAGCAGAACCGGCGGTGTCATAGCCCGGCTTCTTTCCAGGATTGATCTGGAATTGGCCGGAGCACAGATGATCATTCCTGATGAGACCTTTGTCAGGGATTATGAGCGGAACCTAAGGGAAGAAAATAGAAAAGGTGACCTTACCCTGCTGGCAGATTATGTGAAACAGAATTTTATTTCCGGCGGCAGGCCCCACCGGGTTTTGCTCCTCCTCTTCCGGGGGAATGATGCGTGCCGGAAACTTTCGGATATCTGCGGCGCCCTTCATCCTGAAAATCAAGGCATCGAATCCTTGACAGGCGAAACAATCCGGGACACCTATGCGGACCTTATCGTTGATTCAAACGATCCTAACAAGGTTACATACTTTGAACCGGCGGTCCTTACCCCCCGGAACCAGCAAGATGCTAATGCAGACCTTAAACTTCTCGAACGGTTCCTTAAGGGAAGTGGAAATATCGTATCCAACATGGAATACCCGGATCCATCCAAAATAGAACAGACACTGGTTATTCTAAAGCCCGATAATTGGGCCTATGCTTCTTCCAAACCCGGTACGATTATTGATATGTTTTCCCGGACCGGCATGCGCATTGTTGGAATAAAGGTTCATCAATTTACTCAGGAAGAGGCCCTGGATTTTTACGGCCCCGTAGAGGCGGCCCTTAAGGAAAAACTAGCCCCGGTATTCGGCGGAAAAGCAGCGGAAGTCCTGGAAAAGGAATTCACCATAACCTTAAGTGATGATACAAAAAAGATACTTTCGGAAAGTTTTGGCAGAGAATATGCCCAAAGCCAATTCCTGGACATTATTGAATTTATGTCCGGTATGCGTCCCGGTTCCGGCAATAATAAACCCGTCAAGACCTTGATCCTCGTCTATGAGGGAGAAGGGGCAGTACAAAAAATACGGGATGTCCTAGGTCCCACGGATCCTCTAAAAGCGCCGGGAGGAACGGTCCGCCGGGAATTTGGGAGCAATGTAATGGTCAACACCGCCCATGCTTCGGATTCGAAGGAAAGCTTTAACCGCGAACAGGCCATTGTAAAGATCCGCGAAAATACCCTGCAGGATATTATTGCAGAACACCTGTATTAATGCCGGGGATGAGATTTGAACTCACACGGCCTTGCGGCCAGGGGATTTTAAGTCCCCGGTGTCTACCATTCCACCACCCCGGCAGTTTTCTTATCTTAGCAAGACCGCTGAAAGCGGTCAACGATTATGTTAATTGATACCCACGCACATCTTTCCATGCTTGCCCGGCGCGGCATTGATCCCCACGACTGTCTCCGCAGTCTTTTTGCGGAAGGTTTTGCAGGCATCATAGACATCAGTCTTAATCCGGGAGATCTTCCCCGCCGGATCACTGAATTTTCAAACTACCCTCGGGTATTTTTTGCCGCCGGGCTTTGGCCCCACGCCGATTCCATAACTAACAGGGAAAAGCTGGCGGGAGAACTGGAAAGAGACATCATCGCCGTAAAAACCGGAGAACAGGGACAGAAATTCTGCGCCCTGGGGGAATTCGGCATGGATCACAACTGGAACGGAAAAGGAAAAGACGGAAGCGCCGATCTGGAAGGTGAACGGGAACTAATGGAAATACAGATGGAAATAGCACAGCGGCTGGACCTTCCGGTTATCATCCATTCCCGGGATGCGGCGGAAGAGACGGCGGTGACCTTGGCCCGTTATCCCCGGGTTAGGGGAGTGGTGCACTGTTTTTCCTACGGCCCGGCGGAGGTAAAAACCTTTTTGGATCTGGGTTACTATATTTCTTTTGCCGGAAACATCACTTACAAGAGTGCCGGGAATGTTCAGGAGGCCTGTAAACTGGTCCCAGCGGAAAGGCTTTTTTTAGAAACAGATTGTCCCTACCTGGCCCCTGTTCCCCACCGGGGAAAACCGGCCCACCCGGGCATGGTGGAAGAAGTTTACAAGCATGTCTCGGAGATCCGGAAAACAAATCTAATGACACTGGCCAAACAAATATCGGAAAATGTAAAAATGCTTTTACGGGTGGATGACGGGTTTTGAACCCGCGACGACCAGATCCACAATCTGGGACTCTACCACTGAGCTACATCCACCATGAACAGGAAAAATTCTGCCCAAAACCGCCTAAAAAGTCAAGATGAACCGCCGCCGGGGGAGATATCACGGCAATTAAGATCTGTTTTCAAATGCCGATGATCAAAAAGGAGGCAAAGGTATGGATAATTCTTTAGCTTTTTCGATTATTTTACTTAAGGAAATCGAGATTTTAGAACAGATCCCGCCCCTCCAGGGATTAATCCGGGAAGCGGTTGTTAAGCGGGAATGGACTGATTACGAAGTTTTAATGCAGTCCCTGGGTGAAATCGGCACCCGTTTCGAGATTATTGACGCTGAGAGGGAGGCGCTTTTTAAAACCTTAGCTGACGGCGAAGAACCGGAATCGTTCTATGCCTGGGCATCCCGGCTTCCGGAGAAGGAACGGGAAGAAATATCCAGTCTGTACCGCAAGTTAAAAATGATCACCCTTCAAATTAGGATTGCCAACGATACCCTGATGGAATATCTAAGGGAGGCAAAATCGACCGTTTCCGGTCTTTTAGAAAAGGCCTATCCGGACCGGCGGGGAAAAATGTATTCCCGCCGGGGCACCGAACGGGAAGCGGATATGCGAAGCGTAATGGTAAACCGCAGTTTATAAGAGGAGCAAGGTATGACATCAACCTTTCAGGGAATAGAAATCGGGAAGCGAGCCGTGGTGGCTCATCAACAGGCCCTTACCACAACAGAGCATAACCTGGCAAATATGAATACCGAGGGGTATTCCCGGCAGAGGGTTGATTTTTCGGCTTTTGATCCCATCTACCTTCCCGGCCTGGAACGGGAGGAAACCCCCGGCCAGATAGGTCAGGGCGTTGCCATACAGCAAATCATCAGGCTTAGAGACGAACTTTTGGATCAACAAATCGTGGCCCATGCTTCTACCAGAGGATATTGGGAAGCCCGGGATCCCTACATCAGGCATGTCGATCAAATTACTCATGAGGTAGGTGATACTTCGGTCCGGGTCCGGCTGGATCAATTCTGGGACGCGTGGCAGGAACTAGCCAATAACCCCGCGGATATTCCTCCCCGGACAGCGGTGGTGGAACGGGGAAAAACCCTGGTGGATGCGGTTCAAAAGGGCTTTAAATCCCTTAAGGGACTTCAGGACATGGCGGAGCAGGACATTCGGCTCACCGTGGACCGGGTGAATGATTATGTAAAACAAATTGCGGCGCTTAACCTGGATATTCAACGGATCCAGGCCCAGGGAGACAATCCCAATGATTTGATGGATCGCCGGGATCTTTTAACGGATAAACTTGCCGAGTTGATTGATGTTACGGTGGATCGCCGGGATCCGGATGAATTCATGATCCACACCGCCGGGATGATCCTAGTTCAAGGAGGGATTGGCCGGGAATTTGCCCTGCACCGGAATCAAGGAGAAGAAGGCTATTCCCGGGTCTATTGGAAAGATACCCAGCAGGAAGTGCATTTCCGCAACGGAAGCCTGGCAGCTCTTTTTGAACTGCGGGATGTAACCATTCAAAATGAAATTCACTCCCTGGATAATTTTACCATGAACTTTATGGATTTGGTAAATGAGATTCACCGGGGAGCCTATGGGCTTAATACTTCCACGGGGAATGATTTCTTTGTTCAGCGGCCCTATGTAACGAATGTGGACGGCAATTACGATCGCAGCGGAGACGGCGAATACGATTCAACCTATATTTTCAGGATCAACGGTACTAACATCTTGGAACCTAATGTCCAAACGGGACTGGAAGGAATTATTACCCTCTCCGGATCCGCCGGTAATGTCGAGGTACCCTACTATCCGACCGATACGGTCTCGGACATCATCCTCCGTATCAACCAGTCCGGTGCAGAAGTGGTGGCCCGCCTTAACCGGGAAGGACAGCTTCAGCTAAAGGGAACTCCGGCCCATGGATGGGAAAATCCCGGTTTTGTGATCCGACATGTGGAAGATTCAGGGTTTTTTCTGGAAGGCTATGCAGGACTTTTAAACGACCGGGGGCCCGAAGGAGCCTTTGACTGGGGCGGCCCCGATGCGGTAAATGTCCTCCGGGGCGGTGCCAATGATTATGCGGTGGCTCCCAATGCCCATCCTTCGGGATGGCTGGAAATAAATCCCGCCCTTCTTAAAGACGTTACCGCCGTGGCCGCCGGGTTCGGAGAAAACGGCAGACCCGCCAATCCGGGCAATGGAGAAGCGGCCATCGCCATGTCCAATCTCCGGTATGACCGGGTAATGGTAGGAAAGAACATGACCTTTACCGAATACTTTGCCGATGCCGTAGGCAGGGTTGGTGCCATGGGAGAGCAAAGCGGAAATGAACTGGCAACCCACAATGAAACCATGAAGAAATTGCAGGAAATGCGGCAGTCCGTGGCGGGGGTAAATATTAACGAAGAGCTGGCAGATATGCTCCGGTACCAGCATGGTTTTAATGCGGCAGCCCGGTTTATTACCACCGTCAATCAAATGCTGGATACGCTTATCAATAGAATGGGCGTTTAGTAAACTGGCGGGACAAAAAAAGGAGTAAAACATGAGAAGAATATCGTCAGATATGCCGCACACGGATGTGCAATACCGGCTGCGCCGACAGGAAGAAGGACTATCCAATATTCAATCCAAGATCAGTTCCAATACTAGGATCAGGGAACTGCGGGATGATCCTCTGGCGGCAGCCCATGCAACCCGCTATGATTCCTACCTGACCAGACTTGAGCGCTATATAAAAAATACGGACTTTGCCAGGGATCATTACGATTTTCAAGACAGTTATCTCAGGGAATTTAACGATATCCTTCAGCGGATCCGGGTACTGGCGGTGACGGGAGCCAATGGAATCAACGGGCCCGATGAAACCAAGTACATCGCCATGGAGATCAATGAGCTCTTAAAAGAATTGACCAGCATTGCAAACAAGAGCGGGCCCGACGCCAAACAGTTGTTCGCCGGAGATAAGGCCTTTACCGAACCCTTCCGCCTTATCGAAGGCACCATAGAAGGCGGCGGCGAATCCATGGTGGTAGGAGTTGAATATCGAGGAGCCGGGGCGAACCGCAGGACCGAGATCAGCGACGGTACCTATTCCACTCTGGACATTGGGGGAGGCGAAGCGTTCTGGGCGGAAAAGATGAATATCATTTCCCGGTTTGACGCCACCAATTACCGGGTAATCCAGGAAAGCGCTTTTTTTATAGATGGAGTGGAGATCAAGCTGAATGCGGGGGATACCCTCCATGCCATTGTGGCCAAAATAAATGAATCTCCGGCGCCGGTAAAGGCTTATGTGGATATAGAAACTCACGGCCTGGCTCTGCTCGGCACCAATGCTCATCTGATCCGGGTTGAAGACCGGCAGGATTCCCGGGTACTCCAGGATCTGGGAATAATAAGACCCACCAACGATCCTTATGCTCCTAACTGGCACGAAAATACCCTGGTCTCGGGAGGATCGGCCTTTGACATGGTAATACGCCTGCGGGACAGCCTTTACCGGCATGATCAGGAATTTGCCGGATCTCAGGGGCTTGGAGGCATTGACCTGGCCCTTTCCAATATTGCGGCCCGGTTTACCCTGGAAGGAAGCCGCCGTGAACGGGTAGATTTTACCTGGCATCGGCTCTTGGAAGAAAAAGATAATGTTTCCGCCGCCTTAGGAAGGGAACAATCCCTTAACTATTATGATGCGGCTACAGAACTCGGCTGGATGGATTTTGCCCACCGGGCCGCACTGCAAACTGCGGCCAGGGTGATCCCCCCCACGCTGCTTGATTTTTTAAGATAAAAGAAGGAGCACCATGAGTACTGTGAAGGTACAAACCAAGGCATACGGAATTATCGAAGTTGATGAACGGCAGAAAGTTACCTTTCCATCGGGGCTTTTTGGGTTTGAATCCGTCAAAGACTATGTGCTTATCGACGCCGAGCGGCAGCCCTTTTACTGGCTCCAGTCTCTGGAAGCAGAGCATATCGCCTTTATCACCATCAATCCTTTTTTGTTCAGGCCCGATTACGAACTAGATATAGATGATGATCTGGTAAAAGAGATCGATATTTCCGGTCCCGAAGAGGCGTTGATCTTTTCCATCGTTACCATACCGCCATCGGGCCCCATGACGGCCAACTTGCAGGGTCCCCTTATCATTAACCGGACAACCCGGATTGGCAAACAGGGTATCCTGATTGATCCCCGGTGGAAAACCAAACATGACATTATGGAAGAGTTAAAGCTTGCCGGGAAGGAAAAGCCATGCTGATACTTTCACGAAAAACCAATGAAAAGATCATGATTGGCGAAGACATTTCAATTTCCATCATCGAAATTAGGGGAGATCAGGTGCGGATCGGAGTGGAAGCGCCAAAAACAGTAAAGGTTTTTCGCGAAGAAGTGTTTGATGCGATTAGGGCGGAAAACAAAGCGGCGGCGGCATCCAGCACGGTATTTCCTGAATTTGATTTCGGCGAACGGGATCCCCTGTAATTTAGGCTTCCCTATCTCTGTGAGTATTATAAAGATCGTCAAAGTCCCCGGCAATATTGTAAAACACATCAATTAATTGGGGATCAAACTGGGAATTTTTTGATTCCATCATCATTTCCACTGTTTTATCATGTGTGATCGCCGGCTTGTAGCTCCGCCTCATCCTTAGGGCATCGTAGACATCGGCAATGGAAACAATCCTGGCTGCGAGAGGGATCATGTCGCCTTCCAGCTTAAAGGGATATCCTGCGCCGTTCCAGCGTTCATGATGGGAAAGGGCAATTTCCTTGGCCATGGGATGAGGATATGTTGAAAGGATAAAGGCGCCGTTTTTGGTGTGTTCCTGCATTACTGTCCATTCCCAGTCCGAGAGAGGTCCTTCTTTATTTAGGATATCGTCGGGGGTTCCTATTTTGCCAACATCGTGCATGGATGCCAAAAAACCGATATTATCAATAAAGTCCGCATCAATCCGTTCATAGCCTTTTTGGTTAAAGAGTTCCATGGCCATTCGCTTGGAATAGTTGTTTACCCTGGTAATGTGCTGGCCCGTATCGTTATCTTTGAGTTTTGATGCTTCCAGGAGGCTCATAAAAACGCTTCGCAGGAGGGTACGGTTTTCTTCGGTCACGTCGTCAAACATGACGATAAATTCTTTTGGTTCTTTTATGGTAATATCAAATGGAAACAGATAGACTTTTGTCTGGGTGGTAGCCATTTCCCGGGACTTTATCTTTATTTCTCCATCCCAGGAATAGCCATTATTCCCCTTAAGGGCAGTTTCCCGGATGAGCCTAATATCTTCCAAATTAAAAAATTTGCCAAAAAGATCCATTAAATATTGGCCCTGGAGGTTTGTAAATCCGTGGAGAAGAGTTTCACATTCCGCATTGGCAAAGAGGATTTTTAATTTTTGATTAATGAACATTACGGGAAAGATGCTTTTGGTAAAGGGGTTAAGCTCTGAAGAAAATTTTGAAATGTCTGCATAGGATCCATCTTCGAAAGCGGCGGCATCATCGTCAGCCAGTTCTTCTAATTCATCCAGATCATCCAGTTCTTCCGGATTTTCCTCTCTAGCCATGTTGGTTGTCCATATTGCCCTTTAGCTCCGCATCACTCTTCCTTAAATACAAGGGTCCGGAGCTTTCTTCCCCCTTGTCTACTATACCCTTTTCTATGGCAAGGTTCAACAATTCAGCGGCGTATCCCCGTTCCCGGGTGCAGATTGAGGCGCTTTCGGGAAATGCCGCTGCCAGGTCCGATAGTCCCAGGGAGACGGCGGGGCCGGTAAGAAGCAGGGAAGGAGAAGAAGCCGGAGTATTAGCTGCGATGGTTTTTACTAGTTCTCCCATGCTCGTATCAAGATAATTGCTGATCCGGTTTCCCCCCCGGTACAGCGCAGTAAAAAAGGCGTTTTTCTTGGCGTCAATCAGGGGAAGGACGGTCCCGGGCCAAAAGGAAAAGGGGGCGGCCATACAATCCAGAGTGGGGATGGGAATGACGGGGATCTCCAATGCCAGGGCTAGTCCCCTGGCGGCGGCAAAACCGATGCGCAATCCGGTAAAAGAGCCGGGGCCTTCCATGCAGGCGGCACCTTTCAGTTCCGTTTTGGAAATCCCTGCCATTCGAAGGAGGGTGTCGGCGGCATCCATAATTAACTCCGAATGTTTTTGGTTTCCGGCGATCTCCAGATAATAACGCTGCCCAGTGTTTTTCACCGCAAGGCCGATGGAAAACACCTCTGTGGCGGTATCAAAAGCAATAAGTGTCATGTAAGGTCATTATAGAGGATACGGCGTTTTCCGTCTTCCATAATCTCGATTTCCACAGTTACATCAGATGGCGGAAGATTAATTCGTTCGGGCCATTCAACCACGGAAACTCCTCTTCCGTAGAGCAGCTCCTCTGCCCCGGTCAGGCGGAAATCTTGGTCTCCGGAAAGCCTGTAGGCGTCCATGTGGTAAAGAGGAATAGTTCCTTCATATTCACTGATAATCGTATAGCTGGGACTGGTTACCATCTCGGTAATTCCCAGGGACTGGGCTATGCCCCGGGCAAGGACTGTTTTTCCCGATCCCAGCCTTCCCCGGATTGCCACAATGCTGCCCGGTTTCAGGAGATGCCCAATTTTTTTGCCCAGTTGTACCGTGTCTTCCGGAGATAAGGAGATGAACTCCTTTTTAGACGGGGAGGCCACCTGTTTCATCCAGGACGGTGAGGTATTTTTTTATTTCTTTAGTCAGGGGGAGGAGAGGATAGTCTACATTATCCATATTATTGATGATTACTTCGTTAACGCCTGTGGGTTTGGTTTCCATGGTAAAATCAATATGGCAATCAGCGGATTTACTAAAAAGCTCTATTATCAGCGTGCAGGAATAAAGGCGCCTGTAATAAATAGGAACGTCTTTTCGGATTAAATCTTTTACACCTGTTATTTTCATTATGGCTATTATACCCTGATGTGGAAAATTGTTTCAATCTCCGTATTCAAAGACCAGAGAATTAATGGCATTCATGGCTTTTCGGGGAACTTTGAGAAATTTTACATGAATTACCGTATTGGCTATGCCGCTGCGGTTTATCCGGAGTATTTGGCCAAGGACCGCTACAGGCGGTGCATTTGAGGAATAGTCTAATTCAATTTTTAACCGGGAACCTGCAGAAAGCGGGTATTGGGTTTTCATGGCTAAGCCGCCGATGGAAATATCCGTAATGCTGCCCTTCATTCGCCGGTTTTCTACAACCATCCGGGGTTTTTTGCTTTTGGTATCCTCCAGATGGACCATGAAAAAGTCACAGTTTAATATCGCCTGCTTTCTTCTGAACCGGCGCTGGGTCATGGCTTTAGCCTGTCTGTTCCGGGTAAGATGCAATGCCGGACCATAGGAGGTATCAGCCTTGTCGATAACCTGACTGTCGAAGGAAAATCCTTTGCTGTTTTTGGTAAAGAACGCCAGATTTACTTTTGTTCCCCTGGGGAATTTGATTACGCTGCCTACAGCGCTGCGGGGGCATTCCACCACGACCCTGTCAGTTTTGGAGGAAATGACCTTTACCGGAAAGGAGTCTTGATTTACCGAAAGGACCGCTGCCATGCCTGAAGAAAGACTCTGAGTGGCAGGAGCGCCGGGACTGGTATTGTGGCGGACATCGATGGTATTCCGGACAGAAAAAAGCACGGCAAGTTTCTGCTGGGCTTCTTCTTCTGAACCGGCAGCTCTTTCAATTTGCTTAAAAGCCCTCTTAAAATGTTTATCCAGAACCGTGGGATTTTCCACTGTTCGCTCGGGATCAACGACACCGTTGCTTTTTAAGACATATTCCAACACCTTGGTTTGATCGTTATTTAGCCCATAATCTTTTGCCACCCGGCGCAGGGCAAAAAATGAAAAATGCCGGGGAGTACTGCTTCCTTTGCCGCCCTTGGAGCCTGCTTTAAGACCCAATCCGTTTTTTATGATACTGGAAAGCAAGCCAATTACTAAGATAACCCCTAACCCCACCAGAAGTATGGTCCCTCCCACAGGATCGTCGTCTTTAAAGTATTGAACCCTTTGCTGAAGCAAAAATAAAATCATACCGGTCTCCTCTCCGGTTTAATACCGCATAGTGCCGAAGTCAGAGCCCGCAACCTTGGAGACAATTCATATTCAGCCAAATCACCCACCAGAATGGTATCCTTGTTTTCATAAGCGGAAATAATTTCCTTTAAAGCGGCGCTGAAGTCGGTGATAAATTCCTTTAAATTTGTTTTTTCAAACCCATCCATTTGTGGAACCTCTATACTTTCAATATCGGTTCCAAAATACTTAATCAGAACTATTATGCGGAAGAGTTTTTCTACCAGAGAAGAAAAAAGGGTAATTGTTTCCGCCGCTCTTGGATCCTTCCCGGTTTGCATATCCAACGGCAGATCTTCCAGCCGTTTGGCAATTTCCTCGCTCAAGGGACTCAGGGCGGCCATTTCCCGGGCCGGATTTTCAATTTCCCTGATCCGTTCCAGAACAAGGGCCATGGTTTCGGCGGGGGAAAAAGAAACGCCATCCAGGGTTTTTAAGGCCGTTTGGTATAAGTCCGGATCATGTTCCCTAAAAAATAGGGCAGGGGCGGACTTTTCCCAGTGCTGGCGGCTGTTTTGACGTTCTTCGCTGTTTTGGGATTCGTAAAATACCAGGTCCTCCTTAAGGCCAAGAAGGGCTTCCATCATCAGATCCGCCCAGCCGGAGGTTTTGATATCCAGGGAGGAAAGGTTTTCCAAAGACAGGATAAAGGCATCGTCCATGGAACGGGAACCGTAGGCTTTTCCATCTATGGTAAGGCCGCTTACAAAAAGACCCAATTCCGAAAGCCACTGCTGGATTCCCATTAACACTTCCCCCACCGTTTTTTCCGATTCCAGGGTAATGTCGGCGGCTTTTCCGTTAATGTTAATTTCCATAAGCAGACTACCGGCGGCTGTTATTAATTGAATTTGCCTGCCTGCTGAAGTTATCCAGGGCGGTGCCCATTTTTTCCATCCGGTTAAAGGCACTTTCCATGTTGCCGTACTGCCGTTGGAGGGACGCTTCTTTTGCTTCCAACTGCCGGTCCAGTGTCGCTATCCGGCGCTCTTCTTGTCCAATCTTGGAATCGATGGTTCCAGTTTTTAAGGCAATAACTCCCCCGGTCTCAACATAGGGTCTGGCCAGGGCATCCAGGGTAAAGGCAATTCCGGAATCGGCAAGCAGATCACCGGTTGTATCATAGCCAAAAAGCTGTTGAATGGGCCTCAGATCTCTTTCCAGCGCCGCATCAAGCAATTTTTCATCTATTTCCAGATACCCTCGGAGCCGGGCAGGATCATAGCCGGTGGTGGCGCCGGTCCGGCGCAAGTCCGTGCCTATGCCGATTTGCGCCAGCATAGAAAGCTCCTGTTCCGCCTCGGTAAGGTAGGCATTGGTAACCGCCTGTTGGAGGCGGCTTTTAAACTGGTTCAGCATGGTATCGCCTGAAAAAGCCCCCAGCCGTTTTTTCATTTCCGCCCGTTCATCGGGGGTCAGATAGGTGAGCTCCTGGAGGACCCGGTCATCCGTTCGGGTAAGGACGTTTAGTTCTCCCATAAGCCGGTTATAGTTTCCCACCAGGGTGACAATGGCTTCTTTGATTGCTTCCCGATCCGGTTCAATATTCAGCGTTACCGGTATATCCGTAGGGGCTTTGGCAAAAATGGTAACTCCGGGGATCAGATCGCTGATTTCATTAGTGGAGCGTTTTATTTCAATCCCCTCCATAACAACAATGGCATCCTGGGCGCTGGAAAGGACATTACTTGATTTAAATTCCGGTTTTGGATCGGGATTGGAGACTGCCACATTCCGGATGGAAAAATCCCGGCTGGTATTGTTATTGGTAATTTCCAGGGAGGCTAGGGTTCTGCCCCCGGCTACATCGTCCAGATTAATTTTACCGGGGATAAATCCGGAAGAATCCTGGATTAGCGGAAGGGCAGCAGAACTACCGTCAGTAAATTTTAAGGAAAGAAAGGCCATGTCGTCCACCCTGGGCGGTGCGGAGGGTACATCCCGCTTGGGGAGAGGTACGGAGGAAGGGTCATTTTCTATGGTGATACCGCGGTAGCTTACCGCCCCTGCTCCGGGAATTTCTGGTCCCAAAGGCACCGGTGTAGTTTGGGTATCTGCGGGCATTATCCTGGTGGAGGTTTCAAAACTAAGGACCATGCCCTGTTGGACTCCCAGCTCCCGGGCATCCTGGGAAAAGACAAGGGCGGTTTTTTCGCCGGCCTTTATCGTCAGGATATCTTCAGTTACAGCAACCCGGTCCGGCAGGGAAGGACCAGCGGGGGGAGTTTTTCCTGAAATCCCTGTTTTACGGGCCAGATCTTCGGCGGTATCGGAAAAAGCAAGGCGGTTTTCCGCACCGGTGACAAGGGATTCTACAAGCAGGGACTGTTTTCCTGCTTCCACATTGATAACGCTGGTTTGGAGCTTTCCTCGGCCCCGGCGGTTAAGAATTTCTGAAAAATCTTTAAGAGATCCTCCGCGATAATCGAGGGTAATCTCGTCATTTCCTATTTTAAAGGTGTATTTTCCTGCTTCCACCTTAAAGGAAGGATCAAGGGGATCGGAGAGAAAACGGTCAGCCTTGGCGACTTGCTTAATAGTAAAGGACCGTTCCTGTTCCACCGCCTGTCTGTTGGCAGTAGCAGTCAGGGCCGTAGTATCGGAAGACCGGGCGCTGCGTTCGGAAAACGGATTTTGAAAAGAATACAAAAACCGGGCGCTTTCCCTAAGAGAATTAACACGGCGTCCCATTTCCTGCCAGTATTCCTTTTCGGATTGAAGGGTTTCGATCTGCTTTTCAGCTCTGTCCCTGGGAATACGTTCAACCTCCATCAATTTTTCGATGAGGTTGTTTGTGTCAAACCGGCTCTTAATTCCGGGTATGTAGATGTCGGACATAACCCCCCCTAAAGGCCGACAGTGCCCCTTTGGCACGGGCCAGATATTACTGCATAATGCCATCATTCGTAATGCGCATCACCCGTAATGCTCATTACTCATAATGATTATTATTACAGGTTAGTAATATCTGGCTATATCCGCTCGTCGAACAGGAACCCTATGGTTTCCTTAAGGCGGGAATGGAGCCGCTGCAGTTCTTTGGGCGGAAGGACCTTAATCACCTTATCGGTTTCCGGGTCGATAACCTTTACGGTAACATCATTGGATTGATGGTTTACCTCAAATTTAAGCTTTTTGCTAAAAGCAACGGTTATCATTTCCAGATCCGCCATGATCTCAGGGAGCGGTTTGTGCTGGTTTTGCTGTTCAGATTCGTGGGCATTTTCCAAAACCACCCGTGTTTCGGCAGTTTTGGCCTGCACAGCGATCCTTTCCTGGGTAAGTTCTGCCGGGGAATATCCGTTTCCCGTACCGGCAACTTGTATAGTCATAATTCACCTCCATGTGCATTTCTGCCCGGCGTACCAGGACAGAAAACTTACTTGAGAAGAAGGGGGAAGGGCGCGAGCTTCCCCCTTTCTTCGATTGCTACAGTTGGGATTCGATAAAAACAAATACGTTGTTATGAATCCTCAGCTTTTCAAAAGACGACGTCCAGAGGTCTCTTGAAAAGTTTGTTCTAACCGAGCAGCTGCAGAACCGATTGGGTCCTGGTGTTGGCCTGGGCCAGCATGGCGGTTCCAGCCTGGTTCAGAATGGAGTCCTTGGTGTAGGCCACCATTTCTGATGCCATGTTGGTATCCCGAATCCGGGATTCAGCAGCCTGGAGATTTTCCGAAGCTACAGCTACGCCTTTGGCAGCCATTTCAAAACGGTTCTGGTAAGCACCCAGATCCGCCCGCTGCTTGGATACCAGCTTAAGCGCCGAATCCACCATCCCGATGGTCTGGTTGGCTTCTTCCGGGGTAGCAATGGAAAGTACTCCCATTTCTCCCTGGTTGGTTGCCAAACCCAGAGCGGAGGCGGTCATGGTGCCGATAAAGACCTGTTTGTTCTGGTCCATATTGGCTCCCACCTGGAACTGCATAACCCGGTTAACGGCGGATTCCTGGGCAAAAGCCCCTGTCAGCATGTTCATACCGTTAAATTGAGCATGGCTCGCAATACGGTTGATTTCATCGACCAACTGGGAAACTTCTACCTGAATCTGCATACGGTCTTCGTCGGAATAGATGCCGTTGGCGGACTGCACCGACAGTTCCCGCAGGCGATGCAGAATATCCTGGGTTTCCTGAAGATAACCTTCGGTAGCCTGGATAAATGATACGCCGTTCTGGATGTTGCGCTCAGCCTGATTAAGCCCCCGGATCTGGCTCCGTAGTTTTTCGGATACCGCAAGACCGGAAGCGTCATCTCCCGCCCGGTTAATCTTCATCCCGGAGCTGAGTTTTTCGATACTCTTGGCTACATCGAGATTGGTGATTCCCAATTGGCGATCGGCATACATGGCGCTCATGTTGTGATTGATAATCATAATAACCCTCCATGAGTAGTTAGCCCCGGCAATCCTTGCCGAAGCCGTTCCATACGGGGAGCAGGGGACAGGAGGATCGCGCCGATCCTGCCCCTTACCCTGGACAGAACGAAGCTGATCCCGTTGTCCCGGCAATCAGATCCGTACCGCCGTATGTTACCCATGGAAATCCCATAAATTAAACGGAATTTGGGTATTTTTCAAAGAACTCAAGGAAACAACTCAAGGGTCCCTTGGGGACCCTTGAGGACAGTTCCCCTCAACTTACAATATACACCGTTATTGTAAAAGTTGCAAGACCGAATTTGCCCGCTGGTTTGCCTGGGCCAGCATGGCGGTTCCGGCGCTGTTCAGAATCTGGTCGGTGACATACTTAACGGTCTGGTTGGCCATATTGGTATCCCGGATCCTGGATTCTGAGGCCTGCATATTTTCGGCGCCGATGTCCAGACCCCGGACGGCATGTTCCAGACGGTTCTGGTAGGCTCCCAGGTCTGCCCTTTGTTTATTTATCATCTTAAGGGCTTCGTCCAGGACGCCGATGGCCCGGTTGGCATCATCGGGGGTAGCAATGGTAAGGAAACTGCCGTCTCCTATATTTTTGACTCCCAGAGCAGATGCGGTCATGGTGCCGATAAAAATCTGTTTCCGCTGATCCATATTGGCACCGATATGGAGCCACATGGAGGCGGTAACCATGTTGTCTCCCATTAGCCGGGCAAAACGGCCGGTAAGCATATTCATGCCGTTAAATTGGGCATGGCTTGCAATCCGGTCAACTTCGTCCACTAACTGGGAAATTTCCACCTGAATGTACATCCGGTCTTCTTCAGAATAGATGCCGTTGGCCGCCTGGACGGCAAGTTCCCTCATCCTTTGGATGATATCCTGGCTTTCCTGAAGGTACGCTTCAGTTACCTGGATAAAAGAGATGCCGTTGGTGGCGTTGGTCGAGGCTTGGTTTAAGCCCCGAATCTGGCTTCGCAGTTTTTCAGAAACCGCCAAACCCGATGCATCGTCACCCGCACGGTTAATGCGGAGACCCGAGGAGAGTTTTTCCATGTTTTTGGTGAGGCTCTCGTTGGTTACCTTGAGAGACCGGTCAGCGAACATTGCGCTGAGGTTGTGGTTGATGATCATGTCATCCTCCTTGAATTGTCGATGGAAGACGTCCCTGTCTTCCCGGTTTAAGTTCTTTCCTGCCAGGCCGATACTCGTAGGGAGAACGAGTATAAACCTATAACTCCGCCGCGGACAGAGCGGAAAGAATACACCATTTCTATTATCGGCAGTTTCTTCCCTAAACTTTAAAGGATTTTCATTTTTTTGCTTTAATCCAGCCCTATTTCTTGCCGATAGGGGGAATGTGCTGCTGTATGAATTTGTGAACAGTGACCGCTGTCTTGATCCGATCCGCCTTGGTCATTTATCATCATAAGAAAGTTGTTTTTATGAAAAAAAACGTATCACATCTGCTGCTCATGACGTTTCTTTTGGCCTTGGCAGCCTGTAATAACTCCAAGATCAGCGATATTAATTCCATAACTTCCTATCGTGATATTCCAGGCATAACCGGCGAAGAAATAGCCGGCATTGAGATTCTGAAAAAATCCCGGGAAACCTTTTCCTACGGGCAGATGCTGGAGACAGAGGCCTTTATCCTGCCCGATGGGACCTGTGCCGGGTTTGCGGCAAAATTTTGCCGGCTCCTTTCGGCTCTTTTCGAAATTGAATTCGTACTGCAAATCTACGATTGGGAGTCCTTAATCTCAGGCATTGATTCCAGGCAAATTGACTTTACCGGCGATTTAACCCCGACTTCTGACCGGATGCAATTTTATTATATGACCCATCCAATAGCAGAACGCTCCCAAAGAATATTTACAAATCTGGGACGTAATAAAATATTGACGGAGAAGGATATTGCCGGGCTAAACATTGGCAGCCTAAAGGGCGCCATAGATGCGGATGTGATCAGGGAATATTATCCTGAATTAACATTTGTAATCACGGAAACAGACAGCTTTGAAAAGGCGGCGGAAATGATGAAATCCGGGGAGATTGACGCCTTTGTAACCGAGGGAGTAATTGATCCGCTATTTGATGAATACGGAACTTTTTATTCAAAGGAATTTTTCCCCCTGGTATACACTCCCGTCTCGTTGACCACGGCGAATCCCGACCTAAAAGTAATTATAACCGCGGTGAATAAATACATTTCTGCGGGCGGTATTGACAAACTGTTCGAATTCTACAAAGAAGGCAATGAAGAATACGGGCGGTTCAAACTAAGCAAATCCTTTACCGTTGAAGAACAGGCGTACCTCGCAAATTTGGCGGCCCATGGCAATACCGTGAAGGTTGCTCTGGAGCATGATAACTACCCGGCCAGTTTTTATAATAAAACCGAAAAGGCATTTCAGGGGATAGCGGTCGATGTTCTGTCTGAAATAAGCGGCCTTACGGGAATAGAATTTGTAACCGCTAATAATGAGAATACACCCTGGTCAGAAATCCTTGATATGCTGGCCACGGGAAAAGTATCCCTGGTTTCCCAGCTGCTTTATTCAGAAGAACGCAGGGATCATTTTCTTTGGACCGATATTCCATATGCCTCTGCTCATTATGCGCTCATATCAAAATCAGATTTTCCAAATCTGGCGGTTTATCAGGTTGTGCGGGCGAGGGTGGGGGTGATAAGTAAATCGGCCTATGAAGATAAATATCATTTTTGGCTGCCTAATAATAACAATGTAACCGGATATAACACCCAAATAGAAGCCCTGGACGCCCTGGAATCCGGCGAAATTGATTTAATGATGGGCTCGGAATATATGCTGTTTATGCAGCAAAATTACCGGGAAAAACCGGGCTACAAAATTAATATCCGTTTTGGTACTCCCATGGATTCTCATTTTGGACTCAATATTGACGAAGAATTATTGTGTTCCATAATCAATAAATCTCAAGGGTATATAAAAATGAATATCATATCCGAGGATTGGGTAAGCCATGGATATGATTACACAAAAAAAATAGCTCAGGAACGATCAACTTTTTTCATGATCATGGCCATGGTTTCCGTGGCGGTTTTGATCCTGACAATGATTTTATTGTTAAAGAACAGAAAACTCAACCGGAATCTTGATCAAACTGTTAAAGACCGGACCCATGAACTGGAGCTTCAAACCCAGGCGGCACAGGTAGCGTCAAAATCAAAAAGTATTTTTCTGGCCACCATGAGCCACGAAATCAGAACGCCCTTGAATGCCATAATCGGCATGGCCGGCATTGCGAAAAAATCAATATCCGAACCGGAGAAAAGCCTTTTCTCGATAAATCAAATTTTATCTTCATCTCATCACCTTCTGGGCATATTAAATGATATCCTTGATATGTCGAAAATTGATGCGGGCAAACTTGAATTGTCCCTTGAACCTTTCAGTGCAAAAGAAGCTTATGCCGAAGTATCGGGAATTATCGAACAGCGATGCCTGGAAAAAAATATTTCTTTCATAACAAACAAGGACGAGTTTTGTGATATGATCCTTATGGGGGACAAACTGAGGCTTAATCAGATTCTGATTAACCTGCTCGGTAACGCGGTCAAATTTACCCCGGAGGGCGGAAAGATTATTTTCTTGGTAAGAGTTTTGGAAGAAAGCAATAAAAAAATAAATTTAAATTTTTCCGTATCCGATACCGGTATAGGCATGACTGAAGATCAACTGGGGAAACTTTTTGTTCCCTTTGAGCAAACAGACAGCCATGTGGCGGCAAAATTCGGCGGCACAGGGCTTGGACTTTCCATAAGCCAGAATCTTGTAGGTATGATGGGCGGAGTTATCAAAGTAACAAGCAAGCCGGGAGAGGGCGCCAATTTTAATTTTAGCTTAAATTTTAACAAGGGCGAAAAAACAATAGAAACAGCGGCTGGATATACGATGGCAAATCTAGAGGGAAAAAAAATTCTTCTTGTTGAAGATATAGAAATCAACCGCATTATTGTCAGGGAAATGCTGTCGGAGACCGGTGTTGAGATAGAAGAAGCGGAAAACGGCCATGTCGCGGTTGATGTCTTTAATAATACCCCGGTTAACTATTTTGACATCATTTTTATGGATGTCCAAATGCCGGTTATGGGCGGATATGAGGCAACAAAACAAATACGACTTCTGGATCGTTTGGATTCTAAAACTGTTCCCATTATTGCCATGACCGCAAATGCATACAAAGAGGATATAGAAGAGGCGCTTTCTTCAGGAATGAATAGTCATATACCAAAACCACTAGATGCGGATAATGTTATGGCAGTGCTGGTAAAATTCGTGATGCCTTGAGTAAAAGACTTTTCCAGCGCCAGGAAACCGTTCCCTGTCGTATCCGTTCCCGAAGCAGTTCCCGGAGTTCCTCGAACCCTTTTCCCAGCACCGTTTTTACCGCCTTGCCCCATGCCGATGTATTTTCGTCAAACCACAAAGCAAGGTCCTTTTCGGTGATGAGCCGTTCTTCTTTACGGTTCAGAATGACGCTTGTTACCGAAAACCCCCGGCTGTTTAGGGCGGTTTCCAGTATTTCCCCTGTCCAAGACCATGCCGGATCGGAAAAAAAATCTATTTCCGCTTTTTTCATGGCGTCAATGAAATCCGGATTGACAGCGGCATTGCCGGTACTTTTTGCCCCTTCTAAAATCCGGGAAATTCGTTCGCCCAAGGCCGGGGGCGATGCAAGGATAGAGAGGATACCTCCATTTTCAAGCAGGGCGGCGCTTTGTTCCGCCAGGAGGGCAAAAACTTCCGGCGACGCATTTATGCCCCGCCGGAAAGGTTCCCGGAGGGCAATGGCATCGAATCGTGGAGTTCCGAAAAATATTTCCGTTTCTTCCGGCCGTGGAAGAATAGCAGATACTCGGTTTAATTTCTGCAGTTCTTTGACATGAATAACGGGTTTTTCTGTTTCTTCCAGCGCTAAGGCAAACCGTTCCAGGGTTTCCTTGGCGTTTTGGGAGGAGACAACGGCGGCACAGAGTCCTTCCGGAACACGACGAAGGCTTTCCCAGAGTAGGAGGCCGTCTTCTGCCTGGGGGATTAGGATCCGGCTCTGCCGCTTCAGGGAAAGGCTATCCAAAATCGCATCCCGGTCGGAAAGGAGAAGGGCACTTCGGTTTGTTTCCAGGCGCTTGAACCAGCCCTCCCTGCCTTTTGAGGATGGGGACCAACTGAGGAATTCTTCCGCGGCCCCATCACCTTTTTCCCCCAGAATGACGGCCGCCTGGAGTTCGCGTTTGCGGATTACTTCGTCCCGGATTTTTGCTTCGTGGCCCATGGATGAAGGCATATAAAAAGTTTTGCCCCGAAGCGCCGCGGGGAGATACTGCTGGGCCGCCCAATGATCCCGGTAGGCATGGGGATAGATGTACCCTTCGCCATGACCGAACCCTTCTGCATCCCTGCTGGAGTCCCTAAGCGGGCTGGGAACTTCCGCATCTTCCTTGTCGACTTCCTTTAAGGCGTCAAAAAATGCCATGATGCTGTTTGATTTTGGGGCCGTGGCCAGGTAAAGGCAGGCATGGGCAAGGGGGAAATTCCCTTCGGGAAAACCGATGCGGTCAAAGGCGCCGGCGCAGGCCATGACCACTTCGATGGCGTGAGGATCCGCCAAGCCCACATCCTCGCTGGCTAAAATGATCATTCGCCGGAAAATAAAAGAAGGATCTTCTCCGGCTCGGACCATTTTTGCCAGCCAGTATAGGGCTGCATCGGGATCACTGCCCCGGACGCTTTTGATAAAGGCACTGATTGTATCAAAGTGATAATCTCCGTCTCGGTCGTAAAGGACCGCCCGCTTTTGAATACTTTCTTCTGCCGCTTCCATGGTGATGGTAATTTCGGTGTTTTCCGGCGGGGGCCACCGGCCCTCTCCCGGTGCAGTCTTTTCCATGGAAAAGACACTGGTTTCTATAGCCAACTCCAGTGCATTAAGCAGGCTTCGGGCATCACCGCCGGCGGTTTCCAGCAAATGCTCCAGGGCCCCATTTTCAAAATTGATGCACCATTTGCCGTAACCCCGTTCCCGGTCCGCCAAAGTCCGCCGGACGGCTTTTTGCAGATCCTCTGCCCTAAGGCTTTTCAGTTGAAAAATCCGGCTTCGGCTTACCAGAGCCCGATTTACTTCGAAAAATGGATTTTCCGTGGTGGCTCCCACCAGGATAACTGTTCCGTTTTCTACCCAGGGGAGGAGGGCGTCCTGTTGGGCTTTGTTCCAGCGGTGGACTTCGTCCACAAAGAGAATGGTCCGCCGTCCGTAAAGTCTGCGCCGTTCGTCGGAACGATCTATAGCTTCCCGGATATCTTTGACACCGGAAAGGACCGCATTAAGGCTTTCAAAGACACTCTTGGTGGTGTTGGCGATTACCCGGGCCAGGCTTGTTTTGCCCGTACCGGGGGGGCCATAGAAAATTATTGATGAAAGTCGATCCGCCTGAATTGCCCGGCGAAGCAGACGGCCTGGTCCGACAATGTGATCCTGGCCGATTACCTCGTCCAGGGTTTGGGGACGCATCCGGTCCGCCAGAGGGCCTTCCGGTATGAAAGTCCCGGCGGAAAATAAATCATCCAAACCGCCTCATCCCTTGTCTAGAAAGCGCTGTTATCTTCGCCGTTCCATTGGGCTCTTCCTTTCCTGGTACGGTAGGACCAGAGTCCGTCTTTGATAGTGGAAGCAAAAATGACAGGGCGTTTCGGGGCGCTATAGTCAGCATCTCCATCATCCGCTGCCGGCACAGAAGCGGAAGGCGTGTCCATAACATAGAAGAAGTTAATTGCCCGTTTAGTAATGGCGGAAATATACTGGGATCCGATTTTTACACTGGAAGGATGCGCTTCCCCGGGGTTATTAAAATCGCCTTGGGGAATACCGGCGGAGGATAACTCTATTTCCCGGTATCCGTTGCCATATTGACTGTAACTTTGAATTCCAGCGAGAAGCAGATGATTTGTACCGTCGGTCCAGGCGGACACTGCGCCGGTGAAATTGTCATTATCATTTATGGGGGTGGCGGCAGTTCCGTTGTTAGAATATTGGATGTTTCTGGGCGAGATTGCATACGCATATGCTCCATATTGGGTCATTCCAAGAATGGTAGAATGAAAAGCACTCCGATACTCAAGGGCGGCGGGGTTACTGCCGGAATAAACGCCTCCTCCCTGGGTTCCAACGTAATAAATGCTATTCGTGGGAAAAACCGCTCCTCGCAGCAATCCGGTATCGGGTATACGGTCCAGTTCCGAACCGGCACTATTTAAAACAAGGATGGCATAATCCCTTGAGATGTCTTCATGGGAACCGATATCGCCGGTTTGTATTCCCACAAAAATGCACGTTCCGGCACCGAAGATATTGACCATATTGTTTGCTGTATAAAAATCAGACCATCCGGATCCATTGAATGCCCATATTTTTGTTCCGTTCTGGCTCAACGCATACAGCGTAGAACCTGCCGCCGCCAATGCCTTGGTTTTGCCCGGCGGCTGGGGCCGCATGGACTCCCAGTTTACATTTGAGGCAGTTATTTCGTATTTATAAGTTGTACTGTTGGTAATATACAAGGTAGTGCCCATTTTAACAATTTGAGAAGGGTGGCCTTTGATATAAGGCACAATGGGGGGGTATTCATTGGCAATATCCCAAAAAAGAGGTTCCTGATCGCAGCTAGTGACCATGGCACCGAAGAATAAAAAAAAGAACAATGTCGTTGTTCCGCTGAATAAACAGGGGAACAACCGCGGCGGCGGGTTTCGTTTCATATCGTTTCCTTAAAAATGATACCGTACCGCCAGGGTGATTTCCAGGAAAAAACCGTGGATATTGACGGCACCGGGGTGAAAAGTATTTTCCCGGGTTTTATTTGTCCATTGGGGGACCCACCAAAAACTTGTATTAAGGCCAAATGACCAGTCCGAGTTAAAACGGAAATAAGCACCGGCGGTGGGTTTGGTAAAAAAACCAAAATAACTCCGCTGGGTATAGGACTGGGGGGCAAAACCCACCATCAAACTAAGGGGGAATTCAAAACGGTTAAAGATAAACTGGTATCCAACTCGGGCACCGATGGGGACGATGTAGAACATATTTTTACCCACCGTGGGGGCGAACATACCCCCCAGTTCAGCTCCAATAAATAGGTGGGGCCCCAAAAAGTAGTTATAGCCCAGGGAACCCATGCCGCCCAGTTTCATCTGGTTGTCCATGACACCCTCCTTCTGTTCTACAAAAAACAGCGGGAGGACCAACCCTAGGTTTATACAGAATGTTTGATCTCCCTTGGAATAGAGGTTTGCGATTCTTGACCAGTCTGACTCAAGGGGAAAAAATTCCCCCTCATCATCATCATCATTCTGAGCAAAAAGGGTAAGAGTTGTAAGAAACAGGATCAACAAAAGCAAGGGCCTCAAAAACTTGAAAGACATGAGTATAATGTAGTAGTTTTTGTCTATTAAATCAATGGCTTCTGCCGGCTGAAAGCACTTCTATGAGCTTTTCCCTGGTTAAATTCAGGTCTTCTACCAGGACCCGTTTGCCTCCCAGAAGTTCCGCTATCCCCAGTTCCCGGGAGTACCGGGGAATTACATGGAGGTGGAGGTGTTTTATGGAAGCCCCCGCTTCCAAGCCCATGTTAAAGCCAATGTTGTATCCCGAAGGGCTATAGAGGGAATCCAGGGCCCCCAGGACTTTGTCTAGGGTTGTATTCAGGGAAATCCGTTCCGTATCGTTAAGGTTTCGGATATCCTCCACATGGCGGAGGGGAAAAACTAAAATATGGCCGGGGTTATAGGGGTACAGGTTCAAGGATACGGCGGTATCAGATGAACGGTATACGATAGTATCGGTTATTTCCGGATCGCCGTCTTTGAGCCGGCAGAGCGTACAGCCGCCGGATTTTTTTTCTTTTAAGTAGGCAATCTTTTCAAAGTTAAAAAAATACTCCATGGCTTTGTTCGATCCTCTACGAGCCTTCTTTCACTATTACCGGCAGGCCCTTTTCCATCGCCAGGTATTGCAGCAGGATGGGATATTTGGAGAGGAGATCGCCATAGCCTGCTAATTCATCCAGACGGCGGCGGTTTTGGATATTTTCCAGGGAAAACCGGGCTATTTCATCCCGGATATTGCTCCTCTGGGATGCCAGGTATTCCCGGTAAAGCTCGCGAACCGCATCATAAAGAACAAAATCGGGGAACTGCAACGCGTTAACGGTGAGTTTTATCAATTCCATATCGGGGAAGTTCACGGTCAGATCCTTTTCCATGGCCCTAATCGTCCCTGTTTCCTGTGCTTCTTTTAGAATTTGCTCGTCTTCCCGGTATGCCCAAAGTAAAGTCCGGATATGACTCTCTATTTCTTTGGAAAACCGTGAACAATAGGCATCCAAATCTGCCTGATTCAGGAGATTTTCCCGGCTGGCCAGATCGGGCAGGGATTCATTTTTTAACCGGCCCGCCAAGGAAATGGTATAGTTATAGGAAAAATCGGCATACAAACCCGCCATGGCTGAATAAACGTCTCCCGATGGGAGTATGCCGGAAAAATCTATGGGGATAATGAATTCCTGTATCGAAAAAACCGAAACGCTTACATTGGTTGGGATCAGTTTATACCACAGCCATAGGAGCTTGCCTTCTTTAACAGGATAACTACTGATACCATGGGTTTTGGAGCGTATCACCCCAATGGAACCGATGGGAACCTCATATTGTACCCAGCCAAGAAAGAAAACCGCTCCACCAGCGGCAAGAAGCAATATTAGGAGTATCAGCTTTTTCATAACCCTTCTTTTCTGCTACAATAATATGCCATGAAGCGGAATATAACAACCGTACAGCCGCCACAAGCCGAAGTATGGCTTACAGCAAAACCGCTTCTGGGAAAGCTGATAAAATGGACTACTCTTGGCATCTTGGTCCTTGCTTTAACGACGGTAACCCTCTATACCGCCGGTTCATATCGGAAAGATTCCGATAATTCCCAGCTTGTCCTGGTCCGCTCCTTCCTGACGCTTTCCCTGCTCTTAATCATTTCTTCGATTTATGGAGTCATCCTGAACCTGTACTACGCCGTCCGAAAGCGGCAGGGCGCCTATCTTTTCGGCGTCTTGGGGTATGTGTTGATCATTGTCCTGGGGATCCTTATTGCCCTAGGGGCAGCTTTTATCCTCGGCGCCGTGGATGGGAACCGTTAAAAACCGCCATTGACAAAAAAATGCAGGTTTTATACGATAAAGTAAGGTATTGCCAAATGAATCACTGATGGTTTTTATGGCAAACGCCATCTTAGCTCAGTTGGTAGAGCGCGTGACTTGTAATCTCGAGGTCTTCGGTTCAATTCCGGAAGATGGCTGGTCGTAAGATGGCTGGCAAGGCAGGTCCTTGCAGTTATTTGGGGAGTTTCCAGAGTGGTCAAATGGGGCAGACTGTAAATCTGTTGGCTCAGCCTTCGAAGGTTCGAATCCTCCACTCCCCAAAACCCCTGTAATTCGTTACTGGGTAAAGAATTAGCTAATCGGTCTTTACCACCGGAAGAACCGGCGTAAAGGCTCCTTATCAAAAGAATGGGAAAAACTATGAGAATTTTCCCAGAAGGAGCTTTTATGCGTCGGGATTACTACCTACACAAACGCAAAAACGGCATTTTCTATGTTGAATTCGTCAACCCGGAAAATGGGGAAAAAATGTCCGCCCGCTCAACAGGTGAAACGGACAAGATCAAGGCTACAATCAAAGCGGAGCTATGGAAGGTCAACGGCTTGCCTACCGGACGGCTGAAAAAGCCTAGGCCGATTGTAGAAGCTGCCGGAATTGAATCAATCATTAAGACAATCCGAAAATCAGAGTTAAATTCTGATGATGCTCTGCGGGTTGTTTCAACATTAAAAAGCATGGGGCTTATTGACATTGCGGCTGTAAAAAATACAGGCCGTGGGGCAGTTTCTTTTGTACAGTTCCTATCGGATTTTTGGGACTTTGACAAATCAGAGTATATCCGGGATCGGCTTGCTCATGGGTATAGGTTTAGTCGCCGATATGCCCGTGAATGTCAAAACAGGTTAAAAGCGGAATTAGTCCCCTTTTTTGGGGATAAAAAATTAAACTGCGTTACCACCGATGATCTGAAAAAACTGTCTAACCAGTTAGCAGACAGAGGGCTTTCAACATCGACAATCAATCAGGTTGTTTTAATCTGCTGCACCCCTCTAAAATGGGCTTTCAATGAAAAAATAATCCCTGCTAATCCGGCTGTTGGTCTAACAAAATTTTCCATAACAAATAAGGAAAGGGGGATTTTGACCGAATCGGAGGCGGCGGCTGTTTTCGCTGTTGAATGGAAAGACAAAAGGGCTTTTGTTGCTTCCCTTGTTGCCGCTACTACCGGGGCCAGACAAGGTGAATGTTTGGGATTACGCCGATCCGATATTGGAACAGACACTATAAACATAGCCCATAGCTATTCACCCCTTGACGGCCTAAAGTGTCCTAAAAATGGACATAAACGAGTAGTGCCATTGTTACCGGAAGTTCGGGCCGCCCTGCAAGACTTACTAAAAGACAACCCCCATGATACTGACGATCCCTTTATATTCTTTTCATTGCAAGCGAATCGACCTGTTGATCCAAAAGTCATTTTGGGAGGCTTAAAGGAAGCGTTACAAAAAATTGAAGTTGATACAAGCCGCAATGTTACATTCCATAGCTGGCGGCATTGGTTTTGTTCAAAAATCACTGAAAAAATTGAAGGCGAAAAAGTCGCAAAAGTTAGCGGTCATTTGTCTGAGGCTGTTTTCAAAAAATATGCTGATCACATCGAGACAAAAAATATTCAAGATGTCGGCAATGCGGCGGCTCAGGCTTTTGGAAACATCCTGCAATTCAGGAAGGCAGGTTAATATGAAAAAACAACAATTCAGTATTAACCTTAATGAATGGGAATCATGGCTTATCGCCTTATTTTTCAAGAGGATAACTTTTGACGGCGTAAGGGAATGTGCTACTGACAATGATGAGACATACCAGATAATCAAAGTTATTGAAAACGCAATGACACAGCTTGCTGCTCAGGGTATGGCTCCTAGATAAAAAATAAGCCCATAGAGGCCCCTAGAAGGGCCGCTATTGCGTCCGATTGCCCTAGATGGTATTTTGTACCTCTAGGGCTTTTTTAATGCGTCAACAGACATTTTATCTGTTGGTTTTGTTATGCTAATTCTTTATAAAACATGGAATTACATTTTTTCTTAATGCCTGAATAAGAAAATAAATTAAGAAAATATCAATATTGTTTAGGGAAAAGTTATATAATAACCTCTATTTGTGAATGTCCATATACCACAAATAACAGGCTCAGGCTATGAATCGTTTTGGAATACCCGGAAAAGGTACAGA
>WRIV01000005.1 GCA_009782555.1 Treponema sp. | reverse complement strand
GACAAACCCGAACGCTCCTTCTGTCTCATCCGTGAAACGTACCGGAAAGCGATTGTGCCCTGTTTGAGGATCAAAATAATGAGCGCGAATCCCAACGGCGCACAGGGTATCGCGGACAGGAAGTGCCGTGGCAAGGCGTACCCCCCAGGCGGGCACTGTTACTTCATACTCGCCGATTTTTTGTGCGGCGGTAATATTCTTGCAGCCCGTTATCGCGGCTCCCGCGATTGATCCGGGGTCGGCGAACAGTTCCTTTGCCGGTTTCACTGACAAAACAGCACCTGTATCCATCAGGGCGATATGTCCGCATAAATCGTAGGCTTCATCGCGGTTGTGTGTTACCATGAGCGTCGAACCGCTGTATTGCTGCAGCAATTTTTTCATTTGTATCCGCAGATGATCGCGCAGATGGCTGTCCAGCGCCGAGAAGGGTTCGTCCAGCATCAAGAGCGACGGTCTGTTAACGAGAATCCTCGCCAGCGCCGTGCGCTGCTGTTCGCCGCCGGAAAGCTGCGCAGGCCGGTGTTTTTTCAGGGCATCCAGTTTGAGCAGCTGTATAACATCGTCTAACGCCCGCCGCCGCTTTGTACTGTCTTTCTCATGGTACAGGCCGCAGAGGATATTTTTTTCCACGGTCATATTGGGGAACAGCGCGTAATTTTGAAATAAATACCCCACCCGGCGCCTCTGCGGCGGCAGATTGATACCTTGTTCGCTGTCGAACAATATTTCGCCGTCCAGTACAATGCGTCCCCGATCGGGCCTGTCAATTCCGGCGATGCAGCGGAGGGTCATGCTCTTGCCGCTGCCGGAAGCGCCCAGAATTCCCGTTACCCCGTCTCCCGCGTTAAATGCAACATCAAGCTGAAACGCGCCCAGTTTTTTTTGAATATCGACCGACAGCATCAGCGCGCCTCTCTGTTGTTTCGCTCAAAAAGATTCACCGCCAGTAGTACCGCCGTTGAGATTGCGATATTGACCATGACCCAGTGAAGCGCCGCGGTATTGCTGCCGGTACGCCACAACTGGTAAACGGTGGTGGATACAGTCGCGGTCTTTCCCGGTGTATAGCCGATCAGCATACTTGTCGCGCCGTATTCCCCCATGGCGCGGGCGAATGCAAGCACGATCCCCGCCAGTATTCCCTGACGGCAGTACGGCATACGGATACGCCAGAAGATGTACGAGTTCGGCAGTCCGAGCGTTTGTCCCGAATAGGCGAGCGTGTTGTCGAAACTCTCAAAAGCGCCCCGCGCCGTGCGGTACATGAGCGGGAACGCTACCACGGCGGCAGTTACTACACCGCCGTACCAGGTCATCACGAATTTGATTCCAAACTGCAGCAAAAAAATTCCCAAAGGCCGCCGTGCGCCAAAAAGCAGCAGCAGCAGATATCCCACCACCGTAGGCGGCAGAACCAGGGGCAAAGTCAAAAGTACATCGAGAATCCCCTTAATGACCCTCGGCAGTTTGGCGATATAGTAAGCGGCAAAGATACCGAGGAAAAACACCAACACGCAGCTTATGGTAGCAATGCGCAGTGAATTCCATAACGGAAACCAGTCCATTAGTTTTTACTTCCAAGCCGCCGCAAAGCCGACATTTTCAAATACCGCCATCGCCTCGTTTGTTTTGAGGTAATCCAGAAACGCCTGAGCCGCTTCCGGGTTTGTGCTGGGCTTCATAACAGCAGCGGGGTATATGACCTGTCCGCACATTTCGGCGGTAGCATAGTCCACGATCTCCAGTCCCGCGCTGAAGGCATCGGTGCAATATACGGTTCCGCAGTTAACGCTGGCTTCCGCTACCTGTGTGGTGACTTCTTTTACGTTGGAGCCGTAGGTGATCTTGCCGTTGTTTGCCAATGCCCTTTCATCCAGATCGAAAAAGGCAAGTATTCTTTGCGTATATTGTCCCACCGGCACATCGCTGTTGCCCATCGCAAACAGGATATCCTCATTGACAAGTTTATCCGCCAAATCGGCAAAACTGCTTATTCCGGCAGGATTGCCCCTGGGAACGCAGAGAGTTACCCTGTTTTCCAAAAAATCAAAACGCGTTCCCGCAAGCACAAAATCCAGTTTGTCCACATTCACCGATGGATTGGCGGCGATATCCAGCTGATTCATCTGCAACTGACCGGCTGAGATAAAGACATCACATTTCGCTCCTTCCTGAATTTGGGTTTTTAACGTGCCGGACGAATCAAAATTAAAAACCAGCTTCACATTCGGAGCTGTTTTTGTATACAGTTCCGCGATGCGCTGCAATGTTTCGGTCATGGAAGCGGCGCCAAACACCACCAGCTCGACATTCTCTGCGGCGGTGGAAACTTTACCACGGCTGCAGGCTGACACGCACAGCACCAACAGCAGCACAGTTGCCAGAAAACGGACATTTTTCATAGAAAACTCCTTTTTTAGTATCCCGATATACTTTTTATTGTATATCGGCTAGATAGATATCTCATGCTGCTGCTATTATGTCAATATGAAAAAGTTGAATTTGCACAATCTGAGATTTCGCCCCGCAGCAAGGCCATGGCGTGGGGGATGACGGCCAAAAAAACATCCATACTTTCCATGCAAGCCTTAGGGCTGCCCGGCAGATTGATGATCAGTGTCCGTCCTCGAATAACGGATACCGCCCGGGATAACATTGCCCTTGGCGTAATAGCCATGGAAGCGGCCCGAATGGCCTCGGCTATTCCGGGAACCTGGCGGTCCGCAACAGCTAATGTAGCTTCAGGTGTAATATCCTTGGGAGAAAACCCTGTACCTCCGGTTGTCAGGATCAAGTCGGACTGTAACTGGCTGCATAAACGGATAAGGTTACTTTCCAGCATAGCGCGGTCGTCGGGCTGTAAAATATTTTCAATAATTTCGTAACCATTTTCCCGAAGGCGGGCAGCAATGGCCGGGCCGCTTTCATCAATCCGTTTGCCTTTAGATCCCTTGTCACTCAAGGTAATTACCGCTGCCCTCCAAAGACGAACCTGCCCTTTGGGCGGCATATCGATCGGCTCGATTATCATCTCTTGATCTACAATGATCGTCCCAGGGTGTAATACCCGGGCAAATACACCTTCACGGGGCATGATACAATCTCCCATTCTGGCGTATATTTCACAATGTGTATGACACTCCTTTCCGATTTGAGTTATTTCCAGCAGTACCTTGCCACACCGCAGACGGGTCCCCGCCGGCAGGGACCGGAAATCAATCCCCTCAACGACGAGGTTTTCTCCAAAGGCCCCCGGTTCCACGGCGGCACCTCTTTCATTAAAGGCTGCTATTTTTTCGGCGCTTAATAGACTTACCTGCCTGTGCCATTTGCCCGCATGGGCATCTCCTTCAAGGCCATAATCAATTTTAAAATAACCGCACTTCACATTTTTTTTAATAGTTCCCCGTTCTTTGCTGCTGCACACGGCAATCACTTTTCCCATCGTCAACCTCCGATCCGGTACATACCCATGGGTTCTGTTATGTTTTTAAGACTTGAAGGAATGCGGGCCGGCGGTTTTTTTTCAATGCACTCCCGCATGATCCTGTACAGTTCTTCATTGGAACATCCGGCCCGGAGAAATGTTTTTATATCTTTCTCCTTCCCATAAAACAGACAAGGTCTCAGCATTCCCGTTGAAGTAAGGCGGATACGATTACAGGCAGTGCAGAATCGATGACTCATGGCGGCGATAAAGCCGATACGCCCCTGTAAGCCGCTGGCAGCATAGTATTGAGCCGGACCGTTTCCACGTTTTTCATTAATGGGGTGCAAATCGGGCCATATTTTCCGCAATCGTTCAATGGCGGCCTCTATGGGTACCCCTTTCGGAACTATCCCTTTCCGGAAGAAGGGCATCAACTCAATAAAACGTACATCCATGGGCATATGCTGTGCCAGAAACGCAACGGCGGATATGCCTTCAAAGGTTTGAGACAGCAATACGGCGTTGATTTTAATCTTCAAACCGCGGGCAATGCATTTTTTCAGAGTCTTTTTTACAGTTTCAACGGCATTTCCGGGATATCCTGTTATTTCGCTGTATTCCGGGTTACTCATTGTATCAAGGCTGATATTTATTCCGTCGACGCCGGCGGCGCATAGGGCATCCAAATGACCGGCAAGCAGAAGGCCATTGGTGGTAAGTGTTACCTGTTCCACTCCGGACAGGGCCTTAAGGCGGCTAATGAAATTTGTACAACCCTTTCGAACAAGCGGCTCGCCGCCGGTAACCTTGAATTTCACAATACCAGCGGTAACTGCAATCCTGCAAAGCCGTAAAATTTCTTCATAGGTGAGTATGTTCCCGTGCTGTACCGGCTGGTATACAGAAGGCATACAATAAGTACAGCGGAGATTGCACCGGTCGGTAACGGACACCCGCATATAATCAATGGTCCTTCCAAAACGGTCTCTCATAATTTGTAATGCCCGCTTTTACCTCCGGTTTTTTCAACCAGATGTATATTGTTTATTTTCATGCTTCTATCGGCTGCCTTGCACATATCGTACACAGTGAGCAGCGCCACAGTTACACCGGTAAGGGCTTCCATTTCAGCGCCGGTTTTTGCTTCGCAGCAGACGGCACATACCGTTTTCACTTCGCAGGTTTCAGGATGGAGGGTAAATTCAACAGTTATTTTACTGGGATTAAGGGGATGGCACAGCGGGATTAGGTCTGATGTACGCTTGGCGGCCATGATTCCGGCTACCCTGGCTACGCTTAGAACGGCGCCTTTTTTGCTCGTTCCGTCCCTGACAGAAGCAAAGCACTCCGGGCTCATACAAATGCTGCCTGCAGCCACGGCCTTTCTTTTGGTAACTTCTTTCTCTCCGACATCTACCATGACGGCATTGCCGTTTGAATCTATGTGTGAAAAGCCCATAGGTTCACGCTCCTTTTCCGAAGCTGCAATTTGGAAAATGACAATCCGGGCAGTTAAGACACAGACCGCCGTTCCCCAATCCCGCCAGCCATTTGGCAGTGACAGGTACATCTGCCAACAGATAAGGTAATACCAGATCAAAAACAGTTCTTTGCGAATACATTACACAGCCGGGGAGTCCGCATATAGGCCTGCCATCTGTTGTATATGCAAGCATAAACATTGCGCCGGGCAGTACCGGCGCCCCATAACTCACGACAGTATTGGCGGAGTCCCTGATGGCCTTTGGGGTTGTATCGTCCGGATCCACACTCATCCCGCCGGTGCAAAATACCATTGTTGCACCGGCGTCCAGCATTTCCTTGATCGCCTGCGCTATTTTTTCCTGGCTGTCATCCAGAACCACACGGGCAATCATTTCGCAGTTATACTCTGACAGCTTTTTTTGGATCACCGGCGAAAAATTATCCTCGATACGACGATGAAAAACCTCGTTCCCCGTGACTATCAGGCCGTATTTTTTCGGTTTTAGGGGCAATAATTTTATCAACGGTTCGTTCCCGGCAAGCTGCCGGGAACGTTCCATTTTTTCTTTTTCAATAAAAAGCGGAATGATACGCATACCGCAGAGTTTGTCGCCCTTTTTTACGGGGAACCCCGACAAGCGGGATGCGATTATCATTTCACCAAGGCGGTTTATCCCGTTCATACGTTCTAAATCAATCATCAAAAGACCATCCATATCGGCAATCAGTTCAATTTTGCCTTCTTTGGGAGGAGTGGCATGCATATTCTGACCTTCACATAGGGATCGAAGAAACTCCGCAGCATCGTTTTCGTGAAGCATATTTGCATTGGTTTCCAAAACATAGATATGATCTTTGCCGTGACGCAGCAGAACGGAAAGATCATCCTGTCCAATAACATGGCCTTTTGGGAACAAAATGTTCTTCGCAACGCCCGGAATGATCTGCGTGATATCGTGGCAGAGGACTTGACCGGCAGCTTCCTGCACCCTAATCAATTTCATGGCTCCCCTAAAACACCCGATATAGTTAATAAAATATATCGGGTGTTTTAAATATGCCCTGTCCCTGTGTTTATGTCAAGTCTTTTTTGTCAAAAGTGGAATTTTTGGTTTACCAGCCTTTCAGCATAATCCGATACATCGGCAGAGATTTCCTTATAAATCTCAAGAACTTGTTTGCCTTTTTCTGTTAAATGGGTTGAACCACGGCTGTTACCCCCTTTTTCCGATATTACCACCGGAAAACCCAATTCAGCCTCGACGGTACGGATAATCTTTAATGCCTTGGTATAGGACATCGCCATCGCAGCGGTGGCTTTTTTTATCGAAGAATGGGTTTCTATCCTTTCTAAAAGCTCCATTGGACCCGTCCCAAAAAAGGAATTATTTTTGCAGATTATTACCTTGGTTTTTGTCTTCATCGTTAACTCATACAGACTACAACAGCCGTCCCTCGTTTTCTATAGTGTTTCATACCGCCAAACCGGTAAAACTGCCGATATTTTGAATAATACCATGGCAAAAACAAATAAAATGCCCTTTTTTGCGGATGGGCTGCGTTTTTCCTGCATTCATTGTTCCGAATGCTGCCGAGTTGAGCCAGGCTATGTTTTTCTGTCCCAGAACGATCTGCGCCTTCTAGCAGAAGGTTTGCAAATGGGGTATAATGACATCGTGGAAAGGTATTGCCGTTGGGTGCCTTCGCCGGGCGGAGAAAAACAGCTTTCACTCAAGGAAACTCCAGATTTTGATTGTATTTTCTGGCAGGACCGCTGTAATGTATACCCATACCGCCCTCTCCAATGCAAAACCTTTCCGTTTTGGGACTCAACCCTCAACGCCCGGGAAGCTTGGGAGGAGCTTCCCTGTCCCGGTAAGGGCAAAGGCAAGCTTCACAGCCGGGAATATATCGAAAGCTGCCTGGCCCGGCGGAGGGCAGAATCGGTCATAACGAGGGGGGCTTAATTGAAGGTCCATTTTTGGGGTGTCCGTGGTTCCCTTTCCGCTCCACAGCTTCCTTCCCAAATTAGAAGCAAGGTTTCGGCCATTTTGGAAAGGCTCACCGCGGATGATATTAAAACCCCGGAAAACAGGGAACGGTTTTTAGCAACCCTGCCCCCCTGGCTTTTTGGCACCGTGGGGGGGAATAGCCCCTGCGTTACAGTTTCCTGCGAATCTACCAATGACATGATTGTATTTGATGCCGGATCGGGGATCCGTGAATTAGGCATCACCATGGCAAAGGAAAAACAAAAGCGGGATCATTTTCATGTTTTCTTTTCCCACTTTCACTGGGATCATATTCAGGGATTGCCCTTTTTTAACCCCGCCTATGATCCTTCGGTGGCAATGGATTTTTATTCTCCCCAGCCAAACCTGGAATCGGCTCTCCAGGGGCAGATGACCAGTCCTTATTTTCCCGTCCACATGGAATCCATGGGGTCTAAAAAAACATTTCATCAGCTTTGTGAACCTCTGCGGGTAGGAGATTTACAGATCCTTTACAAAAAAATGAACCATCCCGGCGATTCTTTTTCCTATAAGGTAATCGAAGGGGAACATTGTTTTATTTTCGCCACCGATACGGAGCTTTCCGCCAATGATTTTCAAAAAACCGGGGAAAACAGCAGCTTTTTTGGAAATACCGACTGCATTATTCTGGACTCCCAATATACCCTGGGGGAGGCCATCGAAAAATACAACTGGGGGCACAGTGCCTTTAGCCTGGCGGTGGACTTTGCCGCCAACTGGGGAATTAAGAAATTAGTTCTGTTTCATCATGATCCTACCTACGACGACCGGAAACTGTTTAATATGCTCCAGTCCGCCCGGTGGTATACGGAGCGGATGGGTATCAAGGGGATTGATATTTCCCTGGCCATGGAAGGGATGGAGATAGAACTTTGACCCTTTTTCCCGGCAAAATAGTCCAGGGCGAAGGGATCTTTTTTACTCTGGAGGAACTTTTGGTCCTCTTTCCCTTGCTAAAAAAGAACGAACCCCTTTTAAGCGACAAAGAACGGCAAATGCTGGTAAAAATCGAAAAAATCATATATGAGCATCTTTCAATAGCAGAGATTGAAAGCCGGCTGGGAGGAACCATCGAATATGCCTAAACTTCCTCTGGGACTGCGAATTTTATTTATTCTTATTAGTTCCCTTATTGCCGGAGTACTGCTCCTGGGCGCCGGCCTGGCCGGCGCTGCGCTGTACTTGAACGCGCCTCCCAAGGAGAGGCCCCTGCCCCGGGGCAACTATGCGGGTGCTAAACTGGAAGAAGGAGGAACGATCCTCTTTGAAGTCCGGGAAGGAGAAAGCGCTAAACAGGTGGGCCGGCGGCTGGAGCAGGCCGGACTGATAAAAAACCGGTTGTTTTGGGATATGCTTTCCCGTTTTGAAAAGGAATACCTAAAGGCAGGAACCTACCGTCTGGTTATTCCTGCCTCCCAAACGGAGATCCGCTCCATCCTTGTGGAAGGACAACAGGTTCTCCTGCGGGTTACCATCCCCGAAGGGGTTACCCTGAAAAAGGCCGCCGCCATCATGGGGCAAAGCGGAATCTGTAATGCCGAAGATTTTCTTCTGGCGGCGGCGGATCGGAACATTATCCAAGGCTACCGGATCCCCGGCGAAACCATGGAAGGGTACCTCTACCCGGAAACATATTTTTTCCCCGGTTCTTTTCCGGCGGAACGGGTAATCCGGACCATGGCGGATACCTTTTTTGCCCGGGTCCGGGAAATCGCCTCCGAATCGGAAACGTTAAGCCCCGGGGAATTATACGACACCGTAATACTGGCCTCGATTGTGGAACGGGAATACCGGGTGGCCGATGAGGCTCCTATTATGGCGGGAGTGTTTTACAACAGGATAAAGATCAATATGTCTCTGGAATCCTGCGCCACCGTACAGTATGTTATCACCGAAATCCAAGGCAAACCACATCCCCATGTGCTGTACTATGCGGACATTGAAATCAAAGATCCCTATAATACCTATGTATATCCGGGCCTTCCCCCGGGGCCCATTTCTTTTCCCGGACGGGTTGCCCTTTCCGCGGCCTTTCATCCTGCCCAGACTGACTACCTTTTCTTCCGTCTGGTGGATGAAGCTGCAGGAAGACACTACTTTTCCAAGACCCTGGATGCACATATCAGGGCCGGCGCTCTTTTTGTAAAGGGTTAGGATGGTTCGTTTTACCGAAGCTTCCAAACAGGCGGTTATTGACAGCATAGACGCTGTCGCTGTGGTAGAAGATTATCTCCGGCTGGAAAAAAAAAGCGGCCGCTACTGGGGGCTTTGCCCCTTTCATCATGAAAAAACCCCGTCCTTTACCGTGGACCCCGATAAAAAATCCTACTACTGCTTCGGCTGTCACCAGGGGGGGTCTATTGTAAGTTTTATCATGGAAATGGATAAACTTTCTTTTCCCGAGGCCATAGAACACCTTTCAAATCGTTTTGGTATTCCTTTAATTTATGAAAACGGAGGCTTTGAAAAACGGGAAAGTAAGACCGGGGAACTGGCGGAATTATACCGGCGGGTCGCAGCGAGTTTTAATCATATCCTTCTTAACACAAACGAAGGAGAAAAGACAAAACAGTATATTACGGATAGAAAGATCAGTGCCGAAACAATTGGACGGTTTCTCCTGGGATTTGCCCCCGCAGACCGGCACTGGCTCCATCGATTTTTAATCGGTAAGGGTTTTTCTCCGGATTTTTTGGCGGCCTCGGGCCTTTTTTCCCGCCGCTATCCCCAAAGCGCTTTTTTTTCCAACCGGCTGATCTTTCCCATTAGGGACAAAGATGGGCGAACCTTGGCTTTTGGAGGCCGGATTCTGGAAGGGGAGGGCCCAAAGTACATTAATTCCGCCGATTCGGAAATATTTAAAAAGGGCCGAACCCTCTTTGCTCTGGACCTTGCCCTGCCGGAGATACGGCAGACCAAAGAAGTGTTTTTGGCGGAAGGTTACATGGATGTTCTTGCTCTCCATCAGGGAGGAATAACTAATGCCGTCGCCCCCTTAGGAACCTCCTTTACCGATGACCAGGCAAAACTCCTTAAAAGATGGGCGGAAAAAGTTTTTTTTATGATGGACAATGATGAGGCAGGACAGAATGCCGCCTATAAGGCAATTCTTTGCTGTCGAAGGAACGGTTTGAACTGTGCTGTGGTGGATACTTCCGGGTTTTTTAAGGAAAAAGGAACAATTCCCAAGGATCCGGCGGAAATTTTACAGAAATTTGGCCCCGAAGCATTGAAAAATAGTGTAAAATGTAATATATTGGATATAAATTTTGTAATTTCCCGCAGCAGGGCGCTTACAAAGGGACCACAATCGGTGGTTTTTTTGTTTTCCTATTTGGATGCCTTGGATTCAGAAGTTGCCAGGGATGAAGCCATTGGAGCCATAGCCGATGCCTTTGGGGTAGAACGCCGGGCTGTTTGGGAGGATTATCGGCGGAAAAAAGCAGGGGAGCCATCCGGCGGCTCAGAACAAAAAGTGAACTCCGGATCGGCAAAACCTATTCGAAGTGGATATGAATTGTATCTTATGGGAACGGTTTTTGTAAACCCCGGTTTCTTCAAGGTACTCCGTTCCGGTCTTGAGATGGAAGATTTGGAGGATGTCAATGCCCGGGAGCTGTTCATCATTCTGGAAGAATGGTACCGGGAAACGGGCACCTCAGAAACGGCGCTTCTTCCCGGTGAACTGCTGGACCGTTTAGAAGACGAAAATTTACGGGATTTTATTCTGCGGCATGAGGCGCTGGGATCTTTTGCCAATCCGGATAAACTTGTCGAAGACGGAATGAAGCGGATAACGGAAAAGGTTCTGGAAAAGAAACGGAGGAAGATTATTCGGGAATTGCGGAATGCTGCAGGTGAAACATATAATAACGGAATTTCACAAGCCGGAATTCCAAAACAGGCTGATTTGCTGGCCGAAAAAATCCACATTGACGCCGAATTGACCAAACTAAAAGGCCGGCATCTGCAGCCAAGCGAGGGGTCATGAGCGAAAAAACCGCTGCCTTACATAAAACGCGGGGGGGCAGGGCAAAACGGCCTGAAAAAAGCCCGAACCTTCGGTCTCTGGCGGAAACCGCCGTCACGGATGTGTCTGCTGATCCTGCGGTGCTGAAACTACTGGAATATGCCCGAGAAAAAAAGATACTTTCCTATGATGAGCTGCAGGATTTTCTGCCCGAACATATCGCCTCCAGCGATAAAATTGAACAAGTCCTAATCCTCCTTGAAGCAAACAATGTGCAGCTTATTGAAGAAGATACACTGGACGAGGGTGAAGCCGAAATTGAACCCCGCAAGGCCGAAACGGGTAAAAAAAGACTGGTTTACAACGAAAAAGAATCCTCCGCCGATGATCCTATCCGGCTCTATTTAAGGGAAATTGGCAGGGAAAACCTGTTAAATGCGGAACAGGAAGTGGAGCTTTCCAAACAGATGGAAGAAGGAGAAAATATCATTAAGGGGGTGATTAAGAATTCAGGAATGGTCATTCCTGAATTCTACCACATTGCCCAGCGGGCTTTTTCAAAAAAGGACCCCCGGGAACTTTCCCTTTCCAAAAAAGAAATTACCGAATATATGACCGAACGGCGGAGGCTTAATCAATTTTATAAGGATACCCTGCGGGTTGCCGGGACGGAACTAAAAAATTACATGGAAATTAAGCGGCAGCTAATTATCAGGGGAGTGGATATTTATGAGGACAAGGAACTGGCCTCCCTTAGAAAAAAAATCCTCAACGTGGTTGTGCAAAGTGAAATTCACCCTGAAGAAATCAGCAGTTTTTCCGAAAAATTTGTTCATGCCGCCAAAAAAATCAAGCGTTACAAGAAAGAACAGGAAAAGATAGAAAAGCGCCTTCGGGTACACGCATTAAAAGAACTGCGGACCCTGGGACGGGCCCTTACCATCAAGGAAGAACGGGAAGTTTTGGAAGAAGAACTGGGACTTTCTTCCGATGAGATCAAAGAATTGATCCGCCATATCCAGGTAACAGAAAAAAAACTCCGCCAGATGGAAATGGAATTTGAAGAATCCATTGAAAACATCAATCTTATGGCCAAGGAGATTAACCGGGGCCGGGTGATGATGAAAAACGCCAAGGACAAACTCATTAAGGCAAATCTACGCCTGGTGGTATCCATCGCCAAAAAATATACCAATCGGGGACTGCATTTCTTTGATTTGGTCCAGGAAGGAAACATAGGACTTATCAAGGCGGTGGAAAAATTTGAATACCGCAAGGGCTATAAGTTTTCTACCTACGCCACCTGGTGGATCAGGCAGGCCATAACCCGTTCCATTTCGGATCAGGCCAGAACCATCCGGGTACCGGTCCACATGATCGAACAAATCAACAAAGTAGTTCGGGAATCCCGGCAGCTTATGCAGTTTCTGGGCAGGGAACCTACAGACGAAGAAATTGCCGACCGGCTGGGCTGGACGGCCCCCCGGGTTAAAACCGTAAAAAATGTAGCCCGGGAACCTATCAGCCTGGAAACCCCCATTGGCGAAGAAGAGGACTCTCTTCTTGGGGATTTTATCGAAGACAAGGATGTTGAAAACCCCGCCAGTCAAACCGCTTTTACCCTGCTCCAGGAACAGCTTTCCGGAGTGCTTTCCACTCTTCCCGCCAGGGAACAGGAAGTACTGAAAATGCGTTTCGGCCTGGACGATGGTTATTCGCTTACCCTGGAAGAGGTGGGGCTTTACTTTAATGTTACTAGAGAACGAATCAGGCAGATTGAGGCTAAGGCCCTGCGCCGCCTGCGGCATCCCAAGAGGAGCCGGAAACTCAAAGATTATTTAGACCACTAAACAGGGGGATTTCTCATGGTAATGGATGAAGTGTTTGAAAAACTCAGGACGCTCCAGGAAATTCTTTCTCAAAAGATAAAACTGGAGCATGAAGTGGGAGAAATTCCTAAAATACTGGTAACTCAGGAAGAGCTTCTGGCCCGGCTTAAAAAAACCTTTATTGATAAAAACCTGGAATTTGAAAAATGCCGGGCCGCCGAGGCGGAATACCGGAATCTGCTGGAAGAAGCGGCGGCAAGCCGGGAAAAATCCGAAAAAAATATGGATGTTATCAATACCCAGCGGGAATACGAAGCGCTGGACAAGGAAATCCGGGATGCAGCGGAAAGGGAGCAACAGTACCGGAAAGAACTTCAAAAGGAAGAGAGGATGCTCGCCGATTTGGATGAGCAGATAAAACAAAATACCGCCATGATTGAACTGCAGGAAAAGGATCTGGAAGAACGCCGCCGGGGCATAGAGACGGATGTCTCTACCATACGGGACAAAATAAAACAACTGGAAGATGAAGAAAGAAACCTGATCCCTGATCTTGATCCGGAGGTGCTTTTTAAGTTCGAACGGATCATCCGGAACAAGATGGGCCGGGGTATTGTGGCCATCAAGGGCGGTGTTTGTATGGGCTGCCACATGGTACTGCCGGTACAGTTTTCCAATATGGTTCATCAGGGCGAAGAAATTGTTTTTTGTCCCTACTGTTCCCGAATCCTCTTTTACGAGGAAAGCGGCGAAGACGGCGAAGATTATTTTGACAGTGAAGATGCGGGGAGCCTTTCGGATCTTGATGATATGGACGAAGATGAATATGATGATGAAGAAGAGGACGAAGAAAGCGCCGGCCTTGAGTACGAAGAATAAGCGATGAACCAGGCGGCCGCCGGGCTGCAAAAGTCATAACATGATTTTTTCTACATTATTCAGCAAGAGACTTTTGTGATCCTGGAGGAAAGTCCGGACTCCATAGGGCACGATGCCGGGTAACGCCCGGGTAAAGGGGTAAACCCTTTAACAGACAGCGCAGCAGAAAGGATACCTCCTTTCACTTTCAAAGCGAAAGGAAAGGGTGAAATGGCGGGGTAAGAGCCCACCTCGGCGGCGGCAACGCCTCCGGACGGCAAACCTCATCGGGAGCAAAGTCAAGCAGTGTAGTGAAAGCAAAGCCTTTCGCGCCGGCGGCCCGCCGGTTAAACGCGGGTAGACTGCATGGAGACGGCCGGTAACGTCCGTCCCAGACAGATGGCCGCCCCTAATGGCTATGGCCATGACAGAATCCGGCTTATGGTTCATCGCTTTTTTTATTTCCGGCATTTTTTGGATTCATTGACTTTTTATGGCAAAAAGTATTAAATCGTAGAAGTATGAAAAAAGCCCAAAACAGGTCCGAAATCAGTGCTGAAGCTATGAAAAAGCGGGTTTTTCAAGGCCTAACGCTTATTTTAGCCCTGGCGGCTCTGGGGATGGTTCTTGTTTTTCTTTTTATTGCGAGGATCCGCGGATCGGGAGTAAAAAAGACACTTTTAGCGAACTGGGAGAGCGGTTCATGGGAGACGGCCTATGAAAAAAGCAGGGATGGTTTGGCCTCAAAACCCATGGATTCTTTTTTTTTGATCATGAATGGGTTCTCTGCCTACCAGGCAGCATTAGCCCAGGTGAACAATGCGGAATCGCTGGACTACATTGATGAGAGTATCCAATCCCTTAGAAAGGCCCTTTTGGAAAAAAACGCCGATAGAGATGGCCGGATACGGTATGTGCTGGGTAAAGCTTATTATGCTAAGGGGCCGGGTTATGCCGACCTGGCGGTAAAATATCTGGAAGAGGCAAAGGCTGCTTCCTTTGCGGCAGGGGATCTTAACGAATACCTTGGACTCTCCTATGCGGCGATTAAAGATTACCGGAAGAGCATAGAAGCTTTTTCAGATTCCCTGGCCCCGCTGGAAGAAGAAGGGGCCCCTCTTCTTTTGTACATTGCCCGGTCCTATATGGGTATGGAAGAATGGGAAACTGCCAGAGCTTATCTCCAACAATGCGCTGATACTTCCTTGGATGTGGATCTGGCCCTTAAAGCCCGGCTTCTTCTGGGTAAAACACTGGTTCAATCAGGAAATGAGGACGGTGCCATTGCAATTTTTGAATCAGTTTTGGAGATTGGCGGAGAAAATGCCGAAGCATCCTTTGAACTTGGAGAAATTTATGCTTCTCGGGGAGATTTCATCCGGGCCCGGGCTGCCTGGCGCAGAGCTATCCGGGCCGATCTCAATTTTGAACCGGCTCGCGTCCGGCTAAATGCCATGTAAATTACCTTTGTTATGGAAAGCTTGGAGGAATTATGTTCGGAATAGAATCATCGGATATCGGGATTGATTTGGGGACCTGTAATACCCTTATATATATCCGGGGCAAGGGTATTGTGATCAACGAACCTTCGGTGGTGGCCGTTGAACGGGGTACAAGGAAAGTTATTGCGGTGGGAGAAGCTGCCAAGCGGATGTATTTAAGGACACCGGGAAACTTTCAAGCTATCCGGCCCCTTAGGGATGGGGTAATTGCCGATTTAGAATCCACCGAAAAAATGATCCGTTATTTTATCATTAAGATCCTTCCGCGGTACCGGTTTATCAAGCCCCGGATGGTTATTGGAATCCCTTCCTGCATTACCGAAGTGGAAAGAAGGGCGGTGGAAGAAAGCGCCTATAAAGCCGGTGCCCGGGAAGTCCGGGTTATCGAAGAAAGTCTGGCGGCAGCCATAGGGGCGGATATACCAATTTATGAACCTGCGGGCCATATGGTCTGTGACATTGGCGGGGGAACCACGGAAATTTCCGTCATATCCCTGGGAGGCATGGTAGTAACCAATGCCATACGTCTCGGTGGGGATGAATTTGACGAAGCGATCATTAAACACGTACGGAGTGTCCATAACCTGATTATCGGGGAGCAAACAGCGGAGCGTCTAAAAATAGAAATCGGTAATGCATCGCCGGATAAAACCATCGAAAAAGTGGAGATTAAGGGAACCGATGCGATTACAGGCCTTCCCAGGCGGCTGGAAATTGATTCGGTAGAAGTCCGGGAAGCCCTTAAGGATCCCATCACCCAGATCATCGACGAAATCAAAGTTACCCTGGGGCAAACTCCGCCAGAGCTGGCCGCCGACATTGTAGAGCGGGGTATTGTGATGACCGGCGGCGGATCTCTGCTTAAGGGTCTGCCAAAACTTATCTCCAAGGAAACGGGAGTGCCGGTAATCCTAGCGGAACGACCCCTAGACTGTGTAGCTCTGGGGGCGGGCAAATACTTTGAAAATGCAAAGGACTTTGACAGCACCCGGGGTATTTACGACAGCCTTAACAGCTAGTGCCGGTTGATGGAGTAGGGATGACGCAGGAAGGCACAAGACAAAAACGGCGTATTCATGCTGAAGCTTATGTGTTCATCGCTCTTTGTCTTGTTTCGTTATCAATGCTTTTTTTCTCCTCTCGTACCTTTACGGGGGATTTTAGGGATACTGGTCTTTCCATGTATTCGGGTCTTAGATCAAGCGTATACAGGCTGCGGAGTTTTGTCACAGGTACGGTTCTTGCCGTCCAGGAACTGGCGGTACTGAAAGAACAGTACGATGAATTGGCCGCCCGGATAAACCGGTATGAACAGATGGAGCAGACTGCCGCCGGCATTCGGAGGGAAAACAACCGGCTTCGGGAACAACTCGGTTTTTCTGAAACTATTTCGTACCGGTATATAGCGGCGGAAATTATCGGAAGTGATCCGGATAATCTTTTTTCCGCCCTGGTAATCAACAAAGGGAAAAAAGACGGCATTACCGCTAATATGCCGGTCATTGCATATCAGCAGAACGAAAGAAGCCATAGCTCCGATACGGTCCCAACCGGTACGGTCCTGGTTGGCAAGGTAGTTCAGACCGCCCATTTTGAAAGCCTTGTGATGCCCCTCTACGATTCCACTTCATATATTTCCGCCCGGCTTGGGGAATCAAGGATCGAAGGAATTGTCGAAGGACAAGGCAGCCCCGACGCCCCCCTGCTTCTGCGTTTTATACGCCGCCCGGCCCGGGGAGAAATCAGTATTGGCGAACAGATCCTTACCAGCGGCCTGGGCGGAGTATTTCCCCCAGGCATCCTCACGGGCAGGGTAAGCCGGATACTGTACCAGGATATGGACACCTCTATAGAAATTGAACTGGAAAGCAGCGTTGATTTTTCCCGGCTTGAATATGTATTTGTTATCGATCCCCGCTCTGTACACCCGGCGGCAGAAAATGGTGAAGGCCAAAACCAAGTGAATGGGGATCTGTGATGGTTAAAAATAGCATCTGGACTGTTGTTTTTTCTATTGTTGCGGCGCTTCTGCAATCCGTCCTCCTCTACCGCTTAAAGATCTACGGAGCTGTACCGGATCTTTCCCTGGGGGTGATGGTATTTAGCGCCTATTTAAACGGAACTATGAGCGGCCAGATCACCGGGTTTTTTTCCGGTCTCTTTTATGATTTTCTTTCTGCTTCTCCCATGGGTCTTTTTACCTTTGTGAGAACCATCATCGGCGCCTTAGGAGGGCTTTTGCGGGGAATGTTTTTTCTGGACAAAGTAGTACTTCCCATGCTTCTTTGCGCCTCCGCTACCGTTGCCAAAGCCCTGCTGCTCTTTGGGCTGCATTTTCTTTTTACAGAGATTGTTCCGCCCTATCCGTCTCTTTCTTCTCCTGTTTTTTGGATGGAGCTGCTCCTTAATACCATTACGGCACCGTTTCTCTTCGGTTTTCTTAAACTTTTTGGGCCCTTGCTCATATCCGAGGAGAGAAGGTGATGACATCCATTTTTGTTTTTGATTCATCATTAAATGATGAGCGTCCCCGAAGAAGGCTGCGGCTGTTTCAGTGGTTCCTGGCGGGTATTTTTTTGATCTATGGGGTCAGGCTTTTTACCATGCAGGTACTAAGCGGAGAATCATACCGCCAGATGTCGCTGGACATCGCAAAACGGACAACGGTTCTTCCAGCCCGGAGGGGAGAAATTTATGACCGGAATTTTATCGACCCGTTGGTGGTAAATAATGATACCTTCGCTGTAACCATAACTCCAGCGGAAGTACCGGAAGGAGCCATGGGGGATTTAATTACCAGGACGGCCCAACTCCTGGGAGTGCCCAGGCGGGAAGTGGACGAAAAGATACCCCCCCAGTATTACCGCCTCTACCAGCCCCTGGAAATCGCCGCCAATGTGCCCTTTGAAATTGTGGCAGTGTTGGCAGAAAACCTGGATACTCTGCCGGGCCTTACCTGGCAGGCCAAACCGGTGCGGAACTACGGCGATATAGGCAGCCTTTCTCATATCATCGGTTATGTTGGCAATATCACCAGGGAAGAACTGATCCTCCTCTATAACGAGGGATATCAACAGGGCGATACCATAGGGAAGCTGGGAATAGAACGCCAGTATGATTCCATTTTACGGGGCCGGGATGGATTAGAAACAAGGACCGTAGATGTCCGGGGCCGGCATATTTCCCGGGATTTACAACGGGAATCTCCGGTAATGGGGAAAAACTTAATCCTTACCATTGACAAGTCTATCCAGCTTTTGGCGGAAAAAGCCCTGGGAACTAGAATGGGGGCGGTGGTGGTGATGAAGCCCAACGGCGAAACCCTGGCCATGGTATCCTACCCCTGGTACGATCCAAATCTTTTTAACCGGAGTACCATGGTTGCCGAATATTCCGCCTTAAGCCGGAATCTTAATAATCCTTTCCTGAACCGGGCCATTCAGTCCATGTATCCGCCGGCTTCGACTTTTAAGATACTTATGTCCACCGCCCTTTTGTCGGAAAACCTGATTAACCCCGAAGTACGGATCAACTGTACCGGCGGCATTAACTATGGCGGCAGGCTTTGGCGCTGCTGGGCCAGGGGAGGCCACGGCTGGGTAAACCTCCAGCAGGGTCTAGCGGTTTCCTGCGACATTTATTTTTGGCTCACCGGGAGAGATCATGTTGGAGTGGACCGGATAAACCGTTATGCCAGATCATTCGGTTATGGTGCATTAACCGGTATTGATCTTCCCGGTGAAATTGATGGGCTTGTTCCCAGTTCCCAATGGAAAGAATTGCGATACCACGAACGGTGGCTTGCGGGGGATACGATGAATATATCCATCGGCCAGGGGTTTACCCTGGTTACCCCCCTGCAGATTACCAACATGGTCGCCACGGTGATCAACGATGGCATTGGATATAGGCCCCATGTTCTTAAGGAGATCAGGGATCCTGTTTCCGGAGTTGTTGAACAAACCATCGTACCGGAGATTATCCACAATATGCAGGGCGAAGTTCCTGCACAGGTTTTTGAAACCGTCCGGTACAATATGCGATCCGTCGTAACCCAGGGTTCCGCCAGGGTTGACAATATCAGGGCGGTGGAACTGGCGGGTAAAACAGGAACCGCCGAAGTGGGACTTCCCGACCGCTGGCACTGTTGGTTCACCGCCTACGGCCCCTACAATACAACAAATCACGACGAGCAGGTTATTGTAACGGTCTTGGTGGAAGCATCGAATCCCTGGGATTGGTGGTCTCCCTATGCGACGGCGATAATATTCCAGGGGATCTTTGCCAGTCAAACCTATGAAGAAGCAATAACTGCTCTGGGATGGCAGTATCTTGCACCGGTACAGGGACGCCGCGAATGAAAATCAGGGATTTTCTGGAAATAGACTATGCATTCTTTTTTGCTTCCCTAGTACTTACCGTCTTTGGTATTTTATTTATTTATTCTTCCGGGGTAACCTCTTCGGGAGTGGTGGTATCCAACGAATACCAAAAACAGATAATTTGGGCTGTGGCGGGATTACTAATTGCCTTGATAATATCGCTGCTCAACTATAAAAGGATTTACGATTTTTCCCTTTACCTTTATGGATTTTCGGTACTCCTCCTTATTTATACTTGTACTTTGGGACGGCGTGTCACCGGCGACAGTTCCATGGTGGGCATGGGAAGGTGGATAAACATTGGGGGATTCGGCATCCAACCTTCGGAATTTGCCAAGATAACCACAATTCTTTTTCTCGCCCGGTATCTGGATTCCACCAAACACAGCCGGAACGGAATTATTCGTTTTGCCTTTTCCTGCATTATTGTGTTTATTCCCTTGTTATTTATCGTGATTCAGCCAGACCTGGGAACAGCCCTAGTTTTTATTCCCATTCTTCTGGTTATGTGTTTTATCGGCGGCATAACTACCCGCTATATATTATTCTTGGGAGGGTGCGTAACGCTCACCGGTCTAATGACCCTTCTTCCCCTCTGGCAGGAAATAATAACAAAAGGGGAGTATCCGGTACTAATGATCCTTATGAATTACCGTTTTATCCTGACCGGCGTATTGATGCTAACCATGATTGGCGGAATTTCTTATTTCGGCTACCGAAGATTCAATAAACGGTACTTTTACTGGATATGCTATTTTGCGGTAATGGTGATCTTTTCCCTGACCGCTTCATTTGCTTCCCACAAAGTGCTTAAGGGATATCAAATGATGCGGCTTATCGTGTTCCTCGATCCCAATGTGGATCCCCGGGGTTCTGGCTGGCACATTATCCAATCCATGACAGCTATTGGTTCCGGCGGTTTTACGGGAAAAGGTTTCCTCCAGGGAACGCAAAGCCATTACCGTTTTCTCCCTACCCAGAGTACGGACTTTATTTTTTCCATTTTTACCGAAGAATGGGGGTTCATGGGAGGTCTTTTGATCATGGCCCTCTTTCTTTTGATTTGTCTCCGTCTTATCAGGCTGATACGAACCACCTCTGATACTTTTGGGGCCTACATAGCAGCGGGTCTTGCGGCCATGTATTCATTCCATTTTATCATCAATACCGGCATGGCCATGGGGATCATGCCTATTACAGGGATTCCCCTGCTCTTTATGTCCTACGGCGGTTCGGCCCTTATTTCCGCCATGGCTGGTGTTGGGCTGGCCATGAGCATCCATGTCCGCAGGTTTGACAGCGGATTGTCACTTTGATCTCCTCCCATGATGTTTATTGATCCGCTGATCCGCCTTGGTTCCCGTCTTTTGGAAGTAGAAAAACCTGCCAGATATACGGGAGGGGAATACGGCATTTATGCAAAACAAGGAATATTACGGACAGCCATTGTATTTCCCGATCTCTATGAGCTAGGTATGTCCAATCAGGCCTTTAGGATCATTTACAATGGCCTTAACCGCATGGATGATATTTCCTGCGACCGGGCCTTTGCGCCCGCCCCTGATTTTGAAAAACTTCTCCGGGAAGAAGGACTGCCCCTTTACGGTCTAGATACGGGAATAGCCCTCGCCAACACGGACCTGCTGCTTTTTACTCTGGGCTATGAACTGGGCATAACAGGGATTCTCTCGGTGCTGGATAATTCCGGGATTGCCCTCCGTTCCGCGGATCGGGGATCGGGATATCCCATCGTGATCATGGGGGGACCCTGCGTATCCAATCCGCTGCCTTACAGCCTTTTTATTGACGCCTTTTGGATAGGTGAAGCGGAGGCAGGTTTTTTTGATCTGGCCGCCGTTCTTTTAGAAATGAAAAAGTCCGGAGCGGACCGATCCGATTTGCTTGACCGGATCAAAAGTCATCCCCATATCTGGGTACCGGGAAAAACCGGCGTAAAGAGGGCAGTGGATGCCGCTTTTGGCAGCGCTTTCCGGCCTCCTGCGGTGTTCCCCATCGCCGGTATCAGGACCGTGCAGCATCATGGCGCAGTGGAGATCATGCGGGGCTGCCCCAACGGCTGCCGTTTTTGCCACGCCGGCATCTGGTACCGGCCCATGCGGCAAAAACAAGCGGACTTGATCCTTGAAGAAGTCGATACCCTTGTCAAACTGGGGGGCTACAGGGAAATAAGTCTTTCTTCCCTTTCCAGCGGCGATTATCGTCATATTGACGGGTTGATCGCTTCCCTGAACAACCGCTATAGCACCCGTCATATTTCTTTCCAGCTTCCATCCCTGCGGGTTACCGGTTTTTCGCTCCCCATCCTGGCCATGGTTTCCAAGGTAAGGAAAAGCGGCCTTACCTTTGCGGTAGAAACTCCTTCCGAAGCGGCTCAACTTGCCATTAATAAACAGGTTTCTCTGGACGAAGTAATTGCCATTATTAGGGAGGCGAAAAAATACGGGTGGCGTGGGATCAAATTCTATTTTATGCTGGGGATGCCCTTGACTGGATCCGCCGGAGAAATCTTAGAAGAAACCTTAATTGTTGATTTTATTCTTGAAGCAGGAAAAGCTGCCGGATCACATTTTCACATAAATATCGGCGCCTTTGTACCCAAACCGCACACCCCTTACCAGCGCTCTTCTCAGATGGACGAAGAAAAGGCATGGCAAAAAATACATTATATTCAGGACAAACTGAAACCCCGAGGGCACAAGGTCAGCACGCATAATCCATTTATAAGCATTCTGGAGGGTATCTTTTCCCGAGGAACCGAAGAGGCCGGAATATTGGCCGAAGAAGCCTACAAAAAAGGATGCCGTCTTGATGCCTGGACGGATTATGTTCAAATAGACGCCTGGAAGTGCATTCTTCATAAAAACACAGCGCTAGTTGGATCATGCATCGGGGCCAGGGAAAAAGAAGAAAAACTTCCCTGGGATGTAATAAAGAGCAGAGTGGGGGAGGGTTGCCTGGAACGAGAACAGGGACGATCCAAAAGAAAAGTAATCACTTCAGCATGTATAAAAAACTGCAATGAGACATGCGGAGTCTGCAAGGGCGAAATAAGCATTGTCTATAATAATATACAATGCAAAGCAGTATCGGGGGACGAGTTTGTTGATTACCCGGATAAAAAACTTTTTCGTCTTCAAAAAAATACCTGCCGGATGTTATTTTTGTTCTCCAAGAATGATTCCGCTGTATTCATTTCGCATCTGGGGGTAATTGAAGTATTTTCCGCTGCGGTAATCCGCTCAACCATACCCGCATGTTATACACAGGGGTTTAACCCGCTGCTAAAAATTGATTTTGCATCACCCGCGCCTCTTGGTTTGCATTGCTGTGCTGAGGTGGCTTGCATTGATTTGGAAGAACCTCTGGAACCGCGGGATTTTACAGAAAAAATCAACGGCGTTTTACCCAAAGGTTTTCTTATAATCAATGCCGAGGCATTTATCATTGCAGAAGGAACAAAGAAACATTCACCGGCATCACTTTTATGGGGGTTCCGCTATGGTGAGTCAATCGTTCCTTTTAAAGAAGAAAAAAATTTCCGTCTTGCGGCATGCAAAGAAAAAACTCTTTTTGAGCTTACCAGGGATGGGATGATGGCAGCAAATCCACAGACCGGAAAAGCTGAAGACTATTTTGATGTTTACCGTGCATTGTACCCGCCGGCATAGGGTTTAGTAGACAGAATCTACATTATGGATAGTAAAATGCCTGCCTTTGCTTTAGGGCAGCCGGAATATGCCTATATGTTTGGGCCGGGAATAAATGGGGGAATAGTTTCCATCAATACCGGATGCAAGAATATACATGGATACATAAGTGAATAAAGATGATGCACCGGAAAGATTACCATTTCTTTCCACATCGGTATTTCTTTCGCCGGTAAGGTTATTTTCATCGATTAAATCACTGGAATGAAAAAACAAGCGATCAGGATGAAGGGAAAAGCTGCCCCCTGTTCTGAATAAATAATTGATGTCGCTTGTGTTGCTGTTAACAATCATTTGAGGCCCCATGGATGAACTGGTAAAATCTATATCTAGAGTATTGGCGGTGCGGTCTAAAACTAGAGAAAGATGGTATTCATTTATTCTATCCTTGCTGATATACAGGGGATAATAGCGAAGATTAGAAAAAACCGATGATATGGCATTGGGGGATACGGAGTCGTTGGTTGTATAGGGATCAATGGTATTAAAATGAGAAGCAAGGGCTGGATTTATCTGTACCCTCTGGATATCGCTGGGAATGGCATTTATAGAAAAATCACTGATATAGATCCGGTAAAATACCGTATAGCTACGGAATTCAGAAGGCTGTCCGGAAGGCAGCCATGCAGAAATACTATTGGTACCGTGGATGGTTATTCTCTCTACCGGTTCAAGGTACACATAGTTCTCAAGACCGCAGGAGATAAGCAAAAATATCTTAATTAGGAAAAGGAATTTAATTTTTTTCAAGAAAAATGATCCTGCTTTGGGCAAGGTTGGCCCAACGTGAATCAGGATTTTCATTAATTAGATCCCGGTACGCTTCGGCGGCTCCTATTTTATCATCGAGCGCCTCGCTGATTCTGCCTATATTAAAACGGGCCCTGGCGGCGGCAGGAAAAATGCCGGTGTATTCAAGGCTTTGCCGGTAGTAGCCGATGGCCACTTCCAGTTTTCCCTGTTCTTCAGCCGCCGCCCCCGCATTAAAAAAGGAAAAGGAGGCCAGGTATGTCTTTGGGGCTTTCCTGACCGCCAGAGTCCAGGTTTCTTCCGCCCTGCTCCATTCACTCCGGGAAAAATAAATACCCGCCGCCAAAGAATAGCCCCGGGCTGCGGCATAACCGAATGTGGAGGAAGTAAAATCGTTAATTTCATCCAACAGGGCCGATGTTTCTGCGGAATTGGGGTTATCGGCGGTATTTTCCAATTCGGTTTTCCGCCGTTCAAGAATTTCTACTGCCGCTATGGCTTTTTTTTCCATGGTGCCGCGGATCAAAAAAAAGGCCGTCGAAATGGCAATGCCGGCGGCGATGAATACCAGTAAAATTAAAATTGTTTTGCGGTGCCTTTGCATAAACAGGGCTATTTTATCACCGGTATTCATTTGCTGTTCGATTTTTTCATTTCCCATGGTTAATGCTCCTTAATAGCCAGTTCTTTAATTAGCCTGGAAAGATAGGTCCGCTGGATGTCCAGGGCCTTTGCCGTTTCAGTCTGATTCCAGTTGTTTTCTTCCAGCACCTTCTGGATAAAATGCACCTTAAAAGTATTTACCGCATTTTTGAGGTTCCGGCTACCCTCCCCGTCTGGATGGACAATTTCAGCAGCGGTCCGCATGAAAAGATCGTCTTTTTGAATAAGACTGCCCTTGCCGATTACACAGGCGCGTTCAATGCTGTTTTCCAGTTCCCTGACATTACCGGGCCAGGAATAGGAAAGCATAAATTCCATAGCATCGCCGGAAAAACCTGAAAACTGTTTTTTTGTTTCCGCCTGGTATTTTTTCAGAAATGCCGCCGCCAATTCGGGGATATCTTCGGGCCGCTGCCGTAGGGGGGGGATATAAAGAGGAAGGACATTGATCCGGTAGTAGAGGTCGTTTCGGAATTCACCCTTCTCTACCATGGCCTCTATGTCACGGTTCGTGGCGGCTAATATACGGACATCCACGGTTTGTTCAATGTCGGAGCCAACCTTCTCAAAGGTTTTTTGTTGAATTACCCGCAGGAGTTTTGCCTGGAGAGATAGGGGAATATCTCCAATTTCGTCAAGAAAAATTGTCCCCTTGTCGGCCAGTTCAAAACGGCCCTGCCGGTTCTGAAAGGCGCTGGTAAAGGCTCCTTTGATATGGCCGAATAGTTCGCTTTCCAAGAGGCCCTCCGGCAGGGCCGCACAGTTAATTCGTACAAAAGGGGCTGCACTGCGGGAGCTGAGAAAATGTATCCTTTCCGCAAAAAGTTCTTTTCCGACTCCGCTTTCTCCCAGAATCAGCACCGACGAATCGGTTTGGGCCACCCGCTGGATGATTTCCAATTTTTCCAGGATCGCCGGACTTTTGGCGATAAGGCTATGATAACCTTTATTACGGGAAAGCTCTTTTTGAAGCTGGTTGATTTCTACCGCCGCCCTTTCTATGTTTTGGGTGTTCCGTACCGCCATGGCGGCCTGATTGGCAAAGATTTCAAGCCATTCAAGATCTTCCTGGGTATATCCGCTGTCTCCTTTTTTATTGAGCAGTTCAATAACGCCGATACACTCATCTTTGATCCGCAGAGGAGCGGCCATCATCGTTTTGGAAGGGTAATCAATCTGGTCCGAAATTTTTTTTGAATGCCGTTTGTCATGTTCCACATCATTAACGATGAGGGATTTGTTGTGGGCCGCTACCCAGCCGGCAATACCTTCGCCCAGCTTAACGGTGAATTTTGCTGCATCTTCTCCCTTAACTCCCGTGGCGGCTTCAAAGTACAAATCCTGTGTTTCTTTGTTTACCAGCATAAGACTGGAAGCTTCGCTCTGGCAAAGCTTGGTGGCTGAATCAAGAATTTGGGCCAAAAGGGAATGAAGATCGGTGTTATCCGAATTTATAAGGGTATTTAATTCAATGAGGGTATTGAATTTATTGATATCTACTTTTGACAGCATACCATGCGAAAAGCCGTGACGGCTCTATTCGGAGGCTGAACCGGGATCCTGTTCCTTTCGGTCCGTCTCTGTTTCCCTGCCGCTTTCCCCTTTAGATTTTAGGACATCACCAAGGGTAAACGAATCGCCGGTTTCTTCTTCCGCCATGTACCGGGAAATTTCGTCCCGTTGAACTTTTTTTCGGTAATCTTTAATGGAGAAAGAGGCCTTTTGTTTTTCCGGCTGTAATTCCAATACAACTGCGGTTATTTTGTCTCCCACATGAAAGCGGGTCAGGGCTTCTTCAGGGCTTTCTTCCCGGTTTTCGCTCAGGTTGGTTTTGTGGATCAGTCCTTCTATTCCTCCGGGGACTTTAACAAATACCCCAAAGTCTGTAACATTGGAGACTTCGCCCTCTACATGGGAACCTGTTTTGTAGACCGCTGCAAAGGTACGCCAGGGATCTTCAGAAAGCTGTTTGATTCCCAGCTTGATATTCCGGCTCCCTTTGTCCACCGTAAGTACCATTATTTCCAGTTCCTGCCCAACTGTGATCTCCCTGTCGGGGTGTTTTATTTTTTTGGTCCAGGAAATATCGTCGTTGTGGAGGAAACCGTCGATACCCTCCTCCAGTTCGATAAAGGCCCCGGCGCTGGTGATCTTGACCACTTTTCGGATAAGGCGGGTTCCAACGGGATACTTTTCCATGATGGAGGTCCAGGGATTGGCGGTAACCTGCTTAAGGCCAAGGGAAACACGGCCTGCCTGGAGATCGTAGCCTAGGATCATACATTCCACTTCATCGCCGATAGAAAGGAACTGTCCCGGAGATTGGATTTTTTTGACCCAGGAAAATTCCGAAATATGGGCCAGCCCTTCGATCCCCTCTTCCAGTTCAATAAAGGCGCCGAAATCGGTAAGTTTTGTCACTCTGCCCTTGACGATACTGTTTACTTGGTATTTGTCTTCGAAATGAATCCAGGGATCGTCCGTAAAGTGCTTAAGGGAGAGATTTATCCTTTTTTCCTCCGGATCGATGCGGATTACCTTGACGGTAATTTCCTGTCCCTTTTTTACGAAATCCTTAGGCCTGGTTACATGGCCCCAGCTCATATCGTTGATGTGGAGAAGCCCGTCAAATCCCCCCAGATCTATAAAGGCACCGAAAGAGGTAAAGCTTTTGACCACGCCGGTTATTTCAGAACCTATAGGAGTATTTTCAAAAAAATCTTTTTGCTTGCTGCCGATTTCCTCTTCCATGTACTTGCGGCGGTTCACCACAATATTTACTTTACCGTCGGAATAGATCCGTTCCACAAACATTTTTGTCTTTAGGCCGATAAGGCCTTCGGGCTTATCTACCTTTTGTGTGTCGGACTGGCTGATGGGAAGAAAGGCGTGTACCTGGGCGCCAAGGTTTATGTCAAAACCTCCCTTGACCTGCTTTTCTATGATTCCTTCCACCGGGGTGTGATCCTGAAAGGCCTGGCGGAGATTTTTCCAGAAGAGCTTAACATCGGCCTTCTGTTTGGAAACAATAACTTCGCCATGTTTGTTTTCTTTGTTTACCAGTATTACCGAAACGGGGTCTCCAATTTTTGGGGGGGCGGCAAATTCAGAGATGGGGATCTTCCCTTCCGACTTGTATCCCACGTCGATAAAGACCTGATCGGGGGTAACTTGAATAACATGGCCGTCTATTAACTGGCCTTCTTCAAGTTGTTCCAGAGATTTAAGGTATTCTTCCTGTAATTGAGATTGAATGTCGCCGGAATTAGTGTCCGTTTCCACTTCCATCTGAGTCATGGTTTATCCTTCACATATTTAGTTTCATATGTAGAGTGTCATAAACTTGCATTAAGGTCAAGCCCGATGTGTCCAGATAATACACTCCTTCCCCTAAAAAAAGGCTCCCCTCTATTTTGTTTCTATCCATAGAATCACGCTTGATAAGGGCCTCTTCAATTTCTTCCAGCCCGAGATTGGAAACCCCCTGTTCAAAACGCCTTCTGGCCCGTTCCTTTATCGATGCATCCAGAAAAAAACGGTGTTCCGCATGGGGAAACACCACGGTGGTCATATCTCTCCCTTCTACCACCGCATTGAGCCCCGCTGCAATTTCCCGGATCAGATCATTTACCACATGGCGGATGGGAACAATGGCCGAAAGGGGGGAAACATGGCGGTCCACTTCGTCGCTGTGAAGGAGGTCTTCTACCATATCGTCCCCAAGGTAAAGTTTGCCTTCCCGGTACGCCAAGGGAGCCCCCCTGGCATATTCCAGTGCCTTTTTGCTGTCCGCCGGATCCACGCCCTCTCTAAGGCAGACCAGGGTGATGGCCCGGTACAGATTGCCCGAATTGATATAGGTAAAAGGCTGGCCATCCTTTCCCTTTAGGTTTTTCGCCAGCATTACTGCGATGGTACTTTTTCCGGTTCCCGCCGGACCGTCGATGGCGATGATCATTTTTTTTCCTCCACGCTCATCAAAGAGGCCTTTTCCTTTGCTGAGAGAAGGCGGCATTCTCCTTCTGGAAGTTCTCCCAGTTTAATCGTCCCAATGCGGACCCGGCGGAGCATGGAAGGATGGAGGTGGAAATGGGAAAATACCTTCCTGATTTCACGGTTTTTTCCTTCCAGGAGGATAATGATGAGGCGCTTCTGGCCAAGCCGTTCAATACGCAGGGCCCGGTATTGCTCGTCCGCTATGGTCAGTCCGGCAAGAAATTCATCTATAACTTGATTGGGGATGGGGACCGTAGATTCTACCAGATATTCCTTTTCTATTTGTGAGCCGGGATGACTGAGCCGGGCGGTAAAATGCCCATCGTTGGTAAAAAAGATCAGCCCCGACGATTGATAGTCCAGACGGCCCACATTGTAAAGCCGTTCCTTAATGGTTTTGGGGAGGAGTTCCAAAGCCAATGGCCGCCCCTGAGGATCACGGGAACTACAGAGGTATCCCGGCGGTTTGTTCAAAGCCAGGTAGTGGAGTTTTTGCTCTGCCACAACCGGCATACCATCCAGGCAAATTTTGTCGTCGTTTTGTACCTTTATCCCCATTTTACTAACGATTAAGCCGTTGACTGTTACCCTTCCCTCCTGAATCATGGATTCAGAGGTCCGCCGGGAAGCAACCCCCGCATGGGCTAGAAACACCTGAAGCCTGATATCCTGAGGTGATTTTTTTTTAACGTTCCTGCTCAAACCGGGCGGCCTCGCTTTCATTCAGTTTTGGCAAATCGGCGATGCTTTCCAGCCGGAAGAAACGGAGGAATTCCCTGGTAGTGCCGTATTGGGCAGGTTTGCCGGGAACGTCCTTTTTTCCCATCTCCCGGATGAGGGATTTCTCCAGAAGGAGTCGAATAACCGTATCTACCGCCTGCACTCCCCGAATCGATTCGATTTCACTGCGGGTAACGGGCTGGGAATAGGCGATGATCGACAAGGTTTCCAATGCCGCCCGGGAAAAACGGATTTCACTTTTTTTTCCGTAATGAGGTTTCAGCGTTTCCCAGTATTCCTGTTTTGGAGACAGCATGAGCCCTCCGCCAATGCGGGAAAGCTCCACCCCAGAATCCCCGTTCTTGTATTTTTCTTCCAGATTGTCAACCGCTTTTTTTACGGTATCTCTGGAAAGGCCGGAAATACGGGAAAGTACATTGAAATCCATGGGGTCTGTTTCCAGATAAAGGATTGCTTCGATCAGAGCCGCTTCTTTATGAGCCGAATTTTTTTTAACTCCCTGTTTTTCCGCCATCTTCGTCCTCGTCTTTTTTGCTGTTTTCCCCGGTTTCATCGCTGTGCTTATCCATGGACCGGATCAGAATATCACCGAACATACGGTTCTGGAATACCGTTACCATCCTGGCCTTTACCGCTTCCAGCAGAGCTAGGAAGGCACAGATCACTTCCATCAGCGAGCCCCGCCGGGCCAGGAGGTCGGCAAAACTGCATTCGCCTCGGGTTTCCATCAATTCAGAAAGGAGTGTGATCTTTTCGTTGATAGATACTTCTTCGTAAAGGTCTATAAGTGTCTGGCCACCCTGGAGACCATTCATCAAGGAAGAAAAGGTTTTAACCAGTTCCCAGACATCCATCTCTTTCCAAAGCTCGTCCTCTTTAAAAGGCAGGGATCGCTGGATTTTTTTCCGTTCGATCACCCATTCTGCTTCTCTGCTCCGTTCCTCCATAAGACCCGTAAGTTTTTTTAATCGCTGGTATTCGATTAAGGTTTCCACCAGTTCCTGCCGGGGGTCTTCGATTTCATCCAAATCGATTTCTACCGGCAGGAGCATCCTGCTTTTAATATAAAGCAGCGTCGCCGCCAGGGTATGGAATTCGGTAATGTCTTCCAGGTCAAGGGTGGTAATATATTTTAAGTAGGCAATGTACTGTTCCGTTATTTCCGCTATGGGGATGTCATAAATGTTTACTTCGTTTTTTTTAACCAAGAAGAGGAGCAGGTCCAGGGGGCCTTCAAATTCTTTTAGTTTAAAGGTTCGGTTTGCCGCAGTCTCCCTGAATTCTGCAGCACTGTCTTGAAAAAAGACGGGACTGTCCATACCGGAATAGTATACCGGGTTACAGTTATTTTTGGAAGAGCAGCGCTTCTGGATTATTTCGCATGGTGTATCAGTCTATTCCGTATTATCCTTGGCCGCTAATCAAAAAGGGACAGCCCGGCGGCTTGGTTGTTTTGTTTTGCCGGTTTAATCCGGGGTTTACGGTCTTCTTCCGGGGTGATTTTTTTTAGCTGATCTTTCCAGCAATGAATTAAGTTAAACGCCTCCAGAGGAGTAATGCTGTCAATTTCCAAAGCTGAAAGCTCCATCATTAACTGGTTTTCTGTATCGCCAGTTTTGCAGCACTGTTTTTCGAGAGTCCCTGGTAAATCTTCCCATGGCTTGTCTGTGGAACAGGGATTTTCTGCAGCGGCGGGCATTAAGGAATTGTCCTTCTTCCGGATCATATTCAGGATTGTTCCGGCCCGTCCCAGCACGGCGGCGGGTATTCCTGCCAGGCCCGCGGCGTACAGGCCATAGGATTCGGCACTGGGACCTTCTTTTAATTTCCTTAAAAAAACAATAGTTTCCTTTTGTTCCAGGACTTCCATGGAACGGTTGGCAAGTCCCGGGTGTTCCAGCCGGGAAAGCTCATGAAAGTGTGTGGCAAAGAGAGTTCTGCATTTTACCCGGTGCAGCAGGTCTTCGCAGACCGCCCAGGCAATGGCCAGGCCGTCGGAAGTACCTGTGCCCCGTCCCACTTCGTCCATAATCACCAGGCTCCGTTCCGTGGCGGTATGGAGTATGTGGGCGGTTTCAGTCATTTCTACAAGGAAAGTAGATTCTCCCCGGGCCAGATTATCCGAGGCCCCTACCCTGCAGTATATCCGGTCGGTAATGCCGATAAGGGCTTCCCGGGCCGGAACAAAGCTGCCGATCTGAGCCATAATGGTAATAAGCGCCGCCTGCCTGAGGTAGGTTGATTTGCCGGCCATATTGGGACCGGTGATAAGGGCAAAAAAGATTCCCTCCCCTTCCAGACGGATATCGTTAGGAATAAACTCGCCGCCGGGCAGATGGACCTCCACCACCGGATGACGGCCTTCGATGATGATCGTCCTGGGTTCGTCGACAACTGCCGGGAGCACCCAGCCCCGGATGGTGGCGGCCCAGGCAAGGGATTGACCCGCATCCAATTCTGCGATTAGCCCGGCGGCGGCAGAGATTCGGCCCAGATGGGGTTTGATTTTTTCCCGGAGTTCCAGAAAGAGTTTTTTTTCCAGTTCGATGATACGGCCGGAAGCGCCGTTAATATCCGATTCCAATTTTGCCAGTTGTTCGGTACTGAATCGTTCTCCAGCAGCGATACCCTGGCGGCGGATAAAATAAGACGGAACCTTGGACAGATTTATTTTGGTTACCTCAAAATAGTATCCGATAAGACGGTTATAATTGATTTTCAGATTGGGAATGCCGGTATTGATTTTTTCTGTTTCAAGGTATTTTTCCAGCATATTCCGGCCATGTTTTTTCAGCTTATTCAGTTCATCCAGTTCTTGATTATAGCCTTCCCGAATCAAGTTACCTTCGCTAAAAAGTACGGAAGGATTTTCGCAGAGGCCCCGTTCAAGAAGGGAACAAACCTTTTCCAGTTCCAAAAAATCTTTTTCATTAAAGGCGGAAACTTCAGGGGCTTCAAAAAGGCCGGTCATTTTTTCCAGAATCGTTTGCTTAACCTTTTCCAGGCAGACCAGGGCGTTCATTATTGAAGCCATGTCCTTTCCGTTGGCTTTGTCCATGGCAAGCCGGGAAGAAAGCCGTTCCAGATCCGGAGTTTTGGACAAAAGACTCCGCATTGCTCCCAACTTATCCTGATCCCGGTAGAATTGTTCTACCATGCTGAGCCTGCGGTGAATTAATGATACATCCTTAAGAGGGTGAAGCAGCCGGCGCCTGAGAAATCTCCGGCCCATGGCAGTCTTTGTTTCATTCAGTACTTCAAAGAGAGAATACTGTTCCGTCCCATCCCTGAGGTTCCGTACCAGTTCCAGGTTGCATTGGGTTGACTCATCGATGGCCGTATAATCGTTATCTCCGTAAATACTGATAGAATGAACATGGGGGATAAGGCTTTTGGCGGTATCGTCCAGATAGTCCAGCAATGCTCCGGCGGCAATAATCTCCGGAGAGTTTTCTTCAAGGCCGAATCCCTTAAGACTGGCGGTTCCAAACTGTCTGCACAGCCGGTCAAAAGATTTTTTCCGGTCAAATAGCCAATCTGCCCAGCGGTTAATTACCAGGCCCGCCTTTTCCTGTAATCGCAGGGAAAGTTCCGGCTTTTCTTCCAGGAGAGATTCGGCGGCGATGATTTCCCTGATTTCAAGCCGTTCCAGTTCCAGGCCGGCAAAAAAACCCGATTGTTCAACAGGAAAGGAGGAGGCAAAAAAACTGCCGACGGAAAGATCAATATATGCAAATGAAAGGAAGGGACCCGCCGCAGCCAGGCATGCCAAGTAGTTGGCGCTCCCTTTTTCCAGATAGTTTTCATCGACGGTAGTGCCTGGGGTAATAATTTCCACCACTTGACGGTCAATTAATTTGGTTTTTCCCGGTTCGGAAATCTGTTCACAGACGGCAATTTTTTTTCCGAGATTTAAAAGCCGGGATATGTAATTTTGACAGGCATGGTAAGGCACACCGCACATGGGAACCCCGGCACGGCTGGTAAGGGTCAAATTGAGGAGCGAAGAAACCTCCATGGCGTCTTCGGCAAACATTTCATAAAAATCCCCCAGCCGGAAGAATAAAACGCTTCCTTGGTGTTCCCGTTTAATCCGGCGATACTGATCCAGCATGGGGCTTTCGCCTGCACTCACCGGGGATCCTTTCTAAAAAGTTGTTTTGCGTCAGGAACGAATCCGGGCAATAACCTTATTGGTAATATCCACTGAAGGACTGTACCAAAGTATCCCCGCCGTTTCCCTGCTTAAGACCATGCTAAATCCTTCACTTTCTGCCACGACACGAATGGCATTGTTCACCCGGGCCATAAAGGTATTGTTTTTTTGAAGCTGCTGTCGATCTTTTTCCAGTTCAGCAATCATTCTGTCATAGTAGTTTTTAGCAGCCTGGGTTTTTGTCCGTATCTGATTTTCCAGGGTACGGATCTGATCTTTTTTTCCCTCTTCCTGGGCTTCGGCCAGTTTAGTGTTAAGTTCCTGCAGTTCCTTGGCTTGTTTTTCGATTTCTGCCTGAACAGTGTTCCGCTTATCACTAAAGGCTTTGAACTCCGTCGATTGTTCGGCAAAGGCAGCCATAACCCTGTTCATGTCAACAACGGCAAAGCGGGTTATGGCTGCCTGGGCGGAAAGGGAAATAAGGATTCCCCCCATAAGTAGTGTTGTAATAATAAAACGCTTCATAGGACCTCCCTAGTTTGTAGGTATTGCAAATGAAATAACAAAATCAACTCCTGAATCAGGATCGCTGGCCTGCTTGAAGATCCCCCCCGGCATTCTCCTGATTTGTCCGTCTTCAACCACAAATCTTTTTGCCAGAAGAAAACGGAACGGAAATTGAGCAATGGTAAAGCGTATTCCTCCGCCATAGCTAAAACGCCAGTTTTCCGCATCCAGATGCTGAAAAAATTCCACAGGAGTAATCTGGCGGCTTTGATAAAAAATTCCGGATGCCAGAACCGCATCAAAAAACATATCAAAAGCCAGTAAACCCGGAACCAGGGGAACGCGCAGTTCCGCCGTATTTTCCCAAAGGGCAAAACCCCGGCTGGGAATTCTGGCTTCGTACCAGCCCCGGCCAATAAACATACCATCGATAAAGAGCTTGCTTACTTCCTCTACCTCGGGTTTTTCTTTTCCAAACTGGGGAAAAATAAAGGAAAGACCCGTGTGGAAAGCTAGGATCATTTTAAAGTGCCATTTCTCATTGTTAAAAATGTCAAAATCAAAGAGGGTAAAGAAAATCTCCGCCTTGGTATCGCTGCGGATATAGTGTTCCCTCTCTATCGGGAATAACCCATGAAAGGAAAAACGCTGGCTTACATAATAGCCGGAGGAAGGATCATAAGACAAATTCCGATTGTCAAGATAAGCGATGGTCCACAGTGAATTAACCGGAGTCCATTGACCGTTGCGTTCCCTGACAACCGGATCAAAGGGACGCAGGGAATCATCATAGCTGTTGTTAATAATTCCTGTACGAACCCCGCCGCCGGTCCCCAGGACACCCATCTGGGTAATCCATCGATAGACAGTAGAATATCCCAGTGATATAAACCACTGTTGGTAGGCCATCATATATTCGTCGGGAGGTATTTTGTTGTCATCCCAATAGTCTTGATAATTTGAATATCCATCAGGAAAGGCATAGGGTTCATCGCCATTAAAAATGGGGCCGGGGCCGTTATTCATGGGGGAATAACGCTTGGCATGACTAAAGGTTAAATCCACGCTCCAGTTCAGGGGCAAATCCCCCATCCAGCGTTCAGAATAAGAAAGAGAAACGCTTTGATTGGTGGTGGAAGCGTTCACTTCGGCCCTTACCTGGCTTCCATAACCCAGAAAGTTCCTGTCGGTAAAATTCAAAAGGCCCGAAATTGGAAAAGCATCGGGATCGGAAGAACCGGAAAAGGTAAGGCCGAATTGAATATCCGTGGTCTGCCCTTCTTCGACATTAACGATCAGATCCAGCAGGCCGTCTTCACTGCCTGGAACCGGTTCGGGATACACACTGGCAAAGTATTGAAGGTTCATCAAACTTCGAAAGCCGGATCTCATTTTTGAGAGGGAATAAACATCCCCCGTTTCCATTGGTATTTCCCGAAGGATCACATAATCCTTGGTTTTTTTGTTTCCACGGATAATGACATTTTCGATATGAGCTCTGCCCCGTTCGGTGATGGATATGGTATAGGCAACGGTCCCTTCTTCCTGATTTCGTATTTCTGCCGGCCGAATATCATTGTAAATGTAGCCGTTTTCATAGTACAAATTTGCCACCCGTTGAAGGTCCATCTCCAGGCGTTCTGCACTTACAGTTTTTCCCGGTTCAGATCGGATAAGGCCCTGGAGTTGTTCATCGGTAAAGACCTCGTTGCCGATAAAGGAAATGCCGGCGAAAGTATATATACGCCCTTCATAAAGACGGTAAGTGATGGTCATAATGTTATTGCCCTTACTGTCTTTGGCTATCTCCTGGACAACATCGGTCACTTCAGCATCCAGATACCCTTTGTTGTGGTAGTATTGGGCCAAGGCGTCGCGATCAGTAATAAGTTTGGTATCCTGGTAGGCGCCGGTCCGGCCCAACCCCCTGGCTTTCATGGAAAGCCGTCCTTGAAGGGTGCTGCTGGAAAAAAGGGTGTTCCCTTCAAAGTAAATATTGGCAATAACGATTTGTGTTCCCTCGGTGATATAAAAAACCAATTCCACAGCATCGTTTCTTATCGCCCTAGTTTCCGATCTCACCTGAACATCGGGGAAGCCCTTTTCAATATAATATGTGCGGATTGCTGCTTCGTCGGAACGAATGACCATGCCGTTGGCCACTTCGTTTACCTTGCTGTTAATGGCGTCCATTAGATCCCGGCGCCTGATCCCCGAATTGCCAACAAAGGTAATTCTTGTCACATTGGGGCGTTCTATCACCTTAAAAATCAGAACAACTTCACTCCGGGCCTGATCTGCCGGTACGGCGGTGGGGGTTATTAATTCAAAGTATTCCAGAGCATAGAGTCTTCCCTGGAGTTCCATAAACAGATTATCAGTAAACAGCCTGCCCCGGAAGGATTCTATGGCCCCTTCCAGTTCCGTCCGCCGGATATTTTTTAGGCCTTCAAATTGAATATCCCTGATGGGTTTACCCTGGTACCAGTCCGGTGAAATTTCCCCTTGGGTAAAGCAAAAACCGCTGATTAACAACAGTAGCGCTGCAAAAAAAGAACGTTTCAAGAAAAACTCCTGTTGCTAGTATACTAAAAAAAACAAAAAAGTTAAAGGGACCAGCGCCAAATCAGGGAAATGGACTGATCGCTTACAAAAAGATTCTCTCCGTATAAGGGCCGCAGGTTCCATCGCACGTCGAACAACGGTGTCCGAAGATCAAACCCTATTTCCGGTTCCAGTTTCATTCCCCCAAATTCCCTTTGGTATTGATCATACCGAAAAGAAAGGATGGTCTGGAAAAAGAGGTCCCGGCCAATGTACTTACCCATAAAAACAGCGGTATTATCCAAATAGTTACCCATTGTGGAGGGTTGTTCTTCCGGATCACGGTTTCTGACGGCCTCAAAAAGGGCGTTTTGAAGGATTTGTGTCCTGAAAGAGAACATATCCAATCCAAGAGCATTTCTTATTGTCCGTTCCGCCCTGCGAAACACCACCGTCTGAAGAATCATGTCAATGGATGTTTTGATAATGGGATCGAGGGTATTCGATTCAGCGGCATCCAGAGAAGGTGCCTGGCCCAGGATACTGTAAATTTCCAGTTGCGAAAGGGAAGGAGTGGTTTCGAACCGGGGCATGGTCTTTTCCAACTCGCTTAACGCTACTCTGTCCAGTATCATAGCAATGGTTACCGGCCCGTCGTCGTTTCGGTCCCGAAATTCAGCCTTGACGCTGATCCGGGGGTCCACCTGCGGATCATTACCGTTAAACTGAAGAAGGCCTTCCCGGATAAAGAAACTCCTCTGGAGTTGGAACAGTTCTCCACCCCTGAGAACCACATCCCCATCCATGCTGATCCTGGGGATCCGGGAATCTCCCATAATCCGTACTCCGGTTCCTGCTTCCCCATAGGCTCGCAGAACAGGAGTTCTGGAATCGGGCCAGAAGAATTCTACCCGCTGACCGGCGGTAATGTGTACATCGGCAATAATATCTGTCTGCATGGAAAGGTTCCATCCGGTCATGGCCCTTTCAATTTCTTCTTTGTTTATCGTAATTTCTGTATCATCTGCATAAATATCGCCAATTATGTTGAATTCAACCTTTTCTTCCAAAAACAGTTGGAGTTTTCCCGTGGCATTCCCGGCGGCCCTAATCCCAGAAAGGTTAAAATTAAAGGGGACTTTCCGGTCCGCTTCAATATCCAAATAAAAACCCGGAAGCCAGCGGCTAAAGGTGATCTCCCCACTGACAACGCCGTGGCCATTTCCACAGACGCCATCCACGGGACCAAAGGAAAAACCGCTCCCTGCCAGGGTAACGGCACCTGAGCCGGGACCAATTTCGGCGGAAAGATATTCGGGTACCGTAAGGGTGATCCCTGAAGCCCAGGCGATCCCTTCAAATTCGGGATCAAAAATCGAGCCGAACATGCGGCTTTCTCCGGTAATAACCCCGCCGGTAAAATCGACGGTTTTTTTGATAGGGATGATATCCCAAAGCTCCTTTAAATCCACAAAAATTTCTGAAACAAATGCATCGAAGGTTTTTCCCTCCAAAACACCGGTTATTATTCCATGAACAGGAAAAGGACTACCCAGAGAAAGGTAAAAAACACCGCCGCCGGGACTGGTTTCGTTGAATTCCGCATTTATCATATTCTGAGGGCCGCCGGACAGGCGGTATAGAGCCCCGGATTTTTCCGTTTCGTGAGGAGTCCTGGTAAAAGCAAAACTAGCGGGGGACTTTGTTTGCTTTTCATTGACATAGGCATACTTGATATCCAGAATTCCCGAAAGAGAGGACAGGCTTTCCATATCCAGCCAGGTTTTCATGGGCAGGAAATTAACGCCCAGAGATAAAAGTATTCCCAGGTCTTGTTCATTTACCGTTCCGGAAAGCTGTAATTCCGTTTCCAGACGGCCCGCATTTTTATCCAGGGAAGCATAGGAAATTGCGGACTGTATGTTTCCTAGGGTACTAAAAGTCTGGGAAAGAAGTATCCTTTCCGGATCCAACAGAGCCATACCGGAAAGAAGAAGAGTATTTTCCCCTATTTTGCCGGCAAGAGAATCCAGAGAAAGGCTTACCAGATAGTATCCGTCTTTGGAAATGCCGCCGTGGGCTTCCCCTGAAACTAGGAATTTCCCCCCCGGTACAATTCGTTCACTCTTAAAACCGGTTAGTTTCCCCCGGAAATCCAGCCTTCCAGATTCATAAAAAAGATCCCCCGCCAGCATTTCCGCTTCCTCCAGATCTGCAAGGACCAAGGAACCGTCTATGATTGAAAAATTGCTGTTCCAGACTGCCGCTCCGGAACCGAAAAGGGGGCCGGCCTTATCGGTATAGTACACCCTATCCAAGTTGAGCCCGTGCTGGTTGGCTTGTCCCCGGATAGAGATTTCTGTGGGTCCATGGTATTCCCGGATTTCAAGACGTTCCATGCCGACATTCCAGGCGGCGGAATTATGGTAAACCAGCGACGCATCAAGGTTCAGGTAGGCTCGGCGGCCCCGGTACGGTATAGGAATTACCCTGCCGGATACGGATCCGGTCCAGTGTCCTTCGTCATTTAAAGCCCATGCCGAAAGACCATGATCGTCCTGAATCGTAAAATAGTTTTGGTTTTGTATCCTTCCTTCAAAATTGTAGGCAAAATCGAGATAATCGATCCAGCAGTTGAAATTAATATTCCGGAGGTCTAAAAAATCGGCATTAATACCAAAGAAAAGCTGTCCCAGATCGCCATGTAATTCCAGGTGCTTTTCGCTGCCTTCGATAGAGGCAATAAGAGCGGTTTCTGATCCGTAAGATATCTCAAAATTATTACTGTGATAATTCACTGTGTAAAAATCGGTATCAAAAAAAACTAATGAACTGAGGCGGGTTTTTTGCATCATGCCGTCATAGGAAGATTCCAGCATAATAAAGGGCCGGACCATATTAACAAGATCGGAGATATAAAAATCCCGTACTTCGACGGTCCCTTCCAAATAACCGGGGGTTCCGGTAAGGGATCCCCGGCTTTCAAAGGAATTTTTTAAGCCCTGGCCGCGGTTAAAAAATAAAGTGTAGTTTCCTCCACCGTTGTGGCGGATAAATTCTCCGCTAAGAGAAGTAAGAACCGTCTCCCCCAGGTAAAGGGAAGGAGAAGCCAGGACAGCCCCCATTCCGGTGCGGGAAAAGGAAATGGTTCCATTGGCACTGCCGTTTCCGGTAAGGCTGAACCCAGAAAAAGACAAAGAACCTTCCGGAAGCAGCGGATCAAACAGGATGTCCCCCGTATACCGGGCCGAACCGCGCCGGGCGCCGATTACAAACTGATAAAAATTGATCTGGCGATCGCTGCCTTCTCCTTCAAAGATAAAATTCCGTATGGGACTATTTTCTAGATCCGGCGGACCCTCCGCAGAAAGTAAAAAGCGGTACGCCAGATCTGTTAGACCTGTTGTGTCGCGTTCATTCCTGCCTTTTTCGAAGGAAAAACCGGCAGTGCCCGAGATGTACAGTGCCAGGACCGGCGCAAAATTTTCCAGGGGTCCAAAAAAACGAACCATACTGCCAGGTGAAAAACGATCCGCCGAAAAGGATCCCGAAAATCCGCCGGTTTTGTGAAAATACTCCGCTGAAAGCGTCAGGGGAAGGCCGTCGTCTGACCGTTTAAAAACAATCCGGTCTTCAAAAAAAGAAAGGCCCAGGTCAATTCTGTTTACTGTAAACCCCTTGCCTTCGATAGTATCAATGGTTATGGCCATATTTCCCCGGTCCAGCTTCTGTGAAAATGAACCGGTAACATTTCCTGCCAGGGTTATTTCCCCATCCCTATATTGGTTTTTCTGCCACGACCCATCCAGGCTGATTAGATGATCCCGGATTTCTCCTGATAGAAAAATATCAGAGGCGGACAGGGTGGTTCTTCCCGTGGAAAAAGAAATGGCGCCATCCTTGACAACAAACAGGCATTTAGCCGGCAGAACAAGTTGGCCTTTTCCGGCAAGGTTTTTTAGATCCCCATCCCTTTTGGAATCAAAAGAAAATTGGGGCCCTTCCAAAACCAGATATCGAATGGCCCCCAGCCCCTTTCCCCTAAGGAGATCCCATAGGGAATATTCAAAGTAAAGACTTTGAACCGCAGCCAGGGGATCAGGTTCAGCACCGATGACAATATCCCGAATTTCTACCGATCCAATAAGGGAAGGACCCATGGACCCATAACGGATGGGCCGATCCAAAATAACTTCTCCAACCTTGATAAACCTTTCCCTGACCACCGTGATATGCCTGTTAATTAACGTCATAAGGGGCTGAAACAGGAGGGCGGTGCTTCCCGCCAGGGTCAAAAAAATAAACAATTCTGCAAGCATTATACGCTTGGTGCTAGCGGTATCCACCTTTTTTCCTATGCTATGATCATAACTGCTTTGGACAGTAATTACCATTATCAGTATCGGTATTTTTTAGAAATTGCCGATAAATAGAAAAGATGAAGAAGACAGCGCTGGTTTTACTTCTTGTTATGGCATCGAGCCTTTGCGTCCCGCCGGTTCTGGATGCCTACCTCGTCATGTACAAAGAGCAGTATTACAGGCTGTTCCATGTCCACTATAACCAATACCCGGACGATACCTATGAAAACATCTTTTGGCTTGAACAGGCGCTGAAGGCCAATTTTGCCAATCCCCTTTATGCCCTGGCTCCAATTGAAACAGAGCTACAGTACGAAAAATATTGCTGTCTTTTCATGATGCACTTAAATATAAAAATGATAGAGCAGTACCTGTATCTGGCCAATAAATTCAACAAAAGACACGCTTATTTTTACAATGCCCCATGGAAAGAAGAAAATCTAAAAAGCCTTGATATAGCGGAAAAGTTCTTTGAAGCTGCCCGGTACTACTGGATCGAAGCGGCATCCTGGGCGGAAAAGGCCCGGGACAGGCGATTCCGGTTCATGCGGTTATCAAAGATTGAGTTTTGGGAAGACGAGGCCTACCGGATTATCGAGTTAAAAACGCTGGATTACGGCAAAACTATTAACCGGGAACTTGGCATGCTCTATTCGGTACGGGAACAGTTTCAGGCCATGGAAGGGCCGGAAGACTAAAACAGTTCTCCCTGTCCCCCCGTGCCGGATTTTGCAGTTTTTGTTCCGCCCGGAGTCTTTTCCAGAAGAGCAAGAAAAATCTCCTCATCAATAACGAGAATACCAAGTTCTTTGGCCTTTTTGTTTTTTGCCGATCCCGACCAGGTATCGTTGGTAACAAGGTATGAAAGGCCCTTTGCCACCGATGATTTTATGGAGCCTCCCATTGCCTTTACTTTTTCTTCTGCGATACTCCGTTTTATGGTCAGCAATTCCCCGGTAAAACAAAATGAAAAATTCCGCAGGGGTTGATCCTCTTCCCGGAGGGGGGGGGCGATACTGACAATTTTTCCATCGAGGATATCCTGTATTTCCCCCTTCAATTCCGTCATACCCTGAACGATGGTAGCAGCGGTAATTTCCCCTATTCCCCAGACATTGGAAAGGTCCGCCATGGAAGCGTTTGTAAGTTTCTCCAGGGTATTGTAACCGGCGGAAACGGCCCGTTCCATGATCAGCTCCCCCACCCCTTCCAGGTCCAAGCCGGCAATAAAAACCTGAAGGGGCAGCTCCCGTTTTGTCCTGATATGGCGGATTACTTTGGCGGCGGAAGCTTCGCCCATTCGTTCATAACCGGCCAATTCTTCCGCCGCGAGGGTATAGAGGCCGGAAATATTCCTGACCCGGCCCGAATCAAACAACTGCCGCAGGAGTTTGTCCCCCAGTTCCCGAATGTCCAGGGTGGAAACCCATTTTTCCAGCCGATGATGGAGCCGCTTGGGACATGCCGTATTGGGACAGAAGAGCCGGGTTCCTTCGTCCTGGAGGGCTGCGCCGCAGCTCCCGCAGATCTCAGGGAATTTAATTTCGCTGAGCGCCCCTGTTTTAAGTGCTCCCGGCGGGGCAAGTCCTTCTATTTTGGGAATAATTTCTCCCCGTTTTACCACTGAAACGGCGGAACCGATTTGCAGCCCCATGGCCCGGATCATATCGGGATTGTTAAGGTTTACCCGCTGTACTGTGGTACCTGCCAGACGTACCGGCTCGATCACCCCAATAGGAGTATAGGTGGCGCCGGATTCACTCCATTCCACTTCCCAGAGGGTACTGAAGGCCGTTTCCAGTTCAAATTTGAAGGCAATTTGCCGCTCAGGCCGGGAACGGCGCAGGTCCGCCGGGTCGGTAGTTTTATCCTTAATCACCAGCCCGTCAATGTCAAAGGAAAGTTTTTCCCGGCGGGCAGCCACAGTTTCCCGGTAGGCGATGATCGACGGCACATCAGGAAAATCTTTTGATTCGGTAACGGTAAATCCCTGCTTCGCTAACCAGGCAATTTTTTTATCTTCGTTCTTAAAAAAACCGTCATCTCCAATGACGGAAACATCATAGGTGATAAACACTAGGTTTTCGCTCCCCGTTCCATCTTTGCGGCGCATCAGACCGTTGGCGGCATTCCGGCAATTTGCTTTGTCCCGGTATTTTTTTTGCCATACCTCGCGGCTCATTACTACTTCGCCGCGGACACCTCCGGAAAAAGGAGTTCCCAGTTCCGTCAGTACTCCCTGCATTCGCCGGGCATTGGCGGTGATTTCGTCTCCCGTGATTCCGTCTCCCCTGGTTATCGCTTTTGCCAGCTTGCCCTTTTCGTACTGCAATTCCAGACTGGCGCCGTCCAATTTGTACTGGACCAAAAAGCCGCCGAAGTCACCGTTCTTAATCATCTTTTCCGCCCAGACGCTGAATTCCTCCGGATTGGCGGCTTTTTCCTGGCTTCCCATGGGGATAAGGTGTTTTGCCTTGGGGAAACCATCGGTGCTGCCGGATCCGACTGTTTTTAGAACGGAACTTTTTGGACTAAGGGATTTTAATTCATCCCAGAGGAGGTCGAATTCTGCGTCCGTTATTTCCGCTTCACCGTTGTAATACGATTCCTGGTATTTAACAATGATCCGTTCCAGGGCTTCAATCCGTTCTTTATTCCGCGCCATAAGAGATGCCCTCTTTTTTAATAAGATAAATTTCCTTTATGGGGTGGTTTTTATCAATCCCCTTCTTTTCAAATTTGGTTGCCGGACGCCAGGGAATTTTTGGCGCAAATCCGCCAATCGTCCCTGCGGGCAGCGAATGCAGAGAAAGTGATTTTAGTTCGCCGTTAGATGCGGTGTTAGCATAGGGGTTAAAAAAGTCCGGTATGGCGGAAAGAACCGTCAGGGCTTCTTCCGCATAGTTTTCCCAGTCACTGGTCATGTAGAAGTATCCTCCATCCTGTATCCTGGAAGCAATGAGTTCCGCAAAAGGCTGCTGAACAAGCCGTCTTTTATGATGCCGTTTTTTAGGCCAAGGATCGGGAAAAAAGAGATGAAACGCTGCCGCGGATCCGGGAGCGATCATTTTTTCAACAACCTCAACAGCATCATGTTCTATGATCCGGATGTTGGAAAGGGAACGATCTTTAATTTCCCACAGAAGTTTTCCAATCCCCGCCCTGAACACTTCGATGCCTAGATAGTTTTGATCCGGATTGGCGGCGGCAATTTCTGCGGTAGCCTTCCCCATGCCAAAGCCAATTTCTATTGTTAGGGGGTTGGTATTGCCGAAGTACCGGTAGAAACCGGTAAATCCTTCAGAATAGGGGATAAGGAATTGTTTATCCATTTCGTAGGATCTTTCCTGGGCCCGGCTCATCCTGCCGGACCGGAGAACATAGCTTTTTATGCGACCTGACGGCATGGGGTACTATAAATCGTGCAGGGGAACAATATCGGTAAAGGCAGAAACCAAACGGGAAGGATCCCGGGCCCAAAGGGCAATGGATTCCGCCTGAGAAGGAAGTCCCAGGGCCGAAAGATTTCCTTCGGCTGCCGGCGGCGTAATGGTAAGAAGGTAATTTCCTTCATTATCATAAACAAGAAGGTTTTGTTCGGGATATTGTGAATAAATACGATATTGATCTCCGGTTATGGCAAGATAGGGAAAGGGTCTCTGTTCCGGCGGGGCATCAAAACTAAAAAGCCGTTCAGTCCGATTTCCTCCTTTATCAATCAGCACCGCCCTGAACTGCCCCCGGGGAAGCGTGCCGTCTTCGACGGCGATAGCTCTTGTCCCTATCCAGTTCTCTCCGTCCGCAGTTTCCATAGTCCAATTTTTGCTGGTAAAACACCAGGAAAGACCTTCCCAATCATGAAAAAGCCATAGTTCCTCCAAGTCTTCCAGGCCATCATCATCCCGGGGAAGGATAAAAAAAGTAAACCGCTCCATGGGATTGCCGCCGTTTTCATAGTATACCAGTTCCAGGGAGCCGTGAATTATCTCCGGCGTTCCCTGAGAACAGGAAAACAGTGCTATTAAAAACAGAAAAAAAAGGTACAGATGCCTGATGGCGGGCCTTGAAAAAACCACTGTTTTCTCCTAAAGGGAATAGGTTAAAGTAGTAATGGTCTGCCCCATTCCTGAAAGCTGGGATTGATTGACCATGGATTCAAACTTGATCCCCATATTTTTGCATGCTTCGTCTAAAAAAGAAAGATAAAACATTCCCAGATCCAAATCGTTTCCGCTTTTGTTCAATTTGTTATAAAACTCGGAAAGGTTAAAACGCCGTACATCGGCGGTCTTTGATTGGGCCACATTTTCACTGGTGACCGCATAGTGAATATCCTGATCGTAAAGAACAACCTGAAAACGGCCCCTGGTCCCTATGGCCACGCTTGTTCCGCCTAATTTCCAGGAAAAGGTAAGAAGACTGTTTTTTTTTCGCAGAGAATCAATTACCGGAAGCCGCAGATTGGGATCCAGGACCACCCGTTTTGTATCTACATGGCTGGTTCCATAGAGCAGTTTGGCTTCTTTCTGGATATTAAGGTTTTCTATATTGGTAGCAAGTTCCATCAGCATCAGTGATGAATATTCGGCAATATTTGATTTTTTTAGGTATTCCACCAGACATGACCGGGAACTATTGGCCAGTTTTTGAAACTCAAAGGATTTATAAAATTTCAAGAGTACAAACCACGACAAGGGAAAAGACGCAGTAAGAAAGCCTTGGAGTATCTCTCTGCGGCTTTCTTTTTCGTCCGGCTGCAGTGAACTGTCGTTCTCAATGTTTTTGTAAATAGGATTTAAAATATCCTGCTGTATCTCCGTCAGTTCTTCCGGATGTTGTTCAATAAAAGATTGGAGCTGACCTTCCTTAAACTGGGTTTTTCCGTCAATCACCAGGGAAGGATTAGAATGATTCCATTGTTTTACCGGTTCTGAAGCCAGAAGTTGTTCCCGGGAAACTTCGGCATAGGTACGATAGAGGATGCTGAATACAATCAGTTTGGAAAGTTCAATGATGTCAGAACGGCTTTCTACCGGCTCCACTCCGGAAACTTCTATTTTTGAAATGTAATTCATCAGCACCATGCGCTGTAAAAAATCGGGGGTTATTTTTTCCAAAAACACTCCGTAGTTTTCGGTCTGATCTCCCATTTTTAGGCGGTTGATCTTTACATTTTGGCGAATCAGGGCAGAAGCCCCCTCTTCGGTAAAAACAAATTTCAGGGGAAGGGAAATAAATTGTTTCCGTTCAGTTACAGCCATTACCAGCTTATTTCCAGAGTTAGAGGAGCATTCAGATAAAGAATATCTTTCATGGATACGGTATAATCCGCCTTTGCGTCCTTAGCGGAACAGGTTCCTGGAAACTGCTGTGTTGTTCTTCCGTTTCCGTCAAACCATGATATTTTTGCCATTCCGGGAACGACAAAAGAAAAAGAAAAAACATAGCCCTCCAAGGCGCCGGCAAACAAATCCCGGAATGAATCATCGGTTTCTTTGTCTTCTCCTCTGGATATGAGCAGCGTAATACGTCTTCCGGGAAAATCAATTTTGAACTGCTGATCTTCTCCGCCCAAAAAAGTCTCCAGCGCTTCCGGCGAAGCAAAGGCAATTTCTGCCCTGTAAACCATATCTTTGCCATCCTGCCCCAGCGTAAAGGAAACCAGGCTCAGTCCGGGGACTCTGACAATGCTCCTTTCAATATCCTCCCTTGCGGTAGGAACGGGGAGATGCATTTCATTTTCGTCCAGTCTTCCAAAGTCATCCAGTTCCAGCGATATTCGGTATTCCAGAACCATTGTCCCTGACCCGTCGGAGTTAAGTTTGATCTGGGAGGAAACCCCTATGCAGGAAGTAAGAAGAACGAAAAGGAATGCAAAAACTGCAGGGCAAATTCGCCGTAAAAAAACACAGGCCATGGCTAAAACTCCTCGGAATGAATTTTCACATCTTGAATACGGATTGATGTTTCATTTTCGATCATTTTAAGGGCCTTGTTCAATACCGATTCTCCAAAAACGCATGAATTTGACACCATGGCGCCGCCAATTTGGGCAAAAGAAAGGGAATCATGAAGATCCACCTCGGCGGCGCTCAAATGAAAGCGGTTTTTAAGCTTTTCAACAACGGATTTGACAATTCGCCGTTTGTCCTTAATACTCCCAGTTTCGGGGATTTCAAAAAGAAGCTGAATCATGGATACAATCATATTATGCATTTCATTATAATCCAGAAATGGGGTTTTGCTCAGCATGAAGCGCCTAAATGCGGTACAAAAACTGGCGGCAGCAGCTTTTTTGGGGTTTCTGGTCTTTGTTCAGGATCTTCCCGCCCAAACTGAGAACCTCCCTATACCGGGGGAAACTCCTGCCGCCGAAGATCTGCCGGCTGATCCACAGGAGCGGAATGTCAGCAGAATCATGGAAACATCGGAAACCTCTGCCGAAAAACACCGCCGGGAAATTGCCGAAGAAGCCAGTTCCACTCTTTTTAACATGGATCTATGGGATGCCAATGTTTCCCTCTTTTTGAATGGCTACTGGAAAGGATCCCTGAGCGTGAACTGGGGGCTTTCCAATTCTCCCCTGGGAACCAGCCCGGATTCAAAGGACCCTCCCCTGCTTTTTACTCAGGAAGCGGATCTGACCTTGTCCCTGTGGATCTGGCAGAAATGGTTTTTGGAAGTGAGCTTTATCGACGATTATGATTTGAACACTTACCGGGCCGGATACCAGGGGTTCCCTGGAGAAACGATACAGTATGTGGGGGTGGGTAATACGGGTCTCGATTTTCCTGTTTTTCCCTACCTGGATCTGGGAGGGGATTCCCCCGCATCCTTCGGTCTTTATGGACGGTTTGGCTCCCATGATCTGGTTTTCCATACCCTGTTTCGTTATGACGCCGCCGCCAGGGAAGAACGGATCTTTGTCGGAAACAGGGAGCGGAGTTTTTCCAACATTGTTCCCGACCGTCCTCTGCGGGGGCGATCCTTTGTACTTCCTGATTTTGGAATTACTTCAGATATTGCTGTTTACCTTGAAGACAAGAACGGCAGTCTTTTAGATACGAACGGCCGCCGGTGGAGAATTGCCGGCCCCAGTGAATATGCCGTCAGTGCCCGGGACGGCCTGGTTGAACTGGTTAGAGAACATCCAGGAATGGCAGCGGTACGATATGCCGAAGTTACCTCCACAGGGACTCTTGGCATGGGCCTTTATACCGACGCTCCGGGAACCAGTTTTTTGGGTGATGTTCAGGATCATTTTGGTCCCGGTATTGTTCTATCAAACTATCCTCAGCCGGGTTCAGGTACAAATGCTCCTGGAACCGTAACTATCCCCGGAATTGGTTCCGCCCTGGTGATCTACGAACCGGGAACTTTTTCTCCCTTTGAACGAATGAGCAGATACCTGTCGCCGTCGAATACAACCGAAGATGCCGCCCTGATCCGTTTTTCCACAGGGGAGCGGCTCAAGGAATATGATGTTCTTCCTGCCAATACCCTTTCCCTGGATCTGACAATGTACACCCTGACCGGAGACGATACCAGCAGGAGCATTTTTGAAATCATTACGGTCAACGGCGGGGGACGAGACAGGCGAACCCCTCATGCCCGCTGGCCCCTGTCAAAAGATCCCGCCACCCTCAATCCACTTTACCCCGAATTATATCTCCCGGGCTCTCCCATTTTTAACGAAGATATACGACTCCGCTTTACCAATTATGGAGCCCCAGGGGTCTATAGCATTGGAAGCGATGCAATTCCCGGTTCGGTGCAGGTTTACCGGGGAGGAATCCTTGATTCACAAGTAAGCTATGATCCGTCCAGCGGGATCGTCAGTCTGGCAAATCCCGCGGGGTTTAACGAAGTGATCCGAATCAGTTATCTAAAACGAAGCCAGGAAAGGAGGCTGGGAAGCCTCGCCGCTGGGGTGGGATTGGTTTATAAACCGGAAGACAGTCCTTTTAGTGCAGAAGCTGCCCTGGGCATGCGCTGGAATGTTTCCCAGGAAGCCTATACCGAAGAAGGAGCGGCCAGTCCTGGAACGGTAGGTTTTGGAGCAAGAACTTCCTGGGATTACGAAAGGCTAAAAGTGAGTCTTTCGTTAGGTCTTGGTTTTGAACAGCCTGATACGACGGGACTGTACCGCATTGCCGGCATGGAAGGAAATTCCGGAATTGTCTTAGGTGTATCAACTTCTGCGGGGTTTATTTCCGAAAAAACCGGTTCTTTTTTACTTAACAACAGAGTTCCTCTGGTGTACCGGAATTACCGAAAAAGCAACTGGCTGGGAGGATCGGAACTTCAATCCATTGAATGGAATGCTCCGGTGGTTGCCGGACTGCAGGGACCCTATCCTGCCAAGGATGGAGATATCGATATTTTTGTCGCAGAATTTGAGAATCTCAATACCAGTGAATGGACGGGCTTTCAGGCACCTCTGGGCAGGGACGGAGATCTCCTGGAACAAGCCAAAGCTATTGTTATTCCCGTCCGGCTTTTTGACTTTGATCCTAATATCCGGGTAATTGTCCAATTTGGTTCCCTGGCAGAAGAAGGTTATGGCGGAGGTGAAAACCCTGATCTTGTGGTGGAGAATTTTCCTGTTTTTGTACCGTCATCTTCATCATGGGATGAAATAATGATTACCCTTACCGATGACTTAAGGCGCAAATTACGGAATGCCGGCCAGATGCGGATCATCATCCAGTCAATTGCTTTTTCCGGCAGGAACCGGTTATTAGTAGCAAAACCGGTTATTTATGGAGCTTCCTGGCGGGCCATAACGCTGGATTCCCCCCCCATTCCGCCGGGAAATGCCAGGATAAAGGCCGCTTTGGATACTGCCCTCAGCGGCGTCTCAATAGCGGAAGTGATACCAACTTTGCCTCTGAAAAACAGCAAGATTGACCGCCTCCATCTAGCCGGGAGCAACCATGTACTGCAAGTTGACTGGAAAGGGATAAATTATGCCGCCGGATCGGACGGCAGGACGGCATATATACCTCTTTCCGATTACCGGGTCTTAAGTTTTTATTTTAGAGGCCCTCTTCCGACGGGTACAAAATTTCATTTCCTGGTTGCCCAGGGACCGGATGCTTACTATTTAGGGGAAACTGCCCTGGAACTTGTCATGGATAGCAGCTATTTTACCGGTGGCTGGCAGAGTGTGGAAATTCACTATCGGGAAGGCAGGGTTTTGATCGACGGCGTTGAGCGTCCCGGAATCATCAAATACAATCCCGGGATATTACGCCGAAATTTTGAAAACGGGGAATTTCCCGGAGAAGGACAATCAGGATATATCGCTGTCTTTATTTCTGACACAGCTTCGATTCCCGATGGTTCATTTTATGTTGACGAAATATGTCTGGAAAAACCAGCCCCATCATACAGGGTAAACGGCGGAGCAGCCATGGACTGGCAGCATCCGGAAGCGCTGCTCACCATCGGAAACAAGGAGATAGTTTCCGGGGCTGCCTTTAATACTGCGCTGGAAAGCGCAGTCCAGGGCGATCCCTTTAACAATGGCGGAGAATCATTCACCGGAGCGCAATCCCGTTCCTGGGGAAAAATTACGATCCTGGATACCCGGCTTTCGGGAAATTTGAATTTTATGGTTTTCGATGATACTTCCTATTGGAGTGCGGGTCACGGCGTTGGACGTTCCTTCGGCCCCCTGTCGATCTCTGAAGTATTCAACACCTCTCCTTCTGCAGGCGACGAAACCATGAATCATTCCCTTTCTTTGGGGCTAGACACACCTGTTTTTGGAAATTGGCTGTCCTTTATATCATATCAGAATCAGCGGCTCCGCCGGTTCTGGTCGGCTTCCATTGGGATGCGTCCGGAACAAAACGGCCGTCCGGGTTTTTCTCTGAATGGCTCGTTAAACTATCTTGAAAAGACCGAAAGGATACGGTCATGGCTGGACAGTTATGCTGAAACATGGACACAGAGCTGGATCATTATGATTCCCGATAAAGGGGAAAGTTCCCTGGGTATGCAGAACCGCGAAGCCCAGGGACGGGCCGGATTTTCCTTTAACCGTCAGCTTGTAGGGGTGGACCTTTCCTTTGAGGGAAACAGTGCTGTATCTGCTCCCCTGGCCACAAGCCGTACTGGTTCCATGGCACATATTGATACGTCCTTTAAATTTGGTGTTGTCCGGGGGAATCTCCGGTTCCAACGGGATATTTTCCAGACCCTTCCGGACGCCGGAAATGATATAGGCAGCGATTTACATCGGTATGGAGAAAGTCTTTCCGATACGGCGCCGCTTTGGCGGGAAATACCTATTTATTCATTTTTCGATCCAAACCTTGATTCTGCGATGGATAAAACCCGTTACCAAGAAATGGAAAATACCCGGTTCCATGAAGTCATGGGGCTTAACCTGCTCTTTCCGGAACGTTACAATGTCCTTTCACTAATCATTCCGGCAAGCGGTTTTACCCGCCTGGAACGGACCATGGAACAGCGCATGGATACGCGGCTGGATGTACTTACCCTTAGTTCCGGCCTTGGTTTTTCTTCTATCAATCTTTTTGGCGCCATGGGAAGCCGTCCGGTATTCAACATTTATCGTAACGATGAATTCCGCCATTCTCTGACGGGGATCATCTCTTTTCCCCGAAGCGAAGATCCCCTGTGGAGGATTCAGGCAGAACAAAACTTAAGAGCCTATGGTTTTAAGGGATCGGAATTGGGTCTTCAAAATACCTATACAGCGATAGGCGGCAATAATTCAGGCTGGATAGAAAGTTTTAATTTAATATGGACTATACCCAGGGAAAAAACCCTCCTTTCGGCAATTTACAGTGCCGGCATGGAAAAAATTCAAGGCCGCAGTAATTTTCCGGTCCTTTTGGAGCTTGCTCAAAACGACTACGAACGGTTAAGCAGGGAAACTCTGGAATTGGCGCTGGACAATTCCGGTGAACATGGATTTTATTATTTTTCTTTCTGTCATGAATCAGTAATACGAATTATTGGAAAACTTACCTTTACAAGTTTTGCAAAACTGGGGCTTCAGCGGGATGTCTATTATGATGAATTCAGCCTAATGCTGAGCTTCGGTACCACCCTTACCATCAGTTTCTAGTCTGCCCATAGCTTCCTGAACAGTTTTTCTTTTTTCTTCGGATAATTTTTCATTTTTTAGTGTCCGCCGGTATTCTTCCAAGGCTTTTTCATACAGTCCCATTTCTGCCAGATATGCTGCGTATTCGGAACGAACAAGCGGATCATCTTCTTTTAAGAGGCTGGCGTTGTATGCATCCGCCGCTTCAGGCCTGCCCCGTTGTCTTTGTGAACGGGCCAGGATGAGTAGTGCCATGGGATTTTCTGTATTACTGTGCCTTATCAGAACTCCTTCGGCTTCTTCGGCCTTTCCCATGGCCATAAGAACCAGGGCATAATTGTATCCTTCGTCATAGCTTTCCGGCACCAGTTCAAGAACCCGCCGGTAATAATTTTCCGCCAGGTTATAATCTTCGAGCTTAATACAGGTATATGCCGCCGCTTTAAGGGCGGTTATATTATCTGCGTCCTGAACTATGATCCGCTCAAAGCAATTTTTTGCTTCCCGAAAACGGCCTGTTTCATAGGCGATACGGCCCAGGTAGTATTCCGATGCGATTTTTGTTGTCCTGTTGAATTTTGCCTTGGTGAACCATGTTTCTGCTTCGGCATACCTTTGCAGTTTAAAATAAGCCATTCCCAGGGCATAGTATTCTTCCGCCTTGACGGCAGGAGTAATACAGGAAACAAAAAGAACTGAAGAAATCGTCAGAACTGATAAAAAGCGTTTCATTTTTTTATTGTTCCCAAAACGGTGTTTTCTATTTCCCGCAGTTGTTCCCGGTACAACCTGGCAATATTGGCGCCATAACCTGCTGCAAGCTGAATGATGTTCCGGGGTTGATCCGGCAGATCCTTCCCGTTGATCCGGTCTCCTGCATCACCTAGGCCGGGCAATATATAGGCCAGTTCATTCAATACAGGATCCATCCACAGGGTAAAAACGGTGCAGTGTTCCAGGGCTCTGACTACCCGGATGGCTCCTTTGAGGGCGGCAATCACATTGATAAACGTTACCGACCGGGGGTTTACTCCTTCTCTCATAAGATATTTGATCACCGTAACCAAACTCCCACCGGTGGCATTCATGGGGTCTGCAAAGATCAGGTCTTTGCCGTGGAGCGTTTCCAGTGTAAAATAGGATTTTTCCAAATCCAAAATATATTCCATATCATTTTCGTGTTTTGAATCGTTGCGGGTGATCTTAAAAAGAGCGAAGGGAGTAACATACCCGTTGGAAGAGTATTCTTCAATTTCCTTAGAAAGAATCATTGAAGGAAGCAGAGCCCCGCGGAGCATGACGCACATTACGGTATTTTCGATTTTTTCATCGATATTGTTGATCTTGTGGACCGCAAAATTCTGTACCGGCACATTAACCGGGGTCTGCACAAAAAGGTAATTTTTATTGGATGCCGGCGTTCCCCCATAGGCCAGTTTAAAAAGCATTTCATAGGCTCGCTGTATATAATAGATAAATTCTTCGTTTCCCGTACGGTAATCCCGAAGTTTGGCAATTACCCTGGACGCTTCCGGACGGCTTTCCTGGGGGGTTAAAAATGAATACACAGAAATTCTAGGTTCATTACTGCAAAGATCCTGCATTAGGTTCCCCATTTCGTTATAAAGCATAATGAGTTTTTTTTCTTCCTGTTTTTGCTCTGATTTATCCTGGGTACTAGCAAGAATGCTAAAGGAAGCAAGCGCTTTACGGTAGTAGAGATCATGAATGCGGGAAAGATTTGCCTTGTCTCCGGCGGTTAAAAAACCGTCCAGGTCTTCGGCTTTTAGAACAATTTTATTCATATTACAAGTGTATTATGGTGCGCCGGATCTGCCAATAGTTTCAGTGGCCTGGTCCATCTGGGGATTGCGGAGTTGAGCCGCCGCCCTTCCCCGCCACTCTCCGCCCGCATAATCCCTAAGGAATATCCAGATTTCCCGGGCTGGAGAACGACGTCCCACTCCGTAGAGAGAATTGGCCAGGTAATACAGGGTTTTGTAGTATTCTGTTTCTTCCAGATAAGCAATTAGGTCCCGCCGCTTGGCAATGTCGCTAAGAAGAACAGGGAGGCCCGTAAAGGTATAGTTGTACTGGGATTGCAGTACGGCATCGATGACCATCGAATTCTGAATAAGGAATGCAAAAAGCAGATGATCCGCTGCCAGATTGTGCCGTCCATTATTGTAATAATAAAAACCCAAGGTCCGATGAGCTTTTTCCACAGAAGGCTCATGGTGACGGAAGAGCAGCAAAAAACGGTTAATACCGTTGGTTTCCAGGCTTTTCTGAAGATTGGACCGGTTAAAAGATTCACGGCTCCAAAGTTCATCGGATCTGAGGATATCCAGAAGGATTTTTTCCATTTCGGTATATTCACGGCGCAGTTTCCGTAAATCCGCCATCTTATAGAGAATTTCTCTTCCAAATTCAGGATTTTCCATCAGGGATCGTTCATTGTAGGCCTTTTGGTATTGATTAAGAGCGATGCTGAACTCGCCTTCCATGCGGTATACCTCTCCTATCCAGTACTCTGCTTCGGGATAGTTTTTAAGGCGGCCAATCTCGGAAAGAGCCGCTTTGGAAGAATTATGAAGATTTCCTTTTGGCACCCGGTAGTACAATTCTTTAAGGGCATCTGCCGCATCGGTACGAAATTCCCTTTCTATATAAATTTCCAGGAAACTCAGATCGTCTCCCAATCTTCGCACTTCGTGGATCGAAAGAACTGTAATCAAGTCCCGTTCCATTTTGGCATAGTAGTTTTTTCTGTTTTCCCGGGCATTTTCAAAACAAAGCAGCGCATTACCGTAAGCGCCGTTCCGGAAATGCCGCTTTCCTTCTTCCAGTGTAATCCACCAGGGATCGATTCTTCGCTGCTGGGCGGCGGCGGGAACAAGGATAAGACAGCACAAGAGGACAAAGGGATAGCAAATATTACTGCGGCAAAAGCATTTTTTGTACATACCTTTATTTATAGATTATCGGCCATTTTTTGCAAGCCCTTGATATAGGCGTATTTTTTGATACAATTCCAAATAGTGAATATTGAATACATTCCCGCTAAAACCATTGTAACAAAAACAAAAAACCATTCTTGGTTTGGCGCCGATTATAATATGAATATATACCGGGGATGTTCCCATGGGTGTATTTACTGTGACAGCCGGAGTCTTTGTTACCGCATAAAAAATTTTAATTCAATCCGGGTAAAGCAGGGGGCGCTGCACATTATCCGGGACGATATTTTAAAAAAACGCCGCCGGGGCATCGTAGCCACCGGTTCCATGAGTGATCCCTACAATCCTTATGAAAAAGAATTAAAACTGACAAGAAACGCCCTTGAACTGCTAAACGCGTACCGGTTCGGAGTGGCCGTTGCTACAAAAAGTACATTGATTGCAAGGGACCTGGCTATATTAAAAGATATACAGGCGCATTCTCCTGTGATCATCAAAATAACTATAACCACGGGGGACGACAAATTGTCTGCCATGGTGGAACCCCGGGCGCCCCCTTCCAGTGAACGCTTTGAGGCACTTAAAACACTATGCGGCAGCAATATTTACGCCGGTGTTTTAATGATGCCCATACTGCCATTTATCGAAGATACGGAAGAAAACATCATTAGTATTGTAAGGAAAGCAAAAGAAAACGGAGCCCGTTTTGTATATCCTGCCATTGGAATGACGCTGCGGGCAGGAAACCGGGAATATTATTATAAAAAACTGGATGTTCTTTTTCCCGGCATAAAAGAAAAGTATATAAAACGGTTCGGCGAACGCTATAGCTGTTCATCGCCAAAAGCAAAAACCCTATTTTCCATTTTTAGCGAAGAATGCAGCCGTCTTGGTCTGCGCTGTAATATGAAAGATATTATCATTGATTATAAACGCGGATATGCCGCCAAACAACTGGACTTGTTCAGTTAATTATATGACCTGCTCAGTTCGACAAGTCAAAGTTTTTGTAATTCCGCATTAAAAGCTTTGTCTATTTCCTCATTTTTTTTTGTTTGAAATGTTTTTATTATTTTTCCCTTTCGGAAAATTATTATACTGTTGCCCGCGCCGGTAATTCCCATATCCGCATGTTTTGCTTCTTCCGGGCCGTTTACGGCGCAGCCCATGACAGCGATGGTACAGTTTTTTTTCAGGCTGTAAAGGCGGGTTTTCCATCGATCGGTAAAGGCAATGGTATCAAAATCGTTTCTCCCGCAGCGGGGACAGGACACAAGGATCACTCCGCCGCCGAAACGTCCCCCGGCAGGATCGGTATCTGTCATTTCCCGGGCAGCGTTAAGAATTTCCCTGCCGGCGATGATCTCATTTTCCTCACTGTCAGAAAGGGATACCCGCAGGGTATCCCCTATTCCTTCCAAAAGAAGAGGCAGCAGGGCAGAAGCATTTTTCACGGTTCCCGCCACCAAAGGCCCCGCTTCGGTTACGCCAATATGGAGAGGAACATCGCTTCGGTTTCGGAAAAGTCTGTTTACCTTAACGGTGTCGGCAATGCCTGATATTTTCATCGACACTGCCGTATTGGAAAATCCCAGTTCTTCAAATATCGTTAATTCTTCCATGGCGGCCATGACCAAGGCTTCCGCCCGGTCCAGGCCCTGTTCCACTTTTACCCGCAGAGATCCGGGAAGGCTCCCTGCGTTTACCCCGATGCGGATGGGAATATTCCGGGACGCCGCCTTGGAAACCACCGCTTCCACTTTATGACGGTTTCCGATATTTCCGGGATTGATCCTTAATTTGGCAATGGGAAAATCAAGGCAGCGCAGGGCTATTTTATAATCAAAATGAATATCAGCGCAGAGGGGCAGAGTGATCCGGCCTGCCAGCTCTCCCAATATTTCCGCCTCTTCCAGAGAAGGGACGGCAAAACGGAGAAGACCGCACCCTATTCTTTCCAACACTTCTATGCGGTGAACCAAGGCATTGCCGCCGCTGCAAAAGCCTTCGGTGTCATTTTGAAGGTTTTTAAAAGAAAGACGGTCTTTCCACATGGTTTGAATAACCACAGGATGACCGCCTCCAATAAAGGAAGCTTTAACATGGTTAAAGCCACCTACCTGGAGTATACGGGAATGCATGCCAACAACAAAGTTGCTGCAGCGGCTACTGTTGCCGGGCTGCCGGAGACGTTTTATCAGCCAAGGGTTGTCATGGAAAGAACCATGGCAAAAAGGGCTACCGTTTCGCAGATACCAACAACGGCTATAAAGTTGGCAAAACCCTTGCCGGTGTCGCTAAGAGCATCGGCGCCGGCGGCTCCCGCTTTGCCTTGAGCAATGGCGGAAAAACAAATACCTAGCCCCGAACCGATTCCCATGCCAAGGAGCTGACCAGGACTCGCCGTTCCCGACGAATTCAACATCTGCTGCATCAGGATAAATCCGTAAAAGGTCTGTGTCAGTGGGGCACCTGCAAAGGTAAGCATGGTCATGGGAGCGGGTTTATTGGCCTTATAACAGCGTTTCCAGGCGCCGATAACGGCAGATCCGGCAATGCCAATACCTATCGCAGAACCGATGGCTGCAATCCCCATCACAATTCCTGCTCCAATCAATCCCAAAAGGTTTGAATCCATAAAAAACTCCTATTCCGTTAAAATCGCGTTATCATTCTACCGTTTAGCAAACGGTTTATATGCAAAACCAGACCAGCCAAGTCCCAAGTGAGACGAAAACTCCAAAGTATTAAGCCGGACCCCGTGGACCAGAACCGACAGAACGTTAAGAACCATATTAAAACCATGGCCAAACACAAAAAGTGCTATGCCAAGGATAAAGAAAAGCATATGAGTTATCAGGGGACTGGCAAACCCATCCACCGTACTGGCAATAGAAGCTCCTGCCAACCCTACCGCCCAAAGTCTGATATAGGACATAATGTCGGAAAACACATTGGCTATACCAAGTACATTGGTAAGAAAATTTACACAGCTTGTGATGACGGATTTGAGCACGCTTCCTTCATAATTTCCAAAGATAAAACTTAAGACAAACCCTCCTCCCAAACAGCCATACTGCCATAACTCAACACCGCCGAATCCGGTATTGAATGCCACCAGGGAAAGAACAACAAAGTACATCCCCACAACCATGCCCAGCTGCCCGAGCTCCGCCAGAAATTTTGGCGATTTAATATTGGCAGCTATTCCTTTAAGGTGGGCTATGCCGAGCTGTGCCAAAGCGATGGAAAAGCAGAAAATCATCAGATTTCTGGTAACTGACTTCCCCATCGCATCAACGGTTGCATGGGAAGGCACCAGTCCGTATTGAATCCAGTAATTGTTTGATATATAGGTTTCAAACCATCCGGGTTTGGCAGATACATTGACGAGGAGGGGAAGACTGATGTTCTGCAGTACCTGCGGTACCAAAGATGTATCAAAGCCAAACCATGCACAGGTAAGCACTCCCCACAAAATGTTGGAAACGCTCATTAAAAAGAGGAATTTAAAAATCAAGGGAACCCGTTTTTTTGCGGTTCTGGATATACAGACAAGGGAGATGAGGAAAAGGATTGTTCCATAAGCGGCATCTCCAAAGATCATGCCGAAGAACAGGGTAAAGAAAAGCAGAAACCAGCCGGAAACATCAATTTCCCGGTAGCCAGGAGACAGTTCAAGAAAATCCGTTAATGGATTGAGGAGGGTTACAAGTTTGTTGTTTTTCAGCTTGGTGGGAACTTCTTCATCATCCTCTGCCGGATCACCGGCGCAAAATGCCCAGCCGTTTTCGCTGGCCGCCCGTTTTAATATTCCAACATCTGAAGCGGGCGCATAGCCTGAAATCCAGGAAACGGCCAGCTCCGGCGTTTCAGCATTTTCATCGATCAACTCCATGCCGGCCCGGGCGGTTTCAAATTCTATATCCGCCAAAAGCGATTTTTTTTCGGTCTCAAGTATGTTTTGCAAAGAAGAAAGCGAGGTCAGTTCTGTTTCAATTTCAGCCATTTCGGCTCTTCGTATTTGGTTTCTTTCGTTGACCACGGAAAGAGACCTTTCCGGTATTGGGATGGAATTTTCATTGGGGATGGTATCAAAAGCTAGAAGACGGACAGAATTATTTTTTTTATCAGAAGAAAGAACAATTACCGGCACGTCCCCCGCATTCTTCTCATAGGAAACAAGGGAAACATCATAGAGGTATGCTTTTACTCCGTTATCGGAAAGATAGGCAAAGTCCGCCGGTTCAAACTCCCCCCATTTTTCAAAGTTACTTTTTTCCCTTTGATGATTAACAATATAATCCAACAGTTTTTTACGGCGATCAGAAAGAGCTACTACATGGTTTGCTAAATCTCCGCCGTATTTTGCCGGTTCAATGTTAGTTTTCTTTTTCTTTTTTTGGGTAAAGGCGGAGAGTACCCCCGCTGCCATCTCCAGATGGGCTCTCCTGTTCAGAAGTTTGGTCAGCACCGGGGAAACGGCGGTTTTCTTTTCCAGATGAATCAACCCCAACTCGCGGATTTTTTCAAGCGCTGTTTCCTTGTTTTTGTCCATTACCAGGAGGGACACCTTTTTCATAGGTACAATCATGAACTTGCCCTCTCCATGCCCCGCTTGGAAATTTTCCCCCGAACCACCGCAGCGGTCTGCTGATCTCCCAGATAAACGGCAATTTTTTTAATGTTTGCCTTAGCCTCGGGGATTTTAATTTTTTCAAAGAGGTTTACCCTCTGGCTGGTAGTCTGGAGTTCTTTTCGAAGGCGGCGCTGCTGTTCTTCCAAACACTGCATTTCCAGATCCAGAAGGAGCGCTTTTTTCATATTATCCACCGCCAGATCAAGCCAAAGGGGTTTTTTCACAAGATCGTATTGGGCCGTTTCAAATTCGGCACCTTCAAAAATCGGAATGGGAACACCGGCGATATTTCCCTCCCCGGCTAGCAATTTGGTTACCCTCAGTATGTCGGGGGTAAAAACGCCTTTTTCCCCAAAAACACCGATCCATTTTTTAAAGCTTTCTTCCGTTTGTTCTTTAATTCTTCTCAGTTCAGTTACCCGGATATCCACAGTCCGGATCTCTGCTTGAAGCTGCTGCTTTTTCAGCATCAGGGTAGGCAGATAACGCTGAAACATTTTGAGGCTGTCTTTTTGCTTTTTCTGCTCATTTTTAGTGAGTTTTACTTTTGCCATCCCCTATGCCGTCCTGTTTACGGGCCAGAATTCGTTTATCAGTTCGGAACGGAGTCCTGTTTCTTCACTCTTAAAACAGCTTGCCAGGATTTCCCAGCCCAAATCCAGGGCTTTTTCCAGGGAAATATTTACCGACAGGTCCATCATTTCTTTTTCAAAACGTTCACCGTACTGGAGCAGTTTTCCATCCCAGGCGCTCATATTAAAACCCATGGATTTCTTTTCCAGTGTGTCCTTGAAAGCTGAATAAAGCTTGATCATGCCGTCCATAAGGGCCCTGTGATCTTTCCGGGTCTTGCCGTTTACCTGCTGTTTAAGCCGGGAAAGGGAACCAAAGGGTTCAATTCGCCCGCCCCGAAGGTAGTATTGACCTTCGGTGATGTACCCGGTGTTGTCCGGCACCGGGTGTGTTACGTCATCACCGGGCATGGTGGTTACACCCAGGACGGTGATCGACCCGGCCGTCTCAAAGTCGACGGCTTTTTCATAACGCGCCGCAAGCTGGCTATAAAGATCCCCGGGGTAGCCGCGGTTACTGGGTACCTGTTCCTGGGAAATAGCGATTTCTTTCATTGCATCGGAAAAACTTGTCATATCGGTAAGGAGTACCAGTACATCTTTGTTTTTAAGGGCAAATTGTTCCGCCACCGCTAGGCTGATATCGGGGATCATAAGGCATTCCACCGTAGGATCCGAAGCAGTATGGATAAACATGACGGTTTTAGAAAGGGAACCGCCTTGTTCCAGAGTATCTTTAAAATAAAGATAATCGTCGAATTTCAGCCCCATGCCTCCCAGGATGATTACATCAACTTCGGCCTGCATAGCGATCCGGGCAAGGAGTTGGTTATAGGGTTCACCGGAGATGGAAAAAATCGGCAGTTTCTGCGAAACCACGAGAGTGTTAAATAAATCGATCATAGGGATACCGGTCCGTATCATCCGCCGGGGAATAATACGCTGACTTGGGTTGACCGATGGACCGCCAATGGGGATTAAATTTTCTGCCAGGGCGGGCCCTTTATCTCTTGGATCACCGGAGCCGGTAAAGACCCGGCCCAGAAGGTTTTCCGAAAAGGAAACTTCCATTGGGTGGCCAAGGAATTCAATGGTATCGCCGTTGGAAATTCCCCGGCCCCCGGCAAATACTTGGAGGGACACCATGTCCCCGGCGAGGCGGTTTACTTCCGCCAAAGAGGGGCCAAAACCGGTTTCGATCCTCGCCAGGTCTCCGTAGCGGACTCCCTCGGCGCGGACGGTAATAACGTTACCGGTAATCGACTCTATTTTACTGTAAATCTTTTTCATCGATTCATTCCTTCTATCAAAATTGCCGCCACGTCTAACCGGCTATTAATTTTTCCGCCGCTGGATCCATGCCGCCAGCCTTGTCTTTGATTAGTCCCAAGAGTTCCCCTTCGATTTTTTTGAACCCCACGCTTTGCCAGGGCGAATAATTATAGTCAATAAACTTCTGTCGAAGTCCGTTAAACCAAGTCCGGGCATCTTCCTTGCCGGAAAAGCTAAGGCTGCTTCCCAGAATCCGGAGTATATGTTTAAAGACATATTGCTGTCGATCCGGACTTGCAGCCTGATCCACTTCATCAAAGGAGTTTTGCTGGAAGTAAACCGCATCTAGGAATTCTCCCTTAAGGTAGATGATAAAGTCATCCTGACTGGTTCCTTCTTCGCCGACAACCTTCATCATCTGTTCTACCTCGGTGCCACGGGAAAGTATCCGCCGGGCATAGCCGACTTTTTCATCTGAAATAATTCCGCGGTATTTGGACCAGGAATCAAGGGGATGAATAGCGGGAAATTTACGGGCATCGGATCTTTCCCGGGAAAGGCCGTGGAATGCACCTACTACCTTGAGTGTCGCCTGTGTTACGGGTTCTTCAAAATTGCCGCCGGCGGGGCTTACCGTGCCGCCTATGGTTACCGACCCCATAGCGCCGTCTTTAAGCCGTACAAGGCCCGCTCGTTCGTAAAAACCTGCAATATTCGATTCCAAGTACGCGGGGAAGGCTTCTTCGCCGGGGATTTCCTCTAGACGGCCGGACATTTCCCGAAGCGCCTGGGCCCAGCGGCTGGTTGAATCTGCCAAGAGAAGTATGTTCAATCCCATCTGACGGTAATATTCAGCCATGGTAACCGCTGTATAGAGGGAAGCTTCCCGGGCAGCGACGGGCATAGACGATGTATTACATATGATGATGGTCCTTTCCATCAGGGATTTACCGGTCTTTGGGTCGATGAGTTCGGGGAATTCTTTAAGCACTTCCACCACCTCGCCGGCCCGTTCGCCGCAGGCGGCGACTATTACAATATCAACAGAAGCATGCTGGCTCATCTGGTGCTGGAGCACGGTTTTTCCAGCGCCGAAGGGCCCGGGTACGCAGAAGGTACCGCCCCGGGCTACGGGGAAAAAGGTGTCAATAAGCCGGATCTGGGTAACCAGGGGCTCATCGGGTCTGAATCGTTCTTCGTAGCAGCTGATGGCCCGTTTGACCGGCCAATAGAAAGAAAGGCAAACGTTGGTTTCCTCTCCCTTTTCGTCAGCCAATACCGCCACAGTGTCGTGGATCTTATAATTCCCCGCGGGCTTTACGGATTTTACCGTATATTCTTTATACATATTAAAGGGCACCATAATACGATGGGTAAAAACACCTTCGGGTACGGTGCCAAGGGCGTCCGCCCTGACAACTTTATCTCCCGGTTTGACCGCCGGGGTAAAGGCCCATTCTTTTTCCGTAGGAAGGGGTTTCAAATACACTCCTCTTTCCAGAAAAAAACCGCACTGTTCCGCCAGCTGCGGAAGGGGGTTCTGGAGGCCGTCGTATATCTGCGTAAGGAGTCCAGGCCCCAATTCTACGGCAAGCATATCTCCGGAAAATTCGACATTGTCTCCAATGACGATCCCTTTGGTCATTTCAAAGACCTGAAGGCTGCAGGTATTCCCCTTAATGCGGATAACCTCGCTTTTTAGTTTTTTTCCTTCGGTTTCGATATACGCCACTTCATTCATCATTACAGGACCGTTAAAATCAACGGCTACCATGTTACCGTTTACAGCGGCTACTTTTCCCTTGGTTCCTTTCATTATCTATCCTCTTTAAACCTTGGCATTGTATTCATTCAATATGGAATCGTAAAGATCTCGATAGTTGCCTGAGCCAATTTCGGCATCAAAAAGCTGCCGCCGCTCCAGTAGCTGGAGTTTTAAAAGGTAGGCAAAAATGGTGTTCACTCCAAAGAGGTTTAGGCCCACCATGTCATCGAGTGCTCCCCAGCGGCCTTCGTCTATGTAAACCGCCGCTTCCAGGGGATCATCCATCTCAAAAGCGGCCTTGCCCAGCGCTTCGGCATGGGATACATCCTGGGGCGGGTCTTCCGGTGATTGCCGCTTTAGTTTAGCGGCCCGGACAAAGGCCAGGTTCAGGATCAGTACCCGTTCCCTTAGCATAAGTAGATCAATAAAATCTGAGCCTGTTGGTTTAACCGTTTCCACCGCCAGAATGGGATCGTAGCAGCAATATTTAAGAAGAGCTGCATCGTCCGGGTGCAAAAGACTATGACAGAGTTTTCTGAAATCTTCGGATGCTATAGGCGGTTTATCGCCGTAACTGATTGGGGTCAGCGTTGCAGCAAAATAGTAGTAGTTACGGTTTTGCAAACCTAATTCCCCTTTACGGCGCTTTTCAGGGTTTCCGCCAATTTAGGGTTTAGATAGGCAGAAAGCAAGTTTGCCACCGCTTCGGCGGAAAAATCGTAGAAGGCCGAACCATCTTTTTCGGCTATTCGGAAACCACCTCCCAGGTTTTTTCCCGCCCGTAACTCCACTCCCCCTTTAAGGGCAGAAGAAAGGCTGGTCTTAAAAGCATCGTCAAGTTTCCTTAAATCGCCCTCTGAAAGCACTACAGAAAGAGAATCGGTGTTTTTTACCGCCCAGTTTTTGACCAGATCGGGCAAAATTCCCTTGATCACATCTGTGGAAAAGGAAGAGGACACTGCTTCGGCGCATAGTTTATCCAAAAGCCCCTGAATTTCCCCTTTGAAAGCGAGGACAAGGTTCCGGGAAGCCTGTTCTACGGCGGCAATACCGGCTTTTTCGCTCCTTTTTGCATCGGCTTTGCCTTGATCTATGATGTTTTGAGCTTCTCGCTTTGCATCCTCGATTATCTTCTTTGCTTCCGCATCCGCATCGGCCTTGAGTTTGGACGCCCCAGCTTGAGCGGACTCAATACCTTCTTTTTTTATCTTATCGATAAGTTCTTGCAGTTGAATGTCCATAGATCCCTCTTTGTGATCAAAATACGCATATTTCGAGAGTATACCAAAACCATATAAACAGTGCAAGCCCTTTTTGATGTATTTTTCATAATTTCACCAAATAAAGGTCATCGCTGTTTTTTCATAATAGGGCTTTTTTGGACCAAAAATCGCTGAAGGAAAGTTTTCCTGATTCGGCGAATCGGGAAAATGCTGGGTTTCCAGGCAAAAACCGGCATTTTTCCGGTATTGGGAACCGGCCTTGCCCGTCAGCCCATCCAGAAAATTCCCCGAATAGAACTGAACCCCCGGCTGGGTGGTACTGATCCGAAACCTTCGTCCGCTGGCCGGTTCCCGGACTTCAGCGCAAGGCCGCAGCATGGGAGGGCGTTGTGATTCATCGGCCTGCCGAAGCGAAGCATCACCTATTGGCTGGCGTTCCGTTTCTTGGACATCATCAAGGACAAAACAGTGGTCGTAACCCTTGCCAGGAGCGATGCTATCGCCCCCGCAGGCCGCCTCATAGTCCCGGCCTATGGGTTTGGGAGCGGTAAAGTCAAAGGGAGTTCCCGTCACAGGGAGGAGTTTTCCCGTTGGAATAAGATCTCCGCCGCTTTTCACATAGGAAGAAGCATGGAGCAGCAGTTGATGGGAGAGGATATTTCCGTTCCCTTCCCCGGCCAGGTTGAAATAAGCATGATTAGTCAGATTAACTGGGCAGGACGCGTCCACCTCCGCCCGGTACTCGGCCAGTATCTCGTTGTCAAAGGAAAGACCATAGGTCACGGCAGCCCGGAGCGTTCCCGGATAACCTTCTTCACCATCCGGGCTTTCCAGTTCAAAACGGACAAAAACGCCCCGGGAATCGCGGTAGGGATAGGCACTCCAGAGCTTTTTGTCAAAGCCCTGTTTTCCTCCGTGAAGAGAATGAACGCCGTCATTCCGGTACAACTCGTACCGCTTCCCTTCCAGGGTAAAGGTGCCGTTCCTGATCCGGTTGGCAAAACGGCCTATGGTGGCGCCGAAGAAAGCTGTGTCGTTTAGATACCTTTCCAGCGAAGAAAAACCCAGCAGTACATCACCTCTTCCGGTTTTTCCGGGCATAATAAGGGAAGTCCAGGCCGCTCCAAAAGAAGAAATGGAAAGGCTTATTTCCCCCGCTTCCAGGGTGTAGAGGGTTGCTTCCCGGCCGCAGGGAAGAACACCAAAGGTTTTTTGAGCAATGGTCATGGATCTTCTAGTTTCCGGTGCAGGGTTTTTCTGCCAATTCCCAAGACTTCGGCGGTCTTGCTCTTGTTGCCTTTGAAAAAGCTGAGGGTATCCCGAATGATGATCTGTTCCGATTGATCTATGGTTGTTCCCAGAGGGATACGGATCCATCCTTCGTCACTTCGGGTCCTGATCGTGGGGGGCAGATCCGCTTCCGTGATGGTGTTTCCTTTGGCCATGACCACGGCGCTTTCTACACAGTTCCGCAGCTCCCGTACATTGCCGGGCCAGTCATATCCGTACATCGCGGAGCGGGCCTTTTCGTCAAAGCCTTCTATTTGCTTGCCGTTTTCCCGGGAAAATTCTTCCAGAAAGGCGCTGAGAAAGAGGGGAAGATCATCCTTCCGTTCCCGCAGGGGGGGAACCCGGATGTTAATCACATTAAGGCGGAAATAGAGGTCCTCTCTAAAAGCACCTTTTTCTGTTTCAGTTTTTAGATCCCTGTTGGTGGCGGCTATGATCCGCACATCGGTTTCGATGGTTTCTTCTCCCCCTACCCGTTCAAATTTACGTTCCTGGAGGACCCGCAATAATTTTATCTGGATGTTTTGATCGACTTCGCCGATTTCATCAAGAAAGAGGGTGCCTTCGTTGGCAAGTTCAAAGCGGCCCCGGCGGAGGGAGACGGCTCCGGTAAAGGCTCCCTTTTCATGGCCGAAGAGTTCGCTTTCTATGAGGGTGTCGGGGATGGCGGCACAATGAACCTTGATCAATGGCTTGCCTTTACGGGGCGAAAGTTCGTGGATGGCATCGGCCACCAGTTCTTTCCCCACACCGGATTCGCCGGTAATCAGGATCGACGCCTTGGAAGGAGCGGCCCGGCTTATCATATCAAAAACCTGATGCACCTCGGCGCTTTTTCCTATCATGGTTTTAAGCTGATTATTCTTTGCCAACTCAGCTTCAAGGTTTTTATGTTTCAGCGAAAGTTCACGGTTTGCCAGAGCCCGCTTGACCAGCATGGAAAGGTGATCCAGATTTACGGGCTTGGTAAGGAAATCGTAGGCGCCGTTCCTCATCGCTGCGACGGCATTTTCCACCGTCCCGTGGCCGGTAAGGATGATCACCGGAAGGCCCGGAGTTTCTTCACTAATCTTCCGCTGTAATTCCTCGCCGCCCATGCTGGGCATACGAAGGTCGGTAATTACCAGATCAATGTCGCCCTTTTCAAAACGCCGCCACCCTTCGCCGCCGTCCCCGGCGGTAACCACTTCGTAACCTTCCATTTCCAGGGCCGTAGCCAGGCCTTCCCTGATATTTTTTTCATCATCCAAGATTAAAAGACGGGATTTCATTGCGCCTCCGGAATTGATACGGCAAACCAGTTTGCTTCTTCTCCTGAAGGGAGGAAATGCCGGTCCTTCTGAGGGATTGGAAGGGTAATGGTAAAGCAGGTTCCCTTTCCTTCGGTAGACGAAACGGTTATTTCTCCCCGGTGCTCCCGGACAATTTTAAAAACCATGGTCAAGCCCAGTCCCGATCCCCGTTCCTTGGTGGTAAAGTAGGGCTCAAATATTTTTGAAAGAATTTCACCGGGTATTCCCGTGCCGGTATCAATAACGCTTAGGACAGCTTCATTGTCTTTCTGTTCCGTTCTGATGGTAAGGGTCCCTCCTTCTTCCATGGCCGCCTCTGCATTCTGGATCAGGTTGAGCAGGGCCTGCTTCATCACCTGTATGTCAAAATCTAGAAAGGGAAGAGTTTTATCCAGTTCCAATATCACCGTAACTTTGGAGCGTTCCAGCTCATAGGCGGTAAAGTCAAAAAGTTCCCGGATGAATTTATTAAAATCCGCTTCCCGGATATTTAAGGTCATGGGACGAACGGCAAAAAGAAAATCCACCACAATATGATTAAGCCTTTCCATCTCTTCGTTGATCACATCAATATAGCGGTGGAACATGGCAAAATAGGAAACGGGCCCCTTCTCTCCTCCGCTGAAATTCGGGTCGGGCCTGTCTTCCGGGTGGGAAAGAAAATAGAGTTCTTCGTTTTTTGCAAAGGCCTTTTGCAAAAGCTGGATGTGAATCGAAATGGAGCCCAGGGGATTTTTTATCTCATGGGCTACCCCGGCGGCCAGAGTGGTAAGGCTTGCCAGATTTTCTGCCTGCCGCATCCGGGCTTCTTTCCGGCGTTTTTCGGTAATGTCCTCCACATGGATCAGGGATCCGGTTACCGTATAGTTCTTGACCAGAGGAAGGATGCTGATCGATAAAAGCCGGATTATTCCCTTGACTTCGGTTTCAAATTCTCTGCCCTCCACCCGGTCTCCGGAAAGAAGCGCCGCCTTAAAAAAAGAGGCGATCTCTTTTTCCCGAACCAGTGTCCAGATCCGCGCCGGTTCCTCTCTTCTGGAAAAAGCCAGAAGACGGTCCAAAAATTTATTTGCCAAAACAAGTGAATGTTCTTTATCACAGACCAGGATGCCCACGGCCATGGATTCCAGCACCGTTTCCAACCGGTCAATTTCGCCCGCCATAATATGAAATAGATCCTGTATTTGTTCGGGGGTCAGTTTTGTTGTTTTTTGCATCGCCCCTTTTATTATCTGTTTCATATGATCCCTGTTTTTACTGCGTCAAAAAGCCGTTCCATAGCAAGGAATGGATTGATATTATAGGTATCGTTTTCCATCCTGGAACGATCCAGTTCCCGCCTCCAACAATCCGCAATAGATGATTTTACAATGGATTCTTCCGCAAAAGAATCATCTCTTTTGCCTTTTCCGCTGCGGAGCCATGACGAAATAAGCTCGCCGCATTGCTGCAAAAAGCTGGTAAAGAGACCGGGGATTTCAAAACCCTCCGTCACGCCAAGTATTTTTTCCAGGGCCCCCTTGGGATTTTCCGCTGGCCGTCCCATTCCTCCCTCTTCGGCAATGGGGGCGGTAAATTTTCCCAAATCCACCAGTACCGCCGGAATGGTCTGCTGCCGGGAGCGAAGTTCCCGGATCGCTTCCGCTGTTATGGATGCGGCAAAAAAAGCTCCCAATGGAAAGAGGGTGCCGCTATTTACCGGAAGAAACGAAGCCAGGTACGATCCTATTGAAGAATAGGGATCTTTTTCCTTGAAGATCCGGCTGATCACTTCGGCCTCTGCTTCGGCGCTCCGTTTTGCAAAACGGTATTCCCTGAGCCGAGAAAGCATAGTAGGAAGAAGGCTCAAGGGCCGGGAACTGGAGATGATAATCGAAAGCCGGGGCGGCGGTTCTTCCAGGATTTTAAGAAGGGAATTCTTTGCCCCTTCCTGCATATTATCCGCATGTTCGATGATCAGACATTTGTGTTTTCCCAGGGGAGCAAGGCGGCTCCAGTAAGCGGCCCGGCGTATCTGGGCAATGGGGACAAGTTCTCCCAGTCCTTCCGATTCCAGTTTTGCCGCCTTTTTGACGATACTTTCACACTGCTTCGCAAGACTGTCATGTAAAGCGGATTTTTCGTTTTTATCACTTCCTGCTTCCAGATCTTCCAGGTCTTCTTCCATGATGCTGATCTGGGATTTCAGTTTTCCTAGTTTGGGATCATCTTCCCAAAGGATGCTGTTAAACCGGGCCAGAAGTTTACGAATTGAGCGGATAAAGAGCATTTTGCTTCCCGTATTTTTCGGGTGACGGAGAAAGGAGACGGAAGCGGCGGAGATTTCTTCAAAAAAACGCCGCCTTCCCAGGAGGAGCATATCCGGCGAAACCAGGTTCCGGTGCCGCATACAGGATCGACAGGAACAGTTCCATCTGCCTATGATTGCTGTTTCGTCACAGGAAAGGATCCGGGCCAGTTCCAGCGCCGCCGTCCCTTTCCCCGCATAGTCAGGGCCGGAAAACAAAATGGACGGCGGCAAGGTTCCCTTTTCAATATCTGTTTTTAGCTGATTAATAACCTGGGCCTGGTGAAGGATGTTATCAAACATGGAAGACTCCGATTAGGGGTAAAAAAAGCTGGGCAAAGAAACTTTGTTCCAAAAGGTAAGTAGAATTGAAGAGATGTTGGTTTACCAGTAAAAAAAGCACCAGGACGACAATAGCAATGGTTTCCGCCAGTCCCAGAAAAATACCTAAAACTTTATCCAGAGTATCAAGATTAAGGCGGTTAATAATATCATGGACGATATGGCCGATAATTTTTCCTGCAATAAACACAATGATAAAAACCGCCAAAAAGGCAAGAATCTCCGGAAGAATAGCCATTTGCAAATACCGCTCACGCAGGAAGGCGCCTCCGTTTTTAAAAAAGAAAAACGCCGCTATCAGGGCCAGAGCAAAGGAAGCGATGGAAAAGAATTCTCCGGTAAATCCCTTTAAAAAACCCCGCAGGACAAGCAGTCCCAGAAGGATGACAAAGATCAGGTCAAGTGTCTGCACCTTAGCCTCCCGTCCGTTGCCGCAGAGTATTGATCAAGAGATCAATGATTTTTGCGGATCCGTCATTATTTCCGATCTGTCTGGAAGCGCTGGCCATAGCTTCCAATTTATCTGCCGAAAGCATCTGTAAGATCCCCCGCAGATCGGCTGCTTCCCGTTTACCCGGGAGCAGTACCGCCGCTGCGCCGGCCGTTTCAAAAAACCGGGCATTTTCCAGCTGATCTCCCCTGGTGCCGGTGCCGGCCAGGGGAAGCAGTATCATGGGTTTTCCCGCCGCGGCACATTCCCATATCGTACCGGCGCCGCTTCTGGCAAGAACCAGTTCCGCAGCAGCCAATACATGGGGAAGTTCTTCTTTGATGTAAGGATAGGATTTGTACCGGGGGGAAGCACTTTTTTGATTCGACGGCGGCCCCCAATCTGTTCCGTGCTGGTGAACTACCACAAAGGTTTGTGTCAATGCTTCCAGAGATGCGGCTACCAGTTCGTTTAATTCTTTTGCTCCCTGACTCCCTCCCAGCACAAGGAGTATCCGGTCAGTTTTTTCCACCCCCAGAAAAGCCCTCCCCTTTGCTGGATCGGCGGTCCGAAAAACAGAGCGCACGGGATTGCCCAGGACGACAACTTTTTCTTTTATTTTTAGGGAAAACCGTTCCGCCGTTTCCGGATAGGCGGTGATGATCTTTCCTCCGCTCTTTTCGGCAAAGCGGGCATTTATCCGGGTAGCCAGGCCGGGACTGTAATCCGATTCATGGGTAAAGACGGGAATCCCCAAAGAAGAAGCGGCGGCGCAGGGAGGAACGCTGACAAAGCCCCCCTTGGAAAAAAGCAACGCCGGTTTTTCCCGCCTTAAAATTTTTCGGGCGGCAAAAAAACCGGCAATAACTTTAAAAAAATCACTGAAGTTGCGGAAAGAAAAATTTCTCCGGAGTTTTCCTGCGGGGATAGAAAAAAAATCAATCCCCCCATCTTCTACAATGGATCTATCCAGTTTTTTTTCTGAACCGATCCAGAAGATGCGGCAGGGAATCGCCTGTTTAAGGGCGGAGGCCACGGCCAGACCGGGATAGATGTGCCCCCCCGTACCGCCTCCGGCAAAAGCAACGCAGATTCCGTTTTTTATGCCTTCCCCCATAAATACAGGGTATTACATCCCGCCCCTTTTCGCAATTACTCAAAGAACCGGTTATTATTCGGATTTTTCCGTAGATGGCAGAAGAAATACGGGGAAAAATGTTTTTTTTTACCCGTGCTATCCGTGCAGATGGTATTGGCGAAAGAAGAAGAACGGACGATTTATCGCCTGCGAACTGCCTTCTTTGCCGTCGCTTTTGGTTTTATCGCAGTCTTTTTGGCGGCAGCTTGTTTTGAATCTACCCGATCGATGGCGCTGGAGGGAAACACTCCGGTCTGTGCACTGTGATCATCGGAAAACCAAATTGTGTAAACTTGTTTTGATTCTTCATTCACCGATTGGACAACCATTTTTGCGCTGTTCGGCACTCCCGAAGCAATTACCACATCGCCTATCAGTCTTTCTGTCGCTCGTACGCTCATTTTTTCTCCTTGTAAATAATAGTGATTGAGCCGTGCAGGATTCGAACCTCCGACCACCGCCTTAAAAGGGCATGGACACCATTGACTTCATTGTTCTTTAGTAGTCAATTTAATAGAAAAAACAAGGTCTGTCAACTCTTTTTTATTCTCTTTTTATTTTTTCAATACTTCTTTTTACTCATTATTTTTCTACATTAAATGCAGTTAAAACCTGAAAAAGCCATAAAAAAGTTATATTTATTTTTTCATTTTTGCAGCAAACTATTGACAAATATTGTTTAATTCTGGCAAAATGATAAAGTCGAGATCGGCAGTTATTCGCCAAAGGAGAATAAATAATGACCGATACGACAAAAAAAGAATTTGCATACCCTCAAAGACTAGCACTTAAAACGACAAAGAGCGTAAGACAAACCCTCTGCCGACTTATCCGGCTTCGCTTTACAGACGCTATCAATGCGACTGTTTACCGTGATCTACTTTATGGTCTCAATATCCTTTTATCCTTGGACAAGCACCTCAAAGAGTGCGAGCTTGAGGAAAGAATTGTAGCATTGGAGGCAATGGCAAAATGAACATAGGAAGCATTAAAACACGCTTGAAAAAGCTTGAACCAAAAGAAAAGGCGGACAGTTATTTTGGCTCATTGCACGAACATGATCCGCACACGTTCCCTCCAGGGCGCGGCTCTTATCGGGTACACGGCAGAGTAAGCGGACTTAGTATGACTTTTGACAGTGGATATTTTGACACTTTTGAAGAAGGCATGGAAACACTGAAAAAAGCTCTCCGGAAATACACAATAGAGTTATGCGACATTATCCATGTAGAAACAAAGGACGGCAATTTTATTTTGAATACTTATTATGAGCTTGATAAATGGAATGTCCGGAATAAGTACCCAGAGGGAATAAATGAAGTTATACCGCCGTGTTACAAGTTCGGGCCGGGTACGACTGATATTGAATGGCTGTCAACGTGTCAGTCGCTTTAATCATAAGGTAACGCACAAAAGGGGCGAAGGTTTTCCTTATGTTATAAGGAATTATAAGTTACAAGTCTTTTGAAATGAGAAAGGAGTATGAAAAATGGCTATTGAAATCAGCGAATTGAACGAATGGATCAATACCGATGATGGTAAAAAATGGGGCGATGAATTCAAGTCTGCCCTGTTGAAAAATAGGGATGATTTGCTTTCTGAAATTAAAGTTAGCGGCGCGAAACTTTCAGAACTGGAACAGCGTTTCAGTCAAACAGAAAACGAATTATCGGCGGAAAAGGCGGCACTATCAAAGTTTTTGATAGATGATGAATTAAACCGTCTTTTATCGAATACCACAGTTTTTACCGACTATATTCCTATGGTTTGCAAAACGCTGAAAGAAACTTACGGTTTCAATGTTGTCGCTAACGGTGATAGCAGAAAAGCGGTTGGCAAGTATAAGGATAAGGACGGGAATGAAACTGAGGCAGATATGCAAGCTATTGTTTTTGACGTTTGGTCGAAAACTGAAGGCGCAAAACAATTTATGAGAAACAACAACACCGGAGGCGGCGCGCCCGGCTCTTCAAATGTATCAACACGAAGATTACCCGTATTGAATAATATGGACGGTCGGCAGCTTGCCGGAATGTCGGACGCCGAATTCACGGCAGCGCGTCAACAGCAACTTGCAAAAAAAACATGAGAGGAGAATTATGGCTGATAGTGTAGAAGTTTTTATACCGACTGTTTGGAGCGCGTCAATTTTGCGGAACTTGGAAAAAGTCTCTGTTTGGGCTTCCCTTCTAAACCGCGACTATGAAGGCGATCTGAAATTCGGAAATGTTGTCAAAATACCCTCGGTCGATCCGGTTAGTGTCAGGACTTACGAAAAGGGTGTACCAATTACTTATGACGACATAACAGGAAGTACGCAGGACTTGAAAGTGGATCAGCAAAAATATTTTGCTCTGCGTTCCGAAGATATTGAAGTTACGCAGTCAAAACCTGCTTTTCTTGATGCGGCTTGCTTAAATGCGGCCTACAGCATAAGAGATGAGGTTGATCTGTTTTGTGCTTCAATTTTGGCAGAGGGCGTTGAAAACCTTATCGCAGAGGCCGACACGCCGGAAAGTATAGCTCCGGCAACGACTGGTAATTTACAGCCGATAGTCCGGTTACTTTCCAAAATGGCGCAACGGCTGACTGACAAGAACGTCCCAATACAGGGCAGGTGGGCAGTATTAACGCCGTATGCTTATTCAATGCTTCAGCTTTCCGGCCTGGCTATCGCAACAAACAACGATGCAATTTTATCGGAAGGTTACATCGGTAAAGCTCTGGGCTTTGATATTATTGTTTCGCCTAACGTACCACATGAAAATGACGCGGCTCTTATTTTGGCAGGGACACGCGCCGCAGGTTCGCTTGTTATGCAAATTGAGAAAATTGAAACGCTGCGGAGTGAACAGCAATTCGGCGACTTAATACGCGGGCTTTCAGTTTACGGCGCGGCCTGTACTTTGCCGGACGCGATTGTAGGCGCGTATGTGGAGAGTGAAGCGGCTTAACAGTAAACATTAGCGGTTTTTCCGCTTTTGGTTTGTGTTGGGGTGGGCTGTATGACTCCTTTCGGCTCACCCCTTTTTCTCATGTAAAAATACATCAACTTGCCCGATACCAGGGTTAATTCTTTATAAATCAATGTAGTCTTTCGCCTTTTTGGGGCGAAGGCGGCAAAAATCACCCAATAGAACCGATGTCCATAAGGTTTCCCAATGTTTCCAGGTCGATGAACTTTTCCCCGCTTTCATCTGGTTCGCCGTATTTTTGTAAATACCCCTCAACCAGTTCAAGGCCATTTAATAGGTCTTGTCTTTCCCAATCTGTTTTTAATTCCAAAAGTGCCTGTCTCAAAGTGTTATCCTGTCTCATTTTGGACTTGCTTTTTTTCAGTTTTAAGGCCAATGTTTCTTTCCACTGCTTGCCCTCTGGTGTTTTGTACCAAGCAAAAAGACGATTAACGAATTTGTCAACTTCCATAATATTCTCCTTAATAAATATCCGGTTCCTTTTCTGGTTCCGTTGTTTCCTGTAGGGGGGTGTTACCCATGTTACTTGTTACCATACTTTCCGGCTCTGTTTTGGTGGGTAACGGGGTAACATGAGTAACAGGGGTATCGGCAGGGGTGAATAGGTTGTATTTCCCCGATTCGCTGGTAAGTTTTCCGGCGTTTTTCATTCTATGGCAAGTTTGCTTTACAGACTCATAGGTTCCCTTGTAACCCTCATTTTTTAACCCCTTGAATATATCCATAGGGCTTGCCGGACTGTTTTCTTTTAGCCATTCGGCAATGAGTCTTTGGGTTTCACCCTCTACCACTTCCCTTTTATCACCTTCCAAAACCCATCCGCAATTATCATCCATTTTCAAGGTGTATGCCTTGTCCATCACTTCACGGCCTGTAATATACATATCCGCTCTTTTTTCGTTTCTGGGCCTTGTCAAAAAAATGGTTGTATCACAAGTAGCGGTAATTCCAGTGCTGCCAAGTGAACGCTCCATAAAGTCAACAGATTCATTGCCGCCGGACTTGTTAGTATGATGTATCATTAAAATAGACACTTCCCTTTTATCCGCAATGACTTTTAATGCCCTCAAGCTGTTAACAGATGGCCCATAATCATTCAGGTCTGATACATTCAGGAATAATTGCATGGTGTCAATGATTACAAATTTTATGCTAGGGTCAAGCTCAAGCATAAAGTCAAGCGAATTTATCACGTTAGGGGTTTCTTTTCGGTCAATATCCTCAATAACGATTATATTGTTACCAGTTTTTGTAAAGTCAAGAATTTTTGCCCTTTTCAGTAACAGCTTCCATCGTTCCTCAAGGCTTATGTATAAAACCCTTTTTTTCTCTACTGGTATTTTACCCATTACCGATCCGCCCAGAGCTATTCCTTGGGCGCATTGAAGGGTAAACCATGACTTGCCTATTTTTCCCGCCCCCATAAGCAGGTGCAGACCTGTTTCCGGTATAAAACCATCAACTATCCATTTTTCCGGTGGCAATTCCCGATCAAGTATCTCATCAAAAAAAGTGGTTTTGAATAATTTTGGCGGCTTGTATTTTTTAGGGTCTACACCTTCCGCACCTACTCTTTGCAATTCATGGCTGTATGCCAATTCTTCAAAGTATGCGTTACAATCATTATTTCTCATGTTATTTACCCTCAGCCTGAGAAATAGTATCGTAACTCCTTTTATTACAATGTCCGCCACCGCCTGACGTAGGCGAATCCTCAATTTCTGATGTTTCTACAGTCCACAAATAGCGGGTTTTGTGTCCATCGTGTTTTACAACCTTTAGGGTAACTGAGCCAAATGAGATCGCTTCCTCATGCTCATTTAACCTTGCAAGTATTGAAGTTGGTATCATTGCGGTATACCTCCCATGACTTCCAAATTCTGGAAAATATCACGAATAACACCAGGGCCGCCAACTTCATCAATAAGGTGGGTTTCTACTAAATACCGAATAAAATTTTCTGTATTTATTCCGATTGCTGACCAGTCTTTACAAAACGATTCTATCTGATTGTAAATCATTGCATGGCATTTTAGCGAAAAGGGCCGCCGATAATGAAAATCTATTGGATTAAGCATTTTCAGGCATAACATAGCCTTTTCATAACCGATAATTCTTTGTGGGGCATTGACAATGTATCTGTTATAAGTTACGCTGTCATTGTCAAACGCCGTACTGCCCCACTGCTTGCCGTAAGCGTGGGGCTTATTCATTTATGCCCCCTGCGGTGTTCGCTGTTTGTGTTACATCGACACTTTGAAGGTATGCCTGAATTTGGTCATCTGAAAATAGGTATCTTGAACCAACTTTCTTGTAATTGATTTTCCCCGCTTGGATTAAGCGGCGAACCGTAATCGGCGCACTGTGTAAAATTTCACCGACTTCCTTAATTGTTTTTAAGGTACTCATTCTAACTCCTTCGATAACTTTTTTACGTTATCGCGTGTTAGAATGGGCTTTGAATGACTTTATTGATATTTATAAAGCGGTATCATTTTATATACAAACTGGTATTATTACATACAAGTCGATATATCTTGCTTAATAGCTTTCCATTGTTCAAAAAGCCTTGAATCTTTATCTATGCTTTTTGCTGTATTCAAACCTGTAACTCCAAAAAGTTTATGCACGGATTCCCATTTTGTATTCTTCTCTCCTTCTGGCGTTATATCCTTAAAATAATCATGTAAAAATGATTTATTATTACAAATTATTTTATCCTCTGTAATATTCATAAATTTACGTTCAACTAATAATGGTAAATCATTATAGAATACATCAAAATCAAGAATCACGCCTCCGATCTTATATTTTAATTTTTCTGGTATAGAATCATAAAAATTATCAGACTTTTCTTTTATAAAGCTATCAAAAAAATTAGCTATTTTTATATTTAATTTATCCTGATTTTTCATGTATTCTTTCATAGGCATATCAGAGGGTTTATCTATTTTCGCAGCGTATTCATTAAAAATATTGTCAAGTTCGTGCCTGAACCAGTTGTATTGACCGATACAATTCATTTTTTCAATTAAATCATTAGCATAGGGAAGAGCTAGATAATATTCAGCTATATAATCAATACATATCCTATACAAACAATGATATTCATATAAAATTGGTTTTTTCCCCAGATGACTTTCAAGGCTTGCAAACATCCCTTCATAATCGTTCTTGAACAGATAAACAGAAAAATTAGAATATATTTTATCTTCGAATTCTGTCATGTTTCCCCTCTTGAATAATAAATAACACAATAGAGAAACAAAGTCAACAAAAGTTATAAAATGTACATTGCTTTCTCATAACCTATTGAAAACCATGACTAATTCCTTATATATCCGTGTATTCCTTCGCCTGTTTACGGCGTAGGTTAGCCCACTAAAAATGCCCTAACTGGTAAACTACCAATTAGGGCTATAAAACCGCCTGTAGGGGCTTTCTCGTGCGTCTAGGGGCTATTGTAATATGCCCCTTGTGATAGCATCTTTTAGGGCTTCTAAAACAGCCCTTACCGATTCGAGATCAAATTCTGCTTCCTCTAGGACTTCTTCAATGACTTGCAAGGCATCCTGAGCGTGACCGATTCGGATATGATCTGCGTAACCGCCATAACTTTTCATGTTACGCCCCCTTCCTGAATTGCAAGATGTTACCAAAAACCTCAGCACCGACTTTGCCGACCTCATCAAGATTTTCGTCAATAATGTGATCTGCATAGTGATCAAAAATTGCCTTGCTACGGTGTCCTGTAATCCTGCTTATTTTATCAGCTTCCATGCGATCAGCCATGCGGGCTGCATAGTAATGACGGTGGCTATGAAAACAAATTCCTCTTGCCTTATAGTCTATTCCAACAGCGGTACAAGCCTCTCTCAGCCCTTTGAGCAAAACTTTATTGTCTACAGGCTGATTCTCGTACAAGCCATAGAAAACATACGAATTTTCGGTATCGTGGGGATTTTCCGCCAATAGCTCTAAAAGTTTTTCTCGGACTTCCGGTAATAGGGGAACTCTCCGTGATTCATTCGTTTTGGTAGTTTTTAGTTTGTCGAAACTACTCCATGAATGATCTACAGTCAAGATTTTTTCCCCTATGTCGTTTTTTCGCACCGCTAAAATTTCCCCGCATCTCAGACCGGTAGTAATGGCAAGTAGATTGCCGATATAGGCCCGCTTATCTCGCCAGTTTACTTTGTGGAAAATTGTCTCAGCCTCAGCCGGTGTCAATATTCCCCGTTTTTCCGGTACACCCGAAAAACGCATCAGCTTTTCAGTAGGATCAACCGCTATATGCCCTTCCCGATGTGCCCATGACAAGGCAACATTACCGCCAAGCATGATTTTATTTATAGAGGCTGGGGCCAGTCCCTTTTCTGCCAAGCTCAACGAAAAATCTTTTAAGTCTTGCCGTGTTATGCTGTTTAGTGTTCTGTCATTGAAAGCGGGCAGCCAGTATTTGCGGACTCTGCTCCCCATTTCGTAACAATGCCTTTTTGTAATGCTCTGTTTGTGGGCCAGCTTTTCTTTGACATAGGGGCTTGCATGATAATCCCAAAATGTTTCCAAAAATTCAGAAAGCTGGACCGAACCTGGTCCGGACTTTGTAGCAGCTACATCGATCAACCCTCGATCTTTCAGTGTTTGTACTATCCTTAGAGCGTCTTCACTGAATAGATCGGCTTTTCTTACGGCCCGAAGAATACTTTCAACATCGGCGGCAAGTGCAATGGGTTTGGGTTTTCGCTGCCTGCCAGAAGGTATTCCGTTTTTTCGCCATTCAGCAACTATGAGAATGGCTTCATCTCGACTTTGTGTTCCGGTAGAGCGTGCAGTTAGTATTCGACCTGTTTCCGAATCGGTCAACTGAGCATACCAGACACCCGATCGCCTGTGTAAATAAAACGGGCGCATCATGACTCCTCCTCCTGAAATGAGCGTTTTTCTCATTTCAAAATTCATTTGAAGTCAAGGCGCCCGTTTTCGGGTAGTCTTGCTATTTCCCTAATTCCTTGTCCTATAAGGACTTACTCAGTGAGCCGTGCAGGATTCGAACCTCCGACCACCGCCTTAAAAGGGCGATGCTCTACCTACTGAGCTAACGGCCCAAAATAGTTAACGCCATTAATTTTGCATATTAAAAGTACTCTAGTCAAGCCCTGTCAAAAGCTGCTAAAGCATGATAGCTGGTCCGGGCCATGGGTGAAGACACTACCGAAGCAAAGCCCCGGTCCAGCGCAGCTTTTTCCAGCCGGACAAAGGTATCGGGGGTAAGGTACTCCGTCACGGGGATCTGGTTTTTTGAAGGCTGGAGATACTGGCCTATGACCAATATCTCCACCCCCACTGCGAGGAGTTCATCCATGGCGGTCAGAACTTCTTCTTCCCGTTCACCAAAGCCAAGAAGGATGCTGGATTTGGTCAAGATGCCGCTGTTTTTCGCTTCCCCCAAGGTGCGGAGGCTTTTATCAAAGGAAGAGCGGCGATCCCGAATTGTTTTTTGCAGGGAACGGACCGTTTCTATATTATGGGCAATCACATCCGGTGCGGCTTCGCTGACGATTTTCAGTTCATCTCCAAAATAATCAGGAACAAGGACCTCTATTTTACAGGGAGGATTTTTTTCTTTGATTTCCCTGATGCAATGAGCAAAATGACCTGCCCCTCGGTCCTCCAAGTCATCCCGGTCCACAGAAGTAATGACCGCATAGTTCAATTCCAATTCTTTTACTGTCAGAGCCAGTTCTGTTGACTCATTTTTGCGAAGAGGCCGCCCCGTTTTTGCGGAGGAAACAGCGCAGAAACGGCAGCGCCGGGTACAGATACCGCCTAGGATCATAAATGTAGCGGTCCCCATTCCCCAGCATTCACCTTTGTTGGGACACCGGGCTTCGTCACAAACCGTGCGGATCCCACGGAGGGAAAGAATTTCATTTACTTTTTTCCATGTTTCTCCGCCGGGAGCACGGGAACGGATCCATTCAGGTTTTTTTAGGGGAGCAGTCACGGCGGTACTATCCTATTGTTACATACTATAATGAAACTGAAAAAAATGGTATATTAGAAAAACCGGAGTGAATATGGCTAAAATCAACTACGATGAATCAAAGATAAAAACCCTTTCGTCCCTGGAGCATATTAGACTGCGGACGGGTATGTACATAGGACGGCTGGGAGACGGTTCCAACCCAGATGACGGCATCTATGTTTTGTTAAAAGAGGTGATAGATAATGGTATCGATGAATTTATCATGGGAAACGGAAAACAGATCGAAGTTCAGATCAAGGATAACGGCCCGGGAAAATCTGTGGTAAAAATTCGGGACTTTGGCCGGGGCATACCCCTTGGAAAACTTGTGGAATGTGTGTCGGTGATCAACACCGGGGCCAAGTACAACGACGATGTATTTCAGTTTTCCGTGGGCCTTAACGGAGTGGGAACCAAGGCCGTCAACGCTCTTTCTTCCCATTTTCGGGTTGTGGCGATACGTAACGGAGATTTTGCCGAGGCGGTTTTTGAACGGGGAGTTTTAAAAAACCAGCGCAAGGGAAAATGCGCCGCAGCCATGCCTGCAGCGGCTAGAAGGGACGGAACCTTTGTGGAATTCACCCCCGATGATTCGATTTTTGAAAACTACCGCTTCAATGTTGAATTTGTAGAAAAGCGGATACAGAACTATACCTATCTTAATGCGGGTCTGACATTGATCTTAAATGGTAAACCCTATGTATCCAAACAGGGACTCTATGATTTATTAACTGAAGAAACGGGAGACGATATTCTCTATCCCATCGGGTATTACAAGGGACCCCACATTGAATTTTCCTTTACTCATACCAACAACTATGGAGAAGAATATTTTTCCTTTGTCAACGGCCAGTACACCGTAGATGGAGGGACCCACCTTTCGGCTTTTAAGGAAGGATTTCTAAAAGGAATACAGGCGTACTTTAAAAAAGATTACAAAAGCGAAGATATTCGGGAAGGGACCACCGCAGCGGTGGCGGTTAAAATTAAAAGTCCCGTCTTTGAAAGCCAGACCAAAAACAAACTGGGAAACACCGATATCCGGTCCTGGGTGGTTCAGGCTGTCCGTGAAGGCGCCGATGATTGGCTGCACCGGAATCCCCTGGCCGCCAAAAAATTGGAGCAGAAAATTATTGCTAACGAAAAACTTAGAACGGAACTGAATGCCGTTAAAAAAGAAGCCCGGGAGGCGGCCAAAAAGATTTCTCTAAAGATTCCCAAACTCAAGGACTGCAAATACCATCTTGAGGACGGCAAGGACGGAGAGCTTTCCACGATTTTTATTACCGAAGGAGATTCAGCGGCGGGTTCCATGGTTACCAGCCGGGATGTTATGACCCAGGCGATCTTTGCTCTTAGGGGAAAAATTGAAAATATGTACGGAAAAAAACAGGCGGCGATTTACAAAAATGAAGAACTCTACAACCTTATGACCGCCCTTGGGATCGAAAACGACATCGAAGGCCTCCGGTATGCCCGAATTGTCATCGCCACCGACGCTGACTTTGACGGCTTCCATATCAGGAATTTGCTCCTTACCTTTTTCCTTTCCTACTTTGAAGAACTGGTTACCGGGGGACATATCTTCATCCTGGAAACTCCCCTCTTCCGGGTCCGGACAAAAAAAGAAACCCGGTACTGTTACAACGAAAAAGAACGGGATGAAGCGGCGGAAGAATTGGGATCCTCTAATGAAATAACCCGATTTAAAGGCCTGGGAGAAATCAGTCCCAGGGAATTCGGCCAGTTTATCGGGGAAGACATGCGGCTTGTTCCGGTATCAATAAATACCCTAAAGGCGGTGCCCCAGGTATTGTCCTTTTATATGGGAAAAAATACCCCGGAACGGAGGGATTACATTATGAAGAATTTGATCGAGGATGCCGGATAAACCCATGGCTTTTATTAAGAATTTGTTTGACCGAAATTTTCTGGAATACGCCAGCTATGTAATAAAAGACAGGGCCATTCCCGATTTGGAAGACGGCCTTAAGCCGGTGCAGCGACGGATTCTTCACTCCCTCTTTGAAATGGACGACGGTAAATTCCACAAGGTGGCCAATGTGGTTGGTCACTGTATGCAATACCATCCCCACGGAGACGCTTCCATCGGCAGTGCCTTGGTGGTGCTGGCTAACAAAGATCTGTTCATAGACCGGCAGGGGAACTTTGGCAATATCTATACCGGAGATGATGCTTCAGCTCCCCGTTATATCGAATGCCGCTGTACTCCCCTGGCAAAGGGAATTTTTTACAACCCCAAGCTCACCCCCATGGCGGATTCCTACGATGGCAGAAAAAAGGAACCCATCCTTTTCCCTGCAAAAATTCCCGTAATACTCGTCATGGGTGCCGAAGGAATTGCCGTGGGTATGTCTACCAGGATATTGCCCCATAATGCAATTGAAGTGCTGGAAGCGGAAAAGGCATGTCTCCAGGGAAATAAATTCCATCTCTATCCTGATTTTCCCACCGGCGGCCAGGTAGATATATCCGATTACCAGGATGGAAACGGCAAAGTCCTGGTCCGGGCCAAATTGGACACCTCTGATCCAAAACGAATTGTAATTAGGGAACTCCCCTTTGGTTCCACCACAGAAAGCATTATCAGCAGCATAGAAAACGCCGGCAAGGCAGGACGAATCAAAATTCAAGGGATCAGCGACTTTACCACGGAAAAAGTTGAAATAGAGATCAAGCTGGCCCGGGGAGTGTATTCGGAAGAAACCGTGGATGCCCTCTTTGGGTTTACCGAATGTGAACAATCCATTTCGGTAAATCTTCTGGTAATCAAAAACGGCCTTCCCTCGGTGATAAGCATCACCGAGGTGATCAAATACCACGCAAAACTGCTGGTAAAGATTCTTACCAAAGAACTGGAACTGGAAAAGAGCGAACTTCTGGAAAAACTGCATCTGCGAACCCTGGAACGAATTTTTATTGAAGAGCGGATTTACAAAGCCATTGAAAAAATGAAAACCGTCAAAGGAGTAACTGATTCGGTAATCGCGGGCTTAAAACCCTTTTTAAAGGAAATAGGCCCCCGGGGAGTAAACGCCGATGATGTAGAACATCTTTTGCGGATCCCCATCCGGCGGATTTCGCTCTACGACATCAACCGGGCCCAGGAAGAGATGGAAGCGATCAACACCCGGATCAAGGAGATCAACCACCATCTAAAAAATATTACCGCCTATGCGCTGCGTTTTCTAAACGAAGTCATCGCCCGAATCAAGGCCGATGAAGAACTTTCCGGCGGAAAGCGGCGGACCAGGGTGGGTATCTTTGACAAGATCGATGTAAAAGAAGTGGTCCGCAAGGATGTGCTGCTAAAGTATGACAACGCCAACGGTTATCTGGGTACGGCGGTGTCCAGCGGCGAGGTGGTGGCGGAACTTTCTCCCTTTGACCGGATCCTAATAATCAGGGGTAATGGTCTTTGGTCAGTGACGGATATTCCAGAAAAAGCCTTTATCGGGCCCAAGGCGGTGTATATCGGCGAAGCAAATAAGGAAACCGTTAGTCCGATAATTTTTACTGTTATTTATGCGGAGCCCAAAACGGGCTATCCCTGCATAAAACGTTTTCAGATCGAGGGATGGATCATGAACAAGGATTATGCCCTGCTCCCCGACGGCTGTACGATCCTCCATGGCGATACCCGGAATAAATTCACCTTTACTGTAAAATACAAACCCAAACCCAGGCTTAAGGTTTTTACCGAAACCTTTAAGGCCCAGGATTACAATGTAAAGGGCATCAAGGCCGGCGGAGTCCGCCTTGCGGCGAAGGAAGCTTTAGCGGTGGAAACAAAAGAACGTTAATAAAGAACGCAAAAGGAAAAATTATGGGTGCCGGAAATAATAATTTTTCTGACTCAAGCGAAACAGCTATTTTTTCCCCGGAAGAACGGAGCGAAATTACCGCCCGAATCGAAAAAGCTTCTTCCCGGGAAGCAGTTGTCCCCCCGAGCATTCCTTCCAAAAAAGAAGCCCAAAGACGGGGACTCTTTCCTCTGCTGGTCAACGCGGGGGCGCTGATTCTTTTGGCTGCGGGGCTGTTCCTGCTTTTTTCTTCCCAGCAAACCGGTGCTGCGGAAATCCGTAAATCCGGCGCTGTTCTGGGTATTACCGAAAGGGCTCTGATTCGGGAAATCCGGAATGAGATCAATGAAAAAGATGCAGCCATCGACACCATGATCCGCCGCATTGCGGAAGCAGGGGAAGAACTCAACCGTCTCTTTTCTTTGGAAACCTTAACAAATGAACAGCGCGGCGTTGTGGAAAAGCTCCAGAGGGAACAGGAAGAATACCAGGAAACCCTGACCCAGCTTCAGTTGGAGAGGGCCGGAATTTTAACTTATGCAAGGATCAAGGAAGCCGAAGCCCGGGAAAAATTGGAAACCCTTTCCGGAGATGCGGAAAAAGCCGCCCTTGTTGAAATGCAGCTTTCCGGTTTTTACACAGGATTATCCCGTCAAATAGAGGCGGGTCAATACCGGGAAGCGGAAAAAACCCTTGCCGCCCTAAGAGAATTTTTAGCAACCCCCTCATTCAGTTCCATAAAAACAATTCAGGCCCGGCAAGCAAACGACACTGCCCTAATAAGCACCCTTTCCGCCTTGATACGGGAAGCGCAAAAAAACACCGCCCTTTCCATTCCCGCAGCGGAAATATCGGAGCTTCCGCCGGTTCCGCCAGGCACCGGCGCGGAAGCAGAACTCAGGCGGCAGCTTACCGCCCAATCTGCATCGCTGACTGAACAAGGCTCTGCCTTGACAGAATTACAAAAAAACCTGACAGCCCTGCAGAATCGCAATGATGCGATTCTACAGTCCCTAACAGAAAAGGAAAGTCAATTGGACAGCCTCAGGGCAACGAACACTTCGCAGGCTCAAACCATCCAATCGCTGCAGAATACCATAAACAGTATTCGATCCGCCATGGAAGACCAGTAATAAATGGCTTCCGACATCCATGCTCATCCGCAGGATTTACTGAAAATATTTCCCGGTGCCGAAACAGAACGCCGTTCTTTTGGCATAGCCTGCGCCGCCAGTTCCTGTGGCAAAGAAGAATTTTTCTTTCATGAAGAACTCGCAGCCGCTGCAAAAAAAGATGGCGCTCCGCCATTTTTTTTGTGTTTTGCCATTCATCCGCAGCTCCCCGCTTTATTTAAACAAGAAAACTTCGCCGGTTTTCAGGAACAACTGGATTTGTTAGCCGCCCTGGCCGGCGAAAAAAAAATTGCCGCCGTGGGGGAAACGGGCTTTGATCTATACTCGCTTGAATACAGGGAAACTGAAAAAATACAGGATGAATTGTTTGCCGCCCACCTAACAATCGCGCAGCGCCACAATCTGCCTGTTATCCTCCACGTCCGGCGCGCCATGCACAAGATTTTCCCCCGCGCAAAAATCCTTAAAAAACTTCCTGCGGTGATCTTCCATTCCTGGTCCGGTTCCCCTGACGAAGCATCTTCCCTGCTTCGCAAAGGCATACCCGCATATTTTTCATTCGGCACTACCCTGCTCCTGAACCACAAAAACTCAATCCTATCATGCGCCGCAATTCCCATAGAGCATTTGCTATTGGAAACCGATGCCCCCTACCAGCCATTGAGGGGGGGGGGATTTTCTTCATGGGCGGATATGCCTGCAATAATAAAAGCCGCTTCGGCCATACGAAAAGAAGGAGCGGCAAAGCAAGGAACGGATGCAAAGGAACTGGAACACATTACGGACAGCAATTTTGCCGGATTATTTATATAAACCAGCGTTATTAGCTTGTTTCCGTTTTAGGCAATACGTATATTATGATGCGGCCCTTTGATCGGCCTTAAATTCTTTTCGGGGCTGATTTTTTAGGCAACTCATCAGAGTTTCTTTTTCGGCGCCGGGAAATGAAAAAAACTCCAGGGTGATAATTTTCCCGGTCTGGCGAACGGTGCAAACCGGAGAAAGGATATTCTCTCCCGCCCGAAGGGAACAAGTATTAATTTCCATGCCGCACAGTAACCCAAAAAGCATTTCCGGATGATCCGGTTCAAAAGAAATACCAGCGTCCGAAACGGTTTTAATTGTTCCGGTAATAAGTTTTTTGTCCGCCGGATGGGAAAAGACAAAGCCAAAGCGGTTTAAGGTTTCCGGAACAGGGCCCGGTCCTGTCTTCTTTGGTACAGTATGAGTAAGGATGGTTTGGATTAGTTCCTTTTCGGCGGATTTTTCCAGCGATTCCAGCATCAGACCATTGACCTCCAGGGTTTTGGCCTTTTCTATTTCTTCTTCGGGAAAAGCAGATCCTGTGAGGATTATGATGGGACATTGATCCATGGACCGTTCAAAACGGACAAAACGAACCATGGTTTTCCAATGCCGGGGGAAATCTTTGGCGCTGATAATGATCCCCAATGGATCAATTTCATCAATATTATCCATGGCCTTTTGGACATGGCGGTACCGAATTAGGCTAAACCCCAGGGGACTTAAAAAAAGTTCCAAATCCATAAAGGTTTTGTCCGATCCCAGTACCAAGAGTAATTTCATTCAGTTCCAAGCCTGGTCACAGTATAGTCCTGAATAGTCCAAATGTCATCTCGCCTGCGAAGATTGTAAGTATAGCGCCGCCGTTCGATGATTCTCCCTACAGTAAACCATTCGGTTACCACCACTGAAGCGGTTTCTCCGTTGTGGGAAGTGTTTTCGATCCTGAAATTAGACGGAATCAGGGCTATGTCTTCGTCAGCCATGGAGTTTTTTAAGTCCTCCCGGTATTTTGCCATCATTCTTAACCGACCCTCTTCAGGTTCATTTAACCAGCTTCTTCGGCGGACAGCATCGTTGGTGATCAGCGCTTCCAGATCAAGGTAGAGAAAAAATTTTTCCCACTGGGATTTTTGCCGGGCGGTGAGCATATAAGTTATGACTTCATCGGGGGGGAGTTTATCCCTTACCAGGACTGCTCCGGTTTCCGCATCCAGTTGGAAAGGAATGTCATCGCTGCCGGGCAGGGCCGGAGGCCGGAGGTTAAGATTAAGCCGGTTGGAAACCAGGGGGGCTCCCCGGGGAGAAGAAACGGCGGTTTCCCTGAATAATTCGGGAAATATCCGGGCTTGGACCACAAAGGAACCGGCATCACGAAGGGCCGCATAGTTCCGAATATCCTCCACAAAGGAAAAGGATTCCCCCGGCTCTACGATGATCTCTCTAAAGTACACATTGCGGCTTTCGCTGCGCTTGCGGAGCAGATAATCCGCCGGTTCCAGGCTTTGATTGGCCAGGCTGCGGACATCGAAGTCGATGGAAAAAACCCGTTCGTCCGCCAATTTAAACCGAAAAGTGGAGGGAGCAAGGTTGGTTACCGTTACCTGCACATAAATAGGTTCACCGGAAACACCGGAGATATGATATACTTTTTTATCGTAAAACCGTATGGAAAGGTCGATTTCTGCCGCCGCCGCATGAAATATACAGGCCGTAGCCAGCAGAACAATTAAAAACTGCCGGCTAGGGGCCGGAAACCGCCGGTTTTTGGTAATGTGCTTCACCGTTTGACTCCTGTTATAAAGGACGCTTCTATTGTAAGATTATCGGTAAACTGAAATAAAGACCTTATGAAAGGCTTGTCTAAAATTCTTGATATAGTCCGCTCCGAGCCTTCTTTAAAAGAGCTTTTGGAAAAAGCGCTTTTGGAAGAAGAAAAACAAAAATCGCTGGAGATCGAAGGTCCCGAGGGATCCTTTCAGTCTATGATCCTGGCCCTAATAAGGTCCGCCGGATCAACACTCCCGGCCTTGGCTGTTGTCCCCACAGAGCGGGAAGCAGAAGATCTGGCCGGGGATTTAAACACCATCCTGGGGGAAACAAAATTGCCCCGGGCGCGGGTTTTTCCCTGGTGGGGAACGCTGCCCTATCGGGATGGTCCTCCCCTACAGGCAGTTTTCGGGGAACGAACCAAGGCCCTGACGGAACTTTTTAACGATGCCCTCCTTATCGTGCCAGAACGGGCATTTCTTAATCCACTGCCCCCTCCCGATTATTTCCGCAGCCTGTTAGTCACTATAAAAACAGGCGAAATCATCGACACATCGTCATTGGCGGCCCTTCTGACGGACCGGGGCTATGTCAGGGTTCCGCGGGTTGAGCTTCACGGTGAATTTGCCCTTCGAGGAGAAGTGCTGGATATTCTAATGGGCGGGGATAAAGAGGCCTACCGGATCCTTCTTGATTATGACCGGGTTGAATCGATCAAACGCTTCGATCCCTTGGACCAAAGTACGGCCGCAGAAAAACTTGGCCGTATGATCATCCGTCCCCAGAAAGAAGTGATCTGGAAAGACCAAACCCTTTCGGCTTTAAAAAAGAATCTCGCTGAACTGCCCGAATTTTCCCAGGATAGATCGAATGGGGCCGGTTTTGCCGGGGAACTGCTGGAACATCTGGAAAACCGGGGATCCGTTCCCGGCGAAGAACTTCTTTTTTCGCTGGCCTTTAAGAATCTTTCCAGCAGCACTATTCTAGACTATCTTCCTTCCGGGGGCATTGTATTTTTCCTTGACCGGGAAAGAATGGAAAACGCTCAGGAGGGAATGGAACTGGAATATCAGGGACTTTTCCGCCGAGCCCTCCGGGAAAAACCCGTCCCCGCACCGGAACGGATACTCCTGAAATTCAGCGTTCTGGCGGCGGCGGCAGAAAAAAAATTCCGCACCCTTTCCTTTATGGCCATCCACAGCGAAGGAAAAAACCGCTGCCGGATTTCCTGTGATCCGGCCCGGAGTTTTTTCGGCAACATCAATTACCTTCGGGAAGAGTTTTCTTCCCTTACTGCTCAGGGCTGGACCATTATCATCGCTGCGGAATCGGAAGTTCAGGCGGAACGGATCAGACAGCTTCTAACCCCGCAAACCGGCGGCGGGGATGCCGCAGAACAGCAATTGACCAGTTTGAATAACAAACTGGATCGATATGGATGTCAGCTTTCCGTAATTAACGTTCCCCTGAGCGCCGGTTTTTCCCTGCCCGGCATCAAGTTCATGCTGATCCAGGAAAACGAAATCTTCGGACGCCGCCGCCGCATGCCGCGTTCCTTAAATCTGGTCAAAAGCAGCCCCATTGACACATTTGTAGAATTGAACCCCGGCGATAATGTGGTTCATGTCAATTACGGCATCGGCCTTTTTAAGGGAATTGAACGAATCCGCGCCCTGGGCCACGAACGGGACTATGTCAGGATTGAATACCAGGATGATGAATCAATCCTTGTTCCCATTGAACAGGTAAACCTGGTCCAGCGTTACATCGGCAGCGACGGCGAATCTCCCCGGCTGGACAAGATTGGTTCTAAAAGCTGGGAAAGCCGTAAGGGCCGGGTAAAAAAGGCCGTAGAAGATATTGCAGAAGATCTAATCGCCCTCTATTCAAAACGCCGGGCTGCCGCTGGTTTTGCCTTTCCAAAGGACACAGAATGGCAGCTTTTATTTGAAGCGGCCTTTCCCTTCGAGGAAACGCCGGATCAGCTCCGATGTGTGGAGGAGATCAAGGCCGATATGGAAAACTCCCATCCCATGGACCGGTTGATCTGCGGTGATGTGGGGTACGGCAAAACCGAAGTTGCCCTCCGGGCCTGTTTTAAGGCGGTCATGAGCGGGAAACAGACGGCATTCCTGGCCCCAACCACGATCCTTGCTGAACAACATTACGACAATTTTGAAGAACGGTTCAGCCGCTTTCCCGTTAAAACGGCCATGCTATCCCGGTTTGTTAAACCCGCCAAGGCCCGCCAAACCCTGGCGGCATTGATGAAAGGAGAAATCGACATCCTAGTGGGCACCCATCGAATCCTGCAGAAAGATGTGGCCTTTAAAAATCTAGGGCTTTTGATCGTAGACGAAGAACAGCGTTTTGGTGTCAAGGATAAGGAGCGGCTTAAGGAACTAAAGACCAATGTGGACTGTCTTACCCTAAGCGCCACCCCCATACCCCGGACGCTTCACATGAGCCTTTTAAAAATCCGGGACATGAGCCTTTTGGCCACGGCCCCCCAAAACCGTCACCCTATCGAAACCGTTATCGGCGAATTTGATGAAGAAAAAATCGCCGCTGCAATTCGGGAGGAAACAGCAAGAGGGGGGCAGGTATTTTTTCTCCACAACCGGATTGAAACCCTAAAGGACACCCGGATCATGCTGGAACATCTGGTACCTGAAATGACCATTGAAACCGCCCATGGCCAAATGAACGCTGGAGAACTGGAGGATCTGATGCGCCGTTTTATCCACGGCGGTTTTCAGGTTTTGGTGTCCACCACAATCATCGAAAACGGTATCGACATTCCCAATGTAAATACGATCATCATCGATCGTTCCGATATGTATGGAATTTCCCAGCTTTATCAGCTTCGGGGCAGAGTTGGCCGCTCGGACCGGGTTGCCTATGCTTATCTCTTTTATCCCCGGAACAAGACCCTTTCGGAAATTGCCATGAAACGCCTCCAGGTAATTTCTGATTTTACCGAATTGGGATCGGGCTTTAAAATCGCCATGAAGGATATGGAAATCCGGGGGGCGGGAAATCTTTTGGGCCGGGAACAAAGCGGGGATATCTATTCGGTGGGCTTTGATCTCTACCTAAAACTGCTGGATGAGGCGGTACAAAGATTATCCGATCAAAACTACGAAGCCGAGATAGAAACCCTGCTGGAACTGGAATACTCAGGATTCATTCCCGAAAGCTATATAGACGGCCCGCAGGAAAAAATGGAAATGTACAAGAAGATCGCTGCCGTCAGAACCAGGGAAGAACTGGATAGTCTCCACTGTGAACTACTCGATCGGTTTGGTCCGCCCCCGGACGAAGCGGCAAGCCTCCTGGCCCTGGCGGAAATCAGGATCATATGCCGGAACCTTTCGGTTGCTTCCTTAAAAGAAAAGAGCGGTCTGGTAAAGGTAGAATTCGGCAGGGTGTCAAAAATAGAAGTGGGCCGGCTCCTGCGGCTGATCAAAGAAAGCGGGGGAAGAATTAAACTTGATCCCAGGGAGCCCAACGTAATCCTTTTAAAAACCGGCAGCATTGGACTAAAGGAAAAAAGCGAATTTATCCGGGAAAAACTGGAAATCTTGTCCGGGTAAAAAGAGCTTTTCTTTTAGACATTTCAAAACTATACTATAAACAATAACAGGAGAACAGGGTGAGCATAAAAGCGGCGGCCTTTGATTACGGCGGAGTAATTGCCTTTTTTCAGGGCCAGGAGGCCATGAAAGATTTGGCGGATCTGGCGGAAATAGAAGTATCTTTGATGAACCGGATCTACTGGGAAAGCCGGCCCGGTTATGATCTGGGCCAGATGGACGGAAGGAATTACTTTAAATCGATCTTGGCCGGCGTGGGGGTTTTTCCCGATCCCGATTTACTGGAAAAAATGTTCCTCTGCGACTTGGAAAGCTGGTCCCATGTAAATCCCGAAACGGAAAAATTGATTCGAGATGTAAAGTCTTCGGGCCTAAAAACGGCGATCCTGTCCAATATTGCTCCGGATCATTTGAATCACTATAAAAAAACGCTGCCGGTTTTCGGTCTCTTTGATGCGGCGGTTTTTTCCTGCGAAACAGGGGCAATAAAGCCGGATGAAAAAATTTACCGCATCCTTCTTTCGCAGATGGCTTGTGAAGCGGAGGAACTGGTTTTTTTTGATGATCGGGAAATAAATGTTGCAGCCGCCGCCGTTTTGGGAATAAAAGCCTTTTTATGGGACGGCGCCGAAGCGGCCCGGAAGATATTGGAGTTATAAAAATGGCATATCTTAAAACAACGGCGGCTTTTTTAATTACCGGCATGGCTGCCATCGTTTATATACCAGCGGCAGCACTGCTGTTCATCATAGGCCTTTTTAATTTAAAGCGACCCATGAGTTTTGTGCTGTACAAATTGGCCCAGGCATGGGCCAGGATTATCATCATTATTACCGGGTGTCCAATGACTGTATCCGGCAGGGAGAATATCCCAAAAAAAGGGGGCCTTTGTTTTGTTTCCAACCATGTGGGAATTTTTGACATTGTCCTGGCCCTGGCCTATGCGGGCCGGCCCTTTGGGTTTATAGCAAAAAAAGAACTGCTTTTTCTGCCGGGAATAAATATCTGGATTTATCTTTTGGGAGGACTCTTTATCGACCGCAGGCAGCCCAGGAAGGCCCTAAAAACCATCAATCTTGGAGTAAAAAGGATCAAGGCCGGGGGGGCAATGATGGTTTTTCCCGAAGGAACCAGAAGCAGAGGCCGGGGACTGGCGGCCTTCCATCCCGGTTCTCTCAAGCTGGCTTCCCAGTCGGAGGCCCTCATCATTCCCGTAGCGATCAGCGGCAGCTTTGATGTATTTGAAAAAAACCACCTTATCAATACCGTTCCGGTGTGCATCAATTTCCTTACTCCCATGGATCCGGCGGATATACCCCCCCAGGATCGAAAGAATCTTCTGGCGGAAAAACTCCATGACAGTATAGCGGAAGTTCTTGACCGGCAGGGCGGGAACAAACCGTCATAAAAAGGATCGCTGCTGCATAAAGTTCCGGAGGTGTCAGTCTTCCATATGCCGGTCATAGAACAGCACCCGCCGGCGGTCGTCTTCCTTTAGCCCCTTAAGGATGAGCAGTTCTTTTATAATTTCCGGCGATGTATCAACCTTGAATGGCACTTTGCCCGATTTGGCAAGCTTTTCATTAAATACCAGCTCATTGGCACTGGCTAATGTCTGCAGTCTACAGGCAAGGTTAATACCATAACCGACATAATCGCGGTATTTGAGCTGAGATACTTCCGCTGATATTTCGTATTTAAAGACTTCTTCTTCAGCAAGCGCTCCGGCCAGCCCCAAAGCATCGAAGGGCTTGAACAGATCTTCCTTTAAAAATTCCGAATACGAATCAAATATATTAAGCGCTTCGGTAACCGAGGTTTCGTTGGTATCGTCCCAAATTACCAGGGCGCCGTCTCCCATAAGTTTGTAATACGAACATCCATAGCCAAAATGATTAATGCAGGATAAAAGGTTTGAGGTGAATTCCTTGATAAGTTTAAAAACGATTTCTTCCGGCTGGGAACATAAAAATTCACTGAAGTTGCGTACATCGACGCATAAAACAAGGGCATGATTGCAGGCTTCTCCCAAATAAATGCTGTCGAATATATCTACGGGCATTTTTTTCAGCCCTTCGATGGCGCCGGTACTCAAATCCAGGACTACACCGCCGTTTTCTGAAAAATCCAGTTCCTTAAACAAATGTTCCATCTTGATATAATATCTCAATATGATTTTTTGCGTAATAGGCAAAATATTGGTCTCTAGTACCACTAATAATAATGGTGTATGTTATTAAAAAATCAATGGGCGATTTTAAATTTTCCCCCTTTTTTTTCCTTCTCTTTTCCGCGGCTGCTGTGTTTTGTGCAGAAGTATCCATTACGGTTGTAGATCAGGATTTGGGAATACCCCTGGAAGGAGCCAGGATTGTTTCATGGGATGATTCGGAAACGTTTTGCAATACCGCGGGAAAAGCCTTTATTTTCGCTCCCGATGACCGGACCGTGGTCGTTCAGATAAGCTACCCCGGTTACGAAAGCAGCCGCCTGGCGCTGCGGCCCGGCACCGTGGAGTATACCGCCGCCCTGAGGCTTGGGGGGATCAGGGAAGAACGGGAACTGGTTATTGAAGCATCCCGTCCCGGTTCCAGCGAAACAGTGAGCGGCAGGAGTGTGGCTATTTCAGGCCGTGAACTTTCCCGGCCTGCGGAAACAGGTTTTGTGGAAGATGTGATGCGGGCGGTTAAACTCCTTCCCGGAGTGGGTTATATAGGGGGCTACATGGCCATGCCTTCGATCCGGGGCGGAGAACCTTCGGACACAACCGCCGTATTCGACGGTTTTTATGTGGAACGACCCTTCCATTGGGACGGGGCATTTTCAATTTTCGATCCCAAAATGGTTGAAAGCGCTCAGCTTTCCCATGGGGTTTTTTCCGCCCGGTATGGACATACCATATCGGGTCTCCTGGATATCCGCGCCAAAACCCCATCTGGGGATACAGCGGAAGTGGACCTGGCCGTTTCCACCAGCGCTGCCAATCTTAATCTCTCTTTTCCCCTTGACCGAGGCGGCATATTTCTTATGGGCAGAGTTACCTATTGGGATCCCTTTGTGGCGGCGGCAAAAATTTTTTATGAAGAAGTCCGCTATATTTCTACCGCCCCTTATATCCGAAGTTTCGCCATGGGAGCATCCTATGATTTTACTACGGACCTTTCTTTTTCGGCGAACGGTTTTTTCGGATTCGATGGCGTCGGCGCTTTTTATAAAGAAGACAGCGATGATGCCAGAATCGATGCGAATCTGGCTTGGGACAATAAAATTGGATTTCTTACTTCTGCCTTGCATTTCAACCCCGGAAAAAAAATATTATTAAAAACCCGCTTGGGGGCAGGATTTCTGCAGAGTGATCTGGGTGCAAAAATTGACAGTGAAAACAAGAACACCCTTCATACTTTTAGCCAGGGATCGTTTTTTACCGACAGGACTATCAATGTCCAGGGCCGCATTGATCTGGATTGGGATGCCGGAAAAGGATTCATAGTTTCAACCGGCGTGGAGGAACGGTACAGCCGCTGGGACAGAACCGAATATTATTCCTGGAACTATAACGGAGACCAGCGCCCATCCATAGACAACAATGTAATGAACCACGGCATGGCTACTGCGCTTTATGGGCTCTTTGAATATAAATCCGAAAACCGCCGCTTCGGCATGGAACTGGGACTCCGGGGAGATCACTTCCGCCTCTCCGGAAAGGACTTTGTCTTAAAGGGAATCCCCTCGGTAAATCCCAGGCTCAACCTTGATTTTGGCATTCTTGAAGAAAAAGGAGTGATTGATGCATTGAGTTTTACCGTGGGGACCGGATTTTTTTCTTCGGTAAACAACGACCTCCAGAATATCAGCAGCCGGAACGATATCGGTGAATACGCTGCAACTCAAAACCGTTCATGGACCAGCGTTTTAGGAACAAAGATCGACTTTACAGGCGGTTATGTCTTTACCCTGGAGGGATATTTTAAACATGTTTTTAACCGGGCTTATACCTTGTATTTAATCGATCCAATAGAATACACGGATAATGCCGAATACTTTTTTGACGGAAAGGCGCTTATCTGGGGCTTTGATTGCATGCTGCAAAAATTCAGCTCCCGCCTTTGGGACGGCTGGGTTAGTTATTCGTTCATTGATGCCCGGTACAAGGATCCAAAAACAAAACATCAATTAAGAAATCTTGGGGACTGGTATTATCCCCGATTTCACCGGTTTCATACCTTAAATGTAATATTCAATTATAAACCCGTCCCGGCGGTACACCTTACTACCCGGTTCAGCCTTGCCAGCGGCATGCCCATCCCTAAAACAGTGGCGATAAGGGAAATTAACGATCCCCCCGGAATAATCCCCTACTATGAGAGGATTCAGAAATACGAGCATAACAGCCGGGCGGGACTGGTTATACCCCTGGATGTAAAACTTTCGTTTTTTAATTTTTACAAGCAGGGCAAGGTGCGGCGGGAAATATATGTAAGTTTCGAAAACCTCCTTTCCCTTGTTTACAAACCGGAAGGGTTTAAGGATTTTGACCGCAATACGGGAAAAGAAACTGCATCAACCATCGCCAGTTACGATCTTCCCATCCCGCTGGTCACCTTTGGGATAAAGTGGAGCTATTAATGGAGACACTGAAAAAAATACAGCGCCGGATACTGATTTTTTTCTTCCTGTACTGTTCTGCCTGTACGGCATTGACGGAAAAAACAGGACAGCTAATGGAAGAAAAGCTTCTTGGTGAAAAAATACTGGATCGTTATGCAGTGCCGGAAGATACCCTGTTGCTGCAGCTTGTAAAAAGAAAAAAAGCCGGCGAAGAATGGAAGATGAATATAAAGGCCTGGCCCACGCTGCACTTTTATTTTTTCAAAGATACCGGATCTTCCTTGCATGAACATGAATCCTTTATCCCCCTATCCTGTTCTTTTCTCAGTCCCGGTCTTTCCGGATGGAACGAATTCACTCTTGATTTAACAGGAGAAGGCACCATAACAGCGGCTGATAAAGACATGTTAACCGTATCTGTATCATTCATTGAAGTAATTGATATGGCGGAGGGCCGCATACGCCGGGGAGATGTCAGGATTTCCGGCAGCGAAGCATTGGACGCCCTGAAGAACCGGAGAGAACGGATCGAAGCGCTGACTGAATGGATGCATGCACAAAACGGAGAGGAAATATTTTCCGATCAGAAAATATTTGAAAATTACTGGAAACCCATCCTGCTTCCTGAACTGTGTTCCGCAAAAAAACGCCCGGCGTTATATCAGAGCAACGGGGCGCAGCGGGTTCATGACGGGGATGTCCGGTGGAATACCGCATACACCGCCCTCCTCTTTCCCGAAGAACTGCGGCCTTTGCGCGATTCGGGATCTCTGCTCCGTGACTGGGAAGAAGCGGCGGCATGGATCTATCTTAGTTATGAATGGAATAGTATAATAAAAACAATCACAGAGGAACAGCGTTTTATTAAGATAAAAAAATAACGTGGCATTAAATAACGAGGCATTTTATGGAAGGAAATACATCATTCTCCCTGCTGGAATTGTTTAAGCTGGGGAGATTCTTTATGTGGCCACTCCTGGTCTTTTCTGTGACAGCGCTGGCGATCATCATTGACAGAGCCCTTTATCTTGTCCGTCATCGTCTGCGGATCGGAGATCTTGCTTCCAAAGTGCTGGACTGTATCCGCGGGGGTGATATAAAAAAAGCCGCGGGATTTCTGGAACCCTTGACGGAGAGAAGCTTGGCCGCCAGGGTTCTTTTAACACTGGTAAACCATGCGAACCTGAACGAAGATCGGCTGGAAAAGGCAGTCGAAACCGAAACACTGGGATGCATCCATTCCCTGGAATCGGGGTTTAACTTTCTTACCGCCATCGGATCCCTGGCCCCCCTGACGGGATTTTTGGGAACCGTTTCGGGCATGATCGGCGCTTTCCGATCCATCGCCCAAGCAACAGAAGTAAATGCCCAGATTGTAGCCAACGGCATTTACGAAGCCCTCATCACCACCGTCTTCGGCCTTATTATTGCCATTATTGCCATGAGCGCCCATTATATACTCTCCAGTTTTGTGGATCGTTTTGCAGTACAGGCTGAACATGCCTGTTCGGAATTGATCACTGCCAGTGCTGCGGCAATTACACCTTTAGCCGCAGAAAAAAGACCTAACGGGGCCGCTGTTGACGCTGCCTCTCCCGCTGCTGTACCCGCTAGAAAAAAAGCCTCATGCTGAACAGACGCAAAATCCGGGGAGGCTCAGAAAATTCCAGCGTCCTTTCTGATATGGCCTTCCTTTTAATAATATACTTTATCGTTATTGCCGGTTTCAATGTAAACCAGGGCTTTTTGCTGAACCTGCCCAAAAAGGACTCGGTAAAAACCGTTCCCAGTGGCGAACTTCTCCGGTTCAGCATTGACGGGAGGGGAGACCTTTTTTTTAAGGGAAGGCCCCTTTCCTTTTCCGAAGCCTCCGCCGAAATTCGCAGCGTCCTGGCAGAACGGCCCAATACGGCAGTGGTCCTAGGAGTGGATGAAAAAGCTCCCTGGCAGAGTGTAGTATCTTTTGTAAACCTGGCCCAGGAAAATGCGGTGGAATCTTTTTCATTTTCCATTAGCCCTATAGGAATTGCGCCGTGAAACTCCGGCGGGAACGAAAAAAAATTACTGTGCCGATGAACGCCATGAGTGATGTGGCCTTCCTTCTCCTCATCTTTATCATGCTCGTGTCACTGATTAATTACCGGCGGGAAATAAAAATTGACTATCCTGAGGCGGACAAGGCCAGGCGGACCAGCGCAGAAAAAAACCTTGAAATCTGGATTGATGGTTATGGGGAGCTTTACCTGGAAGGACTTCCAGCAGAATTGGAGACCATTGAAAACGCCCTGGGCGAAACCTATCGCAGCGCCCCTGATACCCGGGTACATATCATTGCCGATAAAAATGTCCCCTACGGCAGCGTTAACGGTGTTATTGAAATTTTACAACTCCTGGAATACCGGGTAATTTCGCTGGTGGTCCGCGGTGACTGATAAATTCAATCTAAATAATAACGGCGCTGTAAACCGATCCGTATGGAACAGTGTCGTATCGATTTTCATCGCCGTCCTGGTCCATGTACTGCTTCTTTTCTTGGCAGGCATTACGATAAAAACGATAAAAAACACCCCCAGCGAAAACGCCGGCATAATGAGGCTGGCTGATATCCGGGAAGAAACTCCCCCCCTCCGGCCTGTCTCCGCTTCTGCCGTGGAAACCACGGCAGAAATCGTGGTGGAATCAAAAGATGCAGCGCCCGGCAAAACTTTTTCCGGCAGCGAAGAAGCGATTGACTTTCTTCCCATGTACTTGGTATCTCAACTGCCCCGGTTTTCGGAGGACGAATTAAAAAGGAGGGTGATCTATCCTCCTATAGCCCAACGGTCGGAAGTAGAAGGAACGGTCTACCTGGAAGTTTTTGTAGACCGCTACGGAACAGTCAGGAACGTTGCGGTTCTAAAAGAAGATCCCCCCGGCCGGGGTTTTGGTGAAGCGGCGGCCAGGGCTTTCATGGGGCTTAAAGGAAGCCCCGCCCTGGCCAACGGCACGGAAGTGGCGGTCCGTTACCGTTATCCGGTGCGGTTCTCCCTAAAGTAGCTGTCCTTAAAAAAACTAGGTTTTGAAAAGCCTACGCTACTTATGACTAATTACCGCTTGGGCACCGGCAAGGCGGGCCAGGGGTACCCGGAAGGGCGAACAGGAAACATAGGTCAACCCTGTCCTGTAACAGAAATCAATGGTTTGCGGATCACCGCCATGTTCTCCGCAGATCCCCACCTGGAGGGACGGGTTAACTTTCCGGCCTTCGACGGTGGCATGTTTAATCAGAAATCCCACCCCCGCTTCGTCAATTGATTTAAAGGGGTCCACCTCGAGAACATTCTTTTCCAGATACGCCGGCAGGAAGGAAGCCACATCGTCCCTGCTGAACGCAAAGGTCATCTGGGTTAGATCGTTGGTACCGAAGCTGAAGAAGTCCGCGTATTTAGCCACATGGGCGGCACTGATGGCGGCCCGGGGAACTTCTATCATCGTGCCGATCTTTATTTTGAGTTTTACCCCCGCCTTGTCAAAGACCTTCTTAATTACCGCTTCCGCATTGGGCCGCAGAAGTTTTAATTCCCGGGCGGTTATTACAATGGGAATCATAATTTCCGGATTAACGGGGATATTTTTCTTTATGCAGTCCGCCGCCGCCAGGGCAATGGCTTCCACCTGCATATCGTAAATTTCCGGATAGGTAACGGCAAGACGGCAGCCCCGGTGGCCCAGCATGGGGTTTGCTTCGTGAAGCTTGTCTATCTTGGGCTGAAGCGCAGAAGATTTTACCTTCAGGTATTTGGCCAGTTCTTCCGTTTCTTTTTTGGTATGAGGTACAAATTCATGGAGGGGCGGATCGAGGAGCCGGATCGTAACGGGCCGTCCTTCCATGGCTTTAAAGATCCCATAAAAATCCTTTTTCTGCAGTGGAAGGATTTTTGCCAGGGCTGCCTTTCGTTCCTTTTCTGTTTCGGCAACGATCATCGCTCTAAAATGGATAAGTTTAGCCTTGTCAAAAAACATATGCTCTGTCCGGCAAAGGCCCACACCTTGGGCGCCGAATTCAAAGGCCCGTTTGGCGTCTTCCGGCTGATCTGCATTGGTCCATACCTCAAAGCCTTTCAGGTTTCCCCGGACGGAACCGGATCGAATTTCGTCACACCAGGAAAGGAAGGTATCCATGTCTTTGGAAATTTTTGGAGTTACCAGGGGAAGGCGGCCGTCGAAGACATCTCCTGTGGATCCATCTATGGTAAGCCAATCCCCTTCTTTGTAGGTTTTTTTACCGACCACAACCTTTTTCCCCTGGACGGAAACGCCCTTGGCTCCCGCCACGCAGGGAGTTCCCATGCCCCGGGCTACCACCGCCGCATGGCTTGTCATGCCCCCAGTAGAAGTAAGGATACCCTGGGAAACCACCATGCCGCCGATGTCTTCGGGGCTGGTATCCTTGCGGACAAGAAGGACTTTTTCCCCCTTGGCATGCCATTCTTCGGCTTCGTCGGCGGTAAAAACAATGCGGCCCGCAGCGGCGCCGGGAGATGCATTAAGCCCTTTGGTAAGCGATTTAGCCCCCTTCTGGGACTTGGAGTCGATCATGGGATGGAGCAGCTGATCCAAATGACCGGGACTTACCCGCATCACCGCTTCTTCCCTGGTAATAAGTTTTTCCGCCACCATATCCACGGCGCATTTTACCGCCGCCGCTCCGGCCCGTTTGCCATTTCGGGTCTGGAGAAGGAAAAGATCCCCCTGCTGGACGGTAAATTCCATGTCCTGCATATCCTTAAAATGGTGTTCCAGCCTGTTTTTTATCTCCACCAACTGATCGTAAACTTTTTTATTTTTCTTCGCCAGGGTGGCGATTTTTTCCGGAGTTCTGATCCCCGCCACCACATCTTCGCCCTGGGCGTTCATCAGGTATTCACCGTAGAATTCATTTTTTCCTGTAGAAGGATCCCGGCTAAAGCAAACTCCGGTTCCCGATTCTTCTCCAAAGTTTCCGAAAACCATGGATTGAATATTGACGGCGGTTCCTTTTATGCCGCGGATATCGTTAAGCTGCCGGTATTTGATCGCTCGTTCATTCATCCAGGAACCAAAGACGGCGTTTATCGATCCCCAGAGCTGATCCAGCGGTTTCTGGGGAAAATCTTTTTTCGCATGTTTACGGACGAGCTTTTTGTACTCATCCACAAGTTTTTCCAGATCCTTGGCATCCAAGGCGGTATCCAACTCCGTTTTTTTTGCCTTTTTTATGGCGCTCAATGCTCCCTCAAAAGCTTCATGGGGCACTTCCATGACCACATCACCGTACATCTGGATAAAACGGCGGTACGCGTCCCAGGCAAAACGGGGATTTCCTGTTTTTTGCGCCAAACCCTGGACGGATTTGTCGTTCATTCCAAGGTTGAGGATTGTATCCATCATGCCGGGCATGGAAACCGGAGCGCCGGATCGGACCGACACCAGCAGGGGATCGCCGCTGTCACCGAGTTTTTTCCCCATCACTTTTTCAAGCCGGTCCAGAGCGGATAGAACTTCTTCTTCAAGTCCGGCGGGATATTTTTTGTTGTTCTCATAGAAAGCGGCGCAGACATCGGTAGAAATGGTAAAGCCCGGCGGAACAGGGATATCCAGATTGGTCATCTCCGCCAAGTTAGCCCCCTTGCCGCCCAGCGTGTCTTTCATCTTGGCATCTCCTTCGGCCTTTCCCTCGCCGAAGAAATAGACAAATTTTTCGTTGGCCATCAAAATCCTCCAATAATTCTATTTTAGAACAACGCCGAAAAAAAAGCTATTTTTGGCATTCTACTCGCTCTTGTTCTCCGAACTTTCGTTTTCGGGTTTTTTGATATTGATGCTATCCAGTTTTTCGCTTGCCTTCGCAGCAATCGGTCCGATAATGGGTAATTCAACCCGTTTATAACCGTAAGCCATGATGATAAGAAAAATTATCAGCGCCGTAATGGCAAGTCCGATAATTGTTGAAATCGTACCTAAAAGCATCCACACTCCCCAGCCTTTGCCTAATGCGTAGTTGAAGGCGCTGAACAAATCTTTTGGTCTCAGGATCCATACAAGAATATAAAGTATGACGGCGATTGCTGCCCGGATGATCCCGATAATAAGCGCTTGAACGGCTTGAAATTTTACAAATGCACTGTTTTTTTCCATAAAGAAAAACGCAAGCGGTACGGCCCATGACAGCCATCCCAAGAACGGAATCCAGGATACGACGGCCATGGCGATATAAATAATCAGCGATGCAACATTTGCGTCCATCCCAAGCGATGACTTATGCGGTTCGATTTGCGTTGTTTTCATAAATTTCCTCCTTATGAATTTTGTGTAGAAAGCTTATCGTAAAGATAAAAAAAAGGCAAGGGGCATTTGATAGTACCTTCATGCCAATGCAGTTTTTTATGCAAAGCCGCATACCGGTGGTTAAAACAGGCATTTTAGTCTAAAATTATTCCATGAACTATCTGGATATGCCGGTATATCAGCACAAAGATCGTATTCTAACGGCCCTGGAAAAAAATCCGGTGGTTGTTGTGGAAAGCCCCACCGGTTCGGGAAAAACAACCCAGCTTCCGGTGATTCTCAGCGAAGCCGGCTACGACAAAAATGGAATCATTGGTGTTACTCAGCCCCGGCGCATTGCCGCCCTTTCGGTAAGCGCCTTTATCGCCCGGCAGCTTGGTTTTTCCGGCCCCGAAGATCCCATGAGTCCCGTGGGGTACAAAATGCGGTTCGAAGACCGGACGGGAAATAACACCAGCATAAAAATCATGACCGACGGAATTCTCCTGCAGGAAATGAAGCTGGACCCCTGGCTTTCCCGGTACGGGGTGATGATCATCGACGAGGCCCATGAACGGAGCCTTAACATCGACTTTATTCTGGGTCTCTTAAAACGGGTGCTGGAAGAAAGGAAAGAATTTAAGGTTATTATTTCGTCCGCAACGATTAACGCAGTGGTGTTTTCCGAATACTTTGGCGAATGTCCGGTGGTTAAAATAGACGCACAAACTTTTCCCGTTACCCTGGTGTATGACCCGCCGCTTGCCGGCACAGCGGATGCCGGATGCCGGCAAAGACAAGCGCCGGGAGACAGCAGAAGGCAAGTCTCCGAAGGCAGCGGGAGGCATGGGGAAAAATGGAAAGATCGAGGGGCGGGCGGAACCCTGACAGCGGAGGCACTCCTTTTAAAAATCGGAACCATTGTAGAGCGGTTTGTTGATGAAAAACGGGAGGGGGACATTCTGATATTTCTTCCCGGAGAAAAAATGATCAAGGACTGCATGGAACGCCTGATCTTCGGCCCCGCGGGGAAACACCTTCATGTGCTTCCCCTCTACGGAAGGCTTGGCAAAGAAGAACAGGAAAGTGTTTTTGATGATCCTCCGGGGGGGAAAACCAAGACGGTGATCTCCACCAACATCGCCGAGACCTCGGTTACCATCGACGGAATCACCGCAGTCATTGATTCGGGGCTTTCCAAATTGAATCACTATAACCCCCGGACCTTTACCTCCAGTCTGGTGGAGTCTCCCATTTCCCGGGCATCGGCAAATCAGCGCAAAGGCCGGGCTGGCCGTACAAAGGAAGGAACCTGCTACCGCCTCTATACCCGCCGGGACTTTGAAAGCCGCCCCCTCTTTACCATAGAAGAAATTTACCGCACCGATTTATCCGAAGTGGTGCTTCGCATGGCCGATCTGGGAATTACCGGATTTGAAGATTTTGATTTTATCTCCCCCCCCGGCAGGGAAGGAATCATCGCCGCTGTGGAAACCCTAAAACTTCTGGACGCTCTGGAAGAGGACAGGACCCTTTCTTCCATCGGCAGAATGATGACCGAATTCCCCCTCCCTCCCAGATATTCACGGATCATCGTAGAGGCTGTGATCCGGTATCCCCAGGTAATCGAAGAGACGATCATCGCTGCCGCCTTTCTCTCTACCCAGAGTCCATACCTCCTGCCGCCGGGGGAAGAAATGGATGCCCGCCGGGCTCATCACCGTTTTCGGGACCCCCGGGGGGATTTTGTTTCCTACCTTAAATTGTACCGCTCATATCTGGATTCCCCAAATAAAGAAAAATTCTGCGGCGGCAATTATCTTGACGAACGGGCCATGGCGGAAATTGTCAATGTTACTCTTCAACTGGAAGAGATCGTTTCTGACTTGAAAATTCCGGTCCTTTCCGGCGGAAGTACAGATGATTACCTCTGCTGCATCGGCCGGGGACTTATTCAGTTTGTCTGTGTCCGGGAAGGAAGGGCCCGGGGACGATTTGCCCCCGAAACCTACAGAAGCCTGACGGCGGACCGGATCATGATTCACCCCGGTTCGGTAATGTTTAAGAGGGAAGAAAACGAAACCTCTCCCCGGTATATCGTGGCTGGAGAAATTGTCCGGACCACAAGAATGTATGCCATGTCGGTAAGCCCCCTGTCCCAGGAAATCCTCCAGCGCATAAGCCCCCTGCTTCTTTCCGAACTGGGAGGGACGGCGGAAGAAACTGACAAGAACGGCGGTGCCGGTTTTGGAAGAGAAAGGACCGAAAGGGGCCGGCGGCGGGACTTTACCAGCAACATTAACCTGGGAGGGGAAATTTTTTCCATCGAAACGATCAAAGGAAAAAAACATGTTATCCTTCCCTGGGAAAAACTCCGGCACCTGAAAAATTCAAGCCCCGCCATTGATCCCGATCAATTCCGAAAACTGCGGGGAGTAATCACCCTAAGGGACCACACCCTTTTGGCGGGAGAAAAACTTTCCCTTATCCTGACTCTGCTTCCCGAACTGGAACCGGATGGCGCCTTTAACCGGAGATGGAAACGAAAAACGACATTTTACTCCGGGGAAGCGGAAAGCCTGGCGGAGCTTATCAGCGAACTGCCCTTAATACTGCTTCCGGCAGTTCCCGGAAAAAAACAAAACCGGGAACTGGGTTTTATCGCTCTCTTTACCAGCCTAAAGGGCGGTTATTGGTTCCGCTGTTCCCGGGGGTTTCACACCGCCCTAAACGAAAGCATGGCAAGCCTGGAAGCTCTAATCGACGAACTGGGTGAAGAAGTGGATATTGCGGTAAAACACGAGGTAAACCAAAGCTACCGGCGGCTGGCGGATCTATTAAACGGCTAACATTTAAACCGCGTGCAATACTCGGGAAGGGTGATCATTGGGGGCCTTTCAATGGCGGAAATTTCTGTCCTAATCACCCGGTGTTCCGCTTCCAGCCGTTCCAGGGAAATATGCTGAGCCTCCATGGCGGAAAGGAGTTGGGATTTACCGTACTTCCCGGCCCGCTCAAAAAAAGTATGGAGGATCCCATGGGACATACGGCCCAGGGCTTCGGTGGTTTGATTCCGGTGGATCCGCATATCCAAATCCACCTGAGCCAAGGCTTCCATGCCGTCCATTTCCAGGATGTCGATCAGGTGACCCAACTCCACTCCGTAACCCACCGAAAAGGGAAGCCGTTCCAAGAGGCTCCGCCGGCCCGCATATTCCCCCGATAGGGGCTGGATAAACCGGGCCAGTTCGGGAAAGAACAGTGAAAAGAGGGGCCGCACCAGGATCTCTGTAACCCTGCCGCCGCCGGAAGGGGAAATTCCCCTGGAAGAGCGGATGGGCCGTTCATAAAATGCTTTTACATAACCGATTTGGTCGTTTTCCAGAAGGGGTCCCAGAAGACCATACACAAATTTGGGAGAAATATTGGAAATATCCGCATCAACCCAAACGATAATGTCTCCCTCCAGGACATATAGGCTTTTCCAGAGGTTTTCTCCCTTGCCCCTGAAACTGCCGTATTTGGGCAGGATCAGGCGGGAGGTAAATACTTTGGCGCCGAATTGTTCCGCTACCTTGAGGGTTTTGTCTTTTGAAGATGAATCTATTACAACAATTTCATCCAGCAAAGGATAACGATCCATCAGTTCGGTCCGCATAATCAGAATCTCTTTGCCGATGGTTGCTTCTTCGTTCAGGGTGGGAAAGGCCAAAGAAATCTTCAGCCGCTTTTTTTTCTTAAGCGTTACCATGGCGCTGATGTCAGAGAATTTTGAATGATGCCAGGTATTTTTTAAAAAATCATCCGTCATTTTGACTCTCTTCTTTTTCGTTCTTTCCTGCCAGCATGATAAGCCTTTCCAAAAGCTGCCGCCCCCTTTCCACCGATGCAATTTCCACAGTATCCCGGGCAAGACCTTCCCTGCCCGATGCGATCCCCACCGAAACCGCGGGGATTCCCAGCGTAGAAAGAAACGCCGACGGATCGGGCTTGGCTTCTTCCTCCGCCTTAATTTTTATATCCTGCATTGCCTCAAGAACAAGCCCCGCAAGTTTCCTGCTCACTTCCGGATCCCCCGGCGGAATGGACGCCAAAATCCGGAAGGAACCCTTTACCCCCTTATAGGCGGTGGTTTCCCCCACGGCCTTGATATTTTCCAGGGCCGCTTCCAGGATTTCTCCGTCGGCGGATTCCAGTTCCAGTTCCAGAACCCCCTCCGTGGGGGTGCGGAAAAAAGCGCTCCTGGCCTCAATATGTTTAAGATAAAAATGCAGATCGGGACTGAAATTTTCCGCCGTTTTTTGAAAATGACGGGTAATATCAATAAGGGCGCTTACCACCGCATTTTCATCGGTATTTTGAGACTCGTCTTCCGTAACGGTCATGGCCGCCCGGTAGGACCCCAGGGTATGGCTTGTTAAAACTCCCAGCATAAACCCCCTGACCCCAATGGCTGCCGCCGGAAGGTACCGGGAATCGGAACAAAGGTTCCGAAACGTATCTGTTTCCGGATCGTCAAAGTGGAGGGCCGAGAAAAATAGAATTATGTCCCGTTCCGGAGCAAGCCTTCCCTCCGTATAGGCTTCGGCAACGGAAAGAAGGGCCGCCGGCCCCAGGGCGTCCGACAGTCCCGCCCCCCTGGCATACTGAAGTTCCAGCCTCCCCAGGCTTTCCAGGGAATTCCATCGTTCCGAAACCAGCCGGGTAAAAACAAGGAGGGATTCCCGGGAAATATACATTTCGTTCAGGGAATGAAGATGGGCGATGATGTTTCCCGCATCATCTACCTCATAAGGAAGGTTCAATGCGGTCAGGCGTTCGGCCACAAAGGAAGCCCGTTCTTTTTCCTGTTCCGTGGGGGAAGGCAGCTGCCCCAGCCGGAACGCGTCCGCCAGGATCCGGTCCGCCAGGGGGAAGGCAGGTTTCTTGGGCCGGACAAAAAACTGGTTAACCCTGCCGGAAAAGGTATTAAGTCCCGATTGGACGATATTTTTTAAGAACTCCAGTACACTCATCTCTTTAATAATAGATGATAATGGACAAACTGTCTATTTTTTTGTATGCTAATCCATTATGTCCAACGAAGATCAGGAACAGACTTTTTCGCCCCTCCAAATCGGATATATTGCCGATGTCGTAGAGCCTGTAAACGCAGCAACTGATGCGGAAAAGGTGCTGAAAATTTTCGAAGTCAACAAGCGAGAAGCTGTCCCCATAGAACAGGATGGGGAGATTGAGGGGATACTGCTCCGGCGGACGCTGGAAAAAACCGCCGGTATCAGCCTTGACACGGGAAAGGATCCCCTGGCCTTCAAAAATGCATGGCAGGATTTCTGGAAAAACGGCCTAAATACAAACATTATCCGCACCAAAAAAGTGATTGATGCCACCACCTATATCGACAATATTCTGGAAGAAGGCCTGAAACAGGAATCCTTCGAGGCGACATGGTATGTTGTCCAACACCGCCAGCGCTGTCTTGGCATTGTAAGTTTTAAAAAAATTCTAAAGTACACAAACTCTCTCCACAGCCAGGATTTGCACCGGGCTTCAGAAATCCAAAAACGGCTTTTGCAGAAGTCTTTGGTAACTGACAAACGTTTTAATCTGTACCTTTTTAACAAGATGGCCAATGAAGTGGGGGGCGATTTTTACCGGGTTTACCGGCCCGACAAAGATCATGCCGTGGTGGGCTGTTTTGACGTGTCAGGCAAAAATATTTCCGGCGCCCTTACCACCATGGCCCTGGGAACCTGTTTTACTTCTTTTGAATTATTTCAATATATGAGTACCCCCGATAAAACCACCAATCTAATCAATGCTCTGATCAGACAGGTTTGTCCCCCGGGAATATTTGTGGCCTGTGCATTGTTTTATATCGATTTTATTCTAAAGCATATCCGGATCCACAACTGCGGGTTTTCTCCGATACTGATTTTTGTTCCCCAGCCGAACAACAAAGTTACCTACAAAGTTTCAAATCCAACCCTTCCTCCTCTGGGTATCGACGATGAATACGATTACAGCGACAGCCTGATTATTCCAATTACCGGAGGGCTCAGACTCTGTGCCTATTCGGACGGTTTTACTGATATGCTGAACATCCGCGGCGAACGGTACGGAGAAGAACAGGCTACAAAAACAATTAAGCGGCTTCACACGGCGGCTCCTGCTGATATACGAAGAATTATTTTTAGCGAAATCGACAACTGGATTGGAACCGCGGCTCTGGCGGACGATGTTACGTTTTTGGATATGCGTTTTAATTAGAACACAAAAAGCAGACCTTTGAGGGGTAAAGAGTGAATTCATTAACCAAAAATTCTACATGGAAGGGCCGGAAAGGACCGGTGGTGCTTATTATTATGGACGGAGTAGGCTGCGGAAAATACAAAGCGGGAGATGCTGTGGCGGATGCAAAGATGGATGCCCTTAATGCCATAATGGCCGCAAGTTCCCATACCCGCCTTAAGGCCCATGGAAAAGCAGTGGGGCTCCCCTCGGACGAAGACATGGGAAACAGCGAAGTAGGCCACAACGCCATGGGCTGCGGCCGGGTTTTTAATCAGGGCGCAGCTCTGGTATCACAGGCCATCGCCGGCGGAGCCATGTTTTCAGGAACGGCATGGAAAGAAATCATTGCCAATATTAAAAACTCCGGCGGCCAAAAACCAGCGCTTCATTTTATCGGCCTCTTCAGCGACGGCAATGTTCACAGCCATCTGGATCATCTAAAAGCCATGATCGTCCGGGCAAAAAAAGAAGGAGTAAAGCGGGTCAGGATTCATGTCCTTTTTGACGGCCGGGATGTGGGCGAAACCAGCGCCCTGGAATATGTGGATCCCTTTGAAGAATTCCTAAAAGAACATTCGGACAGCAGTTTTGACGCCAGGATTGGATCCGGCGGAGGCCGAATGTGGATCACCATGGACCGCTATGGAGCGGACTGGGAAATGGTCCGCCGTGGCTGGGAAACCCATGTTCACGGCAAGGCCCGGCCCTTTAGGACAACCAGCGAAGCGGTAGAAACCTGCCGGAAAGAAATTCCCGGCATCATTGATCAGGATCTAAAAGAATTTGTCATCGCCGGAGAAGACGGAAAGCCCATCGGAACCATAGAAGACGGCGATTCGGTGGTGTACTTTAACTTCCGGGGAGATCGTTCCCTGGAGATCACCGCCGCCTTTGAAGAAGACAACTTTGATAAGTTTGACCGGGGCCGGCGGCCCAGGATTTGCTATGCGGGAATGATGGAATACGACGGGGACACCCATGTGCCAAAGCGCTACCTGGTAAGCCCCCCGGCGATTGACCGGACCATGGGAGAGTATCTGGCCGCCTCCGGGGTGCGGACCCTGGCAATTTCGGAAACCCAGAAATACGGCCATGTAACGTATTTTTTTAACGGCAACAGGACCGGCAAATTCGACGAAAAACTGGAAGAATACGAAGAAATAAGAAGTGACGTGGTTCCCTTTGAACAACGGCCATGGATGAAATGCGCTGATATTGCCGACCGGGTTATCGAAGCGATCGGATCGGGAAAGTATGACTTTATCCGCCTGAACTTTCCCAACGGCGACATGGTGGGCCACACGGGAATTTACCAGGCCGTAATCTGTTCCATGGAGGGGATGGATCTTCAGTTGGGAAGGATCCGAAAAGCCGCCGATGATGCCGGAGCGGTGCTTCTGATTACAGCGGATCACGGCAATTCCGATGATATGTACGAACACGACAAAAAAACCGGGGCGGTGTCCCTCAAAACCGATGGAACGCCCAAAGCAAAGACCAGCCACAGCCTTAACCCCGTACCCTGTATGATCTACGATCCCGCTTATCAAAATGAATACCATCGCGGAACCGAAGGAACCCGCAGCGGCGACTTAAAAGAAGGGCTGGGAATCAGTTCCGTCGCCGCCACCTGCATGGAACTCCTGGGCTTTATCCCGCCGGAAGACTATGATCCATCGGTACTGAATATGAAGTAACTGCCATGCCCATACGGATACCCAAGGCCCTCCCTGCCTTTGATGCCCTAGTAAAAGAAAATGTTTTTGTCATGACCGCAGACAGGGCGGCTCATCAGGACATCCGTCCCCTGGAAGTGGCCATCGTCAACCTTATGCCCACCACAGTGGATACGGAAATACAACTCCTTAGGCTTTTAGGAAACACTCCGCTGCAGGTAAATATCACCCTCCTTTCCATGGGAAGCCATACATCAAAGAACGCTCCGCCGGGACATCTGGAAAAATTTTATGTTACTTCAAAAAAAGCCATGCACCGCCGCTTTGACGGGTTAATCATCACCGGCGCTCCGGTAGAAACCCTTACCTTTGAAGATGTAGATTACTGGGACGAACTAGCCCAGGTTATCGACTATTCGGCGGTCCATGTATTTTCCACCCTCCACATCTGCTGGGGCACTCAGGCGGGGCTGTACCGGCGCTACGGAATTGGAAAGGTTCCTTTAGAAAAAAAACTCTTCGGTATTTTTCCCCATGGCCTCAGTGAAGGCGAACGGCACACTTCCCTCTTCCGGGGTTTTGATGATGAATTCCTGGCCCCCCAGTCTCGGCATACCGAAAGCGATCGAAGGGCTCTAAAAAACTGCGGCGCCCTGAGGGTTGTCTCTGAAACGGAGGAAACGGGTCTCTTTATTGCCATAGCCCGGAACTGCCGGGAAATTTATGTTACCGGTCATCTTGAATACGATCCCCTGACCCTGGACCGGGAATACCGCCGGGACTTGAACAAGGGATTGAACATCGATGTTCCCAGAAATTACTATCCCGGCGGCGATCCTGCCCAGGATCCCCTGGTCCGCTGGCGGGCCCATGCCCACCTGTTCTTTTCAAACTGGCTGAATTTTGTATATCAGGGAACCCCCTATGATCTGGGGGAATTGTAATGGAAAAGCCCCGGTTTGTGGATGATATAGCCATCAAACATATCCTTACGGGGATACTGATCCGTTCACCGGTGGTTTCCGGTTTTCTAAAAGAAATCAAAACCCCCAAGCTGCCCTACAATGTAAGCCTGATTTCCGCCGCTAATATTTCCGGTTCCGGCACCTGTTTTGGAATACCCGTTTTTCCTGAAAAAAAACTATCATGGTACGGCCAGCCGGTGGCCATGCTCCTGGGACCGGATCCGGTTAAAGTCCGGGAACTGACAGAACGGTGTACGGTTCTGGCGGATCCGGACACCGCGGATTCGGCAGAAAATTCAAAAACGGTTATCGCCGAACGGAATTACAGTACCGGTTCCATAACAGAGGCCTTTGAAAAAGCCGAAACGGTGGTCGAAGGAAACTACCGGACAGGCCTTCAGGACCCATGGCCCAGTGATCCCCTGGGCGCCATCGCCCTGCCGGGACCGGACAATACCATGACTATCTACACTCCTACCCAGTGGCCCGGCCATGTCCGTTTTTCGGTCGCCCAGTGTCTTAATATCAAACCCGCCATGGTAGAGGTAGAAACTACCCGGCTGGAAATTCATCTGGATGGAAGGATATGGCCCCCTTCCCTCCTAGCCTGTCAAGCGGCGATAGGCGCCAGGGTCCGGGACAAGCCGGTACGGCTGATCCTCCGGCGGGAAGAAGATTTTCTCTTTTCCCCCAAAAGCGTGGGGGCGGAGATCCGCATCCAAAGCGCTCTGAACAAACAGGGAGTTATCCTGGGAACCAAGGTATGGGTCAACGCCGATTTTGGCGCCTTCGATGTCTTTGCCGGCGAAATCCTGGACCGCATTGCCCTGGGGGCCCTGGGGGCCTACAACCACAGAAGCGCAGCCCTGGAAGCCCGGGGCCATGTGAGCCCCATTCCTCCGGCGGGTCCCACCACCGGGTTCGGACTGGTTCAGGGCTTTTTTGCCGCCGAACGGCATGCTTCCCGGATTGCCGACACCCTTGAAGAAGACCCCGCCGAGTGGAGGAAAAAATTCTTTCTCCGCAAAGGAAAAAAACTGCCCCTGGGAACGGAGATCCGGAATCCGCCTACAGAAGAATTGATCTACACAGCGGAAACGATGAGCGATTACCGCCGAAAATGGGCGTCCTATGAATTGCTCCGTAAAAACCGGCGGGAAAATCTTTCCTCCGAACGGAATCCTCATGAACCCCTGCGGGGTATCGGCATTTCCCTGGCCTATCAGGGAAACTCCTTTCTCTATGATTACCGGGAACCGAAGGCTTTGAATGAAGGGGTGGAACTGACCCTGGAAAAAGACGGAATTTTGGAAATAAGGACGAACTACCCCTGGGGAGACAATCAAATCCACTGCTGGCGAATCCTCGCTGCAAAAATTCTTGGGGTGGAAACAATCCGGATTGTTTCCAGGACTGATCCCCAGGGGTCGTCAAAGCCGGTTCCCGAATCGGGACCTGCCTGTTTGTCCCGGGGCATTGCCCTTATTACTCCCCTTGTAGAAAAAGCCTGTATCGCCATCCGGAAACTGCGCTTCCGGGATCCCCTGCCCATCACAGTCCGCCGGAATTATCATCCTGCCAAAAGCCGTGCCTGGGAAGATCCTTCCTCCGAATCAGCTATCCCCATCGACGAAAACGCTCTGGCTTCTCTAAGCTGGGGAAGCACAGTGGTGGAAGCGGAAATCGATCCCGTGGCTTATACGCCCCGGATCCGGGGAATCTGGATGGCCATTGAAGGAGGAACGATCCTTTCAGAAGAACGGGCAAAAAAAAGCATCTGCGCATCGGCGATCCAGGCCCTTTCCTGGGCCATGGTGGAACAAGTCCGGTACCGGGAAGGCAAGATAGAGGGTGAAAGTGTCAGAACCTATCCGGTACCCCGGGCAGAAATAATTCCGGTAACGGTGGATTTCCTCTGGTCCGAAGGAAACCCGAGAGGAATTGGCGAACTCCCCTTTACGACTATCCCCGCCGCCTATATACAGGCCTTAACTCAAGCCATGGATCATCCTTTCGAATGCTATCCCGTAGATTCCGCCGGTATTTGGGGCCGGGGAGGAACGGCATGACCATACGGTTCATCCTGAACGGTGAAGATATGGAAATCAATGCCGAAGCGAACCAGCGGCTTATCGGTATATTACGGGAACATTTTGGGCTTATCTCTTCCAAATCGGGATGTCTAAACGGAAACTGCGGGTTTTGCTCGGTGATCTTTAACGGCGCCGTATCCCCCTCATGTCTGATCCCCGCTTTCCGCCTCCAGGGAAGCGAGATCATCACCCTGGAAGGTTTTTCCCAGCAGGATGAATACCAGGATATTGCCGCAGGCTTTGCCAGAATTGGAGTTGAAAGCTGCGGGTACTGCGACGCGGGAAAAATCCTGGCGGCGGAACTGCTTTTGGAACAGAATTTACAGCCCTCCAAAGAAGAATTTACCGCCGCCTTCCAGGGCATCCGGTGCCGCTGTACAGATGCGGAAAATCTCTACCAGGGAATACTAGCCGCCGGTTTTGTCCGGCGGCGGAGGATCTATGGCCGTACATAACCCTCGTCATGGAAATCCGCTGATTAAACAGGCAGTCCTGCGGCCCGGGAATTTCTCTGAATTGTTTTCCTTATGGCACCGCTTTCCCAATGCAGTTCCCTTTGCGGGGGGTACGGCCCTGATACGGGTGGGAAGCGATCCTGTCCGGGGGGCATCTCAGGAGCACCCGGAACTTCCCGAACACATTCTTTCCCTGGAACGGCTGGAAGATCTCCGTTCCATCACCAGAACTGAACGGTACCTGGAAATCGGCGCCATGGTCTATTTAAACGAAATTATCGCCCTGGGAAAGACCGTCCCCAGCGCTTTTTCTCAAACCCTCCAGGGTATCGCCGGCCCCCAGGTACGAAATCTGGCCACCCTGGGGGGCAATATCTGCATCGCCGGGGACGTAACGGCTCCTCTGACCGCCCTGGATGCCCGATACGAACTTCGCAGTGCCTCCGGAAGCCGCTGGGTCCCGGCCATCCGGTTTTCCACCGAACAAAAAAGCCTGGCCGAAGGAGAACTCCTGACCCGGATCCGAGTTCCTCTGGATGAATGGGAATCTGCCATTTACCGGAAATTTCAGATTCAGGAAGGAGAAGGAGGTGTCCTTATCATCCTGGTCCAAAACCAAAAAGACACCCTTACCAGGATCCAGGTGGTTTTTGCGGGAGAAGTCCTGCTTCGGGAAAAAGAAAGTGAATCATTCTTGCAGGGAAAAGCCCTTCCTCTGAACCGCCGGGACGTGGTTTACTACAGAAAATGCTGGGAAACCTACCTGGAAGGTCTGGAAAAACCAGGAATTCTGCTCCGGGCCAGGATTATCAATGCCGTCGAGTCAGGAATTTTAGATCTGGCCGATTAAGGACGATTTTACGGTTCATTGCAACCTTTTGGTTTTTATGGTATTTTATTCTTGAAAGCCTTTCTCCCTGCACAGAGCGTGTTTCGGCCGCCTGTGCAAGTCTGGCTGCGTATTTTCACCTAAGTACCGGGCATTTTTTTTATTCCCCATACAGCCTGGAAGGATGAGTTTTGTCCAAAGAAAGAACATCCCCTTCTTATACTATTCCAGCAAATCAATCTGAACGAAGTTTTCACTTCGGCAGCATAGTCAGTTCCATCATCATCCGGGAAACCATGCCCGGATCGCCGGAAGAATTTTTTGGCCTTTTGCGGAATCCGGCCATTACCGGCGGCATTAAGAATGCCATCGCTGTCTGTGACGAAAATACTGCCCCACTGGCCCGGAATCTGGGAATTCCCTGGCTGATCCTTCCTGCCGGGGAAAAAAATAAAAATTGGACATCCGTGGAAACCATCCTCCGCTTTGCCAAAACCGGGGGGCTGGGACGGGACGGTCTTTTTATCGGCATCGGAGGAGGAGTTGTCTGCGATCTTACGGCCTTTGCCGCTTCGATCTATATGCGGGGCGCCGTCCTGGCCCTGATACCTACAACCCTGGTCTGCATGGCGGACGCCGCTCTGGGGGGTAAAACCGGTTTTGATCTGGAGGAAATCAAAAACCTGGCGGGAACATTTTATCCCGCTGGAACGATCCTTATTGCCGCCGAAACCCTAAAGACCCTTCCCGGCAGGGAATGGAAATCGGGCATGGCTGAACTGATTAAGACCGCTATTCTGGACCAGGACCGGACCTTTACTTTAGCTTTGCTGGATGAATTCAGTAATCCGGCGCTTTTACAAAACCAGCCCGCGGCGATCCTTCCCCTTGTAAAAAAAACCCTGTTAATAAAAGGCCGTATTGTGGAGGAAGATCCCTGGGACACCAAAAAAACCCGGGCCCTCCTTAACCTTGGACATACCTTCGGTCATGCCCTGGAAAGCACCCTGGGGCTGGGTACCATTAGCCACGGCGAAGCGGTAGCCTGGGGCATAGCACGCTCCTGTGAACTGGGGCTGGCGCTGGGAATAACCCCCCCTGACCGGGCGGAGACCATATTCCAAATCCTTAAGGCCTGGGGCTATGACCTTGCGCTGCCGGAAGCTGCCGGAGAATTCATGGACAAAGGTACCGCCGGAAAATTCCGGGCCGCGTTGTTTTCGGACAAAAAGAAAAACGCCGGCAAACTCCGGTTTGTCGTGCCTGCAGCTTTCGGGGCAGTCTTAGTTGAAGAAAATGAGAGGGTTACACAATTCCTTGAATCCTTTATTTAGATTTTTTATCGCGCTATTTTTTATCTGCGCCTCTTCCCTTTCTGCCCAGAATGAACAGACCATTTACGTTATCCGAAGCATAAGCTATTCCATTGCCGGGAAAACAAAAGACTCTGCTCTGGAAAGGGCCGGCGAATTCAAAACCGGCCTGCGCATTGCCGGCAGGACAGCGCTGGATGAATACATCGGGGAAAAAATCAGGGTACTGAATAATATCCGGGCCCTGGAAGCAGATCGGAGTATTGTAAATTTTTCTTTTGGAGAAGCGGAAGAAGACGGAGCCGTACCGGTTTATCTGGAAATATCCGCGGCGGACAGCTCCAATCTGGTGATCCTTCCTGAACCAAAATACGATTCCAATTCCGGCTTTACCCTAAGCCTGAAAGCCAGGGAATATAATTTTCTGGGAACCCTCTCTCCCCTTAAATTGGATCTGGTTTGGGAGAGCGATGACAAGGACCGGAATTCCCTGGGGTTCGCCGTCGAACTGGCTCTGCCCTTTCAGGCCTTTGGCTATAATTGGACCTTTGTTTCACTTAACGAATTTTACTATTATCTTACCGGCGAACCGGCCTACGACAGAAATGTTCTGGGAATTGCCATGGAGCTTCCCGTCTCTTTTACCGCTTTTACCTTTGGATTTGAACAGGGGATGATAATCCATGAAGAAAACACCCCAAAAAATATCTATGAATATCCTCAAGACGAATATCACACCTGGTATCTGTACAGCAAACTCTATGTAAACTGGAAAATTCCCACCCCCCTCCATGCGGGAAAATTCGGCCCCGTTGTTTACATTCCCGGCGTGTACGGAGTCATTAACTATCAGCCCGGCGGCGATCTGGGGGATTACCGGCAGGGTCCCGGCGCAGGGATTAACCAGGAAATTGGTTTCGGCAGGATCGACTGGATAGGAAATTACCGGCAGGGCTTAAAAATTTCCATCCTAAATGACAACGAGTATAATTTTTTCCGCCGGGCCTGGATCAACAGTGTGGGACTCCAAGCCGAAGGACATTGGCGGATTTCGCAATTCTTTGGCATTTCGGGCAGGCTCCTATACACCAGATGGGTTAACGATTATTATGAAGAAGCGGGAGAAGTAATCCGGGGGTACAAGGACAACGAACTGGATGCAAAGGAAAGGCTGTCGCTGAACCTGGATTTTCCTGTTAGAGTGATCCGCTTTGTCCCCTCCGAATGGACCGGAAATCCAAAATACCGCTATTTTGATTTTGAGCAGCACTGGTCCCCCTTTATCGACCTGTTAATGATAGAAACTCCCGGCGGCTGTTACCGTTTTACGCCGGAAGACATTATTACCGGCATTGGTCTGGAGGTGATCACCTTTCCCCTAAAGTGGCGAAGTTTTTATATCCGGGCCAGTATCGGCTGGGATATGCGGGAAGCATCGCGGGCCGGCAGGCTTCCCTCCGGCATACACCGGGAAATATTTATTGGCCTGGGGCACTATTACTAATGGAAACAGACCGTAAACCAATTGTAACGCTGGAAAATATCTCCAAGAGTTATGCCATGGGCGAAGTAACCGTAGAGGCTCTAAAAGGAATTTCCATTGAACTAGCCGGAGGGGATTTCATTTCTGTGGCGGGTCCTTCCGGATCGGGAAAAACCACCATGATGAATATCATCGGCCTTATCGACCGGCCCAGCGGAGGCAGTCTGAATATGGACGGGCAGAAGACGGACAGCCTGAACCGCCGGGAATTAACCAGGCTGAGGAGAGAATTTATTGGTTTTGTTTTTCAGTCCTTTAATCTTTTGCCGGTCTTAACGGTCTTTGAAAATGTGGAGCTCCCCCTCCTTATCGGGGAAAGTTCTTCAAAAAAATCCTCAAAAAAAGAACGGAAAGATCGGGTAGAATATTTTTTGGAAGAAGTGGGGCTTGGGGACAGGAGGAATCACAAACCGCCGGAGCTTTCCGGGGGACAACAGCAGAGGGCGGCCATTGCCCGGGCCATGGTTACCAAGCCCCGGCTGATTATCGCCGATGAACCGACAGCAAACCTGGATTCTGTCAACGGAGAGCGGATCCTGGAATTGATGAAAAAAGTGAACCGGGAAGAAGGCACCACATTTCTCTTTTCCACCCATAATCCGGAAATCTGGAACATGGCGGATCATGTTCTTTTTCTCCGGGACGGGGAACTGGAATCGGAGCAAAAAAAATGACCTGGCGGCTTATTTTCCGTAATATCATAAGAAACCGGAAAAACTCACTGGTTATTTTTCTGCTCATCACTGTGATCACCGCCGTCTTTTTTATCGGCAACAGCATCATAGGCCAGGCCAATGAGGGTTTAAAGAAAACCTATGTGGAAAGCCTTACCGCCGATGTGGTGATACAAAAAAACAGCGATATGAGCATGAATCTTTTTGGCGCCAATTCGCCGGTAATAGACAACTATGTGGCGATCCCTGTCCTGCCCGCCTATGATCATATTTCGGCGATCCTGGCCGCTGAAAAAGACATTAAAAACTATACAACCCAAATCTCGGGCCAAGCGGCCATGAAAATACCGGAAATAAGCGATCGTAACGAAGGAGTTTTGATCTGCGGCGCCGATCCGGAAAATTATTTTGACTGCTTTCCCGGTATCATAGTCGAAGAAGGAAGATTCCTGGAAAGCGGAGAAAACGGAGGCATGATCACCGCCGAACGGGCCGATAGGCTGGAGCGGGAAACGGGAATGCGGCCCGCTATCGGCACTCCCCTGCTTTTTAGTTCCGCCGGGGAAATCAGTTTTCGAATCCGGGAAGCGCCTCTGACGGGGATCTACCGTTATCAAAACCCGGGTCAGTTTATGAACGAAATCGTCATTGCCGACCCCCAGACGGTACGGGTCCTTATGGCGGTTCAGGTTGCTACCGCCCCGGCGGATGAAGCGGATACCATTCTTTGGGATCCTGCCCTTGATTTTGATTCTGCCGGTACGGGTATCGAAGAATATACCGAAGAGGGTTTTAATCCGGAAGATTTAATGAATTTTTTAGGAACACAAGAAAACTCCGCCGATGTGGAACTGACAGGAGGGGACTGGAATTTTATCCTAATCAGGCTTAAAGAAGGAACCGTCCCCTCTTTCTTTATCAATGCGCTTAATAAAAAACTGGAACCTTTTAATGTATATGCCGCAGGATGGCGGACCGCCGCGGGGACATCGGCAATCATGCTGCTTTTGATACAAAGTTTTTTTAACATCGGCGGTTTATTAGTCAGCATCGCCGGCGTTATCGTGGTGGTAAATATCCTCCTTATTTCCGTATTCCGCCGGACCCGGGAAATTGGAACACTGCGGGCCATCGGCGCAGCGGATACCCAGATCCGGTTTCTTATCATGGGCGAAAATTGTTTTTTGGCCTTCATCGCCGGCATGACAGGAGTCCTGGGAGGAATACTCTTCCTTAGAGTAATTAACTCCATGGGCATTACCATACCAAACGAACTGGTCGCTTCGTTATTGGGGGGCGGCGTCCTCCGGATCGGCTTTCTGCCGGGAACCGCCGCTGCTTCCTTTTGCATCGCCCTCATTCTGGGGGCCGCAGCATCGGTATTCCCGGTGGAAACGGCGGTTCGCATCGATCCAATTATTGCGGTAAGCCAGGGATGAGATACCCGGTTTTTTTTAAAATGGCTTTCCGGTATTTTTGGCGTTACCGGCGGCGCTATCTTTTTCTGTTCATGGCCCTTGGTTTTGGATTCGGAGTTCTTACGGTGGTCAGTTCCTTAAAAGACAGTATGAAAGAAAACCTGTACCTTTCCGCCCAGTCCCACTATGCAGGAGACATAGTCGCCATGGGAAACGAACCGGGGGAGTTCTACCATCTGACCAAAAACGAACAGAATGCCATTTTTGCCTCCGCAGAAAAAGTCAATCTTGATCCTTCTTCAGTTGCCGTCAGAACCACCATTTATTCTATGAAGAACGGATCCCTTTTTTTTAATGGTAATGTCCTGGCGCTTAAATATGTCGTGGGCGCCGACTGGGAGGGAGAAAAAAACTATTTTGAACAGCTTTCCTATATTGATCCCCCTGCCCCATTTGACGACACTTCGATACTGCTTTCCCGGCCCATTGCCCAGGAATTGGGAGCCCGCCAGGGAGACAGCATAACCCTGGAAGTATTGACCGTATCGGGCCAAAAAAATACCGGAACCTTTGTTGTTTCCGGCATCGCAGAGGACTCAAACTTTTTCAGTTATTATAAGGTTATTATTTCGAGGCTGACCATGAACCGTCTGATTGGCTTTGCCGACGAGGACTGTTCTTTAATTGGATTCTATCTAAAAAACAAAAACACGGTTGAACAAAAACGGGAACTTTTGTATGCCGATCTGAAAACAAGGACCAGGACCGCTCCCCTGGTATACGATCGAAATAGTTTTAGTACCGAACGAGACAATGATAAAAGCGGAATACGGATTTTTTTATTAACCCTGCCGGTATACCTTTCCGAAGTAGCCCAGTTAATGGATGCCATCGATCTTGCTTCGTATGTGCTTTTTATCATGATATTGGCAATTATAACGGTAAGCGCCGCCGTTACCTGCCGGCTGATTCTTCACGAACGGACCAGGGAAACGGGGACACTGCGGGCCCTGGGATTTTATGAGGCGGATTTACGGTTTATTCTAAAAACAGAACTATTTTTAGTGAGCCTTTTTTCCATGGCCGCAGGGTTTGCTGCGGCCATGCTTATAAACCGGTTTTTGTCCCTGGTGTCCTTTAGCGGGATACCAGGCTTTGAGATATTTATGCAGGACGGAAGGCTTACCGCACGTTACTTGCCTGGTACTATTGTTGTTAATATAATAATGGCAAGCGCGGCTCTTGCCGCGGCCATTGGGGGTCCCATATTCCGGCATTCCCGGAACCCCCTGCCCGATATGCTTTCAGGAGGGATACATTGACCTTTTTCCGTAAAATTCTTCTCTTGCTCATTTTTTTCCCGCTCTCCACTCTGTGGTCAATCACCGATCAGGAATTGCTCCGCAAGGCGGACAGCCTTGCCAGCTATATGGACACGGATTTTTCCGCCGAATACACAATAATTCAGGAAAAACCCGGCCAAAGCAGGACCAAAACCGTGGCGGGAGTTTTCCGCCGGGATGCAAAAGAAACCTATGTCATCGTCATCATGGAACCGGCCATAAACAAGGGTCAGGGCTATTTAAAACAGGGTAAAACTCTATGGTTCTACGATCCGGGAAGCAAGCGCTTTAATTCCACTTCGAGCCAGGAACGGTTCCAGAATACCAGCGCCAGGAATTCCGATTTTACCCGGTCCACCCTGGCCCAGGATTACCGGATAAGCACCGGTGCCGATGCCGTACTGGGCCGTTTTAAATGCCGGATCCTTTCCCTGGATGCAGCGGCCAACGATATGACTTATCCTAAGATGAAGATATGGATCGACGAAGACGGCCTGGTCCGCAAGACCGAAGATTACAGCCTTTCCGGCCAGCTCCTGCGGACTTCCGCCATTGCCGATTACTGGCGCATTGGGAACCGGTATGTACCAAAACAGATTATTTTTGTGGATGAACTGCGGGGAGCCCATATTAATGGAACCTTTGTAAACGAAAAAACCCAAATAACCATTACCAAACCTTCGTTTAATAAACTGGCGGACTCAATTTTTTCTAAAACTTTTTTGGAAACCGTAAGCCGTTGAAAAAAACCGCTATCCTGTTTTTTCTCCTGTTGTTTGTCCTGGCTTTCCTTTGGAGCCAGGACGGCGGCTGGACTATCGACTCTATTTTTGACGAACCTTTTACCGAAGAGCCGGAGGAACCGGACGACAGCCTGATCAGCTTTCGGGACAAATTTCTGATGGAAGCAGCCTATGGTTTTATCGGCGGTTTTGCCCCCGGCTGGTCAGAGGCTCCCTGGTACGAAGAAGAAGGGGAATACAGCTACATCCTGGGCGCCAGAATGGATGCCCTGTTGAGCATGAAGCTCGCCTTGTCCGATGTTCTTTCGGTAAAAAACTCCTTTCTTTTTTCTGTTCCCGAAAAAGACTGGTTTACCCTAAAGGAATTTTACTTTGAATACAACTTTTTAGATGTGGCTTTTGTGCAGGCAGGACTCTGCGAAATTGCCTGGGGTATTTCTCCTTTTTTTCCCTATACGAACCTTCCATCACGTATTCCAACTTCAGAAAAAACGGGAGACGCCTATTTAGGCAGGGTGAGGATACCCATTGGCATAGGGGGCCTGGAACTGCTTGGCTTAACCAGGCCAAAATATTTGGACGCGGTGAATTCTCCTTCTATTAATGAAATATCCTACGGCGCAAAATACAATCTTGCCTTCGAAGGGGCCGATATTAACGCCGGCTTATTGTACTACAAAGATATGCCCCTGCGATTTTTTGTCTCCTTAAAAACTACCCTGGGCAACACGGAACTGTATGCCGAAGGACTTGCCGCCGTTTCTTACGAAACCTGGGACGAAGCTTGTTTTTCCGGCAGCTTTGGTTTTCTTAAGGATTTTTTTAAGGGCAGCCTTACCTTGACGGGGGAAATTTTTTACAACGGCGAACCCGATTCCTACTGGTGGAGACCCAAGACCGATATTCTGGACGAAGATGCGGTTGATTTATTTACGGGCCTAAACGGCGCCATGGCTTTTATCATCCGGCCCGGCATCATCGGCATGAGGATCTTTGGACAATGTTTATATACATACGAAAAAGAGTCCTTCTGGCTGGTGCCGGGAATAAGCATAAAACCGGGAGATCTTTTTACGATTTCCCTTTCGGCTCCCATGGCCCTGGGCAGACGTTACGATAAAAATGAGAATCGTAATTATTACCGCAGCAATGGGGACAAGGATGACCGTCCCTTTAGCATTGTATTGGGCATTACCCTGAACAGAAAAGTCCGGTACACCCTGTAGACGTTACGAAATGCCTGACGAAGAAAACTGGTCGCTGATAATAAAACCCCGGCGCAGACTTTTTGATCTGCAGATCCGCGAAATAATCCGCTACCGGGATTTGATTTTTCTCTTCGTGAAACGGGATTTTGTAACACAGTACAAACAAACTATCCTGGGCCCCTTGTGGTTTATTATTAACCCTTTAATCTCTACGGTTATGTATACCTTTGTATTCGGAAGGCTGGCAAATATCGGAACCGACGGCATTCCCTATACTCTTTTTTACTATTCTGGGACCATGCTTTGGACCTTTTTTTCCGGCTGTTTTAGCGACTCCTGCAATGTATTTATCACCAACGCCCCCATTTTTGGCAAAGTATATTTCCCCCGGCTGGTGGTCCCCATAAATTATGTGTTCAGTAACAGCATCAAAGTTCTTGTCCAATTTGTTCTGCTTTTAGGCGTTTTTATCTACTATCTTGTTGTCGAACCTTTGATCCAGCCCTCGCCTCTTATGTTTCTTTTTCCCTTGATCATAATCTGGCTGGCCGCCATCGGCGTTGGGATGGGAATTATTATTTCTTCGTTAACCACCAAATACCGGGATCTGAATAAACTGGTTTCTTTTGCCCTTAACCTAGCCATGTACGCCACACCGGTAGTATATCCTCTTTCGGAAATTCCCAAAAAGTTCGGATGGGTAGCCTATGCAAACCCTGTTTGCGCCCCCATAGAACTGTTTAGGCTTTGGTTCTTTGGATCAGCTTCTATCGACAGGAACATGATCCTCTTCAGCCTTGGCGGGACTGTTTTTTTGGTAGTTTTCGGACTAATCCTATTTAACCAAAATGAACAGAATTTTATTGATGTGGTTTAAATAATAACAGCGCCGGCTCGCACAATACAACAGGGATAATAATGGAACTCATAACCGAATCTTTTGAGAAAGCACTAATAACTCTGAAAGAATCATGGGCAGAATACCAAAAAGATATTTCCAATACATTCATACGGGATTCTGTTATTCAGCGGTTTGAATACACCTTTGAACTATCACATAAAATTCTTCGGCGGTTTTTATCCGAAACCGAATCAAGCCATGCGGAAATTTCTGAAATGTTTTTTAATGATATAATACGCCTTGGCTGCAAACGGGGATTACTTTTAAATGATCTTGAAACCTGGGATAAATACCGCAAATTCAGGAATGTAACAAGCCATAACTATGACGAATTCAGTGCGGAAGATATTATAGCGATAATACCTTTGTTTATTGAAGATATTGATTATGAACTTCAAAAAATCAAGGAAATATCGAATCAACAAACTATTTTACTGCACATCGACGAGAAACATACAAATTTAATTGTTTCAATAATACAAAAAAATTCAGAACTTGAAGGCTGTTCGGTATATTTTTACGGATCCAGAGTTCAGGGAAAAGCAGCAAAATACTCAGATATTGACATTGCCATTGATTATCAGGGGAACCCGGTTCCGGATATGCTTAAACAAAATATTTCTTCTTTATTTGAAAAATCGATTCTTCCGTATAGCGTTGATATAATTGACATAAACGCTGTTTCACCGGTATTTCGGGCGAAAATCGAAAAAGACTTTGTCAGGATAATATAGGTTTTGTATGTGCATATCGGCCGGAAATAGCAGACAGGATTTGGCCAAAAAGCAAGAGGTGTCATTTTGATTTTGCCCTCGCAGTATGACGAAAAGAACCTCTACCCCTGCTAATGGAATGAACAAAATATTCGATATAAAAATTTTTCTTAGATAAAAAAAGAGATGCTTTTTGATTCTAACAGCCTTAAAAAAAGATGCTTAAACAAAAAAGATATGCGTAAAAACGATTGGAGAAGTTTCAATATAAAAACAGCCAAAAGCAAGGCCATGTGCAATAATTTTTGCCAATTTGATGCCGTCTTTATTCCAACGAAGGACCAAAAATTACGCGTTAGCGAACAGTTAACACATTTAGCCGAATTTGACATCTCTAAAAATATTTTTATTGTTCCTTCAGAAATGGATGATGCTCCTGATAAGCTGCCGCTGTTTTGTTCTAATTTACTGGTCCCTTTTTTATGCTTTAAAGATAATTATTCTTTCAGCGGAACTGCCTGGGATCTTCCCTGCAAAAGAAATTTTGCCATAAATTATTCCATAGCCCGTAAATATAATAAAATATTATTGCTTGATGATGACATCCGCTTTATCAAAAAAGAAATGGTATATTCGCTGATTAATTCTTTGGATAATTTTTGGATTTCAAGCTGTTTTTCGACAATGCGCATTGATACATCATTAATTGGGGAAATTGCCATAAACTGCGGAAAGAAACATATTAATTTTTTAAGCGGAAACTGTCTTGCTGTTAATCTATGCTTTTTTATTCCATATTTTCCTAATATTTATAACGAGGATTGGCTGGCCATAATACCTGCGATTTTGGCTAAAACTGCTGTTCTGGCCGGGCCTGTAATACAACTTGATAAAAATATAGAAAATTGGACTAAAACAGCATCTTTTCAGGAATTTGGCGAACTAATTACCGATGAAATCTATGATCATCTTTCCCGTGATTTTAAAATACCTAGTTTAGAAGGATTATTTAAAATTATTCTTGATAAAGCCTTATGGGAAAAAGCGATTGCCGATAGATACACATGGTTAAATTATTTATTAGCAACAGATCACTGTGAAAAAACACAAGCAATTATAAGCGGCGCCCTTAGTTCTTTAGCAAATATTACAGCCAAAAATTGCATAGATTTTTTAAACAGATGGAAAAATAAAATCTTGCTATAAAAGGCTAAGTCTATGAAAGAAGAACTTGTAACAATAAAAACTTTTGACGGATTTGATTTAAAGGCAGCAATACTTTTGCCTGAAAAAACTAATAAAATAGCTGTCATGTGCCATGGAATCACCTGTAACAAAGAAGAATATTTAGGTATGTTTAATATTTTGGCAAAAAAACTTTCTGAATATAATATTGGATCACTGCGATTTGATTTTAGGGGACATGGAGAAAGTTCAGGAGTTGATTTAGATTTTGATGTTGTCTCCCAATTAATAGATTTAAAATCAGTGATGCACTGGATTAAAACAATAAAAGGGTTTCTGAATGCATCCTTAAGTTTTGTCGGCGCAAGTTTTGGCGGGGCCCCCGGCATAATTGCTCAAAATAAATTTAAATACTTTGACTCCATAAGCCTTTTTGCACCCGTACTTTCTTATTACGAAACTTTTGTACACCCGACAACCAAATGGGGGATTGAAAATTTTAATTCAAAAGCCTGGGAGGAATCAAAAAAGAACGGGCATCTATTATTAGATGGAAATTTTAAAATCAGCACAAGGCTGCTGGAAGAATTCCTGCTAATTGACCCCCTTGAGACTATAAAAAATATTACTATCCCTATTCAGATTTTTCATGGAACAAAGGATGATTATGTACCCTGCAAAATTGCAGAAACGCTTGCAAATCAATATCCTCATTTTAGCATTAATATTGTTCCTGATATGGGACATGGTTTATATATTGACGGAGATGATGATGGCAATACAAAAGATTCTAAGCAAATTCAGGATAACTATTTTGAACTAACAAGGCAATTTGTACATGAAGCATAAAATTCATATTGGAAAAAATACCGTAATTAACGCTAAACCCCGTCCGCTGTCAGGGTATATTAGAGAAAAAGAAACAGCCGGACGATTGAAATACGGAAAAAATGTTTGGATTGGTTCCGGCTGTGTAATAAGCACATGTATTACACTAGGCAACAATGTAATTATTTCAGACGGAACTTATATAGAAGACAATGTAACCATAGACTCTGATTCTATTTTAGTTTATAAATGCCTGGTATGTGCGGATACCAAAATTGGCAAGAATTGCGTTATTGGCGGCTTTATCGGAGAAAATACTATAATAAAAAATAACTGCAGAATTTTTGGAGAAATTGTACATAAACATTTAGATCCTTCAAAAAATTGGGATGCCCCTGATTCAGCAGAAAAAGGACCCGTAATTTTTGACAATGTTTTTATTGGATTTGGGGCAAAAATAACCAAACCTGTTGAAATTGGCAGTAATTCTTATATTCTGCCAAATTCTATCGTATCCAAGGATATTCCCCCCTTCCATATTGCAAGGGGTATAAACGAAATATTTTATTACAAAGAATGGAAAGGGGGACTTTCAAAATCTAACTTTTTTAATAAAGAGGCCGGATTTGTCTGAACTAAGCTTGTTTATCACGGCCATATCTATTTTTATTACTTCTATTTCTTTGCTGTTTCCTATTAAAAGCATATTTTCCGAACTAAAAGTAAGGCATATAAGAAAAATATTTGGATTTAAAAACGGCGATACGGTGATTTTAGTTTGTTCTGAACTGCCAAAACCATTAAACCGCCAACTGGTTGAAAAAAGGGAATTTATTTATTTAATGAAATATGGCGACCTTGATGCCTGGGTCGAATATTTGCTCTCTATGATAAGGACCTTTCCAAGGGTTAATTTCGAAGTGCAGTCATCCGGCGAAGCTCTTATAAATAAACTTAACCTGGATACCCATATTGCGCTTATTGGAGGGCCTGACTATAACAAACTGACAGAATATTTTATAGATAACAAAATGACAAGGTTTTCTTATGCTGAAATTAACGGTGAAATTACACTCGTTGACAAAATAACTAAAAAAAATTATTTTTACACAACATTGGAAAAAGACTATGGATACATAGAAAAATTTTCAAACCCCTATAACCGCAGTAAATGGGTATTCATATTCGGCGGCTGCCATACTATAGGCGTAACAAGTGCAGTAAAATTTTTTTCCGCCTTTTCCAATGGAAAATCTAAAATCTCTAATGTGGCGTTAAAAAACGCAGAAAGTGTAATAAAGAATAAAAATATTAATATTGCGAATTTTGCCCTGCTTATTAATGCCGCTAAGATAGGATCAACAATAAGTTATCCATGTTATGAAAATAATTTAATTGATATCCAAAATTAAACGGCCATGTCCGCAAGATTATTATGTAATATTAACTTAAGAAAAAACTATGGGCATAACAGAGCAGAAAAAAATGCTATCATAGAAGCCGCAGTAAACGTTGATCCAATGCAAAAGTTTGGCTTTTCGGTTCCCGGAAATCTAAGCCTAAAAAGGCTTTTATATTCATTTGAGAATTGTTATAAAATTGGTTTATAAGGATAGTTTTAAAAATACTTTGGAAAAACCGGAAAAAAAGCACCCGTTTTTTCTTGGCCGAAAATAATACCGATTTCGGACGCGGTTTCTATGTTACCCCTTTAAGCTATATTTGCAGAGAGGCACCGTAATGACAGCCAATAAAATGCTGCTCCAGCGAAAATATGCAAGGGTAATTTCTGCCTACGCTAATCTGAAAAATATATCTCTTAGAGAAGCAATGGAAGTTTTTTATAATTCAGAAATTTACAAGGAAATGCGCAATGGCATTTCATATATGCATTGCCGCAGCGATGGGTATCTTGCAGAAGAAATGTTATCAAATGTCTAGTACAGCCATTAAAGTTGAACATCTTTCAAAAATGTACCGCCTGGGAGTGATTAACAACGGAACATTATTCAGGGATATACAAACATGGATAGCCCTGAAACGGGGAAAAGAAGATCCCCATTCAAAAATAGGGGAAAACAAATATTCCGGCGACAAAGATCATTTTTGGGCATTAAAAGATTATAAAATTTTATAAAAATGAAAAGCATTTGAAATGTTATGCGAAAAATAAAGAGTAATAACATGAGAACTGCCCCCCCCAGTCAGAAACCGGCGGAAAATTGATTATAGCGCTTTTTAGCGGCTTGGGCAATCAAATGTTTCATTATGCATTTTATAAATATTTAACTAAACAGGGCTTCAATGTTTATCTTGATAAAAAATCGCCAGTAAGCCGAAACCAACATCAAAAACACGAAAGTTATCGTCTTGATTATTTTCGATTGGAAAATATTAAATATGCCAATAAAGATGATATTTTAGAATTTATTCCCAAGGCAAATGAGCTCTATTCAAAACCATTTTTTGTTATAATTAAAACAGAAAAAATATATACACTTTTTAAAGTATTTTTTTACAAGTTAATTATAAAATTACGATTGGAACGCAGAAAACAGAATTATTTTATTGAATGGGATAAGTCAGGAAAAGGCAAGGATTTTTATCGAAAAATGCTTGGCAAAAATACCCGAGCTTACATGGTTGGACGTTTTCAAGAACACTATTATTTGAAAAATATACGGGATGCCTTACTGGATGATTTTGCATTCAAACAAGAAATACCGGAAACAGTTAAAGAATATTATTCTAAAATTATCGAAAGCAATTCTGTTTCGATTCATGTTAGACGAGGAGATTATATTGGGATTAAAGAATTCGATATATGTTCATTAAAATATTATAAAAATGCGGCAAGTTATATTTCAAAATTAATTAAAAATCCAGTTTATTTTATTTTTAGCGATGATATTGAATGGATAAAAATAAATTTTACATTTTTGGAAAAATACATAATAGTTGATAATAACAGATTTGATAATTCAGATTATTTTGATTTATTTTTGATGACTAATTGCAAACATAATATAATTCCAAACAGCACTTTTAGCTGGTGGGGTGCATGGTTGAATCAGAATCCAAATAAAATAGTAATATGCCCTGAGAAATGGAATGGATTTAATTATGTTAATACTGATGAAATATGCCCCCTTGAATGGAAAAGAATAGACACGCATTAAATATTGGCATTTCTTATAACAGGATTATAAATTTATTTATCTGCTGTTGCAATAATTAAATTCATGGGTATTGATAATATGGAAAATGAAAACTTTTTAATGAGGTTATCTCAATATTTATTTTGGGATTGCAATATAGCAATGCTTAATCCAAATGTTGACAAAAAAATAGTATTAGAACGTATTTTTCAAAAGGAACTGAAAAAGATGAAAAGGAAATTTTCGGATTTTATGATAAAAAAACAATGAAGAATACTGTTCTTAAAATAAAATATTTTGATAAAAAAACCGGGTATCAGGAAAAACAACAATGTTAGTATCTGTAAAACTGAGGAAATTATGCTAACAAATGACATTATTCAAAAACTAGAAAATTTGGAAACCGGTTATTATCTTAGAAGCGATACATATTTGGAAAATACGTTGTTAGATAAGAGATATCTTGCCGAAGAAATGTTAACCAGTGTCTGACACTGCCATCCAAATTGAACACCTCTCCAAAATGTACCGCCTGGGAGTAATAAATAACGGCGTGTTATTTCGGGACATTCAAACATGGATAGCATTGAAAAGGGGCAAAGAAGACCCGCACTCTAAAATAGGGGAAAACAAATATTCCGGCGACAAAGATCATTTTTGGGCATTAAAAGATTTAAATTTTTGCGTACAACAGGGGGATCGTGTAGGTATAATCGGAAAGAACGGCGCCGGCAAAAGTACCCTGCTAAAGATACTTTCCCGCATTACTGTGCCAACCGAGGGAACGATAAAAATAAAAGGGAAAGTCGCAAGCCTTTTGGAAGTAGGCACCGGATTCCACACCGAATTAACCGGCAGGGAAAACATCTACCTGAACGGAGCGATCCTGGGGATGAAAAAACGCCGTATAACAGAAAAACTGAACCAGATTATTGAATTCAGCGGCATTGAGCATCATATAGACACGCCGGTTAAGCGTTATTCCAGCGGTATGTTCGTACGCCTTGCTTTTGCCGTAGCCGCCCACCTGGACAGCGACATATTAATTGCTGACGAAGTGCTTGCTGTAGGAGATGCGGAATTTCAGAAAAAGGCACTGGGAAAGATGCAGGATTTGAGTACCGGGCAGGGACGAACGGTGCTGTTTGTTAGCCACAATATGGGGGCGGTAAGGAATCTTTGTAATAAAGGGATAGTGTTGGAAAAAGGACTTGTCAGAGAGACATCGGAAAATATTGAAAAGTTAACTTCCGATTATTTAAATAATTTTGAAGTTAATACAAACTCAAATAAATGGATAAATAATGGGGAAATTAGTGATCCCTGTTTTACTCCAATAAAAATGGAACTTCAGGAAGAAGATGGTACAAAAATATCAGCCAGTGTTTCAGCAGACAAAAATTACAGAATCGAATTGTCTTTTGAAGTTAACGAAATTAATCCAAATTTAGAATTTCATTTAATTTTTTCTACTATTGAAGGTGATCTATTGTTTACGACTAGCCCTTTAGATTATTTTGAAAATTATAAACTTTCTAAAGGAATAAATACTATTTATTGCAAAATTCCAAAGAATCTTTTTTATATACGAGAGTATATTGTTTCACTTGGATCAAGTATCCATAATGTTAAGTGGGTTGTAAATCCTTATGCAAATGATATTGCTATATTAATTAATGTGGCATCAAAAAATATATTTCACACATACGGTCTTTCGTCTGCACTAATTGCGCCTCATATAGAATGGCAGGCATCTTAAAATGATTAAAAAAATCCCAAATTATTTTAGTCACAGCGATGATCGCGGCAGCATTAATGGCATCATTAATACCGGTACATGGGAAGAAATGAATTTAATTTCTTCTATAGCAGGAACTGTCAGGGGAGGACACTATCACAAACATACAACAGAAGCCTTTTATATTCTGGAAGGTAGAGTAAAAATAAATACCAGAAACATTCATGACTCTAATAATCACATCCATGAAGAGACTGTCCATTCTGGTGATTTTTTTATCATAGAACCGTTTGTTTTACATACATTTACTGTTGTCAAAGATGCAAAGTGGCTTAATCTCTTATCAAAAAAAATGAATGATATTGATAAAGATTTTTTTAGGGAATAATAAATGAATATCGGATTTTTTATTAAATGGGATAAAGATTCTTTTAATTCAAAAGGTAACGTTATTGGAGATGAATTACTTGGTCTTTCCATGATAAAATACCTCCGCAAGATTCCCGGCGTTACTGCTGATCTTTACGCTCCTAATTGGCTGCCGAAAATTAAACTTGATGTTATGATCTACTTAAATGATACTCCGCCAAATAACCAATGGGCAGAAAAACATGTCTTATATTTACAAAACGCTTACCTTATTGGCGGCGATACAGCATTAAAACAATTTTCAAAGATTGGTTACTCCGGATTCCTTTTTTATTCCAAAAAATTATTTGATATGCATAAAGAATCAGGGGGAGACGGTATTTATCTGCCCTTTGGCGTTGATGTAGAGGAATTTTATCCGCGCCAGCCGGATTCAGCATATATATTTGATTGCGCTTATATCGGAAATGATATAAAAGGCAAAGAACGCACTGAACGTTTTATTATTCCGGCAATGCATTGCAAATTTGGCTTGTATGGCAATTGGCCAAAATACAGCTATACATGGAAGCAATACATTAAGATATTATTGGGAATAAAAAAACGGCATGAAACTTATCAACAACGTCTTGGTAAAATATCAAAAGGCAAAATTCCGCAGGAAGACGTGCCAAAGTTATACAGCAGCGCAAAAATAAACTTGAATTGTACTGCTCAGGATTGTGTAGATATGGATGTAATTACACTGCGAACTTTTGAGGTTCTTGCCTGTAAAGGGTTCCTGATTACCGATAAAGTACCACTTGCCGAAGAACTACTTGCTGGCTGCGTTGTATTTACTGACGGCGGTAAAGATCTAAGAAAAAAAATCAAATATTATCTTAAGCATGAAAACGAAATGCAAGATATTGCAGAACGAGGCTATCAATATGTTGTTAAACATGCAACTATCGAAGCACAGGTTAATAAATTATACGATTATCTGATGAACTTATCTTGAGGAAATAAATAATGAAGATTGTTTTTGCAAATCCACCTGTTTTTCGTTGGAAAAACGATTCTCCAAGAAATGACTTGCGATTAATAATTCCACGCATGGCTTTAGCTTGCAGTCCTTATCGCGGTTTAAGACGAATTAGTAGTTTTTTTATTAAACATAATAAAAATGTCCGTTTTGGTGTACGTGCCGGTTCTCGCTGGCCCTGGACCATGAGCACTCCATTAAAAAAAGGAGCTCCATATCCATTTTTTATGGGATACAGCGCTGCTTTACTGCGGTCAAAAGGTTTTAACGCTACTATTATTGATTATGTAGCACGGAACAATGTATCTTATAAACAGTTTATTGCCGAAGTAAAAGCTGAAAACGCGGATATTGTTGTTTTGGAATGCTCTACTCCTACTGTTGATATCGATCTATGGATGGCAGAAGAAATCGCACGTTTTACCAGGGTTGCACTTGCAGGGCCGCATATTACTTCAAATTACGAACAAATGTCGCAGGCGTATCCCTTTGTAACATTCTGGCTTAAAGGAGAGTATATCGCGAGTTCTCTAAAAATGGCACAAACGCAAACAACTGGGGTGTATGAATCAGAAGTTATCCGTGATTTAGATTCAATACCCTTTCCTTTTCGGGATTATAATGGAGGGCATAATTATTATGATCCCACCATGCCGACACCTGAACCGCAGCTACAGATTTATGCTTCAAAAGGCTGTCCATTCCAATGTACCTTTTGCCTTTGGCCTCAAACCATGTACAATCGGGTAACTGCGTTAAGGGAGCCGGGCAAGATTCTGGAAGAAATTAAAGAAAATGTCCGACAGTTCGGGTATAAAAGCATTTTTTTTGACGATGATACTTTCAATATAGGTGAAGATAGAATATCAAAACTTTGTGATGGTTTAAAAGATTTAGGACTCCCATGGACTATGATGGGACGGCTAGACTGTTCCTCCAGTCGGTTGTTTGACAAAATGGTATCTTCAGGATGTGTAGGTATGCGTTTTGGAATTGAAACCTTTAATCTCGATGTGCTTAAGAGTATTAAAAAAGGAATAGAACGAGTTGATTTTCGGCAAACACTAACATATCTGGCAAAAAATTATACGGAGCTTATGCTTCATTTAACCATGATGCGTGACATACCCGGACAAAATGAAGCAATTCATACCGAGGATATGCAAATCCTGAAAGATCTTGGATTTACAACAACGGACATGCGCCGAAGTTATCAGCTTTCACGATGCGCCCCATTCCCCGGTACGGAAATGTATAACGACCTGATAAAATCAGGTCATGGCGAGACATTGGATGATTTTTCCAAATATGACGGCGGTCAGGAAACTGTTACTAAAGAAGTTAAATGAAACCAAAAGTAAACATTATCGGCGTTGAAGGTTTCATCGGTTCCTATTTATACAAGGATTTACAAGCTTCTTGTATTATTAATGGAACTTATTTTAATCACAAAACCGAAACAGCTAATTTATATCTTGATATAACAAAGCATGACATACTGCAAGACGTATTGTCACAATTTGATGATTCAATAGTAATACTGTTAAGCGCTTCCAAAGATGTTAAAAAATGTGAAGAGAGTTATGAATTCGCGTATCAGATAAACACTCAGCCGGTTCAATCCATCATTGAAATAATCGAAAAAAATCGATTGGATATAAAATTTATTTTTTTTTCATCAGATTATGTATTTGAGGGAACAACAGGATATTATTCTGTAGATTCTAGCCTTAATCCAAAAACTAATTATGGGCGTACTAAAGCCGCAGCTGAAGGTCTTTTAAAATCTTCAAAAATTGATTTTAGAATTGTAAGAACATCCGCAGTCATGGGTTATGGCTCGCCTTTCTTTACTTGGCTGACCAATGCTATTAAAGAAGGAGAAGATATTGAATTGTTCGATAATGTTTTTTTCACCCCAACTCCTATTAATTTTTTAAGTGAGATTATAATGAATGTTATCGCTGATTATAATGACTCTCCGTTATCTGTTCCTTCGATTTTGCATATAGTCGGTGAATGCAGGTTAAGCCGTTTTGAATTTGCTCAAAGTATCGCCTCTATATTGCAAAAAAACGGACATCTTCTGCCAATAGAAAAAAACCTGTCCATTGATACTTTTCAACATGACTTATCCATGGAGCAATCCATTTATGTAAAAAAATTGCAAAAAAAATGCTTTCATGAATATTTAGAATTATTATTGTAAATTAGTATTTATTATCAAATGGAAAATATGCCAAATACAATTTATGAGTCTTTTAAAGAAGACTATTTGCCATACACTAATGACAGTTATAAGAAAATAGTCGATATTATATTTTCTTATATCCATGAACATGAAACTGTCAGAATATTAGAATTGGGATGCGGTTCAGGCGCATTTACCCGATTTATGGCAAATAAAAACGTAAATATAACGGCTATTGACGCTTCTATTAACCTAATTAACATAGCGCAACAACATATGGATAATGTAAATTTTATTCAAGGCTTCATTTCCCCCGGCTTTTTGGAGACTTTACCATTGGAGAATTTTGATTTAATAGTTTCATTTTGTTTTATACATCATTTATCTTCTGAATCAATAGCTGAATTATCTTCTTATCTAATAAAACGAATGAAAAAAACAGCATTTTTGCATGTTTTGAACCCAATAGAGATAATCCTGCGATTTTGTTTCAATATCTCTTTGAAACAAAATTAAACAAATTTCATTATGATAAAATGGAATTTCCTTTATCCATGAAAGAAATTGATCAATATTTTCTCAATAAAAAGAAATATGGGTATTATATGGATGTTGAATACGCGGCACTACACCCCCCCCCCCACCCCCCCCCCCCCCCCCACACCCCCCCCCACGCGCCCCCACCCC
>WRIV01000004.1 GCA_009782555.1 Treponema sp. | reverse complement strand
ATGCAACAGCGTCAGGAAAGTCCCTGTAACATCAGCCGTTCAAGAACTGCTGGATACAGCCAGAAAAAACGCCTTTAATACTTCCCCTGAAAGTTACGTTTTGGAAAGTCCCCAAATATCAGGGAATCCCCTTTGCAATAGTTTCTTTCGGGACGGCGTTGCCAAAGAACTTGAAGCGTTAGGCATTACCACAACCCAACAGCGGGAAAGGTTTTTAACGTGCCACAGCCTACGGCATACATTCATTACCCTTGCTCAACTTTCCGGTATATCCGATGTTGAAATCAGGGCATTGGCAGGTCATAAGAGCGAAAAAGTTATGAAACCGCTATTGGGTAAGAATTTAGAAGGGGGAAGTCTCCCCCTCGCTCCAAAGCCTTGCGGCTTTTCCGCTACCCCCTTCTGCGGGGGATGCCTCCGCAACGCCCCCAAAACAAAAGGGATTCCCTTCGGCATAACTCAATTTAAGATTAGGCAAAGCCCAACCCGCTTTGACATACCCCGTGATGCCTCAAAATAAAATCTAACCGAAACCCTGTATATTTATTAAGGGAACCTCTAAAAATCCCTATTTTTCCAACTTGTTCTATAGTAATTCAAGTTAAGTAATTGGAAAAAAAGCCGATAAGTAAAATATGTACAGCATAGAATTTATAAGGTGCGCGGTAGCCTACAGGGAAGAAGGACATACCTTCAGGGAATTAAGAAATACGTTTGGTATTCCGCCTGAGACGTATTATCAATGGAAAGAAAAACTCGGAAACGGATACGACGGGACAAAAGTCTTTCGGGAGCGCAAACGAATAATAGATAAGGAAGAATTAAAAAGAGCGGCGGAAGAGAAACCCGATGCGTATTTGTATGAATTCGCTCAAAAGTTCGGTTGCACGCCTCAGGCGATTTTCCTCATGTTTAAAAAACTAAAAATAACACGAAAAAAAAGACCTTTACCTATTATGAAAAGTCGGAAGAGAAACGGTCGGAATATAGAACACGGCTAAACAGAGTTCCTCTTGAAGAACGTGTCTATATTGACGAAAGCGGCGTAAATAACTATTTTCAACGGGAATACGGCCGCTCCCTAAAGGGACAAATAATAAAAGATGTCAAGCCGGGAACCCGTTTCGATCGGGTAAACGTTATTGGCGCTCTTTGCAACAATGAGCATTATGCGATTGAATGTTACAAACATTCAACAGACAGCCCGTACTTTGAAGACTGGTTTGAAAATTACTTTCTTCATGAAATACCCAGGGGCTATACGGTAATTATGGACAATGCAAGATTTCATCAAAAGAAACGGTTGCGCCGGTTGGCCAGGGGAAAGGTGAGATTACTGTTTCTACCGCCATATTCACCGGATTACAATCCTATAGAAAAATCATGGGCAAACATGAAACGCTATCTTCGTGATAACATTCATAAATATCAAACTATTGATTCCGCAATTTATGACTATTTTGGCTTTTCAGTTGTTTAACTTGATCAACTATATATACTTTCTATGTATTCTTTCTATTGTCATTAAAGTCATAAAATGAAAATATATAAATATAGTAGTATTAAGTGAAATGCCCTGATATGTTCTGCATAGATTTTCACGATGACAAAAAAGCGGCATTTTTGAGCATTTTCCTCTGTCATTATGACAGCCCGTAATGTCATCGGCAGTGTGTTTTTTTTAACGGGGAGAGCGTGCGTCCATCATTTTTGCCATTTTTGATAATAGCGGATTTTTTTATATGTCAAATTAATTTTTGAAACAGAAACAATGCAATCGCAAACAACCTAAAGCAATCTTATGATATGCCAAAACAGAGGAATTAAGCCAATATACTGTTTTTCCTTCACGGCCAATAAGGGGAGCAAGGGGGAAACCGCCCAAAACACCTGTAGGGTAAGATGGGCAATGTCGCACGTTGTATGCCGAAGAAAACACCGTAGTATCCTGGTAAACGGCGGTATAACTTCAGTTTTGCCAGAGGGTGTATATCAAAAGAACCTCTCTCTACACCCGCAAAGCCACCCTGAGCCAAAAAAGTGTCAGTTTTTGGCCTCTGAAACCGGATTTTTCAGGCATCCCCCGGCTTTTCACCCTCCGCACGGAAGAAAAATGGTTCATAACAGGGTATGGTTTGTTTTACCGTATTATGATAGGGTAAATCAGTACCAACTTGGAAGGGGTTATGCCTAAAAGCAGCCAAAAAATAGGTGAAGCGAATTTCAAAGCCGCCGTTTTTCAGGAATACTTTGGAACAAAGAAATTCGCTTTTATGCAGGAAGTTGACCGTATTGATTTCGTCATTACCGACAATACCGACCGCCATTTGATATGGGCCGAAACTAAGAAAAACACCGCCGATATTGTGGAAATGTTTGTCCAGTTGATTTTGACCATCGGCAAAGGCAGGACTTTTGATAAATACAGCCCGCCCCCTTTCCTGTGCGTATTCGATTACAAAAAAATAGCGTTTTTGCAGTATAACGCCGTACACGATATTTTCTACCAGAATGATTTTAACTGGAACGTTGCCCCGAGCGACCGAAAATCAAAAGAGTTTAACCAGATAAAAGACATTGTGGAAAAAACCGTTGAAGACAAAAAACTGTTGTTTTCTTTTGATAACGATAAACTAATTCTAAAAGAATTCATAAAGAAGAATTTTACCACAAGTCCCGACCTCTTTCCCGAATTGTTTGCCCGCTTGCAAATAGATAAAAATAATTTTATCCCGACATATAACCGCTGGTTGGAAATGGTCAAACCCTCTATCGCCATAGATTGGGGTATGGCAAAAAAGAGAGGCATTATTGACGGGGATTTTTACCTTGCCGACTTGTTATCAGAGGAAAATGTAACGCTCAAAGATAAATTGTTTGTTCTCCTGAAAAAGACCAATTATGAATTAGACCGCCAAATTGACGATATGGGTCTTTTCACCAGCAAAAGCGTGTCATTCAAAGATAACGGCTTATCCCACAGGCATTTTTGGGAAATATACATCCGTCCACCCAAAGAAGAATATTGGGAATATATAGTTGACCGCCGTGATTTATTAGTCCCGCAGGATATTCGAGAAAGAAAAGGTTCGTTCTTCACCCCGCAAATATGGGTTCAAAAATCGCAGGAATATCTTACTATGGCTTTTGGCGAAAATTGGCAGGATGAATACTATGTGTGGGATTGTGCTGCTGGTACAGGTAATTTACTGGTCGGCTTAACTAATAAATACAATTTATGGGCTTCCACGATTGACAGGCAAGATGTAGACGTAATGAAAGACCGCATAAAACACGGCGCAAACCTGCTGGAAAGTCACGTATTCCAATTCGATTTTTTGAATGACAGTTTTGATAAATTACCTGAAGGACTGAAAGAAATAATTGATAACCCAAAAAAACGTAAGAAACTGATAATTTATATTAATCCGCCCTATGCAGAGGTTTCCAGTAAACAAATAACAGGAAAAGTAGGTGTAAATAAGTCAAAAACGCATTCAAAATATGGCATTTCTTTAGGAACAGCGGGGCGTGAATTATTTGCACAATTTAATATGAGAATTTTTTCAGAAATTCAAGGATGTAAAATAGGTGAATTTTCGACTTTAAAAATTTTGAATGGACCAGCATTTGAAAATTTTCGATTTGTTTTTAAACCTAAACTGTTAAAATGTTTTATTATGCCAGCTTTCACGTTTGATAATGTTAATGGACAATTCCCCACAGGATTTAAAATTTGGGATACTAATATTATTGAGTTATTTAACAAGATAGAAGCGGATATTTATGATAAAGATAATATTTTCATCGGGAAAAAAACATTTCGTAATTTAAATAAAAAACAGATAATAAATAACTGGATTTCAGAATTTAAAATGGTTAATAGCAATCCAATTGGCTATATGGATGGAATAAATGGTAATGACTTTCAGCATAACAGTATCGTTTATATTCTATACTCAAAGGAGTTATGCCCCAATCCTAGAGGTATTTGGGTCACGAAAGATAACTTACTTCAGATAGCAATCTATTTATCAGTTCGTCATGTTTTTGAACATACATGGATAAATCACAACGACCAATTTTTATTTCCTAATGAAAATTATAAAAATGATACTTCGTTTCAAAACGATTGCTTAGTTTTTGCTTTATTTGAAAGAAATAAAATTCAATCCCAACACGGAGTAAACCATTGGATTCCTTATACGGCAGAGGAAGTTGGAGCAAAAGATAATTTCAAATCCAGTTTTATGAATGATTTTATAAAACGTAAAAAATTCAGCAAAGAAGCCAAAGCCGTATTAAAATCCGGTAAAGAATTATGGAAATACTACCATTCAAAAATAGCCGGACACCGCAACGTCCCAATGGACGCTTCTTTTTATGATATTCGTGAATTTTTTCAAGGTCGCTCTGAAAGCGGAACAATGAAGCAAAAATCCACCGATGAAAAATACAACACCTTGATTAAAAACTTGCGTCAAAACCTGTCTATATTGGCAGAAAAAATTAAACCAAAAGTCTATGAATATGGGTTTTTGATAGAGTAATATCTCTATTATTATATGATAACTAACAAAAATGAATGAGGAGGATTTATTTATGGTTAATTATAACATCACAAAGAAAAAAAATAATGATCATACATCGTTTACTGTAGACACCAAGGCAGAAACTGCCCAGAAAACACAGGAAAATGAAACTATATCATTAGAAAATAATTATTTAGTTCTACATAATAACTATATTTTAGCATATACACCAGAAGGCTGTATTTTAAATAATGAAAATCCTACAGAAGATGACAGAAATATTTCTGCAAAAGAAAAAGCTGAAGACTTAAAGAGAAATTTTTATAGAGATTTCCTGACAAAACATTACAAAAATTTAGTTATATTAACTGCTGCTGGCACTTCATTAGGGAATGGTGGTAAAACAAGAGAAGGATTATGGGAAGACTGCTCAGATGAAATAAAAATCATAGAAAAATTGATCCCTGAAATAAAACAAAGAGATTTCTATAGAGATAAAAATATCGAAATGTTGCTTTCCTATATCATTAACTATGAAAAAATAAATGATTTATTAAAAAAAGATAATAACATTTTACGAAAAAATATTGAAGAAAAGATAGCGCAATCTTGCAAGTTATCATTATCTCCTAGATCTGTACATAAGGATTTTATTTACAAAATAACAGCGAGGAAGAATAATGATCCAAGAATACAATTGTTTACAACAAATTATGATACACTTTTTGAACAAGCTTCTGGTGAAACTGGTTTTGTAATTATTGATGGATTTTCCTTTACAGAACCTCGTACATTTTCAGGTAATTGGTTTGATTTGGATATTGTAAATAGAGAAAATACAAGATTAAAACAAGAAGAAAGCTTTATTTCAAAAGTGTTTCATTTATACAAATTACACGGTTCATTAAATTGGACAAAAAGCAATAATATGATTATTCAAAAAAATGATCCATCTGAGCCATTAATAATCTATCCAGCCGATGAAAAATATGAAAATTCTTTTGAACAACCGTATTTTGAGATGATGTCAAGGTTTCAACAGGCATTAAGAAAAGAAAATACATTGCTTATTGTTATTGGTTTCAGTTTTCAAGATAAACATATAAAAAACGCTATGATAGAGGCAGTAGAACAAAACAGAGGTTTTCAGTTATTAATTCTTAATTATAGTCCTGAAAAAAATGGAACAAATTTGGAGTTTTTAGAACAATTTTTTTCTGATATTGATAAGTTCAAGGTAAAACGTGGAGTAACAATTATTTTTGAAAGCTTTGAAGAATTTGTTAAAAATTATCCTGAAAATGGCTCTTACAGCATCAGAGAAGAAGGAGAAAAGGATTGAATCCTTTTAATCACAGTTATTTTTTAGGTTATGTCAATCAGATAACACCTCAGTACATAAAAATCCATTTTCCATCCTCCAATTTATTAAGCAATTTTTACTATAATGGACTTAATTACGCAGGTGGAAATGTAGGAAATTTTATTATTATTGAAGGTGATGAATATGGATTTTTAGCAAGAATAATTGAAATTGATTTACCAGAAAGCGAGCGGAAAGAAATGAATGAGAAAGCAATAGTAAATGATGATTCAAATTTTCATCCGTCTGGGAAAGCTGAATTATTATTGTCGTTCAATATTTATTATCCAGAGAAAACACAGAAAACTGTATCAAAATATCCTGTTATTGGAGCGAAGGTATATTCATGTTCAAATGAGCAAATTAAAAAATATGTTCAAGAATTCGGTAAGAAACAAGATGAAAAAACTAATGTTTACGCTACAATAGGAAAACTAACTTCTAATGATGCTGAATTTAATATTTCATTAAATGCATTATTTGGGAGACATTGTGCAGTTGTTGGAACAACTGGTGGAGGGAAAAGTTGGACAGTATCAAAACTTATTGAGTCATTAGCATATAAAACCAAGAATAAAATTATTCTTATTGATGCTACAGGTGAATATCATACAATAAAATCAAAAACGGTAAATTTAGGTGTCGATTCATATTTTCCATATCAGAAACTAACAATTCCAGATTTATTTTTTCTTTTAAGACCAACAGGACAATCGCAAAGGCCAATATTATTAGAAGCAATTCGTTCATTGAAAATGGTACGTTTATGCAATATATCAAAAACATATGAAAAAAGAAACAGAGAGAAAATAAAATTCAATGAATTTTACAAAAATCACATAAGGGAAATAGAGGACAATACATGTAATTTTGATATTACATTTCTAGTTCCACAAATAAAAGAAGAATGTGTATATCAGACTGGAGGGCAAAGACAGCAACCAGATCCAAATATGTGGGGAGATTATGATGCAAGAACATATGATTATCAAACATCATTAATCGGGAGAATTACGGATTTACTTAACACCGATATTTTTAACCGTTTAATGGGATTTAATAATATTCCTGATAATTATCGTTCAATTATTAACATTATTGATGATTTTTTAAAGGGGGTAGATAATGAAAATGTGTTAAGGATTAGTTTTGAGGATATTCCTTCTTCGTTTTATGCTAAAGAAATTGTTTCAAATGCAGTCGCTTCTTATTTGCTAGATAAAGCAAGAAAAAAATGTTTTATAGATAATCCCATTGTTTTTTTTGTTGATGAAGCTCATCAGTTTTTAAATAAAAAAGTTGAAGATGAGAATTCTGGTATTCAATCGCTTGAATCTTTTGATTTAATAGCAAAAGAATGTCGAAAGTATGGATTATTTCTTTGTTTGTCTACACAAATGCCAAGAGATATACCAATAGGTACATTAAGCCAGATGGGGGCTTTTATTGTTCATAGATTAATCAATGAATATGACAAGAAAGCAATAGAAAGTGCTGCGTCGTCTTCAAATAGAAATGTATTGTCTTTTTTACCAATACTTGGAGAAGGAGAAGCTTTATTATTAGGTGTAGATTTTCCAATGGCATTATTGATAAAATTGGATATACCAAATATTCCACCAAAATCTAATACACCACTGTTGATTAGAGCAGAAAATAGTGCTTCTTTACAAAATTAATAATAAATTACAAGGAGACCTCAATGCCCTATGAACCAATAGAAATCAACCGAACTCCCAAAATAGACTCCCTCTACAAAGACCTTTCTACACTCATCGAAAAAAGCAAGCAAAAAGTAATATCACAGGCAAAAAGCACAGTTAATCTGTTATTCTGGCAAATAGGAAAAAGAATAAACGATGGAATTCTAAACAACAAACGTGCAGAATATGGGAAACAGATAGTCCCGAATCTTGCTGGAATGCTGTCTGCCGAATATGGACGCAGTTTTGAGGAAAAAAACCTGCGAAGAATGTTACAATTTGCAGAGTGTTTCCCCGAAAAAAAGATTGTCGTTCCACTGGCACGACAATTAAGCTGGTCTCACATTATAATACTGCTTCCTCTCAAATCGTCTGAAGAAAAGCTATTTTATGCCCAACGTGCGATTGATGAAAGCTTGGGAAAAAGAGACCTTCGAGCCTTAATTGAAAAAAAGACATTCGAACGTACCAAAATCGCCAATACTCAAATTTCAAAAAAATCGAAAATCCCCTTGGACACATTCAAAGACCCTTATTTGCTGGACTTCCTCGGCTTGCAAAACGCATATCTGGAAAAGGATATTGAAGAAGCGATATTGCGTGATCTTGAAAACTTTATCCTGGAATTGGGGAAAGGCTTTGCCTTTGTAGAACGGCAAAAACGCATGATAATAGACGGTGATGATTTTTACCTTGATCTTCTTTTCTATCATCGCAAATCAAAGAGGCTTGTGGCTATAGAACTCAAAATCGGCAAATTTCAGGCAAAGTATCAAGGCCAAATGAAACTGTACCTAAAATGGCTAAACAGGTATGAACGGCAGTCCGATGAAAATGAACCCATCGGCCTTATTCTTTGCGCCGGAGACAGCCGTGAACAGATAGAATTGCTGGAAATGGATAAAGACGGCATTATGGTCGCCGAATACTGGACAGAACTTCCGCCAAAGGAAAAACTAGAAGAAAAAATTCGCACACTACTTCTGGAAGCCCGTGAACGGATAAAAGCAAGGCAATTGCTCGATGATAAGTAATATAATACCTCTGGAGGTCTCCAATGCCCTATAAACCAATAGAAATAGACCGAAAAAACCTCACCATCATGGGAGTTAATTTTAGCTCTGTCAACAATTTTGATGCCGCCGTAAACGCATTGGGAACGGTAATGTTTGAAGGATTTGACCCGACCCCCAAAAGCATTGAAATTATCCGTGATTACCTTTCCGAAAAAATCACCCTCGGACAGTTGATAAAGCTAACCAAAGAAAAAGCCTATGCGTAACAATTACGAATATATAGACCCCGATTATACCTACACCGACCCCCAAACAGGCGTTCTGAGAAATTTGGCTGATATTACCGACTCGGACGGCTTGTTGTTTTTTGAAAGCACCGCCGTAATCAAGCGAGCAAATGAACTTGAAATACAGCCGATAGCCGTACATAACGCCGAAACGCTTTTGGATATTCATCGCTATTTATTTCAGGACGTATACCATTGGGCAGGACAGAAAAGAACCGTAGAGATAAGCAAACAGGGAAAGCAATTTTTCCTAACCGCATATTTTAACAAAGGCTTTGCCTACATTAACAACCTCATAACCGACTACCGAAAAATTGAGTCCGCCGATAAAGTCAAATTGGCCAGTCTACTGGCGGAATTGCTGGACAGCATTAATTACTTGCACCCTTTCAGGGAAGGCAACGGACGAGTACAGCGGGAATTTATCCGTGTCCTTGCCCTTGAAAAAGGCTATGCCCTTAATTTGAACCCTCCCGATAACCTTGACGTATATGAACGCTATATGTCCGGAACCATTGAGGGAGATATTGAAAAATTAACCGCCCTAATCCTGGAACTGATGCGATAAAGCCGAACAATTCAGCGATCAGTGATCGCCGAATCTATCTTAGATAGCAATTTAATGAATACTTGAATTTCTGTGCCACTGATTGCAGAAATTAGACTGAAATTTCAGTTACTAAGGATTTCTTAGCAACTGCCACAATATGAAAACTGCAGCCACTGGTTGCAGAAATTATCTCATACACCTCAAATGAATAAAAATAGCACACACTGTGTGCCAAATCTAAGCCCTGCTCTGACTGATACAAAACTGATACTTTTTTCAAAAAATACATTTTTCTTGACATTTTTTCACTGATACGCCATGATATCTTATGATACGTTATGGGTTCTTATGAACACTTAATTCCTTGCAAGATAAGGAGTTAAGCGATTTTCAGAAAAACCTGTGATACGTTATGATATGGTGTTATATGCGGTGAAATGAACACCCTCACGTTTGAGGTGCTAGTGCCGAGAGGCATGGAAGTTCAAGTCTTCTAGGCCGCAGTATTCGAATATGACATATCCAGCATTCCCGCCGTAAATATTAATCATTTTTCCCTTTACAAACCCAGCAGTATCATATATGATTAAAAGTATAGATATTCTATATTCCTAATTTAGGGGTTGTCAATGCAAACCGAAGCCAGCCGCTACAATCTTGTACAACAGGCAAGCGGGCTGTCAAAGAAAGATTTTGCCGAAAGCCTTGGGATTTCAAAGGCTTTGGGCTACCAAATTTCTACAGGTATTATAAAGCCGTCCCGTAATGTACTGGATGCCCTTTCAAAGACTTATAACGTCAATCTACAATGGTTCATTACCGGCAGCGGCAGTTCAAAGTATGATCCGGACTATGCCGAAATTGAGCTGTATTATCAGGAAGTCGCCGCAGGGTATGGGCGGGGTATAGAAGAATACATCGAAAAGCAGTATATACCCGTTATGTATGACTTTTTGCGTCCCTATAACCCACAAAACCTGAAAGCCGTCTATGTTTCTGGCGATAGCATGATAGGCGAGCATATCAATAATGGAGATATTGTCATTTTCAACGTCAAACAGACAGAGGGTAACGGAATTTATGTGGTTTCCGTTGAGAATACCCTATTGGTAAAGCGGGTGGATTTTAGCCCCGCCAACAAGACCATCGAATTGAAAAGTGCAAACCCCAACTACAAACCCCGCCGCTTTTCGGGCAGCGAACTAAACGACATACGGATTGAAGGGCGGGTTGTGGCATGGTATCATAAGGTTTGAAAAAGGAAGGAGAAATTGTATGAATGTATTTTTGTATGTTTTAGACACTCTTGCCGATTGGGAAATCGGCTATTTAACCGCAGAAATCAATAGCGGAAGATATTTAAAGAAAAATATCGAAAAACCTAAAATTATCAAAGTTGGGAAAAACCTAAGCCCTATAAAAACAATGGGCGGTATGGAAGCAACTCCCGATATTGCTGTGAAAGAATTAAAAATGCAAAAAGGCGATCTGTTAATACTACCCGGAGCCGAAGCCTGGCTAAATGGGAATAATGATGAGATACTCAATTTTGTCAGGGAAAACATCGAAAAGGACATTACTATTGCCGCAATATGCGGGGCAACAATCGCAATGGCTAACTTTGGTTTATTGGATGGAATAAAGCATACGAGTAATGATCTTGGATTTTTAAAAATGGTATGTCCAAATTACAAAGGAGAAAGCAATTATTGTAATCAACCTGCAGCATCAGAAAAAAATGTAATAACCGCTTCAGGTATTGCGCCGTTGGAATTTGCCTATGAAGTATTTAAAAAAACAACCGTAATGGAAAATGCTGTTATTGAGGCATGGTATAATTTGTATAAAACACAAGACGGCAAGTTCTTTTTGGAATTGATGGAATTATTAAAATGACAAAATAAGGAGAAAATTGAACAAGTGGCATATTACAGCACCATACCGAAGGAAGAAACCTTTAAAGCGGCAGTGTTCCGTGATTTTTTCAACGCCTCAAAATATGCCTATGAACCAAATATTGGAAATATCGACTTTATTGTAACAGAAGCGAAAACCCTAAAAGATAATATCTGGAAACGCCACTACCTATGGGCGGAAAGCAAAAAAGGTGTCGCTGATATTTCCGCAATGCTTACACAGCTAGTTTTAACTATCAAAAAAATCTACGAAAAAGGGGAACACTTGCCCCCGCCGTACATTGCCTGTTTTGATACCGCCAAAATAGCCTTTGTTCCTTTTCACGATATATTGCCGATTTTCAATGACAATGATGTAAACTGGAACATTACCCCAAGCAATCATACCACTTCCGATTTCTTGAAAACCAAAAAGAAAATAGAAAAACTGTCAAAAAAGAACATTGTCATTTTTCAATTCGATACGGATAAAAAAGAAATTGTCGATTTTATAAATAGTAATCTGGCAGCCGGAAATATAACCGCTAAATTTCAGATAAATAAAAACAACTTTGTAATTATTTACAGCAAATGGCTGGAAAAGGTAAAAAAGAGTATTGCCATTGATTGGTCTCTGGTAAAAAAATCAGGTATCATAGACGGTGATTTTTTCCTTGCTGATTTGCTCTCAAAAGACAATTATACTCTAAAAGAAAAACTATTTGTTATTTTGATGAATGACCAGTATAAATTTGACAAAAAATTCGATGATGCAGGTTTTTCTCTGTATAAAGAAGTCGGTTTTAATGACAATCAAAAATCCCATAAGGAATTTTGGGACAAATATGAACGTCCCCCGTTGGAAGAATATTGGGATTATATAATAAACCGTAGGGATTTACTTGTACCGCAGGATATTAGAGAGCGCAAGGGTTCTTTCTTTACCTCACAACAATGGGTAGAACTCTCCCAAAAATATATTGCTGATGCATTAGGCGAAAACTGGCAAGATGAATACTACGTATGGGATTGTGCCGCCGGGACAGGCAATCTGTTGGCAGGGCTTACCAATAAATACAATATTTGGGCTTCCACCCTTGATAAAGCCGATGTTGATGTAATGAAAGACCGGATTAGAAACGGTGCAAACTTGCTTGAAGACCATGTTTTTCAGTTCGATTTTTTAAATGATGATTTTGAAAAATTGCCAAAAGGCTTACTTGATATTATTAAAAGCGAAAAAAAACGGAAAAAATTGGTTGTTTATATAAATCCACCTTATGCAGAAGCAACAAGTTCGGCTACAATTTCCGGCTCAGGCAAGAATAAACCAGGTGTTGCAATTATTAACAAGGTTAAAGATAAATATCAATCAAGTTTAGGAAAAGCAGCAAATGAAATATTCTCATTATTTGTTGCACGAATATACCACGAGGTACCAGATTCTAAATTAGCCTTATTTTCAAAAGTCAAATTTATAAACAGTCAAAATTTTAGGAATTTTAGGAATTTTTTTAGAGCAGAATTTAAAAAAGGGTTTATTGTTCGTGCTGATACATTTGACAATGTAGTTGGACTATTCCCTATTGGTTTTTCTATATGGGACAATAATGGGAAGAAATTCCCGAAAAGCGTTAAGTTTCAAGTAGATGAAAGTAGAATGAAAAAAACGTTTTATTCGACCACCGGTGATTCAATAAATAAATGGATTAAAAATTTTGACATAGATAAAAAAAATGCTATTGGTTTTTTATGCAATCCCGCCCCGGATTTTCTAAAAAACAATCAACCTTATATAACGGTGAATAAAGGAACTCGTCATTTTAATTACTATGGCTGTACGAATTTAAACCTAATTGAAGGTTGCATATATTTTTCAGTACGACTTTGTATAGATGCAACTTGGCTTAATGATAGAGATCAATTTTTATATCCATCCAACGATGAATATAAGAATGATATGGAATTTCAGAATGATTGCTTAGCTTTTACATTATTTCATGGGCAAAACAGAATTACTGTGAAAGATGGTGTTAATCACTGGATACCGTTTACTGAAACCGAAGTTAATTCCCGAGATAATTTTGACAGCCATTTTATGGTTAGTTTTATGAGCGGGAAAATAATTCAGAACGGTTATTCAGATTTATTTGAACAACACGAAGACACGTTTTGCATAAAGCGTAAATTTTCCAATGAAGCTAAAGCAGTATTTAAGGCTGGTAAGAAATTATGGAAATACTATCACTCTCAACCCTCTGCAAATGTGAATGCAAGTTTGTATGATATTAGGGAATTCTTTCAAGGCAGAGATGACAGCGGTAAAATGAATAACAAGAGCGCTGATGATACATACAATGTTTTGATAAAGGAATTGCGTCAGGCTTTAACTATATTGGCAGATAAAATTAAACCCAAAGTGTATGAGTATGGGTTTTTGGTGGAGTAGTATAATTCATCATGGATTTTGGTAAATTTGGTAATTTTTTTAATTCCCCGGCATTTTTGGCTATGCAGAAAAATCAAGCTGTTTTTTCCCAAATAAATAAAATGTCATCAATAGTTAATTCATCATCAGTTCAACAAGCTATAAAGGGTATACAGAAATTTGATAATAGTATGCTTCCGTTTACACAAACTATGGAAGCACTAGAAAAAGTATCAAGCTCAAAAACTACACTATCTCAAATACCTTTATTACAAAACCAATTTGTAGAAATATCAAATGCTTTAAGACCCGCTTATTCTCTTTCATCAGCCATAGAAAGCAACAGTTTAGTTCTTCGTTCATTAAAAATGTCAGGTATTTTTGATGGAATATCCGTTATTAGTAAAAATATGTCAGCAATCCAAGCTATCACAAAATTAAATGCTCTTATCCCGCTTGTTGACCCTATTGATTACGATCTATCATTTACAGACGAAGATAATATCTTGATAAATGATATACCAGTATCAAGAGACGATATTTTAGAAATTGCTATTGAGTTTAATAATCTATCTTTAGAAAATCTGAATGAGCCAAATAGTATTCCTAAATTAAAGAGTATAATCGGAAAACTATTTTTGTCATTTTTAGGATTTGTTTTATTTAATTTAACAGTCCAACCGCTTTTTGACAATGCGTTTGAATTAGCAAGAGAAATAATAGGTATTAATAAAATCTATGAAAAAATTGATATAAAAAGTTGGACTGAAGATAAATTATTTAAGAGTATTGATGATGATTTACCGTCGAATGAAGAAGATACACCTACAGCGATGGAGAGCGTCCGTCAACTATGTGATGATTGCGGTAAATGGGCAAGCGGCAATTTTATAGGTACAATTTGCAAAGATTGTTACGATGAAAAACAAGAAGAAGAACAAAACGGGAACTAAATAATTACATGTCAAATCTAGATTTTATTAAAAAGGACAAAATTGATAGTCTCCTAAATGCAGGTGGATATGTTCTTGACTTTACAAATAGGTCATTTCAAGAATTTGTTTATGAAAAAATACAAATCGATATTTATGAAAAATATCCTAGTTTATCAAAAGGGAAAATCCTAAGAGCAATATTAAATGATTATGATGATAGAATCGCAGGAAAATTATTATTGGAATTGTTACGATATATGCGAGAAAAGGAATTGATTGCTGATGAAGATAAAGAAAAATTCAAACAATGTGCTGAAATTGGAAATCATTTAATTGGAAAAACTACAAATGTAAAAGCTGCCTCTGATAAAAATACGGCTCCTCCCTCTCCTATTACATCAGTAATTGATTACGAAAAATATATGAAAGAATTATTGGAATTGGGAAATATGTCAGATAACCCACAGGCTAGGGGTTTTGCATTTGAAAAATATCTAAAATCATTATTTGATGCTTTCTCCTTACAGCCAAGATGTAGTTTTAAGTTAATGGGTGAACAGATTGACGGTAGTTTTATTTTAAGAGACGAAGTGTACTTGATTGAAGCAAAATGGACTTCAAGTTATATAGATAAAGGACAATTATCATTATATGCTGGACTTCCTCGGCTTGCAAAACGCATATCTGGAAAAGGATATCGAAGAAGCCATTTTACGTGATCTTGAGAGCTTTATTTTGGAATTGGGGAAAGGTTTTGCTTTTGTGGAACGGCAAAAACGCATGATAATAGACGGTGATGATTTTTACCTTGATCTTCTTTTCTATCATCGCAAATCAAAGAGGCTTGTGGCTATCGAACTCAAAATCGGCAAATTTCAGGCAAAGTATCAAGGCCAAATGAAACTGTACCTAAAATGGCTGAACAGGTATGAACGGCAGCCGGATGAAAATGAACCCATCGGCCTTATTCTTTGCGCCGGAGACAGCCGTGAACAGATAGAATTGCTGGAAATGGACAAGGACGGTATTATGGTCGCCGAATACTGGACAGAGCTTCCGCCAAAGGAAAAACTGGAAGAAAAAATCCATACGCTTCTTCTGGAAGCTCGTGAACGGATTAAAGCAAGGCAATTACTTGATAAGCGGAACTGATGCAATAAAGCCGGAGCAATTCTGCGATCAGTGATCGCAGAATCTATTTTTAATAGCAATTAATGGATATTGAATTTCTGCAGCCACTGATTGCAAAAATTGGATTGAAATTTCAGTTGCCGAGAATTCCTCGGTAACTGCCGCCGATAGCAACCATTTCGTGAGACACTTTCTCACAAATTTTGCCTTGACCTTGATTGATACAAAACTGATATTTTTTTAAAAAACACGTTTTTCTTGGCATTTTTTCGCTGCTATGCCATGATATGTTATGATACGTTATGGGTTCTTATGAACACTTAATTCCTTGCAGGATAAGGAGTTAGGCAATTTTTAGAAAAACCTGTGATACGTTATGATATGGTGTTATATGCGGTGATATGAACTCCAACACGTTTGCGCTGCTAGTGCCGAGAGGCTGCGTTAATAGTTTGACTTAAGCCAAACTATTAATGATGGGAGTTCAAGTCTTCTAGGCCGCAGGACAAATATCGTAATACAGGCGGTTTGTGTTGCTATCCGCTGGGCGGTGGATAACGAGAAAATTCTGCTTGACCCGTTCCGCAAGCTGGGTCATGAGGAGTTTCCAATGGGGCGATATAACGGTTTATTTTGAGTATTTCAGAAAGCATTCCGGGATTAACGAAATGGCAAACGGAGCCTTTACGGTAACAATGCAGAGAAAAATTGGCGGGATTTGTGCTATGCTATAATATAAGGAGCAGGATTGTTATGGCAATAATATCGGATGAATATTTCAGGGAAATGCACAATAAACTCAAGGATTATACGATAGTGCTAATAAAACCAACACCCAAAAGAAATGATGCAGGGGCAGATGCTATTATTTTTGAACACGCCCGCAAAAATCTTGCTATTAGCGAAGAAGGGTTAGCGTCTATTATTTGTCCTGTATTTGGCGGTAACAACCTTAGCGGCGTGTATATTTTTAACGTATCTGTAAACGAGGTTCAAAGAATTATGGATAATGATCCTGCCGTTAAGGCAGGTATTTTTATATACGAAATTTATCCATGCAAGGGATTCCCTGGTGCTTCTCTTGCGTAGACCGAGCATAATGCCTATAATGACTTTAGGTACGGCGGCCCTCAATATTTCTTATTATATTTGGAGGAATTCCAACCATTTTGATCTTTGTCATAAAAAGTACGAATAGTATTAACCAAACATTTTATATTTTTTTATACTTTTTTACAATCGTTTCTTATGGTGTCAGCCTTGAGGGAGGATGGATGTGGTGATTTCTGTAAAAGGGAATCAATCGAAAAAATAACCAAATCCGCCGTAAGCGTGCTAAATAGGCTTGAAGCTATTGATTCAAACGTCAAAATTACAGTCAGCATGGTTTTTGCAGCCACAGTCCAAAAACCTTCAGAACGATTGCTGTTTTCATCAAGAAGAACCATTTATGGTGGTATGCCCGCCCGAAAAAAAACAAAATTGCCTGTTTCACTTCATCCAACCTTGCTTGACGCTTTTTCTCAAAAACCGTAGATTCTATCTATGATTTGGAGGTGAATTTATGGATATCAGCATTTTAAGGAAACTGAAAATAGAGAATAATAATAATGCTGTTATTCTTAATGCCCCGGATGAATTTGCCAAAATATTAAAAAATTTCAAAGGCAGCGTAACAAACAAAATCAAAGGAAAGTATAGTTATATACAAGTTTTTATTACATCACAAGCTGAATTTGTTAAGTTAGGTGAATTATTGTCAAATTCGATAGACGGTGATGGCCTTTTATGGATTTGTTATCCCAAGGGGACATCGAAAAAATATTCAAAAATTGACTGCAATAGGGATACACTACGAGAAGCTATCATTTCCTATGGCTTTGAAGGAGTATCTATGATTTCTTTAGATGATGATTGGTCTGCCATGCGGTTTAGAAATTCTAAATTCATCGGGAAAAGATAATATAGTTTTCCGCGCCGGCCGTACCCAATTTTTTTTAAAAAATTCGCACATACTTTACAGCAGACATTTTAAATGTTATTATTATGGCAACGGAGAAAAAACATGGATATTTATGAAGCTCTTAACGGACGTAGAAGTATCAGAAAGTACCGGTCTGCAAAAATTGAAAACGAAAAGCTGATTAAGCTTGCGCAGGCTGCAATAACAGCACCCAGCAACGGCAACTCACAGCCTTGGGATTTCATTTTTGTAACTGACACTGAACTTATCAATCAGCTTTGTAAAATACTTGAAGAAGTACACCATGAGTATTTTGGGAAAGGACGTAAAGACAATCTTGAAGGCGAAATTCTAAAGGAAAAAGTTTCCTCATATGGGCGTATGGCAAATGTCCCGGTTTTTCTGGTTGTTTGTATGAATATTAAAAATCAACAATTAAATAAACCTTACGAAGACTGGACAACAAAATGGGCGCATCATAGCATTGCTGCGGCTATGCAAAATCTTATGCTCGCTGCCTTTGCGGAAGGATTGGGGACTTGCTGGCTTGGCACCCCGGGCTGGCAGAATGAAAAAATTAAAAGCCTTCTAAATATTCCGGACAAAACGGATATTTTTGCTATGTCTCCTATTGGTTATCCTGATGAATCGCCAAAGTCGAGGCCGCGTATGCCGGTAGAAGAAGTTACTCATTTTAATAAATGGAGTGTACAAAAAAATTGAACGGGTTTTATATGCGGCGATATTTCCCGCAGGCTAAGGAGGCCAAACATGGCTGAAAAAGAAAAAGGCGGTTTTAGGGACAGCAAAGCCCCTGGAACCCTGACGGTTGTATTCACAGACGGCGCAGGAAAGGAATGGGGACGGCTTTATGCCTCTCCAAAAGTGTTCAGCACCGGCTCGGTGGGCTTTAACGCTTCTGGCAAGATCCTCAACCCCGATAACCCCGAAGCAAAATATCAGGTAGGAACCAATATCACCCTGGTAAACTCCAAGCCAGCCTGAACGGCAGTCTGCTTACAACGCCCTGTTTAAGGAAGAAGTCCGCCTTGGGGCTTCGTTCGCCAAGTATTGTTCCCTGCTCATGACCCGGACACCAAAGATTTTTCTGGCCGCGGCGCTAAGGTATTCAACTGTCATATTGGGTTTGTAATGTTTTGACGCCAGTTCGTCGGTATAATCCCAGAGAGGATAAACTATAAAGGGGCTTCTCCGTTCTCTGCCGTAGTGGCAGACCGTGGGGATAATCCCGGCAAGGTCTATAGTACAGGAAGCTCCCTGGGTTTTTCTTGCCTTGATATAGGCCAGGGCGCCGGTAATCGTATCCGGGGTCCAGGACGACTGGGTATGGGAAAGAAGGTCCCCCAAGGAATAATAAACGACCAGTTTTCCCCCGTCGGGCCGGTCAATTACATCTACCGGTTCGGTTACATGAGGATGATGACCCAGGATTAAATCTACCTTGTGCAGAGCCATAAAGCGGGCCAGTTCCCTTTGTTCATTGCTCACGGTATGCTGGAATTCATTGCCCCAGTGCATGGAAACCACCAGCAGATCGCAGTGAGGGCGCAGGGCGTCTATTTCCTGTCCCATCACTTCTTGGTCTATGATCCCCGCCAGCCAGGGTTTGTCCCGGGGAAGTGAAAAGCCGTTTAGGCCGTAGGTATAGGATAGGAACCCCGTTTTTATGCCGTTTTTTTCGATGATCTGCCTTTCGGTTTTTCGGGCTTCTTCGGTACGGAAAACTCCCAGGCAGGTTATTCCCCGGGATTCCCAAAAATCCATGGTACCGTAAACCGCTCCTTCCCCCCGGTCCATGACATGGTTGGAAGCGTGATTAACCACGGAAAACCCCGCATTGATAAGGCCTTGCCCCGCATCTTGGGGTGTGTTAAAAACGGGGTATCCCGAATAACCGAACTGCTTTCCTCCCAGTACCGTTTCCTGATTAACAAAGGCAATATCTGCTTTTTCAATAATTGGTTTTATCTGTGCATAATTGGGACCAAAATCGAAACGTTCTTCGTCCCCGCTTACCCTAGCGCTGTTGTAGATAATGTCGTGGATCAGGTTATCCCCTGCCGCAATAATGGTGATAGATCGGGCCGCTTCGGCGTTTCCTGCCGTTTTGTAAACAGGCATTTCCGGCTCGGTACAACGAGGAAAAAACAAAAGCCCCGTTAAAACCGCCGCGGACAGTAGTTTTCCGGATGGCTTCATGATGGATTAAATATACTACAAATTCTCCGTTCTGAACACTATTGACACGGCGCTAAATGCCATGCTTCATGGCTTGCCTAACATTCCCTTTTTTGATACCCTTTACGGGAGTCCTTTGGGACGTAGGCAAGTGGTAAGCCACCGGGTTTTGGCTCCGGCATGCACAGGTTCGAACCCTGTCGTCCCAGGTACACAGGGGAACCCTGGAGCCCCAGCAATTTTTTAAGGAAGCATTATGGCACAAGTTGTATTTTCAGCCCAAGGCAGGGCAAATAAAGGATCCGGAGAAGCAAGAAGACTCAGGCGGCTGGGCCGGATTCCGGCGGTACTCTATGGCCGCAAAGGCAGCGCCCTTGCTATAGATCTGGACGCCCGGGATTTTACGAACCGGGTCAAAGGTATTTCTGAAAGTACCATCGTCAAGGTTGATGTTAACGGCCAGGTCCACGAAGCCTTTGTAAAGGCCACCCAACGAAACATCAAGGACGGCGCCATACTCCACATCGATTTTTACGAAATCGAAGGGAACACCATCGTCAGGGCCAGGGTATCCCTCCACATCCATGGAAATCCAATCGGTGTCCGGGAAGGAGGTATTCTGGAAACTCCTCTCCACGATATTGAAGTTGAATGCCTTCCCAAAGATTTGCCCGAGCGGCTCGACGTGGACATTTCCTCTCTTAAGGCAAACCAGTCCATCCATGTCCGGGATTTGACCTTGGGCGGCGGGGTAAAGCTGATCTCCAACCCCGATCAGGTAGTGGCCCTGGTTAAATTCGCCAAGGCTGAAGCCGCTCCCGCCGAAGAAGCCGCTGTCGCTGCGGAAGGCGTTGCTGCGGAAAGTGCCGCTGCTCCTGCGGCTGAAAAAAAGTCTGAAAAGGAAAAATAAACAATAACTAACAATGATTTGTTTACTTCCTTTGAAACCGCGGTTCTTGCGGGGTTAAACACATTCTTTGCCGGAAAGCCGGGAAAACACACGGTTTTGGCGGCCCTTTCCGGCGGCGCTGATTCTACCGCCATGATCGCGGCTCTGGCTTCTCTGAGAAAGGCGGTTCCCCTTGAACTTCATGCCCTTTATGTTAATCATGGGATCCGTCCGCCGGAAAAATGCGCCGCCGATGAATGCGCCGCCGGGGCGCTTTGTAAAAAACTCGACATTCCCTTTTCCATAAAAAAGTTTCCCTCCGGAGCGATAGATGCCCATGCCCGGCAGTGTGGCACAGGGATTGAAGGGGCGGCCAGATATTTCCGCTATACAGCGCTTCGGAAAGAAGCCCGCCGGCTTGGAGCGGATGCAATTCTTACCGCCCATACCGCCAATGACCGGCTGGAAACCATCCTCATGGCATTTTTCCGGGGTTCCGGCCCGGCGGGACTTGGCGCTATGAATTCTCCGCCGGCGGAATTTGCCGGCATACGTTACGGACAGGAGGAATCGCCGGATCCTCCCATCGTGCGGCCCCTGCTTTTTCTTAGCCGTTCCGATATTCTTGAATATTTGAAATATCGGGATCTTTCCCACTGTATCGACGAAACCAATACCGATGAACGCTTTTTTCGGAACAAGGTGCGCCTCCGGCTTATCCCAGTGCTGGATCAGCATTTTCCCCAATGGCGGGAATCGGCACTGCGGCTTGGAGAAACCCAGGCCATGGCGGCAACTTTTTTAGCGGAAGAAGCGGAGAAACGCCTGTCCTGGATACATGATTCAGCAAATTCACATTTAAGCCTTTCTGCGGAAACTTTTTTTTCACAGCCGGAAATACTCCGGGAAGAAGCCCTGTTCCAGGCCATCGATATTCTTGCCCGGACCGGAGGAGAAAGCCTTATCACGGAACAGCCCCGGAGGAAAGCGATCCGGTCCTTTGCACGGGGCGGGACCGCTGCGAATCTTGGCCGGTTTCTGCTGGAAAACAAAAAGGGCCGGATAGGGGTGAAAAAAACGCCCCCCCTTTTTACGGAGGATGGTTTTTCGGTGTTGATTAAAAAGGCCGGAGTTTATAAGCTGGAAGGACTTACCATAACCGCCTCTCTGGAGCATATTGATTCTGGGGGAATGGTTTTTTTCGGGCAGCTTCCGGCGGTGATTCGTTCTGTCAACGGGAAGATCCTGGCCGAAGACCGGGACGGCAGGGCGGCAGTGATTCAACCCGAAGGAACCGGCGTTCTTGTTTGGAAACGGGAACATTCTCCGGGGACAGGCGGGCTGAGCTTTGCGATACAAATAAATGGAGGATCCTGTTGAATGGATCACAATGATAAATCAAATAAGCCCCAAAAGCCCCTCTTGCCCAGCGGAAGACCCAATCATCTTGCCTTGTTTTTTCTCCTCATCATGGTTACCCTCTTTGTGGCCTATTATTTCCGGACCGAACCCAATATTCAGGACATGGCCTACTCTGATTTTATTCAGCATTTAGGCCGCAACGAAATAGTCAATGTCGTAATCTACGATAACAATACTATCGAAGGAACCCGCCGTACCCAAAGTGGTGATCAGGGACACTTTAAAACGCTTATTCCCTATTCTGATCCCTCCCTGGTTCCCAATCTGTTGAGCCAGGGCATCAAGGTTACCGGCGCAGCGGCAGGTATTAGTCCGCTGCGGATCGTGCTGGATATTGTTCCCTGGATTCTGATCATTGGCTTTATTTGGTTTATGATGAGAAATATGCAGGGGGCGGGGTCCCGCAATTTTCAATTCGGAAAAAGCCGGGCCAAGCGCTATCATAACGAAGGAAAAAAAATCACCTTTTCCGATGTGGCGGGTCAGGTGGACGCCAAGTATGAATTACAGGAAGTCGTATCTTTTTTAAAGGACCCCCAAAAATTTACCAAGATGGGCGCCCGAATTCCCAAGGGAGTACTCCTTGTGGGTATGCCCGGTACGGGAAAAACCCTCATGGCCAAAGCGGTGGCGGGAGAAGCGGGGGTGAATTTTTTTCATATGTCCGGTTCCGACTTTGTGGAGATGTTTGTCGGTGTCGGCGCCAGCCGGGTCCGGGATCTTTTTGATCAGGGCCGGCGCAGCGCTCCCTGCATTATTTTTATTGATGAATTGGATGCGGTGGGCCGGACCCGGGGAGCCGGTTACGGCGGCGGCCACGATGAACGGGAACAGACACTGAACCAGCTTTTGGTGGAGATGGACGGCTTTGATTCCAAGGATGGAGTGATCATCCTCGCTGCCACCAACAGGCCCGACGTGCTGGATCCGGCCCTGCTCCGGCCTGGGCGCTTTGACCGTCAGGTGGTGGTGGCCATGCCGGACATCAAGGAACGGGAAGCAATCCTCAGCATCCATGCCGCAAAAATTCCCCTGGCCGAAGAAATAGATCTTGTCCGGGTAGCCAGGGCAACCCCCGGCATGAGCGGTGCGGAAATTGCCAACCTGATTAACGAAGCGGCCCTCTTTGCAGCCCGAAAAGACAAAAAAGCGGTGGAGATGAGCGATCTGGAAGAAGCCCGGGACAAGGTACTGATGGGGGTGGCCCGGAAGACACTGGTGGTGAGCGACAAGGAACGGCGTATGACCGCCGTCCACGAAGCGGGCCATGCCCTGCTCCATTATTTTCTTAAAAACGCCGATCCCCTCCACAAGGTAACGATAGTTCCCCATGGCCGGGCCCTGGGCATGGCCATGTCCCTGCCAGAAGAAGACAGTTACAGCCGCACTAGGGGCTGGATCGAAGACCGCATCGTAATCTGCTACGGCGGTTGGACGGCGGAAAAACTCTTTTTCGACGAAACCACCACCGGCACCAAACAGGATCTGGAGCAGGCCACCGACATGGCCCGGCGCATGGTCTGCGAATGGGGCATGGCGGAAGAATTGGGACCCGTTACATACGGCCAGGAGGACGAACCGATTTTTTTGGGCAAGGAAATCGCCCGGCACAAAGATTACTCGGAAGAAACCGCCAAATGTATCGACATGGCCATCAAAAAGATCCTGGAAGAAGCGGTTAATACGGCCCGGAATATTCTGGAAAGCCGCAAAACCGAACTGGAAAAACTTGCTGATGCTCTTCTGGCCCGGGAAACCCTGGTCGATGAAGAAGTGCGTACTTTATTTGGACTACCGCCGAAATAAAAGTCCTTGACAGCCCTTTGTCAAAAGACATATCCTGAATAAACCCCGAGAGATTAGCTCATCTGGATAGAGCGTCAGCCTCCGGAGCTGAAGGTGGCAGGTTCGAGTCCTGTATCTCTCAATAAGATGGAGTAACATGGAGCCAATTATTCTGGCATCAGGTTCCCTGCGCAGACAAGAATATTTTAAACTGCTGGGACTGCCCTATAACATTATGCCAGCTAAACTGGATGAAAAACCCAGCCCTGATCAAACCCCGGAAGAGTTTACCCGGGATATGTCGGTACGGAAGATCAACGCCATTATTGACCGGCTCCGGGGCCGCATACCACGCTGGATCTTCGGAGCCGATACGGTTATTTCCGTTGACGGGGAAATTTTTGGAAAAGCCGCGGACCGCGACGGCGCCAAAGCGATGCTTCTACGCCTGGAAGGGCGGGAACACGAAGTATGCACCTCGGTGGCCCTCTTTAGCGGTAAAAATCAGAACATTGACTGCCGTACTGTTCTGTCCACGGTGTGTTTAACTCCCCTTTCGGACAAGGAAATTGAATGGTACCTCAACTCCGGGGAATGGCAGGGGGCGGCAGGATCCTACAGGATACAGGGACTGGGGGGTTGTTTTGCCACTTCCATAAAAGGCTCCTATAGCGCCGTTGTGGGCTTGCCCATCCATGAATTGTATCGTATGCTCATAGAAAATGGGTACCAGTACGGCGCATAGTTGCTGGACTCTGCAATGCGTTTCGAAAGATTCGTCTTGCTAACTTCCTCCCGGCTATTGACGGGAGAGATATAGAGAAGGTTGGCGGAATCAGCAGGATTCCGTCCAGGAGGAAAAAGTGGCGGTAGTCACCATGAAAAGCCTGCTTGAATCGGGGGTACACTTCGGTCATCAGGTAAAGCGCTGGGATCCCCGGATGAAGAAATACATCTTCGCCGAGAGGAACGGGATCCACATTATCGATCTGCAAAAGACCATCCAATCAATCAAGGACGCCTATGAAGCGGTACGCAAAACCGTGGTGGCGGGCAAGTCGGTTCTTTTTGTGGGTACCAAGAAGCAGGCCCAACAGGCCATCCAAAAAGAAGCGGAACGCTGCGGTATGTTCTTTATTAACAACCGCTGGCTCGGCGGCATGCTTACCAACTTTGTTACCATCAAAAAATCCCTGCTCCGTCTTAAAAAACTGGAAAAAATGGAAGTGGACGGATCCTTTGAAAACCTGACCAAAAAGGAAATCGCAGCCCTGGCCAAGGAACGGTCCAAACTCCAGAAAAACCTTGGGGGCATCAAGGAAATGAAAGAGATACCGGGGATTCTTTTTATCATCGACACGAGGATGGAATCCATCGCCGTTGCCGAAGCCCGGCGCATAGGTATTCCCATTGTGGCCGTGGTGGACACCAACTGCAATCCCGAAGGGATCGACTATCCCATTCCAGGAAACGACGATGCGATCCGGGCGATAACCCTTTTTACCCAGATCATCGCCAACGCCGTAGTCGAAGCAGATAACGAAGCGGGACTTAAGATCATCGAAACCCTGGGTGAAGAAGATGAGGACATGGAAGAGATGATGAACGATATTTCCCTAAAAGAAGAAGACCGGGAAATCGACATAGAATCCTATGCATCCAGCGGAGAAGGAGAAAATGCCAAGGCGGAAAATACAGCGGCAGAGGAAGAACATTCCAACGATAATTTTCCGGTAGATGTGGACAAGGTATACGAAGAGGAGTAAGGAATGGCTGAGGTAAACGCCCTAGATGTAAAAAAGCTCCGGGAAAAAACCGGGGCGGGAATGATGGAATGTAAAAATGCCCTGGTTGCTTCCAACGGCGATGCGGAGGCGGCAGAGAAATTGTTGAAAGAAAAAGGCCTCGCCGCGGTGGAAAAACGGTCGGGACGGGCCGTCAACGAAGGCAAAATTTTTATCAAAATAAAAGATGACGGCTCGAAGGCGGCGCTGGCGGAAATTGCCTGTGAAACGGATTTTGTGGCCCGGAACCCGGACTTTATTGCCCTGGGAGAAGCAGTAACCGCCAAGGCCCTGGAAAAAAACTCCGCCGGGGTTACAGAAGAACTTACGGCCATGGTTACCGCCCTGGCGGCAAAGATCAGGGAAAACATGACCTTGAAACGGCTTTTGACAGTAGATGCCGGGCCCCGTGAATACCTCTGCCGGTACATTCACGGTGATGGAGCCATCGGGGTAGTGGTAAAACTTGCCGTCGACAAGGCCGAGGCCCTTGCAAACGAAGACATCAAAGCCTTTGCCTTTAGCATCGCCCTTCATGTGGCGGCCTTTAACCCCATGTCCCTTTCCAGGGAAAAAGTGGATCCCGCCTGGCTCAAGGAGCAGGAAGATATTTTCCGCAAACAGATGGAACAGGACGAATCGGTCAAGGGCAAACCTGCTAATGTAACGGATAATATCCTAAAAGGAAAAGTAAACAAATTCCTCAAGGAAATCTGTCTCCTGGATCAGGGGTATGTAAAGGACGAAAAACTAAGCGTTGCCAAGGCTTTGGAAGAGGCAGGAAAAAAGGCCGGCGCAGTTCTTTCCATTGCCGATTTTGTTTATTACAAGGTTGGTGCATAATGCATAGCGCCATTAGATCCTGCGAAGAACGGATGAAAAAAACCATCGCCAGCCTTAAAGAAGGTTACGCCGCCCTTAGAACAGGCAGGGCCTCCCCCGCCCTCTTCGACAAGATCCGGGTGGATTACTACGGAGAAAAAACTCCCTTAAATCAAACTGCAAACATTTCCACCCCCGAAGCCAGGCTTATCGTCATCCAGCCCTGGGATAAGGCCTTGATTGGAGAAATTGAAAAAGCAATCCGTTCTTCGGAACTTTCCCTTAATCCTTCCAACGACGGCAAGGTAATCCGAATCGCCATTCCCCCCTTAACGGAAGAACGGCGGAAAGAACTGGTAAAGCAGGCCAAGGGGCAGGCAGAACAAAGCCGGGTAGCGATCCGCAATATACGCCGGGACGGCAATGAGGAGTTAAAAAAATTCCTCAAGGACAAGGAATTGACCGAAGACGAGGAAAACAAGAATTCCGAGGAACTTCAAAAGTTAACTGATTCCTGCATAAAACAGATTGATGCGGTACTGGAGGAAAAAGAATCGGAGATCATGGAAGTTTGATCAATCCCGGCGGGTTCCCGCAGCATGTTGGGATCATCATGGATGGAAACGGCAGATGGGCGGAAGCCCGGGGAGACCGGAGGACCCAGGGGCATTTGGCGGGACTCCAGGCGGCCAAGCGGGTAGTCAAGGCCGCCGCCGGAATGGGTATTCGCTACCTTACCTTGTATGTGTTCTCCACTGAAAACTGGAAACGAACCGCCGAAGAAGTGGGCTTTATCATGGGACTGGTAAAGCAATACCTCCGGAGCGAACTGGAATTCTACCGGGAAAATTCCATATGGCTCCGCTATGCGGGGGACTCGGCGGGATTGCCGCCTGACATCGCTGCGGAAATAAAGTCGGTCTGCAATGAAACGGCTGGGGCGGACGGAATTCAGGTAATCCTGGCCCTGAACTACGGCGGCCGCAACGAAATAGTCCGGGCGGTAAAGCGGGCCGCCCTGGCGGGAGAAGACTGTTCCGCCATAAATGAAGCGGCCATTGCCCGGTATCTGGATAACCCGGACGTACCCGACCCTGACCTTATCATCAGGAGCGCCGGTGAATGGAGGACAAGTAACTTTCTTCTTTGGGAAGGAGCCTATGCGGAATACTATGTTTCCTCCGTACTATGGCCGGACTGGACGGAAGCAGAACTGGCCCTGGCCATTGAAACTTACCAGAAGAGAAAACGGAAATTCGGCGGTGTATCATGAATAAGCAAAAAATAATACAACGACTGCTTATCTTTTTTGCGGGCGTTCCGCTAGTGGTGGCCCTCGTCATCTTCCTGCCCCAGTACAATCACCTGGCCTTGAATATCTTTGTGGTCATAGTCAGTTCTCTGGGAGCGGTGGAATTTGCCCTAATGCTCAGGGCCAGGGGTTTCCCTGTCTATGTACCGGAAGCGGCAATACTGGGATCCTTGAGTCCTCTGGCGGCAACTTTTATTGTAAGTTTTGACACCAACAGCCAGATTACCCAGTTTCTTTTTATCGCCGGTGCTTTCTGGGTTTTAGTTTCGGAAGTTTTTTACCACAAATCCAGAACAGTACACTCCGCTGAACGAACGACTGCAGGTGAAGGCGCTTCTCCGGATTATTCTCTTGTGCTCAACCGGCTTACCGCATCTTTATCGGTGATGATCTACCCAGGCCTTCTTTTAAGCTGGGTGATCACTATGTCAACTCTGGAACATTCTATCTATGTTCTCCTGACCTTCATCTTTACGGTCATGAGCAACGATTCTATGGCCTGGGTCTCGGGAATGCTCTTTGGCAAAAACAACAGAGGGGTCTTCTCGGTAAGCCCCAATAAAAGCATTGCCGGCTATGTGGGGGGCATGACTGCCTCCATTGGAATTTGTATTGCTATGGCGTATGCTGTTCCAAAAGCATTTGTGCCGGATCAAATAGCCAAACTCCCTTCGGCATTACTGCTGGGTTTTTTTTCCGGCATCACGGTAATCCTGGGAGACCTAGCCGAATCGGCGATAAAACGGAGCAGCGGTTTTAAAGATTCAGGTAATCTGTTCCCAGGCAGGGGCGGTGTCCTGGATTCCACCGATTCTGTTGCATTAACAGCCCCGCTTTTTTATGTGCTGTACCGTTTCTTTTTTTAAATAGAATTTTGGAGTTTACAAGATGCTAACGGCTTTAAAAGTATTCCTTGGGTTGATTGGTCTTGGCATAGTAGTCTTTGTTCACGAATTGGGCCATTTTATTGGCGCCCGTCTGTGCGGCATAGATGTGGAAGCATTTTCCATCGGCTGGGGCAAACCGCTTTTAAAAAAGAAAATCGGCACCGTAGAATACCGGCTGGGCCTTTTCCCTCTGGGGGGCTACTGCAAAATGCGGGGGGACAGCGAATACGATGAATTCTGGGAAAACAAAAAAAACGGTATCGATCCGGCCCCCGGCGCCTTTTTTGCCGCCCGGCCCTGGAAACGGATCATTACCGCCTTTGCGGGACCTCTTTTCAATTTTCTTTTTGCGATTGTAGTACTCTCAGTGATCTGGGGAAGAGGCACGGAAGTAGCAACCCTGGAAAACAGGATCGTACTTCTGACCGACCTGGACGGAGAAAGTTATCCTTCCGATCAGGGAGGACTTTTGACCGGAGACAGGATAGTGGAGATCAATAAAAAGAAAATTGATAATTACCGGGACATACGGAAAAACATCGCCCTTAATCCGGATAAGGACCTTCCCATTACGGTAATTCGGAACGGAGAAACCGTTATACTTTCGGTTCACCCCAATATGGATTCAAAGGGGTCGGGCAAAATCGGCGTCTACCCCTGGGTAGAGCCCCTGGTTCAGGGGATCCGTCCAGGCAGCCCTGCAGAAAAAGCAGGTCTCCAGCCGGGGGACCGGATTCTTGCGATTGACGGAAAAGAACTTCCATATGAGGCCGCCATCATAAAAATTTTCAATACCGCCCGCCCGGCAAATTTTACCCTTGATTTTGACCGGGGCGGAACAACACACACGGCGGAACTCCAGGATGTTGCCTACCAAGAGGGTCTTCCCAATCTGGGTATTGAATACCCAATGGTCCGGGCTTCAACACCTGCCCTTTCACCCTTCGGAGCTTTGGCCGTCGGCGGCAGGGAAGCGGCAGAAACCTTCGCTATTTCCGTAAAAAGCCTGGGGTATCTTTTTAAGAAGGACATTGATCTTACCCAGGCCGTATCAGGCCCCGCCCGCATTACCTATATGATGGGAGATATTGCCGCCGGGGGGTTCGAAGAAAGCGCCGTCACAGGAATTGTTTCCGCCTTTAATTTTCTTGCCCTTGTCTCCATTGCCTTGTGCCTGATGAACCTCCTCCCCCTCCCAATTCTGGACGGCGGCATGATCATCCTCTTTATTATTGAAACGATAAAAAGGCGGCCCATTCACCCAAAGGCGGTGTCGGCCTTTCAAACTGCAGGGATGGTGATCATCTTTGGCCTTATGATTTTTGCGGTTTTCAATGATATACTCTTTTTTACCAACCGGTAATAAAATAAGGGAAGGAGTGCAAAATGAAGCATAAAATACCCTGTTTCTGCGACAATACCTTTGTAATTGATGCGCCTGAAGAAATTAACCTGGATACGGATCCCCAGCATATCGAAGATATACTGGCGGGAAATTTTATGAATTATACCTGCACCAACTGCGGTAAAAAACATAAACCGGAATTTGTCCTTGCCGTTAACTGGCCGAGCAAGAACCTTAACCTGGAAGTGCTTCCCGAACTGGATCGGGGCGGGTTCTACCGCAGAAAAGAAGAAAAAGAAGCGGCCCAGGAAACGGTAATCTCTTATCCGGAAATGGCTGAACGGATTGCCATGGTAAAGGACGGGCTGGTAACGGAGGCGGTGGAAGCCCTCAAATACTACCTTTTTGTAAAGGCCGATGAAAACTACCCGGAAGAAGATATCAGCGTCTGGTATCACTCAAAAAACGAAAGCGGTTTTGAATTTCACATTCATGGTATCAAAGATAACGAGGTAGCGGTCATGCACATCCCCCCGGCGCTGTATGAAAAAACCCTGGGCGATTTTCAGGGAAACTCCAAGACGGAACCTTTCCCTTCCCTGCGGGTAAAAAGCTACTGTTCCATTCAAAACATGCTCCGGCCAGACGAGCTAAAGTAACAATGAATCCGGCAATGGACCTTATCAGGGAAGCTTTCCACTACCAGAGCCGCTTTGCAGGCTCCACCATGGTATTCAAGATCGATTTTCCCGTCACCGCCGAAGGATCCTTTCCTTCCCTGATAAAAGATCTGGCCCTGCTGGCCCGGACAGGCTTCCGGGTAGTAATAGTCCCCGGCGCCAAGGAATGGATAGATTTGGTCCTGGCGGAAAACAGCATCGTATCCCGTTATGCTCCATCGGCAGCCCACGGTCAGATCCGTATCACCGGAGAAGGAGCTATGCCCTTTGTGGAGATGGCATCATTCCATGTGGCCACCCGGTTTATGACAGCCCTTTCGGCAAATCACTGTGATTCGGTGATAGGAAATTTTGTCCGGGCCCGGGGTCTGGGGGTGTTGAAGGGCATCGACATGGAAAATACCGGCAGGGTGGAAAAAATTCTGACAAAGCCCATCAGAAAAATTCTTAATTCAGAAATGGCGGTTATTCTTCCCTGTATTGGCTGGGGAGCTTCGGGAAAACCCTACAATGTACCCAGCGACGAGATCGCCCTGGCGGCGGCGGAAAGCCTGGGGGCGGTAAAACTTTTTGTCGTGTCCGCGGAAAAAAACCTTTTGGCCCTTAGGCTTCCGCCGGATCAATCAAAGAAACCGGCTGCAAAGATAGCGGAACGGATCATCCGGCTTAAACCAAAAGAGGCAGAAGCAATTCTAAAACTCAACAAAGCAGAAATGGGAAAGGGAAAAGACCCCGCCGCCGCCAGGGCCCTTGCAGAACTGCGGCTGGCCCTGGGCGCATCCAAAGCTGGAGTGGAGCGGATCCACATTATCGACGGCCGGGAGGAGGGCGCCGTTTTACGGGAACTCTTTTCTAACCTGGGATCGGGTACCATGGTATACGCCGATGAATACGAAGCAATCCGGCCCCTAAAAACCCAGGACATTCCGGATCTCCTTAGGATCATGGAACCTCTGATGCAGCAGGGGATCCTTGTCAATCGTTCTGCAGAAGAAATTCTGGAAAAAAAAGATGATTACTGGGTGCTTGGCATTGACGGCCAGGCCCATGCCTGCGGAGCTCTCCATCAGTGGAAGGAGCAGGGAGAAATTGCCGCCGTCGTCGTGGACAGCGCATATGCCGACATGGGCCTGGGAAGCCGTATTGTCCGTTTTCTCATCAATAAGGCGTCCGGAAAAGGGCTGCGGCAGGTTTTTGCCCTTACCACCCAAACCCAGGACTGGTTTGAAACGCTGGGGTTTAAAGAAGTCGGCCCCGAAATCCTGCCGGAGGAACGAAAAAAAACCTGCCATCGAAAGCGGAAAAGTAAAATTTACGCTCTGGAACTACGATAAGCATTACCCTTACATTGACCGGACACTGACCCTGCTCTATACTACAGCCATATACAAAAACAAGGAGCGTATCATGCCGGGTAAAAAAACCACAGTTTTGAAAAACCTTTTATGGGTTTTCTTTTTCGCCAGTATCTGCCTTGCGGCATTGAGCCTGCCGGGCTGCGGTATAAAAAAAGCGGAGGCCCAGTCGATTCCTTCCTCAACGGCGAACACGCCGGCTCCCGGTGGAGATAAACCAGCCGTCTATATGACCGGGAACATAAGTCCGGCGGGACTCATGGCGGTCTATGATGCATTGGGACTTTCGGCCAGCGGCAAGGTGGCGGTCAAAATAAGTACCGGAGAACCGGGCAATAAACATTACCTTGCGCCGGATCTTATCAAGGAACTGGTCCAGCGGGTAAACGGTACCATTGTAGAATGCAACACCGCATATGGCGGAAGGCGGGCCAGCGCCGCCGCCCACTACCAGGTGGCAAAGGACCACGGTTTTACCGCCATTGCTCCGGTGGTAATTCTGGACGAAAAGGCTGACATCAGCATTCCGGTCTTTGGCGGAACCCATCTTAAAGAAGACATCGTGGGAGAACGGTTTAAAGAATTTGATTTTCATATTGTGCTTTCCCATTTTAAGGGACATCAGATGGGCGGTTTCGGCGGAGCGTTGAAAAATATGTCCATTGGCTATGCTTCGTCAGCGGGCAAGGCGTGGATCCATACTGCGGGAAAAAGCAAAACCAGCATGAGGGGAGGAGATCAAAACTCCTTTCTTGAATCAATGGCCGAAGCCGCCAAGGCGGTGGCCGATGCCAACAGGGAAAAAATTCTTTATATCAATGTAATGAACCATCTTTCTGTGGACTGCGACTGTAACGGAAGACCTGCGGCTCCGACCATGGCGGATATTGGCATCCTCGCCTCCCTTGATCCAGTGGCGCTGGATCAGGCCTGCGTAGATCTGGTATATGCAGCAAAAGACGGAAAAGACATTGTCGCCCGCATTGAATCGAGAAATGGACTATTGACGATAGAGCATGCGGAAAAAATCGGCTTGGGCAGCAAGGTATACAATCTTATCAAACTGTAAATCACACGCTGGGGTACGATGGCGGTCATACCGCAAAATCAATAAGAAATCCCGTAAAGAGGGCAAAGAGGACTGCAAAGGCTATGTACACAACAAAACCCTTTAGCCGCAGGATGATCTTTACCGCACCCAAGTTAGTTATCTTCATGGCCGGACCGGCGATCATGAAGGCCGAAGCGGAACCAAGGGACATCCCGTTTCCCATCCACGAGATGAGCAGCGGAATAGTGCCGCCGCCGCAGACGTAAAGAGGAACTCCCACGGTGGCGGCCATGAGGAGGCCGAACCCCTGGTTTTTGCCAAAAAGGGCGGCCATGAAATCCTCGGGAACATAGCGCTGAAACAGGGCCGAAAGGGCGACGCCAAAAAGAAATGCCGGACCCGTAGCTTTTAGGTTCCGAAACAGGTTTTTAAAAAAACGCGTCAAGAGATTGGCATCCGTATCGTTGTTCTTAGTTTCGCCGAAACTTTTAAAATTAAAAAAATTCCTGCCCCGAAAAAAGAAATGAACCAACAGCCCGGCGGTGATGCCGCAAAGAAAACAACTTGTAAAACGAATTGTCATGGCGGTCTTTCCCATGGCGGCGCTGTAAACAAGAAGCTGGGGATTCAGAAGGATCGAACTCATCATAAATGCCGCGAGCCAGCCTTCTCCCATTCCCTTTTCTGCAAAGGATGCGGAAATGGGAATGGTGCCGTACATACAGAGGGGAGAAGCAATGCCTGCCAGGGAGGCGGGAATGATTCCTAAAAGCCCAAGGTTTTTTTTCTGCAGGGCGGCAAACATGGCGTGGATCTTTTCCTTGCCAAATACCGAAACAAGGGATCCCAAGAGCATCCCAAAGACCCAGTAACCTGCTATTTGAGATAACTGTGTGGAAAAATAATACCAAAGATAAATGAATTCTCTTTCGAGAACTTCCTTCATAAGACTGCCTACAGAATAACAGCCCGCTTTACTTCAACAGGAATTACACCAAACAGCCGTTCAAGAGAATCTCCGGGCTTATAGGAAGTTCCCGCCGCTTTGTTGTACCCTTCGATGACCATGGCCATTTCACCGCCATCGCCGGAGTAGATCGCAGAAGAATAGGCCGCCCGGAAAAGGCCTTTTTCCACAAGTCCTGATGCAGAAAGGGATCCGTAGCGCTTCCTTGCCTGACCGTCCACCACCGCCACCGGGCCGTCGTAGCCAATGGTAAAAATAAAATCTGCTCTGGGAAGCATCAGGAAACGGGAGAAAAGTCCGTTTTGGAGACACCGCACATGGGGCACACCCAGTCGCCGGGAATATCATCAAAGGGAGTACCGGGTTTTATTCCGCCGCCGGGATCTCCCTTTTCCGGATCGTACACATAACCGCATTTGTTACAAACATATTTTTTCATTATGCTGCTCCTAATTACTAAGTATACTATGGGGTAAACGCAAAGTCCAGTTAGTTTCCCAGCAGCGAACGGTACTCCGTCTCGTAGTGTTTAAGCTGGGGATTATCCGGAGCTATGGCCAGGGCCTGTTTCAGATAATAGACCGCCCTCCGTTCGTCCTTCCGGCGGTGGTATATTTCAAACATGGAAATCAAGGCTTCCAGATTCCGGGGATCTTCAAAAAGGGCGGATCGAAGATCGTTTAACACCGCATCTTCATCGGTGCGAAGCCGTGAACGGAGATAGTAATACAGACTTTTCTGCGTCCCCCCAGAAGCTGAAGCAAGATGCTGATCGACGATCCGGGCCGCTTCGGCCTGCCGCCCCGTATCAATCAGAGAGCTGACATAGGCGCTGATTGCTTCGTCATTGGCGCTTTGCTGATTGTACAATTCCCGGGCATAGGAAAGGGCGGCGGCGGCATTCCCCAGGGCCCGCTCGGTTTTCCAAGCATTGAGCAGGTCAGCGCCCGTCCGTCGGCGGGAAAGGAGGCGGTCCAGGTATGTCTTAGCCTCCCGCCAGTTCTCCCTCCGAACACTGTCCGCCGCAGCAAGGGCCAGTGCCTCCGGTGTAGCATTGACGCCCAAAAAACGGTTTAAGATCAAGCGGCCTTCGTCAATTTCTTCTTTCCGGGAAGATTCCATAAGCAGCGATGCCAGATAGAGGGCTGTTTCAATGTCATTCGGATCGGAACTGATCAAAGGGCGGAGCAGATTGATCGCCCCCTCACGGTTGCGCAGACCCTGCGCCTGGAGCCGGGCCCGCAGCAGGATATACTGCCGGTTGCTGCCGTCTATGCCCGCATAGGCATCCAGAGACTGCTGGGCTTGCTGAAAAAGGCCTTGATCCAAAAGAATTCTGGCCCTGAGCAGAAGGAATTCACCATCCCGGCTGTTCCGGGCCAGGATCGTTTCAATTAATGGGCCGGCCCGCTGCCAGTTCTGCTGTATCGCATAAAGCCGGGCCAGTTGTTTCCGGACGCTAATACTGTCAGGGTATCGTCCCGAAAGGCCGTTGAGCAGGTTTTGTTCCTCATCAAAATTTCCCTGGGCATGAAGGATCCGGGCCAGTCCCAGTTCCGCAGGATAACAGCCTCCATCCAGTTCCAGGACCCGGCGGTAGGCAGCGGCGGCCTGGGCATGGTCTCCTGTTTTTTCCAGCGCAAAACCCCGGAACAGGGACGGCAGAACCGAAGCGCCGTTAAGACGGGCCGCTTTTTCCAGATGAGGAAGGGTACTTCGCAGTTTATCCGGACCGGCAGAAATATTTTCGGAATAGTAGGCAAGAAATGGCAACACATGATCCAAAAAATCCTGGGAATCAGAAAGAGGGGCCGTATAGATTCCCCGCCCGGCATCACGAAGGATCCGAAAATAGACGGTGTTGGCCGGGGCTTCCTGAACGGGAAAAGTCACTTCCAAATCGGGATAAACAACCCGGAGAATGGCCAACGCGGCGGCCCCCAAAGCCGCCATGCCGGATTTAGTTTGTTCGGAAGGTTCCAGGTTCTGTATCAGCTCCGCAGCTCTGGCAAGCGATGAGGGAGACCCCAATTCAACTTGACGGCGCGGATCATCATTTGGAGAATTGTTCCTTCGTTCAACCGAAGGATTTCTTTCAACAGGAGGAGTTTGAACAGCAGCAGATGGCGGAAGGTTCATTTCATCCTGTAGATTTTCAGGCGCAGAACCGCAGGCAATAAGTAACCCTAAAAAAACCGCCGGGGCAACCGAAATGCAGCGCCGAACAAACAGAAATGAGTATTGCACCGGGAATGTGAGGTCCCCCTCAGGGGTGATCACTGAGCTTTGTTCCCGGTTTTACTATTTCCCTTGGAACTGAGGGAAAGGAGTACCAGAATAATCCCGGTAATTACCAAAAGCAGGGGCCACCAGCTAATGATAAACCGCCTGAACGAAAAGGGTGCCACCTTGAACGAAAAAAACAACAGGATACAGCCCAGGGCGGCAAAGGCCAGGGACGGAATCAGGTAACGGTAACTGACAGCCCTGTAATGACGCCACCCCGCAGGAAGCAGAGCAAGTCCTGCAAAAACCGAAAGCAGGGGCCAACCCTGGGCCAAGGTTATGGGGATGATTTGCAGGGCGGAAAGCAGCAAAAAGCTCCCCATCAAAATAAAAAAGGAGGCAAAAAAAAGGTACACCGGCCGTTTATTAAGTTTTATGGCTAAAACAGCGCAAAGGGCGCCGATAATAACAAAAAGAAAGGACCAAAATACTGAGAGGCGGGAAATGCCGGTCATGTTCCCCAGCAGGTAAAAAATGCCGAGGATCATAAAAATAATGCCGGTTATAAATACAATTTGAGCGGCAAAACGGCGGAAATGGTACATATACATAAGTATACCAATACTCTCCTGCCCTTGCCAATGGGAACGGCTCATGCTAATATGGCATAATACGATGAAAAAAGCCCTTGTTATCCTTCTTGCCTGTGCTGTTCCTTTTATTACCGGGGCGGAGGAATTAGCAGACCATAAGCCGGATGAACCGGAACAGACAAGCATCAACGAAGGACCGGCTCGGCCCATCCGGCAGATCCCAAAAGTTCACCCGTACATTGCCAAGCCCCATGAAGAACAGCAGCAGCTTTTTATCCTTACCGGCTTTGATGAACCCCTGACCCAAAAATACATAGAACAATTCACCGCCAGGAGCGGAAAAAACTGGCTTGCCGCGGTTATAAAACGGAGCGAACCCTATCTGGCTTTTGTCAGGGGCGAGGTTGAACGGCGGGGTCTGCCCCAGGAATTGATTTATCTTCCGGTAATTGAATCGGCCTATTCGATGAGTGCCGTAAGCCGTTCCGGAGCCACGGGACTCTGGCAGTTTATGCGAAACAGCATAGGTCCCTATAACATGAAGATCAACGAATGGATGGATGAGCGCCGGGATTTCTGGAAATCCACCGTGGGGGCCCTCGACAAACTGGAAGCCGAATACAAACGGGTGGGGAGTTGGGAACTGGCCTTGGCGGCCTACAACGCCGGGCTGGGGACGGTCCTTAACGCACAGAAAAAATATCCCGGTGCGGACTATTGGGAACTATGCCGCCGCAAAGCCTTTAAGAATGAAACAATCCAATACATCCCCCGGTTACTGGCGGTGTCCTGGGTTTTATCAAATCATCGCCGTTATGGCATTGAACCGGCATGGCCGGAAGATCCTCAGTGGACACGGATCCCCGTGGGCCGTTCGGTTGATTTGAAGCTGGTGGCGGACCATGCGGACCTTTCCGGATTTGATCTAAAAAACGCCAACGGGGAACTAAACTATGGCATCACCCCGCCGGATCCCGGTTATCATATCAAAGTCCCCGCCATGTATGCCAAGGTCATTGCTTCGGTTCTGGAAAACCCGGAATTAACCTTGATCAAATATTACTTTCATACGATCCGATCCGGGGACACCCTTTCGGGGATTGCCCGCCACTATGGAGTTACAGAAAGCCAGATACGCAGCAACAATCCTGGCCTCCAGGACCGGTACCTGAAAATTGGACAACGGCTTATTATTCCCGCCTTAAGAGAAGTTGCCGGTGCTTCCAGACAAGAACCAGGATCACCGGCACTGAGTACGGCAGTACCGGGCATTGCATCGCCGGATACCGTGTCCTATAACGGAACCCATTTGGTAAAACGGGGGGAAACTCTCTGGTCCATCGCTCTGGCCTATAAAACCAGCCCGGAAACCCTGGCCCGGATCAACGGCATGGGGCTTAATGACATACTACGGGTTGGAAGTACCCTAAAAACACCGGCGGGCCCATGAAAGTTTTTTTATTATTGTTTTTTGCACTGTTGTCCATAAACCTCCATGCCCAGGAAATGACTATACAGGGTACCCTGGAATGGGAACGGATGGAATTCAGCGCAGCCCTTACCCTGGATCTGCAAAAGGCGGGAATAAAACTCCCCGCCGGAAGATCCCATGCGGAAGCTCTTTTAGAAGATGAATTCCCGGAGCTTATCAAGCCCTTTATTTTTGAAATCCAGGCCGATTCTTCTTCTACCGTGGCAGATCTTATAGACCGGGGCGAACTGTCCCCCGCCGCTTTTATGGGAATGATCCACAGCTTTCCCCCTTTTCTTTCACCGGATCTTTCCGTCATCCGCGCCCGGTATTTGGTAAATCTTACCGGCATAAGCGCCGAGGCGATCCGCCATTCCAGGGCCCAAAGGATCACCATCCCCCTTATCCCAACCCCTGTTCAGGATTATTCCGGGATCATCATCATTGCTGACGAAAGTCTGCCGGTCCATGGCAGATCCTCTTCCGCCTTTGCCATCCCCTGCCTGTTTCCAAAAATCTGGGACAGCGAAATGAATTTGATCTTTGAGCGGAATACGATGGACCCGCAGCTTGGCCGGGAATTGGGACTGGTTCGTTATGCCAGCCGGGAAAACATAATGCGGGCCGTTCCTTCCGGCATGGACGAAGACCTGATTAAGCGGGTGGGAGAAACCCCCCTAAGGATCATGGCTCAGGGAATCTTCGGGGCCGTTCCCACGGACCTGATCATCGACAAAGAAGATGCCCTCCTTATCCTGTCCAGCGAAAATAACCGAAGGCTCCTTATGGAAGGACGGATCGCCATCGTGCTGGATAAAAAAGAATTAAAGAAAACTATTCCCTAAGGATACTCTCCAAATATTTAACCCTTCCCGTTTTGACCTTTATTCAGTATAATTTCTTTGGGAGAAAAATAATGCGTAAATCCATCCTTATTTCATGTTTATTTTTTGCCGCCTTCACTCTTTGTGCCGGCTCAGACGCACCGAACGAAGAGGCTATAGGCCATTACAACAAGGGCATGGAATTTTATCATAACAATGATTTTTTATCTGCCATAAAAGAATTTTCACAGGCTATAGAACTTTTCCCTGAATACACAGATGCTTATATCGGCAGAGGCAATTCTTACGATAATATAAATGATGCCCAAAAAGCTCTGCAGGATTATATTGCAGCCAGCAGACTCGATGAGAAATTTATTTATTTTGCTTACGGATATGAGTGTATTGTTATATTAGAAAATTATGACGAAGGGATTGCGTCATTAATTGAAAGTGTCGAACAGGGCATTAATACTGTGTTAGCACACAGTATTATAGGGAACGGCTATTTGGGTAAAGAAGATTTTAAAAAAGCCGTTGAAATTTACAGCGAAGTGATAAAATTAAGCCCGAATTTTTCTCAAGCATATTTTAACCGCGGTTCAGCTTATTTTCTTTTGAACAATATTGATGCGGCAATAAAGGACTACGAAAAAGCATCGGATCTATATCCGGATTTTATAATGGCATATTATGCTTTGGGAACTCTCTATACTATCAAAGGAGACACCAAAAAAGCCGAAGAAATGTTTACTATTTTTAAAAGCCTTAATCCTAATAATAATATTTAAAATACTGGGGCTTTTCCAAAACTTCAGTTTTTGGGAAAGCAGCCATCGATCAACTATTGTCTTCTCTTTCGCCGCTTCTTTATATCCCAGATTTTTTTCCGTGTTTTTTCCGCAGCCGAATATAGCGTCTTTACCAAGGGGCGGCAGGTATAGTCCCAGCTTCCCGGGCGGTGGATAATTTTTCCGCCTGCATACCAACCCTGTCCCTGGTCCCCAGATACAATTGCCGCAGTTGAAGAATCTTTTGAAGGGCACGCCGTGCAACATTCACCGGTATTACACACTTGATGTCCCGCGTGCTGATCCTGGGCGTCACCTATAAACCCTGTCTTAAAACGGTAAAGGCCGGCCATGGGATGATCCGGATCATCTTCCGGGGGCTTTGGGGGAATACCGAACATGTCATAACAGCAGCAGCCGGAAGCTTTTGCATCCTGCATGGCCTTCCATTGCAGGGCATACGGCGCCATAAGGTTCCTTTTATGATTAGAAGAAGCCCCATAAAGGTATACGGCTTCCCTGCCGCGGAACAATGTTACAATGCCGGCGATGTCCTCCCCTTCGTTTGAAGCAATGTAAAGCCGTGCATCAACGCCGTGTTTTTCCGCTTCTTCAAAAAGAATCCGGTAATATTCCAGGCCATGGATTGAGATACCATCCCGTTCCGCCGTTTCTTTATATATGCTGTAATAGCTTGCTAGATCTCCTGCGCCGCTTTCCAGCGGAATATCACTTGCGGCTACACATCGAACACTCACTCCTTTCTTTCCGGCAAGCCCGATATTGTAACGCCACTTTGGCTTCATTGCACCAAGTATTGTTTTTTCATCAGGTAAAAGATCAACAAGAACAGAATCCGGCGGCTGCACATCCGCGTCCGCCCTGGAAAAGGACCTCTTGCCAGTTTGTGATGGTTTGTGCAGTTCGTGGTTATTACAATCTTCAAGATTTGAATTATTAATAAGCCATGGAAAATCAAAACGGATAAAAGCTGCGTTTTTTGGGATAAACGTCCGAAGAGTTTCGGCCAGTTCTGCCGCCGCTTTTTGGCTGGCTTCTGTGTCATAACCTGCAGGAAGTTCCGGACCCCAGGGGACATAGGCAAAGCCAATTCCAAAACTCAAGCGGCGGTATAATACCAAAAGCGGAAGACATTCTTTATTCCCTGCTGTAGTTTCCCATTCGGCTTTGAAAGGATATGGTTTCCAGCCAAAACGGGCTTTAAAACTTCCCCAAAAATCCGACTGTAAAAACGAAGCTGCACCGCTGCAAAAAACAATTTCTGCCGGGTTGAGTTCTGCAAGTATTGGGTTTTCCAGCAATAGACTGTCCGCTGTCAGGTGCGGCGTGCGCATAATTGCCTCCATGTTTACTATACTAGGGGATATCAGCACTGTCAAAGTCCATAAGATGAAAATGTTAGTAATTAGCTAAAAATATTTTTCACTGTGGTTTTATTGCAAAATCGAGGGCATTAGAGATTTGCTACCACAGGCGGACAAATTATTACCGCCGTGGCAAAAGAAGTTGTCGGACGGGCAGTTTTTACAAAGTATAAAGCCGGAATCGATCTGCCAATACGATACGGCCCCTTAAACCCGCAGAACATTTTGATCGACGATGAGGCGGACAGAGAGAAAACAGAAGACGCTATTGATCAATATTGACAGCCTCCGGCCAAAAAGCACAGGAAACGGTATGAATAAAAAAAAGGGGAAAACCAGGGGCGTTATCCTTGAATCAAAGCTCGCCGGAAAGCTTGTAACGGCTCAGACGAACTGGAACTTGAGATCCAGGTAACAAGGCCGGACCACAGCACATTCAAGGCAACACCTAATAAAACGGTGCCGCAGGAAAGCCTTGGGTATATTGCCCCCGGAAGCGTTATCTATGTTTATTATTTGTCCCACGACGAAAAAAACGTCATTATTGGCTTATATGGCTGATCAGAATTAGTGAACTTCCGCATCTCTGACAATAGAAGTTTTTATTGGTTTTCCATCCAGGGTGAGCGTTTTGTCGTTAATTGTTACAATATGATCCACCACACGCATGGGAAAACTAAAAAAGGTTTCGATATTAATTTCTTTCGGCGTATCGCACAAAACAGCGCCGTCAAGCGCAACCCTGGTTCCGGTCGGGATACCGGAAGCGTCCAGCACTTCGCAGCGTTCCGCTCCATCGGGGCCGTTATGATCCTCGGCAGCCAGAAGCATCCCCTGGCTCATAACCCCGCGGAGCTTTGCAGGTTTTAAATTATAGGCAACGATGATCCGTTTATTAAGGAGTTCTTCTTCTTTATAAAACGGCGCGATACCTGAAACAATTACCCGTTCTTCTCCTGCAATATCCAGAGTTTCGATGTACAGTTTTTCCGCATTAGGGTGCTTTTCTATTTTTACAATTTCCGCCACACGGAGATCCAATGTTGAAGCAAATGCTGCTGCCATGTCAATTGCCGGCGCGGCTGCACCGGTGTTTTCTTTGCGTTCTGTCTGACTGCCTGAATATGCTTCCCGAAGCGCGGCGATTTGATCATCTTCCAGTTTGGTAAAGAGCACTTCGCTTGTTATTGTTTTGCCGTCAAGGTCTCCGGCTTTACCCAGGTTATCCCAATACAAAAAGCTTTCGGAACAACTCTCGCCGCTTGCAAGTGCGCTTTCATGTACGCCTTCCGGAGAAGAATCAAGCCGGAATCCAAAAAACCCGGCAATACGGCTTGCCGATTCGGGAAGGTACGGCGAAATCAGAACGGCAATGTCACGGACCACATGGCACAGATCCCGTATCACCGCCGCCGCTTTGGGAGGATCTTCTTTTCGGTATTTCCACGGTTCGGCATCCTGAAAAACCTTGTTGGCATACGAAGAAAGCTCAAATACCAGGCGAAAGGCATCCCTCAATTCCGCCCATTCGAGTTTTTTGGTAATTTCTTTTTCTATTCTTTGTACTTCATCCCAGGATAGCGAGGAAACTCCCGTGTTCTCCGGAACCTTTCCGTCGTAGTAGCGGGCAACAAAGGATAGTGTCCGGTTTACAAGGTTTCCCAGGTTTCCGATAAGCTCGCCGTTTACTTTCTCCTGGAAATCTTTCCAAAGAAAAAGGGCGTCCGCTTTTTCGGGCCGGTTGTAAAAAATATAGAAGCGCCAAACATCGGCAGGAATTCCTGTTTCCATTACATCGGTGCCAAAAACACCTATACCCCTGGTTTTGGAAAACTTGCCGCTTTCATAATTAAGGTATTCCGAACTGGACATATGATGAAGCATCGTCCATTTTTCGCCGCTCCCCAACAGGGTGGAAGGAAAGATCACCGTGTGGAAAGGAATGTTGTCCTTGCCGATAAACTGAAAAAGTTCGGTTTCTTCGGGGCTTTTCCACCAATAATCGAGAAAACTTTTCCAGTCTTTTCCAAGATCCAACGCATGATTTCCGGTGATGGAAATATAACCGATGCATGCATCGAACCACACATAAAAAACTTTTTTTTCGTAGCCGGGACGCGGAACGGGAATACCCCATTTTAGATCCCTGGTAATGGCCCGTTCCTGAAGCCCGCCCTTGATCCAGGCGGTAGTCATTTGAACAGCATTTTTTGCCCATTCACCTTTTACCGACACTTCATTAATCCAGCTTTCGAGCCTATCTTTGATTTTGGGAAGGTTGATATAAAGATGTTTTGTTGATTTAAGGCGCGGTTCATTGCCGCACGTTGAACAGCGGCTTTCTTTCAGCTCCGTCGGATCGAGCAGTTTGCCGCAGGATTCGCACTGATCTCCCCTGGCTTCGTCATACCCGCAGTGAGGACAGATCCCCCGCACATAGCGATCGGCAAGGAACCTGCCGCAGCTTTCGCAAAACAGTTGTTCACTGGCATTCTCTGTGATATAACCGTTTTCGTCGAGCTTTTTATAAAGATGCTGTGTCACTTCGGTGTGAATGGGAGTAGAGGTTTTGCCGAATTTATCAAAGCCAATGGCAAACCACCTGTAAATATCATCATGAATTTTGTAAAAGCGATCACAAAGTTCCCGGGGTGTTATCCCCTCTTCCAGCGCCTTCGTTTCTGTTGCCGTGCCATACTCGTCCGTCCCGCAGATATAGAGGGTTTCATAATCACGGAGCCGGCAGAACCGGGCAAAGACATCGGCGGACAATACCTGTATAAGATTACCCAAATGGGGAACGTTGTTTACATAGGGCAAAGCGGAAGTAACAAGTCTGCGTTTCATTGGAGTAGTATAAATTTTTTTTAAAAAAATATCAATTTAAAGATCAGCGGCGTTGAAAAAAAGATAAAAAAATGTTATTGTAGTAATCTGGAGCCGGAAGCATGGACAAAAAATTCATTTGCTACTGCGGTCTTTACTGCGAAAATTGTGCAGTCAAGGCAAAAATTGGGCCCGCATCGGAAACCCTGTATAAGGAAATGAAAAAAGCGGGGTTTGAAGGAATAATACACTATATTCCGGGGGGTGACGGGTTTTGGCCATTTCTGGAAAATATGGCTCAGCACGGTTTATGCAAATCATGCAAGGAAGGAAGCGGAAATCCTGGATGTGCGGTCAGAAAATGTGCAAAAGAAAAAGATGTTGAAATGTGTGCATTATGTGAAAACTATCCCTGTAATTTATTTGACAAATTTTTCGAAGGGTATCCAATACTAAAAAGCGATAATTCCCTGTTTCGTGACGAAGGCCTGGCAGCATGGTCAAAACTTCAGGATGAACGCCGGGTAAGAGGTTTTATAAACACCGATGAAAAATAGCAAGCCGGTACGAATTCAGCTTTTTCGTGCTTTTGAAGAAACGGAAAGAGTTATCTGGTTTTCCCAGATATCGCCGGGATTTAGGAAAATCTGAAACACCGGAAGAAAACAACAGGTTTCCAATGTTTCCAATTCCGAGTAATAAATATCACAAGGAGCCTGGAAGCCAACGGCAAGGGATGCGCCGCCTTTTGCCCCCTGCTCTTCCATGGCCATGATACGCCGTTTCTCTCCCCGTTTATCGGCGGAAATTTCTTCTTCTCCCTGGCTCTTTCGAAATAGAAGCTGTTCCCCACCCAGAGCAAGATCAAAACGGGGTATAAAACACAGGATCGTTTTTTCCTCTCCCCTGTTGCATAGTCCATAGGACAGGTAGAGTATGTTTTTTTCAAGACGGTAGGTTTTTTGAATTTCGATGGAACCAAAAGAAACTTGTTTTCGGGGAGAAAGGACAAAAGAAGCCTTTAACTTCGCCCGGTCCGCCGTTAAGAGCCGGTATTCTTCGGTTCCGCAAAAACGGCTGTTTTCAGGAAAGGATCCCTGCCCTAAAAAGGAATAGCAGGCGGAACCGGGATCAGAGGAGGGAACAAAATCCCCGGGGAAAAGCATATCCACAAAAGCACAGCGCAGATCAAAGCCGCCGACAAAGGCATCCAGATAATTCCAGCCCCTGGGGAGGTAATCGAATTCAAAAATCGACGCACCCCTGGTTCTGACAAAACAATTGATATTTTTATCCTGAAAAAGGTAATCATCAACCCTGTCCAAATCAAAATCAAAGGTAAGCAGGGAAGGTTTAAAATCCTTTTCCCTGATAATTCGTTCTGAGGCAAGGATTGTCTTGCGGGCATGACGGCGTATTTCCCGGCTGCTGGTAAGCATCAAGGTTTCCGAGCCTTCGGCCTTCCACAATTCTTCCCGGGCACTTCGTTTGCGGGACTTATCCCCCCGGAGCTGGTTAATCAGGTTATGAACAAAATAGATTCCGGCATAGAGGCAATTGGTCTCCGGGTACCGGGTAAGGAAGGATCGAGGCTGGGGACAGGCAGAATCTCCGGAGGGTAAAAAGTATACCCTGGGAAGGGAACAACATGAACGGAATACCCTGCCAGGAGTAGTCAGTTCCAATTCTTTGGTCTTGTCCGCCAGCATGCCGGAAAGATCCTCAAAAAAAGAACGTATCCCCTTCTCGGCATTTTCCCGGGGAAAGGCAGGGAAGACTGTGACAACGCCCCTTCCCGCATCGTCCGTTGAATTCAATTCAGCTTTTTCCAAAACCGCAGTGCCCTCTGTTCCCATCCGGGCCAGGGAAGAAAAAACTGGAAACACAACCAGGAGTTTTCCCTGATCCTCGGTGTACACCGGTCCCAGAAGCTTTTCGCCGCTGCAGCCCGCAGCGGCAAACTGTTCTTCGCTCAAAAAAGTATAGGCCATGCCGCAGGCGGCAAGAATACTCGCCAGGGACGGTTCCCACCCCGAATGAGCGAGCATACAACCCTGGGGCTTTCGGCCAAAATGCTGCCTGATATAGGTGGTAAGCATCTCTATCTGGCCTATTCTGTCCGCCGGAGGAAGGAGGAATAACAGGGGCTCGTAAAAACCGCCGCCCAAAAGTTCCAGCTGCTTGCGGGCCGCCATGTCTTTAATCACTAAAAAAAGCTCCGGTTTTTTTTGTTCCAGTCTGCTGAAAAGGGACCCCGAATAATGAAGTACCGCTGGAATTTTTGGGTATTCATTCAACACAGAAATAAAAGGCTTAATAACGGTCCGGTACAGGTCTTCAAATTCTCCATCCTCTACGGAGGGAAAAATATGCCCATGGGAACCAAGTATCAGTTTTAACTTTTTGGTCATTGCTCTCTCACAAAAAAATTTTTAAAAGCAGCACAGACGCTGCGGAAAACACCAGAGACAACAGACCCATGGAAATAAGCAGTATGGGAGTTCCCTGGAGACTGCGGGGTATGGTTTCCAGAAAAGAACGCTTTTGGATCTCCTTGATTACAAGAAATGCCAGCAGACCCCCGGCGGAAAAGGCAAATGAAAGAAGAGCCGCATCTATAAAAGAAAGGGCAAAACGGAGGGTTAGGAATAGTGCCGCCGCCGCCAGACCATTGTAGGACGAACCAATGGAAAATATTTCCGGATTATTATCCGGGCCATTTAAATTAATCGAACCCTTTACCTTTTTGAAAACGCTAAAAAAGATTTTTTCCAATTCCTGGCTCCCCAGGATCGAGAAGGGGAAAACCAGGAGGAAATCAAGGTCCAGAAAAAAAAGCACCCGGGCAAAGAGTACCCAGAGAAGCAGGGTGGAGACAAAGAGAATGATCCATGGATAGTATATCTGCACCACAGGAGATCGTTCCCGCCGGACCAACTCCTTTATCCCCAAAGCAAAATTAACAAGAAGGTTGAGAGACAGGGCTGCAAAAAAAACAAGGGCCGCCATTAATCATCCTCCGAATTGGTAATCCGGTTTCTAAAATAACGGTACACCGCTGCTCCATAGCCCAGAATGATCAGAGCTCCGGAGGAAACCTGAAAAAAACGCAGAGGTTCTTGCATGTTTTCCCGGATAAAACGTTTAATCTCGAAGCCGGGAAGCGAAATAGAGCCGAATCCCAGCGGTTCCCGGATCAGGGCCATGCCGGTAATCAAGCCCCCCAGAATCAGCGCTTCCGCCAGAGTCAGAGCCAGGGTATCTATCATGTCGCAATCCTCTGCCCTGTCGTAAAGGCCGGAAGCGATAAAAACCACCGGAACAAGAAAAATAAAAAATGCACTTTCCATTGCCCATAGGGGATCAAATATCCACAGAAGTATTAAAAAGAGTCCCGCCGCCAGGGAGGCAATAAAAAGAAGGATCGTATTTTTTCCCCACCGGGGAAAACCCTCGCCCCCTAATTTTGCTGTAGTCATGACAAAAACATAAACCCACACCAGCGCCATAGCACAAATCAGGGCAAAGGCTATTCGGCTCGATGCAGCAATAAGCAGGACGAAGCCGGTTAAAGAAGAAAGGGGCGAATGGGCTCCCCAAAAAAAATGTCTCTGTATTTGGTTATTCACCGGACACCCCGGTTAAAGCCCCTGTTTTTGGCGTCCCGTTCTATACGATCCGCATAAAAACGGTATACCGGCAGGGGCAGTTCTTCGAAAACCTGCCGGGCATTACCGCTTAAAGGAAGGATCGCCCTGACCTTGCCGCCTGAATCGACAAGGGCCACGCAGGCGGCGGTGATGCCGTTTCGTATCATGGTAAACACAAAGGCCCGGTCAGCGGAATCGCTTATCCCAAACCAAAGACCCCTGGTAAGGGAAGATGGATTGCCGGAACCGCTAATCATCTCGATGCGGGTTCTCCCATTTTGAGAAAGGGTTTTATTGACCGCTTCAATCAAAAGCCGGGTCCGGTATTGCTGGGTAAAGTACCATGCGAGAAAGCCGGCCAAAAGTACCGCCCCAATCCAGATAACACAGGGAAGAAGGCGGCGCTCCACCGGAAAAAACCCAAGCGCCGTTTCACTTTTTTTTTCGCTGTCCGCTGTTCCGATCAAGACCTCCTCCTCCTTTCATAATAACACGCATTTTCGGTTCTGCGGATCAGGGGAACCAAGGCGTTTCCTAATAGTACCGCTGTTACAGCGCCATAGGGATCAAGCCCCTGATAACGGAACAAAAAGGTAAAGAGGACACAGAGACTGATAAAAACCGCATGGCCCGGCATTGATCTGGGTCCCGTGGCAGGATCGGTAAGGAGAATAAAAGCCGCCGCCATTGTACCGCCGGAAAACAAGGCAAAGATCACATCCCCGTTCCAAAGGGGGCCGCCAAAAGGCAAGGCACCGTAAATTCGCACCAGAAGGGAAAATCCAAAAAGAAACGCCGCCGGTGCCCAGAAACGGAAACACTGGGAAGCGGCAATAAGAACCGTTCCCAGCAATAGAAAGAGCAGCCCCCGGTCGGCGATAATTCCCGGGCCGCTGGAAGAAAGCAGACTAAGGTACCCTTGAGGCAGAAAACTTCCGGTAAAATCAAAGATCGTGTTATTAAAAAACGAACTCACCATATCGTCCAGGGGCATATTTGACCAGCCATTGATCATAAGGAGGGCCAGGGGAGAACCCATACTGTCTTGAAGGCCCCCCTCCACCGATGCAGCAAGCCGTGAAAGATCGCCTCCTTCCAGACTTTGGTTAAACGCCACAGGCCAGGCGGAACGAATAAAGAGCCATGCCCCCGCGGCGGGATTTATCCAATTGGAACCCAATCCTCCAAAACTGTGTTTAAGCACCGCCATGGCAAAAACTCCTCCCAAAAAGGCATAGAGGGGGTTAATTTGATTGGGCAGGAGCAGGGTAAGGATGAGCGCCGATGCAAGGGCGCTGCCGTCCTTAATGGAATAATAGCGGTCCCTTAGATTAAAGAGGAGTTCCGTTCCCACTGTCCCTGCCACGGCGGCAAGGGCAATAAAAAGAGAATTCCATTTGTCATTGCCGCTTAATGAAGATTGAAGGATCGCCATCATGGCACAAATCGACACGAGACACATCCTTCCCGGAGTTGAACGGCCAAGATTTACCTGTGGTTTTTGAAAGAGAGTCAGATCCATGCTAATTCCCCATTAAGGCTGAACGAATTATACTGGTAGAAAGGGGAAGCCGGGAAGGACACACCACTTCGCAGCAACCGCAGCCGTGGCATTCCGCCGCCCTGCCGGTCCGGCTATCCCTGTTTTCCGATCCGTTCATATATTTGTAAAGTATCTCCGGATCGAGTCCCACGGGACACACGGCCCGGCACTCACCGCAGCCGGTGCATTTGTTCCGTCCGGAATCGCCCAACTGGCCCGAAAGAAAGGCAAAAATCGCAAAGCTGGTTTTGATCACCGGCTCGTCCATATCCACCACGGCCCTCCCCAAAAGAGGGGAACCGGAACCGATACGGCGCGGCTTGTCCACAAAGCCCCCGCACTCAGCAAAAATTTCTCCTATCCTTGTGCCGATCCTCACCTTCATCACCTGGGGCTTTTTGATCGCCGATCCTCCCACCGCCACATAGCGGGACAGAATGGGTTTTTTCAGTTTTACTGCATCGTGGATCGCCGCCAGGGTGGCAGGCCCCAGGGCAAGGATCGTTCCCAGTTCAATTCCTTCCTGTACGGCAAAACGGCGAAGTACCATTTCCAGTTCCCGGCGGTTCCGCTGGGGATACCGGGATCCAGCCAGGACCAGGGTTACTGGAAACTCCGATCTAGCCAAGCTGTCAAAAAGAAGCTGGGCCAGTTCTTTTTCCCTCCGGGAAAAAACGAGAACTATCCGGCCCATGCGGCCCGCCCGGGCGGCAATGCGGCTTCCTTCGGCCACTGCCGCGAGCCTTTCCCTAAGCAGCACATAATCCGCCGCCAGCCAGGGATCATCAAAAACACAGCGGACCACAAGGCTTACCGGATCTTTGGCGGAACGGAGGGAATAGAACATATCGGAGACGGGCCGCCCTGAACCTTCCATTTCCACAATGCCGTATTCGGCGATGATCCGCTGTAGTTCAAAGGGAGGCAGCGACTGCCATGGAAAAATTTCTTCATGGCGGCCCAGTTTATCAAAACTTCCATCAAGTTTTATTACCAGTGCGTCGTTGGTAAGGCCTTCTGCCATTTTCCATGAAACGGTCCGCACCACCCGGCCCGGCACGGTAGCATGTATGTTGGCGGAACCAAGCCCCTGACCCCGGCCTATGAGCATTCCTTCGCTCACCCGGTCGCCAATGCTTACCACAGGATTTGCCTTGCTCCCCACATGTTGAACCAGGGGAATTATCGAAAGTCCGGGAAGAAAAGCGGTAACGCTGGAATCCCGGGGAGGAACTGTTGTATCAGTATACCGAATCCCCCCGCGGAGGAATGAATAAATTTTCATTTTTGCTCAAGCCGTTTTATTTATATCATGCCTTGATTATTTTTTCAACGTATAGCGTCCGTAAAAAATCCTGGGGGGACCTGCTCAGCAATAAATTGGGTTTATAAAAACCAGAATGCGGCGGCGATGATAATTCCCAGGAGGGCGCCCACTGTTACTTCCAGAGGAGAATGGCCGTTCACTTCTTTAACCGGGCGGTATTCAATTTTTAGTTTTTCCGATGCCTGTCTGCCCAGCCAGTTAAGGACCCTGGCCTGAATCCCCGATGAACGACGCACTCCCAGCGCATCCCTGATAATGATCAAGGCAAACACCAGGGTAATAATAAAGAGGCTGGAATCCGGTCCTTCCACAAACGCTATCGAAGCGGCCAGGGCCGCTACCATGGAAGAATGGCTGGAAGGCATACCCCCGGTCCGCCATATCAGAATTGACAGCGTTTCCTTAGGTTTTTTTACCCTTGATCGCAGGAGATAAATTATCGTTTTTACAAATTGAGCAACAAACAGGCTTGAAATAACAGACAAAAAAACAGGGTTTTCAAAAAAACCTATCAAAGCCATAATAAACCATGATATGGAAGGGAGGGTTTGTCAAGAAGCAGAAAAAACATGATCCTTGTTGCACAGAATGATGATGCGGACCGCCGCCTGGACCGGATCCTCCGTAAAGCCCTTCCTAATCTTCCCCTTTCCGCCCTGCACCGGCTTTTACGAAAAGGCAGGGTTATGGTAAACGGCAAAGCCGCAGGAGGAGAAGAAAGGATCCCCGCAGGCGCAGTGATTGAACTCCCGCTGGAAAAAACAAGGGAAGAAGAATATCCGGCACATCGCAAACAGTTTTCATCTAGGCAGACCGCCGGAAAACAACGCAATACAAAACTCAATGTGCTTTGGGAAGGATCGGGGTTGCTTATCCTTAATAAACCCCCAGGCATGGCGGTTCATGGGGGATCCTTTTCCAAAAAGGAAATGACTCTGGAAAAACAGGTCCATCTGTACCTGGAAGGGAAGCTCCCTCCATCCCTTTCCTTTACCCCCGGCCCGCTCCACAGGCTGGACAAACCTGCCGGCGGCATCGTCGTTTTTTCCCTTGCCCTGGAGACAGCCAGGTGCTTCAGCGCCCTCCTAAAAAATGGATTAATCCGGAAACGTTATTTGGCCATCCTTGAAGGCGAACTGCGGCAAAACGAACCATGGGAAGATATGCTTGTGCGGGATCAAGAGGACCGGAAAACCATTGTTTCAGCTTTTGCATCACCGGAACGCCATGGCCGCCGCTCGCCCAACAGCCATCTGCCCCGCAGCCGCCGGGCTTTTACCCATGTAACTCCCCTGGCTTGGGCAAAACGAAACGGCTTTTCTTTCAGCTATGTCCGGCTGGAAATTGAAACGGGCCGTACCCACCAGATCCGCGCCCAGGCGGCCCACCACGGTCATCCCCTGGCGGGGGACCGGAAATACGGCGGCAAACCTGTGATGGGCGGGTTCTTTCTCCATGGGGCGGAACTGGAACTGCCCAAAGATACCCTGCCGGGAATTCCCCGGATTATCAAAGCGCCCCTGCCGGAAGATTTTGCCAAGACGGTAAAAGAACTATTTGGTATACTGAACCCATGAAACGCTGTGAATGGTGTTTGGGTTCATCCCTGTACATGGAATACCACGATACAGAATGGGGTGTTCCTGTTTATGATGATCGAAAACACTTTGAGTTTCTTGTACTGGAATCAGCCCAGGCAGGTCTAAGCTGGCTTACGATCCTAAAAAAGCGGGAAAACTACCGCAAAGTCTACGCCGGTTTTGATCCGGAAAAAGTCGCCCGTTACGGAGATGCAAAAAAACAAAAACTCCTCTCCGATCCGGGGATAGTGCGAAACCGCCTCAAAATAGAAGCATCCATCACCAACGCCCGGCTGTTTTTGGATATACAGAAGAAATTCGGCAGTTTTTCCGCCTACCTCTGGGGTTTTACCGGCGGGAAGCCCCTCTGCGGCGGCTGGAAGACCCTGGCGGAAATTCCCGCCAAAACAGAGCTTTCCGGACACATTGCAGCGGATCTTAAAAACCGGGGTTTTCGCTTTTTGGGAAGCACGATCATATATGCCCACCTCCAGGCCGCAGGACTGGTCAACGATCATCTTGTTTCCTGTTTTCGTTACCGGGATGTAAAAAAACTGATCCAACAATGCTAAACATGGAGTATACTCAATCCATGCTCCGGAACCTGCTCTTTTCTTTGCGCAGAATAAAAACCTATGCCCTTGTCGGCGAAAGCGGCACCGGAAAAAGTTTCCGTGCAGTCCTCGTGGCCCAGAAATACGGCATTGACTATATCATCGACGACGGCCTCCTTATCAGGGAAAACCGGATCCTGGCGGGCCGTTCTGCAAAAAAAGAAAAATCCCTAATGGCCGCCGTCAAGGTTGCCCTCTTTGACGACAAAAAATACCGGGACGAAGTGATCAAGCGCCTTCAGACCGAAAAGTTCAGAAAAATTCTTCTCCTGGGGACTTCGGAAAAAATGGTCTACAAAATTGCCGCCAGACTGGAACTCCCCGCCCCGGACCGGATCATTCACATTGAGGACATCGCCAGTCAGGAAGATATTGAAAAGGCGATCCGTACCCGCAGAATTGAAGGAAAGCATGTAATCCCCGTTCCTTCCATTGAAGTCAAACGAAGCTATTCCCAGATCTTTTACGACGCCATCCGCATTTTCCGCCGCCGCCGCCTGCCGGAAACCCTGGGAAACACTCCCCGGATGCACGAAAAGTCCGTAGTCCGCCCTGAGTACTCCAGACGCGGCAAGGTGATCATCTCCGAGGCGGCCCTTTCTCAGATGGTAATCCACTGCGTAGACGAATACAACGAGCAGATCCTGATCAAAAAAATTTCCGTCAAGGACGACAAGAATGGTTATCACCTGGTGATCACCATCGATGTACCCTTTGGACTGCAGCTGGGAGGAGATATGCAGGGGCTTCAACAGTACATCATTGATAACATAGAACGCTACACGGGTATCCTTATAGAAAAGGTCAATCTTATTATTGATAAAATACGGGAGGAATAATACAATGGAGGCCACCATGAAAAAGTCAATCCTTGCCTTTGCCCTTATATTGAGCCTGGGAACGGCGCTAAACGCCCAGCTTCGATCCACCCATTACGAAATAATCGTCCCCGCTGGAAACCCCGACGGCGCGGCCTATTCCGGAGAAATGGAACAGCGTTTTGCCGCTTACAACAAGGTTTTTTGTTTTAATCCGGCACTGCTCTCCACTCCCCTCCGGGTGCGGGTCTTTACCAACAAGGCTGAATACGACAGCTATGTTACATCCAAACTGGGAAACCCCAGACCGGGGGCGGTCTACATCCACTACCAGGAACCGGCAAACCGGGAACTGGTGATACACCGTGGAAGCGATGAAGAAAAACGTCTTGTTCCCCACCAAGCCTTTGTCCAGTTTTTGCGGGCCTTTATCTCCAATCCTCCTGTCTGGATCAGAGAAGGCTTTGCGGTATACTTTAATACTCTTGAGTATGACCGGACCAGGGGAACTCTGGTTTATGAAGAAAACCTAAACTGGCTTGAAACGGTAAAACGGTTGACCATAAGCCCCGAATCCATACTCCAGGCCGGGCCTTCTGTTCCCAATATCCAGGCCGCTTCCTGGTCCCTGGTTTCGTTTTTTATGGCCGGCAAAACTAACGATTATTACCGGGCCCTGACAGACAGCTTTATACTCCTTTCGCCCTCCGCCACTGCGGAAGAAAACACTCAAGGGGTTTACAAGCGGCTGATCCTCTTTAATTCCATTGCCGAGTTAAACAGGGATTACCAGGAATACATCGCGGGTAAAAAGACCTTTATTGAACTGATTGAAGAAGGGCAAAAAGCCTACGGAAGCAAAAATTTTGCCGCCGCCGGAGATCTTTTTCGCAGAGCGGCGGAACTAAAAAATACCCACTATGCTTCTTATTACTATTTAGGCCTATTAGCTTACGAAGAAAAAAAATATGACGACGCCGAAGCGTTGTACCGGAAGGCTTTTGACTACGGCGCTGAACGGGCCCTGATCCAGTATGCCCGGGGGGTAAATGCCGCCGCCGCCGGAAAAAAGGCCGAAGCGATTGGTTTTCTGGAAGATGCTTCCGCCGCAGACAGCGTCCGGTACAAGGCCCGCGCCGACGAATTGATCAACAAGCTGCGGTAGCGCACCCACTGCGGATGATTGGCCGTCCCGGACGACGGCCTAATCCAATTCTGCAATGCTCTTTGCGGCGGCGGCGTTTTTCCGGCGGTTCCGCCTTTGCTTGGGTTTTTGCTGTTCCTCTGTTTTTGCCTGGGGATGAACCAGGCCATCTTGCTTTCGAGGTTCCCGTTCAAAAACCCTTGTCTTCTTTAGTTCAATCCCATGCTCGGCAAGAACGATTCTTACAGCCTGCTCCAGTTCAATCCGTGGAGGGTTCATGGGAAGAATAAAACGGCGGGTATCGAAAAAAACAGCGCGGTAATCTTCCCAGCTTCCCTTCTTCAATGCCTGCCAGGGCGCTTTTAGTTCCAGGTAATTCCTAACCAGAGATGTCAGGGGCCAGCCGTCCACTTCTTTTGTACGGCGGCGGACAGTGCCTTCCGTTGAAAAAATTGCACCGGAAGCAGATCCAGGAACTGCACTGGAAACCTTGCCAGCACTCATTGCCGGAGAAGGGGCGGCTTTTCCAAAACCGGCAAGATATGCCCTGCAGAAGGCAGGATCACGCCTCATCAGGGCGGATGCTTCTTTTTGCAAATAGCCGTAAAGCCCCGCCCCGTCCAGATTTTTTACAATCTTAGAAGCTGCAGGGGAACGGATAATTTTGGAGAGTTCCTCGGTAAGCCGTGAGGGAGAAACCTGTTCCAGGAGATTAGCCTCTTTTTTGATACGCCGCTTGAGTATCCAGGGAATGGAAAAATCCGCCGCCGCCGCATACTTGACGGCCCGGATCATCCGGACCGGATCGTCCCTAAAGATCAGTTCCTGCGGGATGATGGGCTGGAGCAGCCTTTTCCTGATATCATTCATGCCGTTTACATAATCCACCACCACCTGTTTACCGGGATCATAAAAGAGGGCGTTACAGGAAAAATCCCGGCGCAGTACATCTTCTTCGATGGCACCGTAGGTGTTGCCGGTATGGCCGTCCTTAATGGAACGGAAGGTGGAAACCTCAAAAATCTTGGGGCCGAAATAAACATGGACCAGCCGGAAACGCTTGCCGATGATCCGGGAATTGCGGAAAATTCGCTTGATCCTGGCGGGGATGGCATCGGTAACAATGTCGAAATCCTTGGGTTTTTTTCCCAGGATCAAATCCCGTACCGCACCTCCCACAATGTAGCTTTCATGTCCGTTGGCACGGAGCCGCCCGGTTATAAACACCGCATCGCTGTCCACATCAGCAAAATTGATCTTGTGCTCTTCCCGGGTATAGACCGCCGCTTTTTTTATGAGTCTTCCGTTCTGTTCTTTTCCGTAACGGATCAGCACCTTTGCACCTGCAATTAATTAGTATGTCTCAGAAGCCAGTTAAGAATATCCTCCGTCACTTCTCCCCGGTTAGTTTCGTTGAGGGTTTCGTGCCGGGCTTCGGGGTATATTACAAATTCCAAATCTTCTATACCTAATTCCCGGTATGTATTTACAAGCACCGTGGGGCTCGCCCCCATGTCCCCCACCGGATCGGCGCTGCCGCAGAATATGTACACCGGAAGATTCCGATCAATCCGGGCCAGGGCGGCTTTTTGATGTATTGCCGCAAGTCCTCTGATCATGTCCCGGTAAAAACCCGAAGAACAGTCATATCCGCTAAGCGGATCCGATCCATAGGCATCCACTTCTTTTTCGTCCCGGGAGAGCCAGTCAGAGGGAGTCCTGTTGGGCCTAAAGGGTTTATTATTGTGTCCCTTGCTGATGGCAATGGCTATTTTAGAAACCTTTCTCTTCCCCCTGAGCAATGCCAGCAAAGCAAGAAAAGGCGCTCCAAGGGATATTTTTGCCCCCCCCGGCCCCCGGGTACCGGAGAGCATACAACCCCTTAATGGAAGAACCGCAACAGGGTTTTCAATATAGGCTTGAACCAGGAAGGAACCCCAAGAATGTCCCATGATCAAGAAAGGCCGCTCTCCGTATTTTTTTGTCTCCCCTGCGATGTACCCGGCAATGATCCCCAGATCCAAGACCACTCGGAAAAAACCGTTTTTGTCCGCGGTATGGCCCAAAAGGCCGCCCTTTCCCGGATCATTCACCGACAGATCAGCGGTTTTCCCATGACCCCGCAAATCCGCAGCCCAAACTTCAAAATTGTGAGAACAAAGCGTTTCCGCCAGTCTTCTATACCGGAGGGAATGTTCTGCCATGCCATGAACCAGCAGGATCAGCGCCGCCGGCTTTTCTATTCCGGCCCCAAAATTGGGACTCCAGTGCCGTACAAAGAGCTTTGCCCCGTCGTCGCATTCAATCCAGGCGCTGGTTTCAACCATGACCTAATTATGCTATAGTTCATTTTATATGTACAAGCGTCAGGAAGGGAACCTTCTGGTTCTGATTCTGCTGGTTCTGTGCAGCCTTCACGGCCACTCGGAAACGGCGGCGGGTACTTTTCCCAAGGAAAACGAAAACGCCGCTACTCCGATTTGGCGGCATGCTCCCGGAGGGGCCGTGCTGGGGGTCCCCGCCATCCAGGCAGGAACCGTGGTGGCGGTTCTGGACGGCGGCCACCTTAAAGCCTATACCCTAGAAGGAACTTCTCTTTGGGATTACTGGGCGAAAACACCCAGACTTATTCCCTTTGTAAGCCGAAACCGGGAAGGAACCAGCTACATCTGCCGGACTGACGGAACCCTTATAGCGGTAAACCGTGCAGGGAGGGAACTATGGCAGTTAAAGCCGGGACCCATCACCGCCCCGGTGGTAACCGGCTGGGATGGAAGGATCTTTGTTACCACGGAAGAAAAAATTTTTTGTTATACCGCGTCGGGATATCAGCTTTGGAGCAGAGAACTGGCGGGTAAAACCGTGTCTGGCCCTTTTCTTACCGGAAACGGAGGGATTGTAACGGCCCTGGAAGACGGGGAACTGCTGGAACTGGATCCTTTCGGCAAGGCCCACAGCCGTTCTATTGGAGAAGCCCCGGCGGCGATCATCCCCATAAAAGAGGGAACGCTGATCCTTCTACGAAACGGATCCCTTAGACTCTTCCGTTCCGGCCATGTCCCGGCTCGAAATGTGATTACCCTCCGGGGTACCCCTATGGGCGGATCCAGCAAAGGAGATGAGGCGGCCATACTTTTAGCCAACGGATCGGTGGCGCTGGTATCTTTGTCCAATGGAAAACAAAAGTGGATCGAAACGAGCCATATCAGAGCCAATGAAATAAAGACCAATGACGATTTTGCCATGCTCTGGGATGAACGGGGAATTTATGTATTCACCCAGCGGGGAGCTACAGGATTTAGCATCGACGGCCGCCGCCTATGGACGCTCACCCTAAGCGGTGCATCGTCCATCCCTGTCTTGGGAGACGAAGGGACACTCTTTTCCGGCGGCGAAGATTGGATCCTCTACGCATATAAAGTGGAAAACAGGATCCTACCCCGGCGGCAGTCCCTCTACGGTCCCGCGCCGGAAGGAAATTACGGCCTAGCCGATCCTCCCCCTTCTCCCTGGGCGGAGGATTATTTCAAGTTCAGCGAGACCCAGATGGGCGAAGAATTGGGATCCCTTCGGATTATGATACAGGAAGGCAGGGTGGGCGAAAACGAAATGATTTATGCCGCCTACCTTAGGGAAATTTCCGGTTCTTCCATGTCGCCCAAGGCATCGAAAAGCCACCCTGCGGTTCATGTGCCATTCCGGGCAGAAGCAGCCCGGCTCCTGGGTTACTTTGGATCCCGGGAGACCATTCCTTTTCTAACGGAACTATACCTTAATGATACGGATTCGGTGGTACGAACCGCCGCAGCGGAAGCCATAGGCCGGATTGGCACCGACCCCGAAGGCATTGCCCTTATGGCCTTTTCCAAAACAATCAATGCCGCCAACCGGGATGAACGGGTACTCCGATCCGTCGCCGCCGCCATCGGTTCCCTATGCCGTTTTTCCGGCCCTCCCTTGAGCGACAGCGGGTTAAAACTCTTAGGTATCATGGAGCGGGATTTTATGCCCGCCGCTGTCCGGGCCCAAGCCAGGCAGGAAATTGCCAGTTTACGGTAGAGCTTTCCTGAGTTTTGTTAAACCGGAAAATTAAAAAAATTGCCTAAAAGGAAAAATCATAGGCATCCAGGCGGTATTCCTCTTTTAAAGTCTTGATGGTTTTTTTAAGGCTTTCGTTCAGGGGAACGCCGCTGGCCTTTCTGGAAAGCCACGCCAGATATTCCTTTTCTCCGGCGGTGTAGATTCTCTCCTCACCCGGTGCCTTTGCCGAATCCCGCAGTTCCCGTAAAATATCGCCGGTGGTTTTTTTGAATTTATCCAGTTCTACAAAGGCGCCAATATCAATAGCGATAAAAAAATGTCCCAGATGAAAAGGAACCTTTTTCCCTCCGGCATCAATACCGTTCAGTGCCTTTAAAAACTGTCCCTGCTGCAGAGCCGCCGAGAGTATCTCCACCACCGTTGCATAACCGTATCCTTTGTAGCCAGCGGTATCTTCTCCCAGGCCGCCCAGGGGAGCAAGGGCGGATGTCCCCGCCGTAAGCCCCTTTAGGGCTTTGGCCGGGTTTGTCTCGGCGCTGCCGTCCTGATTAACAACCCATCCCGGGGGCATGGTTTTTCCAATCCGGTCGTAATGCTCTATTTTTCCCCTCTGGGAAACAGAAGTGGCACAATCCAGTATAAATGGAAAATCTTCGTCTGAGGGAATACCCACGGTCAGAGGGTTGGTACCCAACATATTTTCTATCCCAAAGGTGGGCGCTATGGAAGGCCGGGCATTGGTGCCGGTAATGCCAATCATCCCTGCCTTAACGGCCATGGTTGTGTAATATCCGGCAATACCATAATGGGTAGAGTTCCGTACCGCCACCATGCTCATACCGTATTGTTTGGCCTTGTCAATGGCAATCTGCATGGATTTTTTGCCGATTACCTGCCCCATGCCGTCATGGCCGTCTACTACCGCCACTGCACAATGATCCTTAACCACTTCAAAATTAGTAACCGGATTTTGAATTCCATCCTTGATGCGGTCGATATAAATCGGTTTGAATCGGCCCACGCCGTGGGAATCAATGCCTCTTTTATCCGATTCGATCAGCACATCGGCACATACTGCAGCATCCTCCGGCGGTACGCCGGTTTTAATAAACACATCCCTCATAAAAGCTTCCATTTTTTCAAAGCTTTCATACACGTTTGCTGGTTCCATGGTTCCCCTTAATAAATATAGTTCATCATACCATATATCAGGAATAATCAGCTAGACCAGGCGAGTATTGCGGATTTTCCCATTTTGGGGTATTTTAATAACATATTCTAAAAAGGAGCAAAAAATGAAAAGTCCTTTTCGTACGGCACTTTGGGCCGTCCTGTTTTTTGTCTTTATTTCCGGGGTTGCCGCCCAAAACGTAAACCGGGACGAACTAGAAAAAAACCAGGCCGCCGTCAATTTTATCAACTATGAGGGGCCCCATGCGCGGATCGATACGGCCGAACAGATCCGCAATATCGGCTACGAATTGGGCCGGGCAATCAGAAACGGCGCCAACCGGGCCGGAGCAGGAAACCGTTATTTTGTTATCCACTGCGTGGCAGATCCCGACGGGGATAAATTCGATGCGGACGTATTTGGGTTAGGCATCGATGTAGGGGTGGATCATATCCGGAACCTCCGGCTTATCATCCAAGGGTATCTCCAGGGTGCTTACGATTACAGCGCCGGCGATGCCGCCCTTTTGTCCCGGTATATAACAATCTACAACGCCGTTTTCCGGGGAGACTGGAATTACTTTACTGCCCATTACAAGGACATTGTTATCCAAAACATGACATCGGAGAAGGCCGGCCTTTCGATCCGCTACGATGAGTGGCCCGGCCAAACCCTGATGACCATACCGCTGGGAACCGGTGCACCTGGATCCCTCAGCGCCATCGACACCTCCGGCCTGACCGACCCCGGAGTGATCGATTCCCTGAGGAGAGGAGAAGACAGGGGCATAGAAGACCGCCAGGATATGGTAGACCTAAAAGAACGGGAGGCCGATGAAGCTGACCAGAGCGCAACCCTTCAGCGATTAGCCATAGAAGAAGAAGAAAAAAATATCCAGCGGGATCAGGAAGAAAGCCGCCTGACCCAGCAGCGGGTTGAACAGCAGCAGCGCCAGCAGCAGCAGCAGCAGCAGCAGGCCCAGCAGCAGCAGCAGCAGGCCCAGCAGCAGCAGCAACAGGCCCAGCAGCAGCAGCAGCAGGCCCAGCGAGATGAAGCGGCAGGCAGAATTACTGCCGAAGAATCCCAGCAGCGTCAGCAGGAAGCCCAGCAGCAAGCCGAACAGGCCCAGCAGCAAGCCGAACAGGCCCAGCAGCAGGAAGAAGAAGCCCGGCGGCGTCAGGAGGAACTGGCCCAGGAACAACAAGTTAATGAACAGCGTCAGCAGGAAATAGCACAAAGGGAGCAGGAACAGGAACAGCGCCGCCAGGAAGCCGATGCAACCCAGCAGCGGGCCGATCAAAAAACCGCAGAAGCCCAGGAGGAACGGCAGCAGATAGCCAGGGATCAACAGGAACTGCTCGATGGAACAGGCGGCACAGCGATAGCCAGTGCCAGCCAGGGAACAGCCCGTGTCAACGGCCTTCTGGCGGCAGGAATCTTACAGACCAATACTTCCCTGGGCCGGCTCCTTAGAGTCGATCCCAGCAACGGCGCCACTGTTCAGGCGTCCCAAATGAACACCGTTAATACCAGGACCGTGATTCTTTCCGGTGCCCGGATCTTTGCCATCGCAGGGATTAACCAGGGGAACGCCGCCATCAGGCTGGTGGAAATCAGCAACGATACCCTGAATATGATCAAGCAGGGGGACGATGACATCAACCAGAACAGCCTGCTTTGGGTAAACGGCAATAGCCTTTATGCGATCACCGTGGTGGATGGCAAGAATTACCTGGCCCGGTTTGATCTCAATCTGGTCAAACAGGCCCAGTCAACCGTGGAAGTCCACCCCTATGCGTCCTGCCTTTTCCAGGGAGACCGTGTTCTTACCCAAAAGGCTGATGGTACGCCCCTGCTCCTAAATGGGCAAACTCTAAACTAAATTGATGATGAGGCTCCCCTAAAGGGGGGCCTCAATTTTACAAACTAACCATAAACTCCGGCATCGTTCTAGAGGAGAACAGAGATGGAATTGAAATTGGCACTGGAAAACCGCCGAAGCATCAGAAAGTACAAACCCGGCAAACTTGTAACGAAGGAACAACTAAAACAGCTTTTGAGCGCCGCCATGTTGGCCCCTTCCGCCTGCAATACGCGCCCCTGGGAATTTGTTGCTGTCACCAGGAGGGAAACTCTTGATGAAATCGCCCGGATCCACCCTTATGCCAAGATGTGCGAAACAGCCACCGCCGCCATTATTGTGGTAGCAATCCCGCATAGCGGAAAACCCGAAGGGTATTATCCGCAAGACTGCGCCGCTGCTACGCAGAATATACTCCTGGAAGCTGTCTCCATGGGACTTGGTGCCTGCTGGTGCGGCATCTATCCCAGGGCTGAAACGGTAGCTTCTTTCCGCACACTCTTTAACATCCAGGAGCCAAAGATCCCATTTAACGCCATCGCCATTGGAACTCCTGATGATGCCCCCGGGAGGAGAGGCTTTTTTGAAGAGGAAAAAGTTACCTACATAGAATGATCCTGCAATTTCCGGTATACCCTGTAAATTCATACCAATAGCAAATCTCCATCCCGCCGCATCCTCGTACCCGAGTATGAAAAATCATTGTCCTGCATTGCTGCGTTACCATTCACCATGATTCCTTTGAAATCTTTTTGAACTCAGCTTCAACATTTAAGAATATGTCTGCTAGAACCGGATCAAAATGTGTCCCCGCACTTTCTACAATAATTTTACATGCCTCCTCATGGCTATACGCCTTCTTGTATGGCCGTTCGGAAATTAACGCATCATAAACATCGGCAATTGCCATTAAGCGCCCTTCCAGCGGAATATTGTCTCCTTTTAGTCCCTTTGGATATCCAGTACCGTCCCATTTTTCGTGGTGGGTTCCCGCTATTAACAGTGCATGATACAAAAATTCGTGCTCCTGTGCATTGCTCATGATTTTTTCTATAGCGGCTATTCCAACATCCACATGGGTTTTCATAATTTCGAATTCTTCCGGGGTGAGTTTAGTACCCTTATTCAAAATAAGGTCGGTGATGGCTATTTTTCCAACATCATGCAGCTGCGCTGATGGCAATAAATAATTCATATTCCATTTGGAAACAATATTTTTATACACTCCTTTACGGATCAGTTCTTCCAGCAGGGCCTTCATATAAAGCTGGGTTCGCGAGATATGACCTCCAGTGTGCTTATCCCGGAATTCTACCAGATCGGCCACAGTCTCAAGCACGGCATTTTGTAAATCCACCACCTCAGCGGTTTTTTCTGATACCATTTTTTCAAGGTTATCAGCATAATTTTTTAGGGCTGCCTGGCTTCTGACAATAAGAAGCTGGTTCTCGATACGTTTCAAAAGCAGCGGCGCAGAGAAAGGCTTGGATATGTAATCCATCGCTCCCAGATCAAAGCCTTGCAGCTCACTATCCTCATCGCTTTTTGACGTGAGAAAAATAACCGGAATTTCCTTAAAACGAATGTCGGCTTTGAGTTTTTTGACTGCCTCATAACCCGACATTTCAGGCATTTCAATGTCCATAAGGACAAGATCGGGTGTTATATTTTTAAGAGCTTCAAAAAGTTTGGCGGCGGACGGTGCGGGATATACTTTATAATACGGCTTAAGAATATCTTTTCCCTGAGCCAGACTGGACAAATTGTCGTCAACCAGGATAATCGTGTGGCGTACAGTATCCATATTATATCTCTGTATTATCTATAAGAACAGAAAGCTTTTCCATAATCGGCATATAGTTCATCTGATTCACATTCTCCCGCAGCCAAGCCACAAGACTATCATCGGCGCCGTATTCCCAACTTTCAATTTCTTCCATAGCGGCATCTATAGCATCTACATCATAACTTTTGCAGGCGGCAAGAAGTCCGGCCAACTGTTTCCTGTCCGGCTTATCCTTTTTTGGCTTCCTGCTTTTTTCTGCCGCATTGCCAAGCATATTTTCAATATCCGAAATAAGTTTTCTGATATCCTCAAGAAAGGACGGGGTGTTGATGCCCACAAAATGAATATCTTCGTTTTTGGCCGCCTCTTCCAGAACCTCTGCCTTGTCCCCTATGGCCACAGCGAATATGCCGTGGCTGGAACCTTTTATGCCATGCACGGTGATAGCAAAATGGGCCAAATTATCCCGGTTTACTTCCTCTAGATCTTTCAGAAGTGGACGTGTATTCGCTACGTATGAATGAAGGATATTGAAATACGATTTCTTATCACCAAAGCGCTTGATTCCTCCGTTTATGTCCAGTCCGGTGATTTCCACCCCACCAATACGTCTGTTGTTGTTTTTCCGCCTGTCAGAAAGTCCGATCCGCCTGTCCTGCCCTCGATGGAAATCATGAGGTCCTTCGGCGGTCAGCTTTTCCTGCTCTTCATCCCGCACCCATTTCCGGATAACAGTATCAAGGCGGGCAATTTCAATAGGTTTGGAAATGAAAGACTGAAATCCTTTGTTTAAGAATATTTCGTCGTTCCCCATAAGGGCGTTTGCTGTCAGGGCAATGATAGGTATAGTTTTTGCATATTCAGTTCCGATTTCCTCCCTAATGATCCTGGCAGCTTCGATACCATCCATGCCGGGCATCATATGATCCATAAAAATAGCGTTGTATTTAACCTTTTCTTCCCTGATTGCATCTATGGCTTTTTGCCCGTTCTGCACACAGTCTATTTTCATCCCATAGCGTTTCAAAAGACCTTTTGCCACGTCCAGGTTGGCAATATTGTCATCCACTACCAACACCTGTGCATAGGGCAGATTGATATGGGAAAAACTCGACCGCTCGTCAAATCGGGCTGCCGAAAAGCGGAAATTCTTAAGGCTGTTTACGGTTTCAGATCCCACTGTGGCACCGGAAACATATTTTTGCTTTAGCCTTACCGTAAAGACACTGCCTTTTCCGTATTGACTTTCAACGCTAATCACACCTTCCATCATGGCAGCGATTTTTTGGGTGATGGAAAGACCGAGGCCAGTCCCTTGAATTTCCCGGTTAGATAGTGTATCTATTTGGGAATAATCGAAAAACAATTTTTTTATATCTTCTTGTTTTATGCCAATTCCGGTGTCCCGGACAGAAACCACGATCCAAGTTATGTCATGCTTCTCTCTTTCGCAGTGCATATGCAGTTCCACAAATCCTTTTCTTGTATATTTACACGCATTGGACAAAAGATTATTCATAATCTGCTTAACCCTATGGTCATCTCCATAGAGGTTTCTGGGTAAATCTTCGTTTATATCAAGCTTAAACTCGACGGCCTTTTCCCCAATATGTATGATACTTTGTGTAATAGTATCGTTAATCATGCTTGGTACATCATATTCGGCTTCCACAAGCTCCAGCTTTCCTGCTTCTATTTTAGAGATATCCAGAATATCATTCACCGTGGAGAGGAGCGTGGAACCAGCATTGTATATTTTTTCAAGATTTGCCTGTATCTCACCGGGCGGCATTTCTGTTCCAAGGGTCAATTCGGATAGGCCGATCACTGCATTAAGAGGAGTGCGCATTTCATGGCTCATTAACGACAAAAAGGACGATTTTGCAATACTGGCGGATTTGGCCTGTTCGATCTCTTTTCCCATTTCAAAATTGCTCAGCAGCAGGTTAAGGATAATAATAATGCCCGCCAAAACACTCATCGTCGCTGCAAAGACTACGGTCATGGAAGTGTTCAATATTTCCTTCCAGCCAACCGGGAGAACGGCGCATATATACCAGTCAAATTCAGGAATTGCTCCAAGGGCGGCTACCCCTCCTGAAATATTAAAGTATTTTATTTCGTCGCCATCCAAATCTTCCAGCATGGAAAAAATTAAGGCGCCGATCCTTCCGAGTTCATTTTCTAAACTTGTCTTGTCAGTGACAAGATTCATGTCCATAGCTCCTGTTATCTCTCCGGCCTTGTTGAAAAAGAACAAAGGCGCATCATTTGGATAGCTGCGGAAAATTGTATGAATAAAGTTAGCTATATCAATTCCCGTACCCAAAATTCCAATGGGCCTAAGGTTCAAGTCAAGGACCGGAGCATTTATCCAGAAGTTTGTGGTATTAAGATCCGGATTGTAATTTATATTGAAATTAAAAACGCCTGTCTCATGCAGTGTCATGTTATACCAATAGTTATCCGGATCATTTGGATCGACTGTATAGGCATAAGAATCGTTAAGATAAAATTTTTTATCGATGTCGTTTGCCCAAAAAATTGATTTGGGAATTAGTATCCGCCGGTATCCGGCAAATTCCGCAAAAGCTGTTTTTTCCAGCTCCGCATCGCCCGGGTTAAGAAAGTATTGCTGTACCAGCGGGGAATCCGCCATTTTCAGAACAAGGGAAACTTCACCGTTTACCGCCGCTTCCAGCCTGAGCATTTCACGGCCCACCGTCTGAGACAGCTCCCGGCCGGCGTTGGTATGCCGGATTTCCCGCATAGAAGAAAAAAAAGCTAAACTGCCCAATAAAAGAGTGGTCAAAAAAAGAATTATGGAGAAACCGGCATATTTTCTCTTTTTCTGCTGGGAGATTTTATGCGGTATCAAAAACATTACCCCACCTTAAACCGGACGTGCTTCAATCAACTTTGAAGCGCTCAACCTCTTTTATTAAGTTTTCAATGCCCTCGCGGGTTTTGCCGCTTAACTCGTTGACGTGGTGCACTGCTACGTTCATTTGTTCCGCGCCGCTTGCCATTTCGTTAATGCCAGAAGAAATTTCCTGCGTTGCCTTTTCAAGTTCGTTGCTTTCACGAATAACTTCTGTAGAACCTTCCAGCATTTCATTGGAGCCTTTTTTTACCTGACGGGTAATTTCATTAACCTCGCTTACTCCATCAAGGATTTGTTTGCTCCCCTCTCCCTGCTCTTCCATAGCGCTGCGTATTTGGTCTTCCTGATCCGACACCACTTTAACGCCGGAATCAATTGCTTCAAACTTGGTAAGTACATTTTCTGTGGAATGGGAAATCTTGTCGATTGATCCTTTTATTTTCTTCAAGACATTGCCAATGGTCTTGGACTGTTCGCTGGAACTTTCCGCCAGTTTACGAATCTCGTCCGCCACTACTGCGAAGCCCTTGCCCGCTTCCCCGGCGTGTGCCGCTTCAATCGCAGCGTTCATTGAAAGGAGGTTCGTCTGGCTGGCAATGTTCTCCATAACCGAGTTAATCTCCATAAGTCCCTCGGACTCGCGGGCGATTTCCTGTATATCCTCAGCCACCTCCTGCAACCCGGTACGCCCCACTTCGGACGCTTCCCGCAAGGTTTGAACATTTGCCGCATTGTTGGCAAGCGTTCCGGTAACAGATTTGATATTGGCAACCATTTCCTCAATGGCTGAAGATGCACGGGACACATTTGTTGTTTGGTTTTCTACCAATCCATCAAGTTTGTTGATGTTGGCAACAACCTGTTCCATAGTTGCATGGGTTTCCGTTACGCTGGCGCTTTGGTTTAATATGCGGCCCTTGATACTCTGGATATTGGCAGTAATTTCGTTCACTGCAGCGGCGGTTTCGTTCATATTACTGCCAAGATCATTGCCGATATCGGATAAATTTGCTGCTTCTTTCCTGATGATGAGGACAAGATTTTTTATTTTCCCCAATGTATTGTTAAAGTATCGGGAAAGGTCTCCTATTTCATCAGTGGAACTGGTAGTAATCTGTCTGGTAAGGTCGCCTTCGCCCTCGGAAATGTCTTTAAGAGTTTCCGCTACATTGACGATGGGTTTGGTAGTATTGTGCAAAGTAAAGTAGACAATTACCGCTCCTATTAAAACGGTTATCAATGCAACGATAATGGCAAATTTGGTTACGCCATCAACCTCTTTCAAGACAATATCCATTGCCGTTGCGAGCATAATTGTCCATGTTATTCCGGAAGTACCCTGCTGGACAGGAATCATGACGATTTCCATATCCGTGCGAAGCGCGGGCGAATACGACATACATTCATATTTTATGCCGTCACGTACCGCATTGCTGGCCTCCTGCATATAATCGCCGTATATTGATTCAACCTCGGTCAGCATCTTACCTATCCGTTCCGGAAAAATATGAGCCAAAATAAACCCGTTACTGGAGTAAATCGTCATGGCGCTGATATCATCATTCCCGCTTACCGTATTCATTAAAGCGGGCTGTATCGCGTCAATGGCAAAAAGGCACGCTACGCCGGCTACCACTTCATTGGTGCGGGGATTAATCACGGGAACCATCATCCTGATTAAAAAGGTGTCCTTTCCGTTTACTGTTCGCGGGATAGGATGTTCCATGCGGTCGCTGCGTGCATTGGGTCCGGTAATATGAGCCATAGACGGGTCTATATCGCCGGTTACCCGGCTCACTATTTCCCCGGTTTCCCTTGTGATGTTCATTCCATACTGCCCGGTGGGGCTGGAACCTATCCTGCCTATGTACCGGCTGTCCATACCGTCAAGGGCGTTAGGCTTCCAGACCGTATAAAGGGTAACCATGTTAACTTCTGAAACGATACACCCGTGCAGCATGTCGTCGAAGCGATCCCGCCGTTCGTCTACGGGTATACTCTCATATTCAGCCATAATGTTTGCCAATGTACGCAGTACCCGAAAATTGCCGTCAGTCCGGCCCTTCCAGTATTCAGCCTGCTGATTAGCTATTAGCTCCATGATCTCTTTACTGTCATCAATGATGATGGTTCTTGCTTCGCGTATGAGTATCACCGAAACTACCGCTACAATGACCGTAACAATGGCGATCACCAAAAGGCTCAATTTAAATTTCAGTTTCATTTTTCTTTTCCTTTTTCCTTGCTATCCTTGTCTATATCCATTTCAAAAGCTATTCTTGTTGTCATGCCATCCAAGTTATAAGAAAAAGCTAGTTATTCAGCCATTACTAATACTCTCAATTCATTATACTAATTATTAACAAGTCATTATAGCTGATAGTTAGTTGCCAAATCAACCCCTTCAATGCACATTTCTACTATAGCAAGCGATACAATATGAACAAAAATGTAGATAAACTACGGAAAATATTGTCCGAAAATATCAAAAAATACCGTTCTGAACTGGGCTTTTCCCAGGGAAAACTGGCCGAACTGGTCGCTTTGTCGGACCAAACTATCAATGACATTGAAGGCCGCCGGACTTGGGTTAGCGATAAAACCTTGATAAAAATAGCCTGTGCCCTGAAAGTCGAAGTTTATCAGCTTGTTTATCCCAAAACCGAAGCGGACAAGCTGTTTCCGGTACGATTTCCTGCCGACATACTGCTTGAATTGCGCTCCAATCTGGAAAAAGACATGGCCCGCCGTTTTGACGAAGTTGTAACTGATAGAAAATAGCTGTTATTGTCTGTTTTGAAATACCTCCTTAGCCCAGAAAAGGGGCCAGTAAAAAACAACTGGGAGATATTTCTGTTCCGCAGTAAGGAAAATTCCTGCGGAACAGAAACGGGTGAGTGTTGTATGCGTACCCTTTCTCTCTGCGGCAAATGAGGGCTTTTTTAGTGCTTTTCCTTAACCTTCTCCTTCTCCTTGGTTATCTTTTGTTCCAGCTTGTCCATTAGCTTGTCCATGGCGGGGTTAAGTTCAAAGTCATGTTCTTTTATATGCACCGAGACTCCCCAGCGGAAATTGACCGTGGCCTCGGCGGAAAAATTCTTGCCCTTGGTCAAGGTTATCAAGAGATCCACGATCATGTTTTCCGCATTGTGAATCCGTGCGATTTTTTTATCCAGGTATTCCCTGGCTTCATCCCGCAGGGTAAAATGTACGGCCTTGATGTCGATGTTCATGAAATGCCTCCGTAAAGTAGTTTATCGGGTATACGATGAACCCAGATCAAGCTCATTTCGATATTTTGCCACAGTCCGCCTTGCCAAGGCTATACCCCTTCGGGCCAGTATTTTCACCAGGTCCTGATCGGAAAGACGCCGTTCATCACCCGTGATAATTTCTTTTAGTATTTCCTTTACCCCTTCCCGGGAAAAACGGGAGCCCTTGGTAACCGGCTGGTTAAAGAAGCGGCGGAATTCAAAAATCCCCCATTCGGTCTGCATATACTTGCCGTTGGCGATTCGGGAAACGGTGGCATCATGAACCCCCAGTTCCCCGGCTATGTCCCGCAGTGTCAGAGGGGCAAGGTACCTGGGGCCCTTGGTAAAAAAAGGCCTCTGAAACTCAACAACGGCCCGTGTTACCCGGAGCAGAGTGTGATTCCGCTGGTTGATAGATTGAATAAACCACCGGGCTTCCCGGATATTTTCCCGGACAAAATCCCTGGCTTCTCTGCCGTTGGATTTTTCTCCGGCAATTTTCATAAAAAACGGGTTGATCCCCAGGACGGGAATTTCTTCGTTATTCAGGATAATAACAAGGTCCCCATCTTTGCGCCGGACCTCTACATCGGGGACGACATACCGGATTTCCCCGGAGGAAAAACGCCTGCCGGGAAAAGGGAAAAGCTCTTCTTGGATACGTTCATAACAGTATCGCAGATCCTCTTCGTCGAAACCCAATGTCTGGGCGGTTTCAGCAAAATGCCCCTTTTCCAGCTTATCCAGATGATCCAGAACCGCTTCCATTTCCGGTGAAAAACCGGAAAGCAGCCGGGCCTGAACCAAAAGGGATTCCCGGTAGCCGGAAGTACAGGTTCCCGGCGGGTCCAGAGAACGAACTATAGTCAGGGCCTCTTCTATTTTGGCGGGATCTTCGTTTTTAAGGAGTGTTTCCGGCGGCTCCTTGTGAAAACCGTCATCATCCAGGTTCTGAATCAAAAGTTCGCCGATGCGCCGGACATCATTTTCGCCGATTTCCAGGACAAACTGCCACAGAAGGTGCTCCTGCAGGGTTTCGGGCCGGGAAATGGCGCCCTCTAAAAACCGGTTATGCTCATCAGCATCCATGCCCCGGCGGATAAAACCCGCATCAGAGGAGGCCTCAAAATAGGCTTCTTCTTCCTTTGGAGAGCCCTCGGCGGCGGCATCCAGAGAAAGCTCTCCCGGTTCTTCCAATATTTCCAGGGCGGGGTTTTTTTCTATTTCTGCTTCAATTTTTTCCCGCAAATCGAAAATGGGCAGTTCCATCAGCTTAATGGACTGGTACATCTGGGAATTCATTTTGAGCTGCTGGGATTGAACAAGGGCCTGCCCAAGCTGACGCCGCATGTTAAAACTATTAATCCACTGGGGGGCTTTGTCAAGAATCGTTTTTTCCCGATATAATAGTATCTCCCAGTATGAGAAAAATCTTTGTTTATACAATAAAGAAGTCTCTTCGCTTTTTCCTCTGTTGTGCCATTTTTCTGCTTTTATCCGATCCCCTCTTTTCCATGGGCGAAAAGGATGGAAAAAAATCCCTTACCCCCCTAAGGTCTTATTATGCGGGACAGGTGGAAGAAGCGGCGGCGGCCATTGCCGGAAACCGGAGGATGGAAGAAAAACCCCCGCTGGTCGTACTCTACTGGGAACTGGGAGAAATGACCAAGGCGGCGGAACTGCTGGAAGAACTGCTAAAAGAACAGGATCTGCCGGCGGCAGAAAAAACCGAACTTCAGCTTGAATTGTTTATCACCTACTGCCTTTTAGGTAATTATTCCAAAGCTTCGGCCCTGCGGAATACGGTAGAAACCGGTCTTCGGGGGGCAGATCCCCGTCTTCGAGCCGAATTTTATTTTTACAGCGCCTATGCCTACCACGAAACGGGTAATGCCAGACGGGCGGAAGAACTCTACAAGCAAAGCCTGGGAATCAACAAATGGCGGCCCATAGGCTGGTACAGGCTGGGCCTCCTTCTGCGGGAAAGCAACCCCAGAGAAGCGGAAAAGTGCCTTCAAACCTGCTGGGAACAGGACAGTTCTTTTACCAACGCCCTCCTTCCCCTGGCCCGGCTCCTGGGAGCCCGGAAAGAATGGCGGAGAGCCCGGGATTACTTGATCACCGCCAATGCCCGCCTTCCAAATAACCGGGAGATCAGCACTGCCTTGACGGAAGCCCGGCGGCATGCCCCTGGCGGAGGATCTACAGATTATACCCATCTTATCCGCCGGGAGATTAGGACAAACCCGCCCAAAATTACCCCCGCTCCGGCCCATTCCAGAGAAGGACTAATTCGGATCGGGTTGATTGAAAACCAAAACTTGGTTTCGGTCAAGGCAGGGGGAAATTTTACGATCCACAATGCGGGAAACAGCACTTCCCTCTATAATGGTTTGGCGGAGGAACAGATCTGGGTAGAATGGATCAAGGGCGGAAATGGCGCCTTGGTAATTCAGGACAAAAACAAGAAAACCCTGGTCCGCAGTTCTTCTCCCTTGGTGTACAAGTTGAACAGCAATAACGACAGTTCCACCATGGCGGGGGTAGTGAGGGGAGCGCCGGGGACTAACCGTACCTACCGGGGCGCCATGGAATTCCGCCCCGGCACCGGGGGTATTACGGTGGTAAATGTTCTTCCCATGGAAGACTACCTTTATGGCGTAGTTCCCGCGGAAATGCCCGCCAACTGGCCTGCGGAGGCTCTGAAGGCCCAGACCATCGCCGCCCGATCCTATGCCATCGCCAACAGGGGCCAATTTTCCAGCAGGGGATTTGATATTTTCGGCACCCCCCATTCCCAGGCTTACCACGGGGTTGGGGCGGAACACAAAAACACCACCGCCGCGGTGGATGCCACCAGGGGAATGATCCTTCTGGGAGGCAGGCAGCCACTAAAGGCCTATTATTCCGCCAACCATGGCGGTTACAGCGAAGATTCACTGACCTTGTGGGGCTACGATGCCTATATGCAGGCGGTGCCGGACAAATTGATCCCGCTGCGGACCAGCCCCCTCTATCCGGACGCACTGTACCGCTGGATCAGGGACAATCCTTCAACCTATTCCAATATGACCCGGTATTCCTACATTTCCGCCTACCGCTGGGAAAAATGGGTTACCCCGGCGGAGATCCGCCGCCGTCTGCCCGAAGATCCCGGTGAAATTTACAAGATAATCACCCGGGGCCGGGGCATTTCGGGCCGGATTGTGGAGCTAGATGTATATGGGGACAAAAAAACTATTCGGGTAAAGGGAGATGCCATTTGGAACGCCATGGGGAGCCTTCGATCAAGCCTTTTTACCATCCGATACAAGCTCGTAAACGGCAAGGTAGAATATTTTGTCTTTCAGGGCGCCGGTTACGGCCACGGCATAGGGATGGACCAGCACGGTGCCGCTGGAATGGCCAGCGTGGGCCTTAGCGCCTCGGAAATACTCCTCCACTACTACCCCAAGGCAGAACCGGAACGGCTGTAAAACCCTCCAAAAAAGCTGCCCCGAAATTCGGGGCAGCATGAAAGGAGGATCTTTAGATGAAGAATACTACTACTTCAAGTGTAACAGATTTTGAATATCTTTGCAATAGAAAAAAAGGCCGCCGGTTACCCGGACGGCCAAACACCCGCTTTTTAGGTTCCATAAGGAACAATTATTCCGGCAGGAACTGCCGCTAACGGTACGACTGACTTTCCCAGATTTGGCTGTCCTGAAAACCATCAATGGACTTGACCATCGCCAGCCAGTAATCTGCTTCATTTTGGGAAGTATAAGGGCCTATTCGAACCCTGTAATAGGTATTGCCGTTTATTTCCTGATTGGTGACCACAGCAGTAATCCCCTTGTTACCCAAGGTAGCCTTTACTCCATCGGCCCGTTCCCTGGTAGAGAAAGAACCGGCCTGAACCCAATAATCCCGGTATGCCTTTTTGGGCGCCGCAGGGGAAGAAACGGCAGGGGCCGGTCTTGCCGGGGCAACCTGAGCAGGGGCTGGCCTTACTGCCGCCGGCCTAACATCAGGAACCGCCACGGCATTGGGCTTTGGTACGTTAATAACCGTGTCGCCTTTTGTATCCAGGGTCATGCTAAGATCGCCGTTAATGCTAATAAATTGCTCATGCCTGGGAGAAGCGGCTTCATTCATGAGATCCCGATAAGTATCCCCTGCCAATTCCAATGGACTGGTATTGGCAGTAATCGAAGGGGCAGACAGATCGGGGTTTACCGAACTTATTGAAGTAACCGTAGAACCTGCTCCAGGACCGGGTTTAAAAAAGAATAGGATCGCTATACTAAACACGATCACCAAAAAAACTCCCACCGAAACTGCCACCAGCAGTAATTTTTTCTTTTCCATAAACACACACCGCCCCCTGGCGGCGAACTAAAATAATTTTCTTGTGCTCGAGGGCAAAGAGTCCTCACAGCGCAACCTTTCCAATATGGCATCCATCCGTCTATCCAGGATTCGCTGAGAACCGGAAAAACCGGAATTTTGTATGGTATAAATATCGGCGGAACAGGAAAAAAGTTGAGCCTTGCCGGTGCCGGTTTTATACTGGGGAAAATTGTTCTGACTCTGAAGGCGCTTAAAGACTTCTCCCGGGGGGAGTTTATCCCGTTTTTCCGCCCGGAAAAACCGGACCAAAAAGGGAGCCTTTACCACAATAACCGCATCAAGCCGGGCAAAACCAGAAGATTTATGGAGCAGGGCGGCGTTGATCACACAAGGTACGGTTTGACGGTCTATCCATTCACCGGTCAGACAGTTAACAACGGGGTGGATAATTGCTTCCAATGCCGCCAGTTCCCTCGGTCTGCCAAAGACTTGCCGCCCCAAAAGCCGCCGGTCCACAAGACCATTGGCCCCCAGTACTTCCTTTCCAAAGCACCGGACTATGGCTGCCGTTTCGGTACGGATTGCTTCATAGCCAAGCTGGTCCAGGTCCAGTACGGGCAGACCCCGTTTTTCCAGCATTTGGGCTACATGGTTTTTTCCCGCACAATAAAGACCCGTTACTCCTATGATCATTTAGTACAAATTAAGCCACTCAAAGAACCCTTCGATCTCATCCCGGCCGTTTTCTATCCAGTTATCCGCATTCGGATCGGCGGAAAGCCCAATATATCTGCAAAAGGTGTCGAAATGTCTGGATCCGGCGATCCGGTAAAAGAAGGGAGAGTAAAAATCCCACCACAGTTCATCCCCCTCGCTGCGGTTTATCCTGCGGGAGTTTTTTTGTTCCTCCAGGGTGGTAAAAACATAGCGAAGTTTTGCCTGGGTTTTTTCCTTGTCCTCTAGGCGGGAGTTTGTTTCGTCCAGGGTATAGGCCGTTGAAATCACCGTATCCGCCGGGGTGAACGTACCATTGTTCCGATAGCCGGTTTCGTCCCGGCTGGAAAGCATATACACCACCGTTTTGTAGGACTGGGCGGCCCGGTCAGTGTAGGGCTCCAATAAAAGAAAATAACAAAGGGCATAGAAAGCCTGTGTCTTCATCCCTCCTTCCATGTAGATCCTGCCCAAAAGATAATTGCTGCTGGGATGGTTGGGGTTAATCACAAGACCCTTGGAGATCGCTTCGGCGGCTTCCTCTCTCCGGTCGCTCCGGTAATAGCTTAACCCCAGATTGTAATACAGAAGGGTGTTGGCAGCGCCATATTCGTTGATCGCCTGGAGGTACACTTCGATGGCTTCGTTGCGGCGGCCCAGGTTATCCAGGGCGGAACCCTTTAAGTCCAGCAGAGTTGGAATCAGTTCGTTATAGTCCAGTGCCTTGGCGTTGGCTATCCCTTTTTCCGCCAGATCCAGAGCTGTCTTCGAATCGTCCATGTAAAGTGAGGAAAAACCCATCTCGTAATAGATCACCGGGTGACCCGGCGACAGCTTCATGGCCCGGTTATAGTAATCTATGGCGGTTTTGTAATCCCCCCGGTCATGGTACCCTATCCCGGTCCGGACAAGATCTTCCGCCTCGGGACTAAGATTCTTGTCAATGGTTACCGCTTTTTGCTTACGAACCGCAGCCTTTCCTTTACAGCCGGAAAAAACCAGGACAAGCAAAAATACTGTTATCAAAAAGATAATAACACGCCGGAACGGGACATCGATTTTCATTTTTTTCCCCTTAGAGGCTTTTTCAAAACTTCAATCGTTGAAAACTGTGAAAAAGCAACCTTAGATTTATATAACCGTTATTCACTATAAGATTGTTCCCCCCTCCTGTCAATCCAGGGTAAAATTAAGGTAAAATAAATGAGGAGCGAACAATGAAACTTGGACTGGTATCGGCAATTCTGCCGGATCTGACTTTTGAGGAAGTGGTTGATTATGCGGCAAGCGTAGGCTTTGAATGTATCGAAGTTTGCTGCTGGCCGAAAGGAAAAGCCCTTAGGCGTTACGCTGGAATAACCCACATCGATCTTGAAGGATTGGATTCACAGAAGATGGCCTATTACAAGGATTATGCAAAAAAACGGGGTGTTGGGATCAGCTCCCTCGGTTACTATCCGAATCCTCTTGATCCGGACAAGGAAGCCGCCGCGGCCGCGGCGGATCATATAAAAAAACTTATCGGTGTTTCCTCTGAAATGGGTATCGGCATGATTACCACCTTCATCGGCAGGGACAAGAACAAAACGGTAGAAGAAAACCTGGAACTCTTTAAAAAAATCTGGCCCCCCATCGTTAAGCTGGCCGAAGAGAAAAAGGTAAAAATCGCCATCGAAAACTGTCCCATGCTGTTCACGGAAAACGAATGGCCCGGCGGCAGCAACCTGGCCTGTACCCCCGCTATTTGGCGGCAGATATTTTCCATCATCCCCAGCAGAAATTTCGGCTTAAACTACGATCCTTCTCATCTTTACCTGATCGGAGCCGGCGCAACAAAGCCTCTGTACGAATTCAAAAACCGGATTTTCCATGTTCACTTTAAGGATATAAAAATCTACCAGGAAAAGCTGGATGAATACGGACGCTTTTCCTACCCATCGCTCTGGCATTCGCCCAAACTTCCCGGCCTGGGCAGCGTTGATTTCAGTGCTTTCTGTTCCGCCCTGTATGATATTCGTTACAAGGGTCCCGCCTGCATCGAGATCGAAGATAAAGCTTTTGAAGGAAACCTTGCCTTGGTAAAACGGGGGATTGAGCAGAGCTACCACTATATGCGGAATTTCATGTAAAACCTGTCTTAGTGGAATTTACCCCAGGATTTGCCTGTCTCTACGCTCACCCGCAAGGGCAGAGTTAAGGACACAGCGTTTTCCATTTCATGCTGAACCAGCTTTGCCGTTTCCGCCGCCGCAGCCTTAGGGCATTCCAGGATGAGTTCATCGTGGACCTGCAGTAAAAGCCGGGCGCTGGTTTTGACAAGTTTTTTGTCCAGCTTGATCATGGCGTTCTTGACAATATCCGCCGCTGAACCCTGAATGGGGGTATTCACCGCCACTCGCTCCGCCGCGGCCTTTTCAGTTTTGTTTCGGGAATTAATGGCCGGGATATAGCGGCGGCGGCCCAAAATCGTAGAAACAAATCCCGTCTCTTCAGTCCTTTCAATTAGCTGCTGAATAAAACGGCTGACCCCCGAATAGGTTGCAAAGTAAGCTTCGATGAAGACCGCCGCCTGGGTGCGGCTTATTTTTAATTCATTGGAAAGCCGGAAGGCGCTCATCCCGTACATCACGCCAAAATTGATTGTCTTAGCAATGCGCCGTTTGTCCGCGGGCACATCTTTTTCGGAAATGCCGAAAATTAACGCCGCCGTCCGGGCATGGACATCCACTCCTTCCTGAAAGGCATCCAGCAGGTTCTTGTCCTGGGAAAGATGGGTCAGCACCACCAGTTCTATCTGGCTGTAGTCAGCGGAAATTAACACATGACCGGGTTTTGCTACAAAGGCTTCGCGGATCCGGCGGCCCTCTTCTTCCCGGACGGGAATGTTCTGGAGGTTCGGCTCGCGGCTGGAAAGCCGTCCCGTAGCGGTCCCCGTCTGGATAAAGTGGGTATGGACACGGCCGTTTTTGTCAGCCAGATCCACCAGACCGTCGATGTAGGTCGATTTGAGTTTTGATAAAGACCGATGCCGGAGGATCAGCGCAGGAACCGGATCATGGCGGGCCAATTCTTCCAATACATCCACGTCGGTAGAAAATCCTGTTTTTATTTTTTTGATGGGAGTGAGTTTTCGCTCCGAAAAGAGTACTTCCTGGAGCTGCTTGGGCGAACCGAGGTTAAACTCATGGCCCACCATGGCCCAGGTTTCATTCTGAACCTTGTTCATTTCTTTGGTCAGTTCCGTCCCATAACTAGCCAGGGTCTCCTTTTCAATCCTGATCCCCTCACCCTCCATTTCCGCCAAGATTGGAAGCAGGGGCATTTCCAGTTCCATAAACAGCTTTAGGGAATCGGCTTTTTCCAGCCGGGGACCGAGAAAACGCATTATCCGCAGGGTCAGGTCGGCGTCTTCCGCAGAATAGCGGCAGGCTGTTTCCAGAGGAGCGTCGTCGAAGGTTCCGCCCTTGGGAACCACCGAGTCGTAGCGAACTGGAGTATAGTTAAAAAAATATGAGGCCAGGGAATCCAGGTTGTAATTCAATCGTTCCGGATCTACAACCCAGGCGGCGATCATCGTGTCCCAAATCCGGCATTTCCACCGTTCTATACCCCAGCCCCGGCTTACCTTGTAATCGTATTTTGCGTTGTGGGCCGCCACGATCATTTTGGGATCCGAGAGCAGGGGAGCAAGGATGGAACGGACTTTGCCGGGATCTATAAAGGGCGCCGATCCATTATAGGAGGGATCCTTGTGAGCCGCCACCGGCACATAGTAGGCTTCCTTTGGTTTTAAGGCAAAAGAAATTCCGATGGGCCGGGCGTTCCACGCATCAAGAGAATCGGTTTCAAAGTCAAGTGCAAAAAGCCCCTGTTTCCGCCCGGCATCAAACAATGACGCTAATTCTTTTTCATCCAGAATGATCCGGTAAACTCCTTCGCCCAATAAGGATTTATCAGGAGGGGAACCTTCGCTGCTTCGCTGCTCGGCTGAGTATACAGGAGGGGAACCTTCGCTGCTTCGCTGCTCGGCTGAGTATACAGGAGGGGAACCTTCGCTGCTTCGCTGTTCGGCTGAGTATACAGGAGGGGAACCTTCGCTGCTTCCGGCGGTATCTTTCTTTACTCTGGGATCAAGCTGGCGGGCGCTCTGTTGAATTCCTTCCCGCATCAACACTACAGCCCCGGCGGAACGGTTAAGGTTTTCTATGGAAAGTTCATCTATGTTTTTTATGGGCAGAGGAACCGCTTTGTCCAGGGTGATCAGTTTCTGTGCAAAGTAGGCGCTTTCTTTTCCTTCGGCAAGTTTCTTGCCCAGCGCTCCTTCAATACCAGCAATATTTTTGTAGATTTCGGCCAGGGAACCATAACGGGCCATTAGTTTTATAGCGGTCTTTTCTCCCACTCCTTTTACACCGGGAATATTGTCGGAAGTGTCCCCAATAAGGGAAAGAAGATCCAGTATTTTTTCCGGCGACACACCCCACTCGGCCTTGACTTCCGCTGGCCCCATAAGACCATAGGACAGTCCGCCGGTTCCCGGCGGTTTCTGCTCCGTCCCTGCCTTCTGGGGCCGCATCTGGCAGACAAAGCCATCCTTGTCTCCGCCGCTTACCAACTGAAGCAGATCCTTGTCGGAAGAAAGAATATAACAGTCCCGGCCTTCGGCCCTGCACTGTACGGCCAGGGTGGCGATGATGTCGTCTGCCTCATAACCGTCCACCCGGATAGCGGGCACCCCCAGGGCCTTAAGGACTTCTTCCACCAGAGGCACCTGAGAATGGAGATCATCCGGGGCTTTCTGCCGGGTAGCCTTGTATCCGGCGTACATTTTATGGCGGAAAGTGGGACCCTTTGAATCAAAGGCCGCCGCCAGCCGGAGGGGCTTCTGGACATTCACAGTACCACCCGAAATAACCGGAGCCCCCTCGTCAATCAGGGCCAACAGTGTCCGGACAAAACCAAAAAGGGCGGATACATTTTGACCATGGGAATTCCGCAGGGGCCGGGATAAAAAAGCAAAATAGGAACGATAGATAAGGCCATATGCGTCGATCAGGTACAGGGGAGCAGACATGGTTTAGTATAGCCCGGACAGATGCCAATAGAAAAGGATCCTTCTATACTATTTTCTTTCATCTATTTTTCTTTCGTTCAATTTTCCATCGATTAATTCAAAGTGAAGCTGAGCCCAGCCAGCTACTTTTTCATCATGGGTTACCACCACCAGACTGGTTTTCCATGTTTCCGCGGCCCGGTACAGCAGTTCCGCCACCGCCAGACTACTGTGGGGATCCAGGTTACCCGTGGGTTCATCTGCCAGAATCAGGTCCGGATCGTTGATCATGGACCGGGCTACGGCAACACGCTGGCGCTCTCCTCCGGAAAGCTGGGATGGGTAGTGATGGGCCCGTCCGGAAAGCCCCAAATCATCGAGCAGTTTTGCCGCTTTTTCCAGGGCGGCCTTTTTTTTCATACCTCCGATATAGCCAGGAAGCATCACATTTTCCAGGGCGGTAAAATCCCGGAGGAGATAATGGAACTGAAAAACAAAACCAACTCTTTTCCGGCGGTATTCGGTCAGATCCTTTTCAGGCAGATTCGAAATGGCAAGACCCCCTACTTCGACCAGTCCCGAGTCACTCTTGTCCAGTCCGCCCAAAATATTGAGGAGCGTGCTCTTTCCGCAGCCGCTTTGGCCCCGGACCGCGGCGGACTTTCCCCGGGGTACGAAAAAGCAAAGACACTCCAGAATCGTAAGGGTTTCTGTACCAGACTGATAATGCTTGCACAGGTTTTCCACCCTGATAATGGAATCACTCATAACGCAAAACCTCCGCAGGACTGATACGGGAGACCCTGCCCGAAGCAAACCATGCCGCTCCCAGGGCGGAAAAAAGGCCAAAGAAAAAGATCAACAGTATTTCATGGGGGATTATCCGGGCCTGGAGTTCCTTTATATAAAACACGGCGGGGGAAAAAACCGCAAAGTTCCCCCCTCGGTGAAGCAGAGAGAGGATTCCGTTAACAATATTTTCCAGCAGGGAAAAAAAGGCGGCGATGTTAATACTGATAACTAATCCCAATGCGGTTCCTGAACCTGCGCCGGTTAAACCGATGATCAAGCCGTCCCAGACAAAAACAAACCGCACCGCCTGGTCCCCGGCCCCCACCGCCCGGAGGAGACCAATCTCTTCCCGTCTTTCCAGCACGATCCGCCGCTGGGATTGGTAAATATTAAGGCCCACCACAATAAAGATAAGGCCCACCAGGACAAACATAAAAAGTTTTTCTGTCCGGAGGGCGCCGAAAAATGCCCGGTTAAAATCCCGCCAGGTTCGTATGTTTGGCGGAACGCCGCCCGAATCTGCGGCCAGTTCTGTTATTACCGGAACGATCTTTTTATCCTGATACCGGTCGCAGAGTTTAATTCCCAGGGTATACGATTCACCTTCCAGTTCTCCGGCCCGGTCAAAGTTGATAAAAGCCCAGCCCAGATCATATTCATAAAAACCTGATCGAAAAATTCCTGTCACGGTAAAAAAAGATTCGCCTGCCGGTTCACCCAAATCGGGCCCGCCGGAGATATGCATTAGAGATCCGCTTCCACTTACCGAAATCAATGTTACCTCATCGTACAGTCCAACCCGGAGCCGGGCGGCCAGTTCCGCACCCAAAAGGATTGAACCGCTGCTTTCAAGGTTGAAGAAGCCTTCTTCAAAAAAAAGTTTTTCCGCCATGCCCGGGTCTTCCCTGCTTGCATCGGGATGGAGGCCCCGGACCAGCGCCGCCTGCAGGCCCCAATCCCCCTGAATCAGGGCCTGCATTTCCCGGAAAGGAACCGCTGCCCTTACGTTGGGCAGGGCTTTTATTTTTTCAATTAATTTCTTGCTTTCTCCAGCGGTACCTGTGGGCGCATCCAGAGGCGGGGGAGATTCAAGCCGGACATAGTAGGAAGAAATCTCAAGGATACTTTCGACAAATCCCAGTTGAAAACCGTTCATTACCGAGATGATCACCGTCAGGGCCAGGACACCCACGGCGATTCCCAGAATCGACAGCACCGGCGGAGGGGCGCCCCGCTTTTTTATCAGCCGGCCCGCCACAAAACCAATCCAACTCATCAGCGCAGCCGCTCCTCGGACAATTTTCTCCCGTCCTTCCAGAACGCCCTGAGTATCACCTTATCGTTCATAAAGATCTCTTCAATTTCCTCTTCCCCCCGGACACTCACCCTTCGTTCCAGAACGCCGTTCCGGTAATCTTCTTCGGAAATACGGTTATTCCCCGAATAGCGGAAAACGATCCTGCCCTGATCGGGCGGCGCAGACCAGAGGATTACCGAAATCCTGTCATTCACCCATTCATTGGTGATCACCGCCAGAATTTGATCTTCCCCGCCGTACCGGGTTTCGGTAATCACTCTGCCCTGGCTGTCCATATCGAAGATTACCCTAGCCGCCTTTACAGCATAGATCGATCCCAATACATCCGTCATGATGCTTGAATCATAGGGAGAACCGGGGCTGACAAATCCCGGTACAGGCGGCGCCTCGCGGAGATCGAGGCTTGCAGGCAGCACCGGAGGTCTGCTGCTCGTTCCCTGAAGGGACGCCGCATAAAAACCCGCTTCGTGGTAATTCCGATCCACCCCCCGGAGCAGGGAAGACCGGGTATAGCGGTAGTTATCCGTCCAAAGGGGTGTTTTATCCAGAAAAGTTTCCGCCCTGATAAGAAGCCCATCACGATACAAATAGCGGGTTGTATAGACCCCCGCTGCAAGATACTGGAGAGTTTCGGTAAGGGCCCGGCTGGGAGCAAAAATTTCGATAAAGGGCGGAACTTCCCCGCCTTCGGTTTTGCCGATGGAATTAAGATCCGCCGGAAGAGACGCATTAAGCCGGACCCGGCCCGCCCCATCCCGGAAGATCCATTGCCGCCGTTTCACTACACCCCGTTCATAGAGGAGGCGCTGCTCCAGCGTGTAGGACGGATTGTCGTATGGCCGGAGCAGGACAGGCAGGGCGGCACGGCCGGCCTTTTCTATAAAAAGAGCCCATTCATAGCGGAGAGCCACCATTCGGGATGAGACTCTTTCCAGGGCCATCCCTGCCTGATTGGACCGGTACCAGTCTTGAGCTCCAAGAACAGCGGGGGAAAAAAACAGCGGCAAAAGCGCCGTCCTGGCCAAAAAGAAAAATGTAAACTTCACCCTTATATGTCCCCGTAAAATTTCTCATGAGAAACGATACTGGCTAATCTATGGTATAATGATTTTTTCACAATACAAAATCTTTTGCAAAGGAATCCTTGCAAAAAAGCCTGATATTTTCGTATTTTTCGCCATCGCAGAGAAAAACCGCCGGTATTTTCAATTCCGAAGCAAGGGAAAAAACGATGCCTCCCCTGGCGCTGGAATCGTATTTGGTCAGGATTACCCCGTCCAGGGCCACCGCTTCGTGGAAGATCTCCGCCTGGGAAAGGGCATTGCGGCCCGTAGTAGCGTCCAGGACAAGCCACTTAATGCAGCGGAAAGTTCCGGCATCGGGGATTTTTTCTATTTTGTTTTCCAGCACCCGGTCAATTTTTTTTAGCTCCTCTATCAGGGCCGATTTGGTATGCATTCTTCCGGCGGTATCGGCGATGATCAAATCCCCGCCGCCGGCCAGGACCGCTTCTACCGCGTCGTAGACCACCGCCGCCGGATCTCCTCCCTGTTGGTGGGCTACTACCCGGAGATGTAATTTTTCCCCGTGAATTTTAAGCTGATCGATTGCTCCTGCCCTAAAGGTATCCGCCGCGGCCAAGATGGGTTTTTTGCCCCTGGATCTGTAACGGGCAGCAAGTTTAGCGGCGGTGGTGGTTTTTCCCACGCCATTTACCCCCAAAAGAAGAATCACCGCCGGCTGGAAACCGCCAGCGTTCTCACCTTCCACCTGGTTATCTGGGTTAGCGTCCAGCAGTTCATTTGTCAAAAGCTCAGCCAGTCTTTCCTGTAATTGCGCCGATTCAGTAATACCTTCTTTTTTTGCAAGCCGTTCCAGGTCCTCCGCCAGTTTCATGGCAGGGACAGCACCGAAATCTCCCTCTACCAAAAGATCTCCCAGGCTATCAAAAAAATCTTCACGCAGGGAAGGCTGAAGGCTGAATAATTTTTTTAGCTTGCCGGCAAAATTCATTTTGTTTATTCCCAAAGGGGAATCGATTCCATACTTGCCCTATGGACATATATCCCCATGCGTACCAAGGATTCTACAAGAAAGACTCCCGCCAGCGACCATGCGCCGATAGAAACATAGCGGGCGCTGTCATACATCCCGTGATTTCCCGAAGTCATATTGTATGAGTTGTAATAGAGCTGGGAGATACCGTTGATAAAAAAGGCCGCCGGCAGGGCAATCCAAAAGCGTCCGTAGGCACCGTAAAATTTCCGCCGGAAATCTTCTACGGGTCTTTCATTTTTCCCCGGCAGTCTCCTTGGTTCCAGGGTAATTATGCGGACCTCGCTGCCGGGGGTTCCCTTTACTATCGCTTCTCCGGTCAAACCGTCTTCGGTATCCACCCTGATATACCGGTATTGTCCCGCAGGAATATAAACCGAAAAAAATCCTGGTTCCGGTTCAGCCGTATCTCTGGCCTCACCGGTTGTTTCCGCTGTTTCGGAAGGATTTCCTCCCAGGTACAATGCACCCATGTAAACAGAACTGTCCGGTTCGGGAAAGGTCACGCCCAATATTTCCATGGTGAAAGGCTTGAGCACAAAGGTTATCTCCTCCGCATCTCCCCCTTCCAATTCCAGTTCCCTTACTTCACTTTGGTGATTTTCGGCACTGGCCCTGACGATAACCGGACCGGGGGGAAGTTCCAGCGTTTTCCCGTTTTGTACGGTCCTGCCGTTTATTTCCAGCCGGGCATGATCTGGTTCGGATCGCAGGGTAAGCCGGGCCGGTTCCGAATTACAGAGGGCTCCCAAAAAGCGGGATTTTAATTCATCGGAAGCGGCGTTTAAATCTTCGGGAGAAAAAATGGCCGTGTCTTTATAAACAAAAGAAGCTCCCCGGGTAAAAAGGCGGAACTCCGCGTAGATCCTTCCGTAAAGAAGACGGAAGGTTCCTTCCAAAAGGGCGTCGGCATTGTGTGTCCTCAAAAAAATCTCTTCCCCTCCCGGTTCCGGCGGCGGCGGAAAATTCCCCTCCGTATTGACGGTGCTCATCCTAAAAAGCGCCCTTTCCGCCACCAGGGGATACTCGCTTTCCGCTTTTTGAAAGGCCGCCTTCAGTTCCTTAAGCTCATCTTCGATCCGTTTTAGTTCTTTTCTGTATTTCCAGTCCGGCACACCCCGGTACAACAGGGCATCCCGTTCTTCCCGTTTTGCCGCCAGCCGGGATGCCGCTTCGTGCAGCGAAGCGGCCCAGGCAAGTTCCTCGTAACGGGCCAATTCTTCGCCGCTTCGCTGCCGGTAATAAATTCGGCTCAATTCCAGGGCCAGATCTTTCTGAAGCACGGATCCCAGAACCTGCTGGCTTGGAGGAAGGGCGGAAACATCAAAGGCGGCAATACAAAGAATGAAAAGAGTATTTTGGCTTTCCCTTATTTCTTCTTCTTCCTGTTTTCCCCGGGCAAAAAGGGAAAAAGTGCAAATCAGCAGGGGAAAAACCCAAAAAAACCGCCGTCCCGGCCTTATCCGGCGCATAACTTTAGGTATTCCTCGATAAACATATCGATATCCCCGTCCATGACGGCCTGAATGCCTCCTGATTCCGCCTTGGTCCGATAGTCCTTTACCATGGTATAGGGTTGAAACACATAGGATCGGATTTGATTACCCCAGGAGATATCCTTTTTTTCCTGGGCAAACCGGGAGTTTTCCTTTTCTTTTTCCTGCCGGTAATGTTCATAAAGCCGGGCCTTGAGTATGCTCATGGCGGTGGCCCGGTTCATTGTCTGGCTCCTTTCGCTCTGACAGGCCACGACGATCCCCGTAGGAAGGTGCGTAAACCTGACTGCGCTGTCGGTTTTGTTTACATGCTGGCCCCCGGCACCGCCTGAACGATAGGTATCCACCCGCAGATCTTCGGGACGGACTTCCACTTCGATAGAATCATCCAGAATGGGAAAAACATAAACCGAAGCAAAGGAAGTATGTCGCCGGGCGTTGGAGTCAAAGGGGGATATTCGTACCAGCCTGTGAACTCCGGATTCGCCCTTGAGCCAGCCAAAGGCATAGTCCCCTTCGATCCTGCAGGTGGCGGATTTGATTCCACCCTCGGCTTCCAGCATATCCACTTCTTCCACCGAAAAACCCCGGCGTTCTGCCCAGCGAAGGTACATGCGGTACAGCATTTGGGACCAATCGCAGGCTTCTGTGCCCCCCGCCCCGGAGTGGATAGTAAGAAAGCAGCCATTCTGATCCACCTCGCCGGACATGAGTTCCAGAAGGTTTTGTTTTTCATAACGGGACAAGAGCGACTTGAGGGTTTCTTCTATTTCGGGGCTTTGGGATTCATCCCCTGCTTCGTTGGCCAGTTCCAGAAGGGCCGCCAGATCCTCCGATTCGGACTTTAGATTTTTCCAGGGTTCATAACGGTTTTTCAGAACCTTTAGTTCCCCCATGATCTTTTCTGCTTTTGAGGGATTGCTCCAAAATTCGGGCTTCCCCGATTCTTCTTCCAGGTCCCCGATACGTTCCTTTATGGTTTTTCCCGAAGCCTTTTGAGACTGTTCAAAGACGCCTCCAGGCGTCGAGGATCTTTGCGGAAAGCTCCGCCACGGGACTTCCCAGTTCGGTCAACAGCATAGACAACTCCCGATATCAATTGAAACTGAAACTTTCTCAAAAATGCGGTCTTTGAAAAAGCTGCCTTAGGTTTTAGCGAAAAACCGGCTTAATATGGGTCGGTAGATCTCCGTCCGCGGCGGACCTTCCCTATCTGCGGTTTTGGCGCAGAACGGGCAGCGGTCCGCGCAGGAACCGGACTTGCCGGGACTTCTCCCCCCTTGGCCACAAGACGCCGCCATTTTTTGTCCCGCAGGGTACTTAGTACCAGTGTCCCATCCACAGGAAACTGAAAAATCCGGAGACGGTCAAAGGCATCGGTGGAACGATCCAGGTCCCGCTTCAGCCGGGCCAGGGTATCCGGGGATACCACAGTGGATTCCCAAAGACCCCGCTGTACCTTGTCAAAACCGTATTGGATAAGGAGTTCCGACAGTTCCTTTGCCCTGCCCTCCCCGCCGGGATCAACCGCAATAGAGACAAACATAAGGGTTTATTATACCACCTTTGTCATTTTTGGTAAAGACGATAAAATAATCCGAAAATTACAATAAATTATTGGCTGTATTTGACTTTTCATAGCTGATTTTGTATCTTTTTAATTTGAGGACAATCCATAGTGGACGGTTGTCCGTAAAAAATAAATGCCACAGGAGAATTAAATGGCAGCATTAAAATCGGGTATAACTCTTGGAGATGGTGAAACCCTGGTATTGGAACTTGAAGCAGAATTGTGGGCGGCAAGTTCAAATCCCATCGCAAGGGCTATTGGGGAAGTCAAAAGGATTATTGCTATGATCTTTGGTTTCAAAGTGAAAGGGTTTATGGTGATAACAAACAAGCGGGTTGTTGAGATTTCAACGCAAATTGCCTGCTATATTTTTACCATCGGACGTCAGGTAAAATATGTCCTGCCAAGCAGCGTTAAGGAAATAGGCTATAATAGAACTGCAACCTGCGGTGTTTTCTGTCCTGCCTATCATCTTTACTATGATTCCTTTACACAGCGCACATCAATACTATTAAAAGGCGCTGATGAGGACGGTGCACTAAAAGCTACCGATGCTTTTTATGCAGCAATAGCATACGCAAACGTTTAATCTTTCCAAAATGCTAAGGTTCCTGTATTTAAATTTATACTCCTTTCTGCTTTTCCTGACAGGAGTCTTGGCTGTTTTTCTGCCTTTATATAAAATAAATATATGGGCTTTGATTATTCAGGGAATAATCGCCCTGTGTTTATTTATATCGGCAGTCAAACTGCTTGCAGCATGGGATGACAAAAAAAGAAAAATTGCTGTCCTGCTCGGCAAAAACAGCAATGAGATCCAGCCTGAAACTTTTTGTGTTTTTATGCAGGCTCCGTGCGGACGCCTTGTTGCAAGGTTTGTTCTTTCGGAATTGGGTAAATCCCATGAATACAAAGAATTGATAAAAATGAAAAAACCATTTTTGGAGGCGGCAAAAGAAAATTGCCTGCCGGTAAAAACTGTTATATACATTAACAAGGAAGTACCGCAAAGGTGATATATTTTATTCTCGGCATTGCTGCCGGTGCGGCAGCCTCTTTTTTGCCCGCTAAATTATTGGCAGCCAAGGCAGAAAAAAGACGCAGTTAAAAATGTTCAAAAAAGCACCAAAAACGGTCAGTGGTACCGTAAAAAATAAAATGCCATAGGAGGCAAAAATGAAGAGGATATTGTTTACAGTTGCGTTGATCAGTTTTGCGCTGGTTATCGGGTTTACAATTTTGGCTTGCGGCGGCGGCAACAGCGATAGCCCATCGGCTGTAGTTAAACAATTTTTTACAGCGGTTGAAAAAGGCGACACCAAAGCACTGGAAAAGTCAGCAACATCTGAAACCGTGGCCCTTTTAGCAATGTTTGGCGAAAAAGCCAAAGAAGGGGCAACATCGAACGGAAAAATCAAAAGCACAGCCGAGGAAATAGACGGCGACACCGCAGTTGTTACGATTACTTTTGAGAACGACGAAACAGAAAACATCGATCTTGTAAAAGTTGACGGCAAATGGAAAGTAAGCATCAGTAAATGAAAAAACCACATAATCGGAAATATTATGTGTTGGGAGGCATTATTGTATTTATGCTGCTGATATCATCAATGTGCATTTATATAATAATGCCCAGAGGCCGTCCGTTAGAAATAAAGAAAGCCTCCGCTCTTTTTGGAATTGTAAAAGACGGGGATATCATTTGCCGCCTTGGAGACAGACTGTGGTCTGATATTTTCAGCGATTTATCGATAGCCGATAAACGCTATTCGCATATGGGCATAATCCATATAAGTAACGGCATTATTACGGTAATACATGCAGAGGGAAGTACAGGACATGGGATGGATTTTGTAAGCGAAGTGCCTCTTGATAATTTTTTACAAGTTGCACGAAGAATAGGAATTTACAGAATCAACAATATAGCCGGCCATGAAATAACACAAGCCGCTCTTGAATATACAGGAGTGCCATTTGACTGGCAATTTGATATGGATGATGACTCAAAATTGTACTGTACTGAATTATTGCATGTCATATTAAAACGCATTATGCCTGAAACAAAACTGGATACAGTTTATTTTAAAACCCTGGGAAAAAAAATCATCCCCCTTGAGGCAGTGTCTGATTCGGAATATTTTTCTGAGATTTATTATTTTGATGGAATAAAATAAACCAGCCCCTGTACTTTCGTTTATTTACAAACCATGCCGTCGTATGCGATAAAGAGAATAGCATGAAAAATGCCGAAATAGAACTAAAAACCCATGTGGATAACCCTGATGACTGCAAAAAAAAACTCTCCGCCCTGGCAGGAAAAGGAACGGTTTTTTCCAAGGATGACACATACTGGGACGGCCGGAATTTTTCGGGACTCCGGGTCAGACGGGAAACGGCAGGAGAAGAAAGCGGGCATATCTGGGTTACCTGGAAAAACAAAGAACGGCGGGGATCACTCGAAGTAAACGACGAGCACGAATTTGAAGTATCCGATGGAACAGGCTTTGAAGAACTCCTTACCCTATTGGGACTGGAAAAACGGATCCGCAAACACAAACAGGGCTGGATCTGGCACTACCGGGGAATAACCGCAGAACTCTGCGAAGTCAGCGGTTCGGAGGAATCGGCGGATTTTAAAAATCTGGGGTGGTTTCTGGAACTTGAAATTAAGCATGGGCCGCCGCCCGAAAACAGTGGAAAAACCGTGGAAGCCGCCCAGGAACAGCTTCTGGCGCTGCTGGAAAAAACCGGCATCGGAAAGGAATGCATAGAAAGCCGCTACTATGCGGAATTATTTGCAGAACTAACAACCCCTCAACACGAATAGAAGCCTTTATTTATTTTCGTGCAGTTTTTGTCTCCGTTTTTTTTATTACATCATTTACCCTGCTTTTTAAATCTGTCATGTTATAGGGTTTTGTAATATAGTCCGCAATTCCCATTTTAAATGCCCGTTTCTTTTCTGCTTCTTCTATCGCTGCTGTCAAAAACACCACAGGAACATTTTTCAAAAAATCTGTAGCCCTTATCCTGTTAAAAGTTTCCCAGCCATCCATATTTGGCATTATTATATCCAGCATTATTAAATCTGGGGCAAATTTATTGCCGGCCAGATATTCTAATGCCTCGTTTCCGGATTTTGCCTTATGAATTTCATATTCATTTTTTAAAAACAATTCGGCGGTTGTAAGGTGAATTTCATCATCGTCCACCAAAAGAATCTTTTTTTTTCCACTTACAGCATCAATCATTTTGCTCTCCTCCAATTTTTACAGATAACCGGATGCTATCCTTTATACTTGGCTAACACCTCCGCTAAAAGAGGCACAAGCTGTTTTTTGCGGGATACCACTTCTCTTAATTCATATATACTATCCCCTACAGCGGGGAGGTTGATATGGCTGATAAAGGATTTCTCCCCGGTCACAAAGAGGATCGAATCCAGTACAGTCACATCGGTTACTAGAAGTGCTGAAAAATATGTTCCTTTGGAGGATCGCATTTTTTTTAAGGCGGTAATTATTTCGTCCCGGCGTTCCACCATAACTGCGGGGTTGTCGGTTTCGACCTGGCTCACCGTAAATGATGTACCCTGTTCGTTGTACTCCTTCATATCCAGAACAACTAGTTCCTCTGCCGACAGAGAATTGATCTGGTTTGCTGCAGTCTGGAGGTCCTGGCCCAGGGTTTTAATGTCCAAACCGGTAATTGAAGAAAGATAGTCAGCGGTTTCAATGTCCACAGCAGTGGTGGTGATTGATTTTAACACTAAGGTATCGGCCAGGATGCCGCAAAGCAGGATCGAAGCCACACTCTTTTCCAGCGGAACCTTCTGCTCCCGGTACAGGTTAGTGATGATGGTGCTGGTGGCTCCCACGACCTTATTGATAAAAGTTATCGGATAACGGGTGGAAAGACTGCCTAAACGGTGGTGATCAATTACTTCAAGGATTTTAAAATTTTCGATCCCTTCGGCGGCCTGACTTAGCTCATTGTGATCCACCATAATCACTTCAACATTGGGCTCTTTTGCCAAGTCTCCTTCAAAAATTACTCCCACTACCCTGCCATCGTCGTCAATAACCGGCAGATGACGGGAAGTCGCTTTTGAAAGGGCTTCCCGAAAAGTCCGAACCGGATCATGAAATTTAACGGGAGATACGGAATCGTCGCCAATGGTTCCCACCGCCACTGAATAGATTATTAGCATTGCCGTGGAGGAAGTATCAAAGGGGCTGATCAATACCGTGACCCGGTTTTTTTCCGCCAATTCAACAAGTTCTTTGGAAAGGGTATTGCCATTGGAGAGGATCAGCGCCCGGACTCCCAACTCGATGCAGCATTTTTGGATATCCCAGCGATCCCCCACAATAACCAGAGCGTTCTCCACGCCCTCGGAGCGGATACCCTGGGCGAAATGCTGGGTATACGAGGCCGCCACCACAATGGCCGACTTTTTGATCTCGTCTCCGTTAAAAAGCGTAACCGGCTGTGCGTGAATAGTCGCCGCCAAATGATCCAGCGAAAGGGGAAAGGCGGATTTTTTTCTGGGATTGATATTATTGATGATATACTGGGCAAATCCCTTGTAATGGAACATGCTCCGGTACGATTCATCTTTATCAACAATGGGGAGCACCTTGGAATCGTCTTTCTGAAGCAGTTCCAGGGCATTCCATACGCTGTCATCTTCGTTAATGGTGACCGCTGTTCCGGTAATATAATGTTCCGCCTTTGGAACCAAATCGGGCAAAAACTCAGGCACCGGCACGCAGAAACGTTCAAAAATATATTCAGTCTGGGGGTTTATCTTTCCCGCCCTGGCAGCAGCACAGTTATCCTGTCCTTGATACTTCTTTAGTTGTGCATAAGCAGCGGCAGAAACAACTGAGTCCGTATCCGGATTCCGGTGCCCGATAATGTAGACTTTCTTTTGCATCAATACCTCGAAATACCCTTGCATTAATTTTATAAAAAACCTTATACTTATGCAACTGGAGGAAATCATGAAAACCAACCGATTAATTTACGTATCTTTGCTCCTATTTCTGGCGGCTGCTGTTTTTACCGGGTGTAAAAAGGCAGAAACCATCCGCATGGCCACCGGGGGAAGCACTGGAACCTATTATGCCTTTGGATCGGCGGTGGGCCAGATTCTTGGTGAAAAAACCGGGATCTCCATCACTATCCAGTCCACTGGGGCATCAAAATCAAATATTCAGCTTATTGATGCTGAAGAGGTGGAACTCGCCATTGTCCAGAACGATGTGATGGATTATGCATGGCGGGGAGTGGACCTCTTTAGTGGAGAGCAGATAACCAGCTTTTCCACCATGGCCGCCCTCTATGCCGAAGTGTGTCAGGTGGTAGCCAACCCCGCTTCAGGAATTCGATCCATTGCCGACCTTAGGGGAAAAAATGTATCCGTGGGGGATGCGGGAAGCGGAACAGAATTTAACGCCCGGCAGATTCTGGAGGCCTACGGCATCAGCTTCGATGACATCGGAAAACAAAACCTTGGTTTCGGTGCTTCGGCGGATGCCCTGCGGGACAACAAGATCGACGCTTTTTTCTGCGTGGCCGGCGCCCCAACCCCTGCCGTTATTGATTTGGCAACCAGCAAGGATATTGTTATTCTGGAAATAGATGATGCCCATGCGGCCCAGCTTATTCAGAAATACCCCTTCTATACCCAGTTCCCCATTCCCGCCGGGAGCTATAGGGGCCAGGATGGGGATGTAATTACCGTAGCGGTAAAGGCTACCTTTATCGTAAGCCCCAAACTTGCGGAAGATACTGTGTACAGTCTGACAAAAAGCCTTTTCGAGAACCAGGCACAAATTGAAAATGCCCATGTAAAGGGCAAAGAACTTTCCACTTCCTACGCTGTGGAGGGCATTTCCGTTCCCTTCCACCCTGGAGCGGAAAAGTACTTTAAGGAAATCGGCGCCCTATAAATGAACACCCCCGGGGCCATCTGAAAACATGAAGCCTCGGTGGTGGTATGGGATTGTACTGAACCTGCTGATCGCCGTCTTGGGAGTTTCCTTGGCGGCGATTTATGTTATTCATTCCAGAAAAGAAAAAAGCCGTACCTTGGAAATTCGGGACGCTGTTTCCGGCAGGGTGTACGGTAAGTGGCCTCTGAAAGAAGGCGAAGAATTCGCTGTTGAATTTACTCACTCGGTACATCAAAGCCCAGTCCGGGAAATTTACATAATAGAAGGAAATATGATCCTTCCCTGGGCGGTACGTTTTTATTCATTCGGTGCGGGGATGAAAAGCGATTTAGAAGAAGGACAAACATTGAGCAAAGACGGCGACGCTCTTCTAATCACCGGCTTTTGCACGGGAACCAAAGAGTTTAATTATATTGTTTCGGATCATATATTGTTAATAAATGCTCAAGAAATAAACTTGAGGGAATTCTGCGGAAAAAACAAAGCCGTCACCATCCGTTACTATGGAGAAAAAATATGAGCCAAAACAAAAACAAAGAACCTGGATTAACAGGACAGGAAACCGATGAACTGCTCGCCCAATTTGACAAAGAATCCAATGTGCGCCGGTTTACTGGAATCCCCAATCTTCTTATAAAGGGACTCCTCCTTTTGTTTGCAGCTTATGTTTTTTGGGTAACGCTTATTGCCAATCTTCCTGAGCAGATACGGCGCAGCGCTTTTTTGGGGCTCCTTATTTTCATAGGCTACATGCTCTACCCCATCCGCAAGGATATGACCAAACAAAAAAACCATATCCCCTGGTACGATTTTGTTTTGGGGGCTCTGGGAGCAGCGGCATTTATTTACTATGTGGCAAACTTCGATGCGATCATAGCCCGGGCAGCCAGACTCCAGCCCCTAGATGTATACATGGGCCTTTTGGGGATCATCACCCTTGCCGAGCTTTGCCGGCGTGTAGTGGGCCTTCCAATTCTTGTAGTAGCCGCAGGGTTCGTTGCCTATGCCTTGACCGCAGGGTTTTCCCTCCGCCGGGTTGTACATCAGCTTTTTTACACAACAGACGGGATCATCGGCACACCCATTGGAGTTTGTTCAACCTTTATTGTCCTCTTTATCTTTTTGGCTTCTTTTTTGGAAAAATCGGGTATCGCCAATTTTTTTATTGACCTCGCTAATTCAGTTGCAGGCTTTACTGCAGGAGGGCCGGCCAAAGTTGCGGTAATTGCCAGCGCTCTCTTTGGAATGATCTCGGGTAGTTCCGTAGCAAACACGGTGGGTTCCGGAAGCGTTACCATTCCAACAATGAAGAAAACAGGCTACAAAGGTGAATTTGCTGCTGCGGTAGAAGCATCTGCTTCTACCGGCGGACAGCTCATGCCTCCCATTATGGGGGCTGCCGCATTCCTTATGGCGGAATTAACCGGGTATTCATATGCGGCAATCGCAGTATCAGGCATTTTTCCGGCAGTATTGTATTTTACCGGCATTTTTCTGATGGTTCATTTCGAAGCAAAGAAGCTGGGTTTACAAGGTCTGCCTAAAGAAGAAATCCCCCATTTGGGAAAACTTATTATTACAAAAGGATATCTTTTTCTGCCGATTGTAATGCTGATAGGACTGATGAACTTTGGTTTTACCCCTGCATACGCAGCATGTTATGCCATTGCTTCTGCTTTTGTTGTAAGTTTTTTAAACAAAGAAAACCGGTTTACCTCGGCAAGGCTGGCAGATGCTTTTATCGGCGGTTCCCGTAACACAATCGGCGTAGCCATAGCCTGTGCGGTCGCCGGGATTATTGTCGGCATAGTTTCCCTTACCGGGATTGGGCAGCAACTTATCGGCAAACTAATCTCCATGGTTAATTTACCTGTTTTTGCTGCTACCAGAACAAGCCTAATCCTCGCTCTATTCTTTGCCATGATTACCTGTCTAATCCTGGGAATGGGCGTCCCTACCACGGCAAACTATGTGATCATGGCTACTATTGCTGCCCCCATGATCTTACGCAGTTCGGCAGATCTTGGAGTTGCCGTGCCTATTATGGCAGCCCATATGTTTGTTTTTTACTTTGGAATTGTGGCAGATATTACACCGCCTGTTGCCCTGGCGGCTTATGCCGGTGCTGCCATTGCCAAATCGAACCCCATAAAAAGCGGCATTACGGCAACACGCCTTGCTATCACGGCTTTTATCATCCCATATATGTTTGTTTTTAACCCGGCCATGCTCCTTATCGACGTAACCCCTTTCAAGTTTATCCAGATTATTTTAAGTTCATTTATAGGTATGTGGGGCCTTGCCGCAGGACTCGAAGGTTTTATGCTGAAAAAGGTTACCTTTCCCTGGCGGTATATCTCAATTGCAGGAGGCATTCTTTTAATTTATCCTGGTTTGGTCAGCGACTTGTTAGGGCTGGGATTTATAACGTTAGTAATGGCTGTGCAAATTCACTTTAAAAAATCCGAACCCCGTCTTTTAGACCCGTAAGCCTGGCTTTCCCCATGGTAATGTTTGATTTGTAAACGGCAGCATTATTGTTTTTCGTATTCCTGTACTTCGTTGATTACATATTCCAGCTTTATGCCCGCTTTAGAAAGCAGCTCTTCTGAATCGGAGGCATCGTGGTAACGGCGCTGGCAGACTACCCGGATTATACCACAGTTGATAATAAGCATGGCACAGGTTCTGCAGGGTGTCATGCGGCAGTAGAGAGTGGCTCCTTCGACGGCGATGCCCCGCTTGGCGGCCTGGCAGAGGGCGTTTTGCTCCGCATGGACGGTCCTGACGCAGTGGGTTGTGGCGGTGCCGTCTTCGTGGATCATTTGTTTAAGCTGGTGTCCCGCTTCGTCACAGTGGGGGAGTCCCGCCGGAGCGCCTACATAGCCGGTAACAAGGATTTGGTGATCCTTGGCGATGACGCAGCCCGACCGGCCCCGGTCGCAGGTGGCTCGTTTGGAAATAGCTTCGCAAACTTCCATAAAATACTCATCCCAACTGGGACGACGGTACGATTCCATGTTTTCATTGTAACACTATTGCCTTTGTTGTACAGTGGCACCGTGAATGACAGCGCTTTTTTTTACGGACGCCTTAATGTTTAAAGTGCCGCGTTCCGGTAAAGACCATGGCAATGCCGTGCTTATCGCAGGCTTCTATCGATTCCTTGTCCCGAATAGATCCGCCGGGCTGAACAATCGCCTTGATCCCCGATGCCGCCGCCGTTTCTACCGCATCGGCAAAGGGGAAGAAAGCATCTGATGCCAGCACTCGGGCGGGTCTGCCGTCGGCAATGGCCTTTCCGGTCAGGACGGGATTTTCCGCCGCAGCTTTTACGGCGGCGGAACTCCGTGCCAGGGCCTGTTCCATCGCCCAGATACGGCTGGTTTGGCCGCCGCCGATACCTAGCGCAGAAAGATCCTTTACTACGACGATGGCATTGCTCTTTACATAGCTCACTGCCCTCAGGCCAAAGATCATGTCCGCCATGTCTAAATCTTCCGGCACATTCCGGGTTACCACATCCCACTTTTCCAACAGCTTGTCATCCGCCTGCTGAACCAGAAACCCGCCGTCCACTGCGATGCATTCAATTTGATCACGGGGTGCATAATTGGCCTTCATTATCCGCAGATTCTTTTTTTTCTTTAGTATTGCCAGCGCTTCTTCCTCAAAATCAGGAGCAGCCACAATTTCCAGAAAAAGTTCCCCCAGTTTTAACGCCGTTGCAGCGTCCACTGTTACTGTGCATGCGACAATGCCTCCGAATATCGAAACCGGATCGCAGGCATAGGTTTTTTCATAAGCCTCCAGCAATGTGGCGCCTTGGGCAATGCCGCAGGGTGTGTTGTGTTTTACCGCCACACATACGGGAGGATACTTCAATTCGTTGTGGATTTTCTTCTGCTCCTCCAGCCGGATCAAATCATCTTTGTCCCGTGGAAAATGGCTGCCTGGAGGGAAACCAAAGGCACAAGCGGTTTTCCAAGCCAGGTCGATATCCCTGATATTGTTATACCCCAATTCTTTGCCGTTAAGCTGTTCCATGCCTCCCATGGCGCCTATTCTGTCTGCCGCATGGTAAAGCGCCGCAGACTGGTGGCTGTTTTCGCCGTAACGAAGCTGCCGGGATTTTTTTAACGACAAGGGCCAATATAAGGGATAGTCCTCGTCCAGAAGATACCGGGCAGCGGCGGCATCGTATGCTGAAGTAAGGCAAAAAACCTTCCCTGCCAGCCGCTTTTTAAATGCCTCCGGCACCGTTCCTGATTTTAGAAACTCCATGGTTTCTCCATAATCAGAAGGGTCTGCCAGGACGATTACATCTTGATAGTTCTTTGCCGCGGAACGGATCATGGCAGGTCCGCCTATATCGATAAACTCTATGGTTTCTTCCAAACTAAGAGGCTTACTTGCCTGAACTTTTTCAAAAAGAGGATAGAGATTTACACAGACCAGATCGATGATTCCCAGAGTAAATTTTTCCAGAGTTTCCATATGGGAAGGATCTCTCCGGCGGGCCAGAATTCCCGCATGAATGGCCGGATGGAGTGTCTTGACCCGCCCGTCCAGGCACTCAGGAAATCCCGTTACCGAAACAACATCGGTAACGGGAATATTTTGTTCCTGCAAATACCGGAAGGTGCCGCCGGTGGATACGAGTTCCCATCCTAAGCCGGAAAGGAACTGCGCCAGTTCCTTTATACCGGATTTATCATAAACGCTGATTAGGGCCCGCTTTTTCAATTTTCTTTTTCCTTTAGTTTGAAGATCATTAACACCACCGCTTCGACAATGGCGATGTGTTCTTCCCGATGGATCCGTTCCGCCAGACTTTCCGCTGTATCCCCCGGATGCACCAGTATTTTCCGCTGAAGCAGGACAGGGCCCGTATCGGTTCCTTCGTCTACCAGGTGAATCGTACAGCCCGACTCCTTTTCCCCAGCGGCAAGAACCGTTTCGTGAACCCTGGAACCATACATCCCTGGACCTCCGTATTTGGGAAGCAGCGCAGGATGGAGGTTGATGATCCGCCCTTCGTATTCCCGGAGGATTTCTCCCTGCAATATAGAAAGAAAGCCAGCCAAAATGACAAGCCCCGCTTGATATTCCCGGGCTATGCGGAGGATCCGGAAAGATAGCTCACCTCTCCGTTCAGTTTTTGGGAGCCCCCGGTCCGGTTCCTCGGTCAGTGCGGGAATCCCCGCCGACCTGGCCCGTTGGAGGGCATAAACACCGGGACGGTCGGAAACGACCGCAGCAATACGGCCGCCGGGACTGTAATTATTTGCACGGCCCGCCGAAAAACGCCCCGTCTTTTCTGCGTCGATCAGGGCCTGTAGATTGCTGCCGTTTCCTGAAACCAGCACAAGCATATTCACGCTCATTCAAAAAGCACCTCGGATCTGCCGGTAATTACCTTCCCTATTTCCCAGGCAGGGAAACCTCTTTCATCCAGGTACTCTTTTGCCCGGGGCGCATCTTTTTTGTTCAGGGCGATGACAAAACCGATTCCCATATTGAATGTATTGAACATTGTTTTTCGCAAAGCATGGTCCGTTTGGAGCAATTCTGCCCCGGCTTTTTCCGCCGCAGCCCCGGTTTTTCCAAGTTCCGCAATTCCCGCGGCGATACGGTGGAAAATTGCCGGTATGATCCAGGAGATGCTGATGAGGGCATTGAAGCCGTGATTTTCAAAGGAGAGAAGCATCCGAGGAATGTTTTCGTAAAATCCTCCTCCGGTAATGTGGGCCATGCCGTGAACAGGAATTTCGCTTAAGAGTCCCAGGATAGGTTTTACATAGATCCTCGTCGGTTCCAGCAAAGCCCGGCCCAGCGGCATGCCGCCGAAATCTTCTGTCATACCAGGAAGTGCCCGGCGGATCAAACTGAACCCGTTAGAATGGGGGCCCGAAGAGGCAATGCCGATTAGGGCATCCCCTTCCCGAACGGCGCTGCCGTCGATGATATTTTTCCGGTCAACAATACCAACGGCAAAACCTGCAATATCGTACTTCCCTTCATCGTAAAAACCGGGCATTTCCGCGGTCTCTCCTCCCAGAAGAACACAGTCTGCTTCTCTACAACCTGCGGCAACGCCCTGCACCAGTTCCGCCGCAATGCCGGCATCCAGTTTTCCGCAGGCAAGATAATCAAGGAAGAAAAGGGGCCGCGCTCCATGGCAGAGTACATCGTTGACGCACATGGCTACACAATCGATACCGACGGTGTCATATTTTTTCATAACCCGGGCAATGTCCAGTTTGGTACCGACGCCGTCGGTACCGGAAACAAGGACAGGTTCCTCCATGCCCCCGGCAGTATCCTTTAGGGAAAAGATCCCCGCAAAACTGCCGATGCCATTAAGCACCGACTTCCCCAGACTAACAGAGAGGGTTCCCGCCGCCAGATCCCGGTATTTTTCTACTGCCCGGTAACCTTCGTTGATATTGACGCCCGCTTCACTGTAATTCATAGCTCTTTTCAGAATAACAAAAACGGAAGAATATACCAATCCATTCTGAAAGAAGCTAGAGAGTTTCGTCCATTTCGCCCCGGCCTTCCTGCATTTTCAAGAGCAGGCCAATTTCTTTAAAAATATAATCCTGATACCGGCTTTCAAGTTCTTTGAATAATCCGACGAGCCTTATGTATTTTTCGTCATCATTACCGGCGAACATATTTCCTTCTCCGCTCCGCAGCCATTGCTCGCTTGCATTAAAAGAAGAACATATCAATTTGATAAGCCGGTTATTCACCCTCCGTTTTTCCGTTTCAATGCCCGCCAGATAACCAGAAGAAAGGGCAATGACTTGGGAAAAACTTACCTGTGTCATATTCAACGCCTTGCGGAGTTCTTTAACGCGGCTGTTGATATTTCCAATGATTTTATTTTCCACGTTGTAAACGATAGTGTAATAGAATCCACATTGCAAGTTTGTTTTGATTTTTTTCTGTTAATATTTTTTTGTTAGCATTTTTATTTTTTAGGATAAATCGTTATTGCTATATCACCGCCGGTCATTTGCCTAGATCTTCCCCTGCTGCCGGGATGGGATATTCGCCGGTAAAACAACCCAGACAATAAGCGGGATTGCCGCCGCTAGAAGACGGATCAATGGATTGCAGCAACCCTTGCACACTGATAAAAGCCAGGCTGTCCGCTCCCAAAGAAGCGCACAGTTCGTTCACACCGTTCACATTGCTGATTAAGTCCCTTCGGTGGGGAGTGTCGATGCCGAAATAGCAGGGAAAACGTACCGGCGGTGAACAAATTCGGATATGGACTTCCTTTGCTCCGGCGGCCTTAAGAATTGATACTAGTCTGCGGGAAGTGGTGCCTCTGACTATGGAATCATCAATAATTACAATCCGTTTGTTCAAGACTTCGCTTTCGATGATGTTATGTTTTACCGAGACCGCCTTTTCCCTCATGATTTGGCTGGGGGCGATAAATGTCCGGCCCACATATTTGCTTTTTACGATCCCTAATCCAAAAGGAATTCCCGCAGCCCTGCCAAAGCCGATGGCAGCGGATACACCTGAATCGGGGACACCAATCACCAGATCCGCCGACACCGGCGATTCCCGGGAAAGGATTTCTCCCGCCCGAATTCTCGACCCATAAACATCCACCGAATCGATCACGCTGTCGGGCCGGGCAAAATACACATACTCAAAGGCACAGACCGCTTTGCGGGTTTTTTCGCTGAAAGAAAAGGAAAGTACATCGTCCTTCCGGATGATCACCACTTCGCCGGGCTCAATGTCCCGGACAAATGTTCCCCCCACCGCATCAATGGCACAGGATTCACTGGCCAGGATCCAGCCGCCGTCAAACTTGCCCATACAAAGGGGCCTGATACCGTTGGGATCCCGGGCACCCACCAGGGCATCACCGGTAAGGACCGCCAGGGCATAGGATCCTTTAATAAATTTTATGGTGTCGGTCAGGGCCTTTTCCAGCCCTTTTTTGTAGTTTTTGGCGATCAGATTGATGATCACTTCGCTGTCGCTGGAAGAGCTGAATCCAACCCCGGCGTCTTCCAGCAATTCCCGGACCACATCGGCGTTGATCAAGGCACCGTTATGGGCAACGGCAACGGAACCAAGTTTAAAATGGCTCACAAAGGGCTGAACATTTTCCGGACTTTTTGAACCGGCGGTTGAGTAACGTACATGACCCACCGCAGCGAAACCGGTAAACTGGGAAAGAACATCGCTGGAAAATACTTCCCCAACCAGTCCTACACCTTTACGGCATTCGATGGGTTTTTCGGTTTTTCTTTCATCAGGATTTTGAAGGGCCGCAATCCCTGCGCTTTCCTGACCCCGGTGCTGGAGCGAAAAAAGGCCGTAGTAAACAAGGGGAACGGCATCTTTTTTGGAGTCCGTACAAAAGACTCCAAAAACACCGCACTCCTCATGCAATTTATCATTCATTGCTTATGCACCATGGAAATCTCCGATCCGCTCCCACACTTCAATATATGCTTCCTTAACATTGCCCATATCCCGGCGGAAACGGTCTTTGTCGAGTTTTTCCCCTGTTTGTGAATCCCAAAAACGGCAGGTATCGGGGGAGATTTCGTCGGCCAGCACAATTTCCCCGTCTTCGGTACGGCCAAATTCCAGTTTAAAGTCAATAAGGTTAAGTTTTTTTTTCAGCAGGAATGGCTTGAGTATGTCGTTTACTTTTAGGGCCATAGTACAGATAAGGTCAATCTCTTCGCCCCTTGCCGCTCCCATGGAAACCGCTTGCTCCTTACTTATCAGGGGATCCCCCTGGGCATCGTCTTTGTAGCACAGTTCTACCATGGGTTTGGGCAGTTCCGTTCCTTCTGTCTGCCCGGTCCGCACTGCCAGGGAACCGGCGGCGACATTCCGGACTATCACTTCCAGGGGAATGATCTTGATGTTTCTGCACAGCTGATCCCGGTCGTTAAGACGGGCAATAAAATGTGTGGGTACTCCTTTAGATTCCAAGAGGTGAAAAAAACTGGCAGAAAGTTTATTGTTGATGATTCCTTTGTCTTCAATTTGTCCTTTTTTTTCGCCGTTAAAGGCGGTGGCGTCATCCTTGTAATGGATGATCACCAGTTCATTGCCGGATGCGGGGTAAACTTTTTTTGCTTTGCCTTCGTAGAGCATCTGTCCCAATGTAAGCTGTTTGTCAATCATAGAACCCTCCGCTATCCCGCATTAAAAATCAAGAGGACTATCCTTTGCCAGATCTTCTTTTGTTTTTCTTCTTTCCAGTTCAAGTTTTTTCCGCAGCTCGGGATATTTAATGCCAAGTATCTCAGCAGAAAGGTACGCTGCATTGGCTGCATTATCCACTCCCACGGTTGCCACCGGCACCGATTTGGGCATCTGCACAATGGAAAAAAGAGCATCCACGCCGTTTAAAGCCCCGGACGCAATGGGTACGCCAATTACCGGGATCAGGGTTTTGCTGGCGATCACACCGGGCAGATGTGCAGCCAAGCCCGCCCCGGCTATAATAACTTCTGTCCCATTCTGTTCGATTTCATTGATGGTTTTTTCCAGCAGTTCCGGGCTGCGGTGGGCGGAAACAACCCGGGAACAAAAGGCAACGCCAAAGTCCCGCAGCACATCGGCGGCTTTTTTCATTACTGCCTTATCGGATTGGGAACCAAGAATGATCGCCGCTTTCATAAACCAAGGATAGCATATCCATGCCTGTTTAAACAATAGGAGGGGCGGCAGAATGACTCATCCTCTGGAAACAGGAACAAAAAAATCATATTTATTCATTATAGATGTATCAAAACCATACATCGTTCTTCATCCAGAAACGGCACGGTAAGCGGAATTAATTCCATCGTGAGGGCGGTAAAATTTGTCTGCTCCTGCAAACTGTCCATCTCTGCCTGTGCTATTTGGTGCCTTCCTTTGTAAGCGGCGATTGTACCGCCCGGTTTAAGAAGCCGGGCAAGCTTTGCAACAAAATTGTTATCAAGGCGGCTCAGCGCCCGCAGAACAAGACAATCAAACCGATTCGGCTGGATTTTTTCCCATTGAATTTCTTCAACATTTGTACATAAAAACTGCGGACCAGGGAAAGCTGAAGCAAGCATGGCGCAGGTGTTCCGTAAAAACCCTGCCCGCTTCCTCATTCTTTCAATCAGGGTAATGCGTACACCTGGCAGGCAGATTGCCAGTGGTATGCCGGGCAGTCCCGCTCCAGAACCGGCGTCGGCCAGCATCCTGCCTGCCAGGATGTTTTCAGGTTTTTCCGTAAAACCCAAGAGACGGGCGATGTGTCCCAGAGGAGACAGGGAATCGAGGATATGTTTTACAATGAGGGTTTCCCTGCTGGACCCGGCAGGTCCGTCCGTTATTTTGACCAATCCGTAGATGGAGTTAAATCGTTCTATTTCATCTATGTAATGATCAAGAAGTCCGCTGATCTCCGTTATGCGGGGTTTAATAAGAAGGGCAGCGCACGGGTCAGTCCCGCAGATTTGCTCAAGGCCTTCACAAAGGAGATCCATCCTCAAATTGCTTTTTGTGTGCCTCGTTTTTCCCGTCGTTCCCGAATCGAAAGAATAATCACCATGATCAGAAAAAAGAGCACCACCGCAGCCACAACCAGGACGGTAAGGATATCATTTTTGCTTTCTTTAACCGGTTCAACGGGAGACTCCATAGCGCCTGCGCCTTGTCCGGCCACGGGGCCGAATGCGATAAGCATTATTACACAGGTAATAAAGACCATGCCTATGATGATGAGGGCGATGATCGATGCCCTCCTGACCGCTGAACCGGTTTTTTTTGAAAGAGCCATCATGGCGATAAGCACCGCCGGGATCAAGGCGACAACACCGGCAACGATCATCATATAAAGTGCCGCACATCCTTGTCTTCTTGGAAACCGCTCCATTTTCCCACCGCATAAGAAGCAAAGGAACAGAACATCACGTCCAGGAAGGTCCCCACCGCCACAAGGTAAAAAGCTATGGGTTTAAGAATCAAATAACCTGCCTCAAGATTATTGCCGTAACTCATGCCCAGCACTGCCAAAGCGGTAAAGGCGCCGTTTCCCGGATGTCCTGCCAGGAAAAAAGAAATTAAAAAAGCCTGCAGTCCTATGGCAGCCACATCCTTTAAAGGTATTCCCAAAATTGAATATGATTTTATGATCACAATGGATGCCATGGCCGCCACCATGGCACTTCCCGCCCGGCCAAATATGGAAAAAAGACTTACCGTTATCGCATTGGATCGCCGGCGGACACCTAAATTTTCTTTAACATGACGATACTGTACCGGCAGGGAAAAATTGATGTCACCGGAAAAAAATCCCGCCAAGGCCACCCCCAGGGAACCGTAAAGACTGACCCATGGGTTGGTTTTTGGCTTAAAAATGAAAAGAAACAAGGGAAAAATTCCAAAAGCCAGGGCCACCGAAAAGAAACCCAAAAGAAGCATCAGGTCTCGAAACACATTGGCTTGCAGGGCAGCGTGGTAACGAATTGCCCAATAAGCAGCCAGGGCGATAATCACCACCACCAGAATCTCCGAAAAGAATGCCGCCACATGGTAGAAGATTCTGGAAAGGGAATCGCCGACGGTCAGTACCGGTTTGGAATAGTTCCGATCCAGTCCAAGGCCCATGGCAAGAAAAAAGGCCAGGAGCCAGGCAGGAAGCAGGTAAATGCCGTCATTTACCAGGGCGGAAAAAAGGTTGGATGGAAAAAGGCCCAAAATCATGTCGGGGATAAGGAGGGATACGGTTTCAAACTGTGTTTCAATGGGGATAGGAATCCGAGCCGGAGAAAAAAGGATCGTAACGAATATCCCCAATGTAATGATGGCCGCCGTGCCTCCCAGCATAACCAAAAAACTGCGTCCCAACAGGGGCCAGAATTCCCGGTCCTGCCGGAGTTCGTAGATGGCGATAACCAGGGAAAAAAACAACATGGGCACCGCTGTATAGCGGCCAATACGCAGGGCAAGTTGTTCCAGCCAGGCCATAACCGAAAGAACACTCTGGTTTTCATGGGGAAGCAAAAAGCCCAGGGCAATTCCCAGCACCGAGCCAACAAGCAATTTTACCCAGATCTTCATTTTTTCATCATACTTTAATTGCAAAGAGACTGTAAAGACGGCATACTATAGGCGTGAATATCAATATCACCAGCGCCAAAAGCTATTTTAATGAAATGATTGAGGAAGTGATCAAGGGAAAAGAGTATTTTATCTTTCAGCATGGCAAACCCATTGCCCGGATTACCCCTGCCAATGAAGACACCCTTTCCCGGGATGAAATTGTGGAACGGCTTTTCAGCTATCAAACCCTTTCATGAACTGCGTGCTGGACTGCAGCTTCTGCGCTGCCCTCTTCCTGCCCCATGAAAAATCCGGGGTGGTCAAGGACCTATTCCGCAAAATTACCGACAGCGATTTATTTGTCCCTGTTCAATTCTGGAATGAAATGACCGAATTGCTTCTGACGGCTCTAAAAAGGGGGCGGCTAAAACACGCCGATGCACAGGAAATTAACCGGCTTTTTACCATGTACCGGTTCAGCACCGAAACATCCTTTGGGGGAGATTATACCGGCAGGATTCTGGATCTGGCGGGACTCTATGGGCTCGGCGCCGTGGAGGCGGCTTATTTGGAACTGGCAATCAGCAAAAAGGCAGCCCTGGGTACCCTGAACGGCAAACTAAGGACGGCTTGCCAAAAAGCGGGAATTGCCGCCCTGTTATAACCATCATAACCGCTCAGATGCTTTTTTCCTAGTAGAAAAAAACTATGAAGCAGGTTATACTGGCAAGAGAGGTAGGCATTGGACCAAATATTGAAACGAGTTCTGGATCCTGCGCCAATCAGGAAGGCGGAGCTCTTCAATTCCATCCTGGGACGGGAGATGGACTACATAGTAGAACATTCCTGTATTATCAGCCTGCGTAAAAAAGCCAAACTCTTTTCCATAGGCCAAAAAGCGGAACGATTTTATGTGCTTCTGGAAGGGGCTGTCCGGATTTTTAAGCCCCGGGATGACGGAGGACATGATAATCTGGCCCAATATAAATCGGGAGACACTATTGGGGACTTTGACTTTGCCCGTAAGGCGGAATACGACGCCAATGCAGAAGCAACAGAAGATTCGGTCCTGGTAATGTTTCCTGCCATGGGGTTTACCATGGAAGACTTTATCGCCGACGAACCCTATATTGTTTCCCGGATTCTCCTTAATTCCGTTGTGATGGTGACGAACCGTATCAAATCAACCCAGAATATACTTTTGGAAAACCTCTCTTGGGTAAATGAACTTCACCGCCGGGCATACGAAGACCCCGGAACAGGATTGTGGAAACAAACCTTTTTAACCGATGAAATCAACCGCATTTTGGAAGAACCCATGGCCCTCATCATGCTTAAACCGGATCGTTTTAAAATTCTTGTCGATTCCCGGGGGCACGAAGCGGGAGACGAAGCCATGGTCAGTATCGCCAAGATCCTAAAGGCCCTTATCCGTAAAACAGGCCGGGGCTGGCCCATACGCTTTAAAAGCAACGAAACTGGCCTCTTAATCAACAAGTGTCCCCGGCCCCTGGTGGAAAAGCTGATCAGAAAGTTGAGCCAGACCATTGAATCCCTGGAACCGGTTCCCGCCCAGGGAGAAATCCCCCCCTTTCCTTTTAGCGGGACCATTGCCTGGTCGGTCTGGCCCGAAGACGGCCCCGTCTGGGACACCCTTTTTAATGGAACCTATGCTCTGCTTCTGGAAACATGGAAAAATGACGGGGCGGAAAAAATTGTCCATTATACCGGCAAAGCCGATTCTTCCAAGGAGGATTCATGAGTTTCATTCCTCCCACCTCAAATCCGGTGCTGATTAATTCACCCCTCTTTTCTGCGTTGAGCGAACTGGAATTCAACGCCGTCGCCGCTTTTTTGGAACGGCGATGCGTTCAAAAAGGAGAAGCTATTTTTAACGAAGGGGATCGGGGAGAGGATATGTTCATTCTTATTTCCGGTGCATTGAATGCTCACAAACGCCAATCCGACGGAACCCAGCGCTGGATGTTCGAGATAACCCCCGGGTTGTTCCTGGGGGAAATGTCGATCATCGCCAGCGAACCCCGGGCCGCCACCATTAGTGCCAAGGAAGATTCGGAACTTATGGTCCTCCAAGGCATAGATTTTTACCGGATTATTTTTGAATACCCCATGATCGGCATTAAAATGCTTAACTCCATCGGATCGGTTCAAAACGGCTGGTTGAACCAAAATTCAAAATACCTGCGGGACCTGATCCTGTGGGGAGAGACAGCCCGCCGCCGTGCCATTACTGATGAACTTACCGGCCTTTATAACCGGAATTTTCTGGAAGAATCGATCAAGGATCGTTTTAAAACAGGTGCCGTAAGGGCCCGAAATATGTCCCTGCTAATGATGGATCTGGACAAGGTCCACGAAATCAATAACCGCTATGGTACTGCCGGAGGGGATCAAGTAATCATTGTAGTGGCAAATCTCCTTAGAAACATGGGCCGTCCCGGGGATATTGCGGCCCGGCTTTCCGGGGATGAATTTGCTGTTTTCCTTCCCGATACGGGCGACCGTGATGCAATAACGGTGGCGGAAAAAATCCGGGAAAAGGTAGCGTCCCAGAATGTGCTGATAAACCGGCCCGGATCCGGCGAAAAAGACAAACTCCAGGTAAGAACCAGCATAGGTATTGCATCAGCCCCCAAGCATGCTGATAATGTACGAGATCTGGAGTTTACCGCCGATATGGCGCTGCGAAGGGCAAAAGAAAAGGGCCGGAATTGTGTTGAGATATATGGACCTGCATAAACCCTCGGTTGACAATACCAACATCCCTGTCTACAGTTTAATGATAAATAACTGGTAAAAATGCTTTAAAAAGGAGTGGGACCAATGGCAGGTAGTATTGGCATAAAAGAGGCCAATGGTGATTTTTATTCCATCCTGGAAGAAAATTCGACGGTGCAAAAACGCCTGGTGCTTACCACGGTTCATGACAGCCAGAAAAGCGTTCAAATAGACCTCTATAAAAGCATAACCAAAACCATGGCGGACGCCATGTATATCGGCAGTATTGTGGTAGAAAATATCTCCCCCAAATCCAAAGGGGAACCCTCCATAGAAATGATCCTAAGTTCCAACAGCGAAGGATCCATTATTGCCAATGCGGTTGATTTGGGGAATCCATCCAACGAACACCACCTGAATGTTTCGTTAAAATCCTTTGAAGAGGACAAGCACGATTATCCTGATTTTGAAATGGATGAAAACAACAAAGAGACCAAAACCAAAGTTAATAACAGATTCGAAAGCCTCGAAAATATAAAAGGAAAATGGAACATCCCCTGGCTGTGGATTATCATTATTGGCCTTGTCCTGGCATTGCTTTGCCTGGGATTGTGGTTGTTTCTGTTTAGGAGCAGGAGCCCCGGAACAGAAAAAACTTTCTCCCCGCTAACCCAGCTTGTGGGAAGGTTCACCTCCCATTCATCCAGGGCTCCCCGGCAGCCTGAACCTGCCCGGCCTGTAGTAGAAAGACCTTCGGCACAGCCGGCAGCGGCTCAACCACCGGCAGCGGCTCAACCACCGGCAGCGGCTCAACCACCGGCAGCGACACAACAGCCGGCAGTGGCTCAACCACCGGCAGCGACACAACAGCCGGCAGCAGTTCAACCACCCCCCCAGTCAGTCAGGACACAGCCAGAAATTATCGAAAGACCACCTCCGGCAAATCCCCAGGGCGTCAACAGAAACCGGTCTTCGGCGCCTGTTTATTCTTTTAATGTGCCGCAAACCATCCCACCCGAGGGCATAACCTACACGATCCGCTGGGGCGATACCCTTTGGGATATTTCGGAGGCTTTTTACCGCAATCCCCGGCTTTATCCTTATATTGTCCGATCTAATGGAATACGTAATCCGAACCTTATTGTTTCCGGCACACAACTTACCATTCTTCCAAGAAATTAGGCGGGTTTTTCCATTGGCCAGGCCGCCGAAAATTCTTTTTACCATCCTCCTGTTGATTTTTGCCTTTGGCTCCTGCGGAGCCAGTGCTTCAATGGAAATTTCCCGCCAGGAAGCGGCGGCAAATTTAAAACAGGGGGATATTGATTTTATCCTGTCAATGGATCCTTCCAAAATGCAGGAACTTGCCAAACTTGATCCTTCCGCCCCCTTTTATGCGGGCCTCCTGGTCGAATCAGCGGGGGACACGGTCCGCGCTGGACGCCTTTTTGAAGCGGCATTGAGCAGTCCCATTCCGAAAATAAAAAGTGAAGCGGCCCGTAAGCTGATTTCTTTTTTAACAGAATCAAGGGATTTCGAACAGGCGGGGCGGATCCTTAGATTTATTAATGAAAAAAACACCATGGAAGAATTTGTAACTCTGAAAGGAGCAGCCCTGTATGTGCTGAACCGTTTTGGGGAACTTATTTCCCATTATGAAGAAAATTCACCCCTTCGGGAAAAATCCAATCGTAACGGCAGGCCCGCTTTGTCTCTTATGCCGGAAAAGGCGGCGGAAGAATTTGAATCCTGGAACAGGGCTTTTTGTTTATTATCCGCCGTTAAACTGCAAAAACCGGGAACCATTGCCATCCAGGAACTGCGGCCCTTCCTGCTTGAGTCTCCGGCAAATGCCGCTTACCGCTGGACTTACGATGAACTGCAAAGATCCCGGGATCATATTTTTCCTGCGGCGGAAAGGGCTGCCGCCGCAGGAAGGCTTGCCGTTTCGGGAAGGGCCTATGCGGAGGCGCTGCGTTCCTTTGACACGGTTCGAAATGTTCAATCTTCCCTGTTTTTCCGTTATGATTTCCTGCTTTCTGATCTGGGCCGCGCTTATACTTCTACCGCATCCAAACGGGAAGCGGGATTTAAGCTTTTTACTGATTGGGAAAGCGCCATGCGCACGGGCAGGAACAGTCCCGTTTCTCTATCTGACCTGACAGAGACTGAACAGAAAACTATCCGTCATATCCTGCTTTTTTATGCTGGCCGGATCAGGCGCCAGCAGGGCAAACATGGTGAGGCGGGGGAACTTTTTGCCCGGGCCCTGGCCTTGGCACCGGATGCGGTACAGGAAGATGCCTGTATCTGGTACATCCTTAATGGCGCCATGACAGAAAAACCCGAAACCGTACCGGGGTTGATCAAAACCTATGCAGGCCGCTGGCACCGGGACGATGATTTTTACGATATCCTGGATAAGCTTTCCTGTTATCTTGTGGGCCAAAAAAAATGGAACGATCTGGCGGATGTTTTTTTTGCCATCCGGAATGGAAAGGACGGATCGATCATTGCCAGATACGCCTACCTTGCGGGAAGAGCGGTGTCCCTTGGATACATACAAGGCCGGAACATGAGCGCCCGGGATTATTTTACCGTTGCCTATAGAGAAGGAAACGCATCTTTTTATTACCGGGCTCTGGCGGCTTCTCATTTAGGAAGGACCGTGGTGCCGGTAAGCAGTCAAAGTCAAAACACCGGAACCATCCGGTTTCCCCATGAACTGGAGTTTTATGTAAAGTTTTTTGAGTTCGGCGCTTCGTCCTATGCCATGGCCTATGTGCGGGAAAATGCGGCCCGTTATTCCATTCGGGAACTGCGGATCGTGGCGGGGACCTTTGCCGCTTCGGACCGCTATCTGGAATCGATCCAGATAGCGGGGATATTTATGCGCCGGGATAACTATGTAATGGAAAGGGCGGATCTGAAACTGTATTATCCCAATCCATATTCGGACCTTATCGAAAGATATGCCCGGTCAAACGGCATTCATCCTTCGGTGTTTTTCGGCCTGATCCGGACCGAAAGCGCATTTACCCCCGCCATTGCCTCCCATGCAGGCGCCGTGGGGCTGGCTCAAATCATGCCCGCCACCGCCAAGGAAGTGGCGGCGGTTATCAAAAAACGGGGCGGCCCGGATTATGCCGCCGGATCAGAGATAGATTTAACCAATCCGGAGATCAATATCCATATGGGAGCCGTATACCTTAAGGACTTGACCGACAGCATGGGAAGTCCCATGCTGGCCTTGCTGGGTTATAACGGCGGCCCCGCAAGGATACGCCGCCTCCGCAGGGAAGCTCCCTCCCTGCCGGAAGACCTCTTTATCGAAACAATTGCCATTGCCGAAACCAGAAACTACGGCAAGCGTGTCATGGCTGCCGCTGCCGCCTACGGCTACCTGTATTACAATATGTCCATGAACGAAGTGGTAACCAGCATATTCAAATAATTGAGGCTTTTAGAAGACTCCCTATAATCCCAAACTTTTTTTGCCGATAATCTACATATACTTTTTTCTTGGAACAAACCAGCAATTTGGAGGGGAGTTTTGTCCAATAATCCGGTACCTTTTTTAAAAAGAAGTGATTTTCCCGCCCGCCTGGCGTCGCTTTTGGGGGCATTTTCCTGTTTGTTAGGAAGTCTGCTTTTGACTCTGTCCATTGGAGCTTCCCTTTTTCAATGGACCTTTATCAATCCGGGCCCCGGCAGCCTGCTAGCCGACGCCTATGGATTGTTTGCCTTTATCGTACCCCTGTACCTTTTTTGCGCGGCATTGATCCTCTTTGATCCGGTCTTTAAGCCCGGCAGAATATTTTTCCTTTCCGCCGCCTTTGTTCCTTTCCTTACTTTAGCCCTGGGTTTTTCTTTGATCCGGGATTTTGAAGAACACCGCCGGGAACTGAGTTTTCTAGGTATCATGGGCCAGTCCGGCCTTGGTTTAGCCGTAATTACCGCCGTCGTTTTGGAATGTTTGGGCATTTTTATTCTCCAGCAAATTTTATTTAAGAAAAAAAAGACAGGAGCTAAACCGCCCGCCCCTGTCATTATCAAAAATGAAAGGAACAGTAATCCCAGGATAAATAATGTCGTTCAGTCTGTTACCGTAATTAACACCTCCGCTCCGGTTGAACAAAAACCGGCGGAACAAACACCGGGGGCGCCGGATCATATCGTTTCCGGCTTGCCGGTTTTGACAAGTTCTTCCGGCAATTCTATTTCCGTTTCTCCGGAACCGGTAAAGACAATTACCACCGCGGAATTATATAAGCTTCCAGATTGGGGACCCCTAAAAAGCACCACAGCGTTTGAAGAATTAATTCACCCTCCTCAACCTGAGGCAAGTGAAGAAGTTTTAGTCCTTAACAATTCGGTTTTTTCCCCCTATTCACAGGCAAGCGAAGAATTTGGAGAATACTACCTTCCGGCGGAATGGCAGGAAAATACGGCTGATTCCGATCAATCCGAAGGGGTCATCGAAGAATTAATCGAAGAATCAATCGAAAAACCTGCCGAAGAACAGGAAGAATTGCAGGAAGAATTGATAGAGGAATCCGCCGAAAAGCTGGCCGAGTCTTTTGGCGGATCCGTTGAATTAATGGAAGAGTGTATAAAAGAAGCAGATGGAGAAAACGCAGAAAATACAGAATGCGCCAAAATTGATCCCCCTGTTTTTTCCAGCCCCGAACCGGAAGAACCCCAAAGACCAAAAAAAAAACCTGGGAAATATAAAGGCACCTATTCAGTACCGGTAGAAGGCATACTTAATCAGTATCCCGACGGCCAGTACTGGATTGTGGACGAAGAAACCCATCAGGCGGCCCGGATACTTCAGGAAACCTTAAGTGAATTCGGTATTCAAGCGGAAGTAACAGGTATCAGAAAGGGGCCGGTGATCACCATGTTCGAAATTCTTCCCGCTCCGGGAGTTAAACTTTCCAAGATTGTAAATTTACAGGATAATATTGCCCTCCGCTTGGCCGCTTCCAGCATTCGCATTGTAGCGCCTATACCTGGCAAACATGCTGTAGGCATTGAGGTGCCCAACAAAAAACGAAATATCGTTTCGTTCAGGGAAATTATCGAAGGGGAATTGAATCAAAAAAAAGAAAAGCGCCGAAACGAAATACCCGTGGTTTTAGGAAAGGGAATTACCGGAGAAGCCATTACCGTAGACCTCTGCCAGATGCCCCATCTTCTTATTGCCGGTTCCACAGGATCAGGAAAATCGGTCTGCGTAAATTCCATGATCCTTTCGATCCTGTATCAGCTTTCTCCTGCGGAATGCCGGCTTATCATGATCGATCCCAAAATTGTTGAACTCAAACTGTACAACGATATTCCTCACCTATTAACGCCGGTGATTACCGAACCAAAAAAAGCTTTCCAGGCCCTGCAGTACTGTATTTTTGAAATGGAGCGGCGTTATGCCTGCCTCGATTCCATGGGAGTCAGGGACATAAAAAGCTACAACCGCCGGATTAAGGAACGGAACATTGCTGCAGAATATATACCGTATATCGTGGTCATTATTGATGAGTTTGCCGACCTTATGGCCACCACCGGCAAGGAACTGGAATCCACCGTGGCCCGCCTTGCCGCCATGAGCCGCGCAGTGGGAATTCACCTGGTACTGGCAACACAACGGCCTTCCATTGATGTCATCACCGGCCTTATCAAGGCCAATATTCCCAGCCGCATCGCTTTTATGGTGGCCAGCAAAATGGACAGCCGGATCATCATAGATATGGTAGGGGCGGAAAAACTTCTGGGCAAAGGGGATATGCTCTATGCCGGAGTGGTGGACCCCTTCCCGATCCGTATGCAGGGCGCCTTTATTTCCGAAGAAGAAGTGGAGCGGGTGGTGGAGTACATCAAAACTCTGGGTGAACCGGAATATATCGACGATGAAATTTTCTTCGATGAAGATGAAGAAGAACCGGGCACTTCTCTTTTTACCGAAGGCGATGATCCCCTTTACGACAAGGCCCTGGAAATCGTGATCCAGCAGGGCAAGGCCAGCGCCAGCTATATCCAGCGGCGCCTAAAAATCGGCTATAACCGCGCCGCCAGACTGGTGGAAGAAATGGAACACCGCGGCGTGGTAGGTCCCGCCCAGGGATCACGGCCCCGGGAATTGCTGCGGGCCGGTTGAATTCCCTCTCCTTGCCGAGCGGCTGATAAAATGTCATACTATATAGTATGGCAGTGGAACTGGTCAGGACGGAGGGCATAAACAAGGCTTTTTCGGGAGTCCCTGCCCTGCGGGACGTGCATTTTGATCTTCGGCCAGGAGAAGTTCATGCCCTGTTAGGCGAAAACGGGGCGGGAAAATCTACCCTTATGAAAATTATCTCCGGTGTTTACATAAAGGACTCCGGGGAGATTTATATCGATGGCAAAAAAATCGCCCGTGATTTGACCCCCCAATCGGCTCAAGCCCTGGGAATCGGCATTATTCATCAGGAACTGAACCTTTGCCCCCATCTTACGGTGGCAGAAAATATCTTTCTGAACCGCGAATTTACCGCTTCCGGCTTTTTGAAAAGCAGACAGCAGAATATGGAAGCGGAAAAGTACCTAAAATCCCTCAATCTTGACATTGATCCCGATGTGCAGATAAAAAAATTGCCCGTTTCCAAACAGCAGATGGTTGAAATCTGCAAAACTCTTTCCATGAACGCCAAAGTCATCATCATGGACGAGCCGACCTCGGCGCTCACCGAAAAGGAAATCGAGGATCTGTTCAGGGTCATCGCCCAGCTAAAAACCGAAGGCCGGGGGATTATTTACATCTCCCACCGGCTGGAAGAACTATCCCGTATTGTAGACCGCTGTACTATTCTGCGCGATGGTATGTATGTAAAAACACTCAACTTCGCAGGAACCAGTCTGAGCGAGATAATCAGCCTGATGGTGGGGCGTGATCTGACCGAAAAATTCCCCCGTGTTGAAGCGGAGCGGGGGGAAAAAATCTTGGAAGTAAAAAATCTCTGTTCCCTCCATGGTGTCGGCGTAAAAAATGCTTCTTTCAGCCTGTACCGGGGTGAGATACTCGCCTTTGCCGGCCTTATGGGAGCGGGCAGAACTGAACTGGCCCGCGCCATATCCGGCGCAGACAAAATGAGCGCAGGGGAGATTATCCTTAAGGGAAAACCGGTTCGTATCCGCGCTCCCAGGGAAGCGATAGCCCAGGGATTTTTCTGCGCTCCAGAGGATCGAAAGCGGGACGGCCTGTGCATCAAGATGAGTCTTGCCGAAAACATCACGCTGCCCAGCCTCGATCTAGTTTCCCGTTTTGGAATCATCAGCCGCCCGATGGAAGTAAATAAAACAAACGAAATGATACAAAACCTGAAAATAAAAACTCCCAGTACCGATCAGTATGTCCGCAACCTTTCCGGCGGCAACCAGCAGAAAGTTGTAATCGGCAAATGGCTTATGCGAAATGCCCGTGTCCTGGTGTTTGACGAGCCGACCAGAGGCATCGATGTCGCTTCCAAAATCGAAATTTATAATATTATCAATGATCTTAAAAAGCAGGGGATCGGAGTTATGTTTGTCTCGTCAGAACTGCCGGAAGTACTGGGAATGTCAGACCGGGTAATCGTTATGTGCAACGGCAGAATTACGGCGGACCTTGTTACTAAAGAAACTAACCAGGAAGAAATATTGAAATACGCAACGCAATATTATTAACGGATAATGGTTAGGAATGAAAGGCGAAGGGGTATGCTATGAGTGATGCTGGCAAAAAAGAATCAAAGGGAATTTTTTCCCGGCTTCTGGATAAATTATCGAGACCGCAAAAACAATTTTTGTCAACATTATCCGGGCTTTTGCTGCTGGGGCTGGTTTTTTCGGTATTAAGTCCTTTTTTCTTTTCCGTTAACAATATCCTTACCGTGGCTACCCAGACCGCAGTCATCGCCATTATCGCCATCGGCCAGACATATGTGCTTATTACCGGCGGCATCGATCTTTCCATTGGTTCCAATATCGCTCTTTCCGCAATGGCCGCCGGACTTTGCATGAGGGCGAACCTGCCCGTACCGCTGGCAATAGCCGCCGGACTTTTAACGGGGACTTTCGCCGGAGCGGTCAGCGGAACACTGATCGCCTTCGGAAAACTTCCCCCGTTTATCGCTACCCTGGGAACCATGACCATTGTCCGGGGACTTTCATTTACACTCACCCAGGCGATCCCAATCAGTAACCTTCCAAAGAGTTTTACCATCTGGGGGACCGGTTCAACCTTTGGTATTCCGAACCCGGTGATCACCATGCTGCTGCTGATATTCGCTTTTGGATTTATCCTTGCCAAGACAAAACTGGGACGCCATATATATGCCACGGGGAGCAACTTTGAAGCCGCCCGGCTTTCGGGGGTAAACACCCGCAGGGTGCTGATGACGGTGTATATGTTCTCCGGACTTCTCGCCGCCTTTGCGGGGCTTATCATGGCGGCAAGGATCATCACCGCCCAGCCGGCGGCCGGAGACGGTTATGAACTTGATGCGGTGGCGTCCTCGGTTATCGGGGGGACCAGCACCATGGGTGGCGAAGGATCCATTGCGGGAACTTTCGTGGGAGCCTTTATCATCGGTATCCTCCGAAATGGTTTAAACCTTATAAGAATCACCCCCTATATTCAGAAGATCATCATTGGCATGGTTATTGTCGCTTCGGTGTTTCTGGACAAAATCCGCAGAAAAGACTAAAATATTAACTAAGTGCTCCCTTAAGGGAGCAACAATAGACCGAGGAGGAAATTATAATGAGGAAAATCGCTTTACTGGCACTGTGCGTTCTCACACTGGCGGGAATAGCCTGTAAAAGTGGAGACCAGAGCGGAAACATCCAGATTGCCCTTATCACCATGGATTCCATGGATGAACACTGGATCAAACTGAACAACGGTGCCCAAGACAAGGCAAGGGAACTGAAAAATGTTACGGTTACCTGGAGTGCCCCGCAGGTGGGCAAGGTTGATGCGGCAGCTCAACTGCAATTGATTGAAGATGCCATTACCCTGCAGGTTGATGTGCTGATGTTGGCCCCCCTGCATGCCGATGCGCTGGTTCCCGGCATTGAAAAAGCCAAAGCCGCCGGGATCAAAGTTATATTGGTAGATTCCGGAGCCAATACCGAAGACTACGACGCATTCCTGTTTACCGATAACGCCGCCGCTGCCCGGCTTGCAGCAGATGAATTGGCAAAAGTAATTGATGGCCAGGGAAAGGTTGCCATTATCAATGCCCAGTCCGGAGCGGGAACCACCTTGACCCGTGAAAATGAATTCAAGGCCCAGATGGCCGAGAAATACCCCGGCATCAGCATCGTTGGAACACAGTACTCAGACGGAGACGCCACCCGGGCGCTCAACATCGCCACCGACTTTATGACCGCCAACCCCGATCTGGCCGGAATTTACGCCTGCAATGAAGGCTCCACCACCGGCGCAGGCAACGGTATTGAACAAGCGGGAAAAGCCGGAACCGTCCGATTTGTGGGCTTTGACTGGTCGGACAACACAAAGTCCCTTATTGAACGGGGAGTCCTCGACGCTACTATGGTGCAAAACCCCTATCAGATGGGATACCAGGGCGTTCAGGCCGGCGTAGATCTCTTGGCCGACAAGACAGTCCAGCGCAATATTGATACCGGCGTAACCGTGGCAACCAAAGAAAACGCCGCTGACATTAAATAACTGCGCCCTTCTCAAGGTTTTGTCCTTGAAAAAACTTGCTTTTTAACCCCGGCTGAAAACCGGGGTTTTTTGAATTTCTAGTGGATAAAATTGGTCCTTACACGCTGCATAGGATTTGGTAACGGTATATTCTTTTTTCCCGCTTCCAGCGTTTTAAGGAGCCAGGCCATGTTTCGGGCCTGAATTTCCATTACACGCATTCCTTCTTCATCTTGCAGCACTTCTTCCTGGTTCATTCCATGGATCACATTCCAGTAAATGCCGGGGGTAATGATCATCTGGGCCAGGTTAAAATAGTTATTCACCTGGTGAAAAGTAGCAATGCCTCCGGTCCGCCGGAGGGCAATAACGCTGGCTCCAACCTTGTATTGCATATCCAAACCGGGAAAAAAGATGCGGTCCAGAAAGCACTTAAAGGTCCCGGCTATTCCGCCGTAATATACGGGGCTTCCCAGGATTACGCCGTCGGCGGCCAGTATTTTTTCCAACGATTCATTAACAGGATCGTTTGTTATTACACAATGTTTTAATTCCCTGCATTTCCAGCAGTCCATACAGCCATGGATAGATTTATTTCCCACATGGACTACTTCAACTTCTATACCCTCTTTGGCCAGCACTTCGGCCATTGCAGAAATCCCTTTTGCCACCACGCGATCGTTATAGGGACTTCCGTTAAAGGCAACTACCTTCATATTTAGATCCTCCTCTGTATTCACAGCATAAAAATAATGGATCAGAATGAAAAAGAACTCAAGCCTGAAAGGTAATATTGCTGCATGGACATCGTTTGTTCTTCTATGGTAAACTTTCTGCATGGCCGCTGATTATGTGGTTGAAACCGGAAAGGCGCTGCCTTTGGGCGCAACCCTTACCGGACGTGGGGTAAATTTTTCCCTATTTTCCCGTCATGCGGAAGAAGTAACCATTGTTCTGTTTGAAAACGCCGAAAAAAACAGTCCCTATAAAATAATAAAACTTGACAGCGAAAAAAACAAAAGCGGTGATATTTGGCATTGTCATGTAAACGGCATTACCGAAGGAAACTGTTATCTATACAAGGTAAATGGCCCCTATATCCCTGAAGAGGGACTACGGTTTAATCCACACAAGAGTTTAATCGATCCCTATGCAAAGGCCCTGACCAGTTTAAGTGAATGGAACATAGGCGCTTCTCTGGGATATGATCCATCCGATCCGGCAATAGATCTTTCCTTTTCACAGAAAGACAATCTCGACAACCAGCCCCGCTGTATTGTGGTAAACGACGACTTTGACTGGCAGGGAGACCGGCCCCTTAACTACCCCCTGCGGTTCAGCATTCTTTACGAAACCCATATTAAGGGGCTTACTGCCCACCCAGATTCCGGAATAGAACACAAGGGAACCTATCAGGGGGTGATAGAAAAAATTCCTTTCTTTAAGGACCTAGGGATCACCAGTCTGGAGTTTCTCCCCCTCCAGGAATTTAACGACAAGGAGTTCCCCCGGTTAAATACCCGGACAGGAGAATGGCTGGTTAATTACTGGGGGTACTCAACAGCAGCATTTTTTGCTCCAAAGGGATCCTACTCATCCGATTCCAGTCCCGGCGGCCAGGTGAGGGAATTTAAAACCATGGTCCGGGAACTCCACAAGGCGGGGCTGGAGGTGATTTTGGATATTGTCTTTAACCATACCGCAGAGGGGAACGAAATGGGACCAACCTTTTCTTTCCGGGGGCTGGACAATCAAATTTATTATATCCTGAACGAAAACCGCCGTTATTATCAAAATTATTCGGGGTGCGGCAATACCATGAACTGTAATCATCCGGTGGTTCGGCAGTTTATTATTGACTGTCTGCACTACTGGGTATCGGAAATGCATGTCGACGGATTCCGCTTTGATCTGGGGTCCATCCTGGGCCGGGATCAACAGGGACGCCTGATGGAAAATCCCCCCACCTTGGAACTAATTGCCGAGGATCCCGTATTAAGCCACACAAAGATCATCGCCGAAGCCTGGGATGCCGGCGGTGCTTACCAGGTGGGCTGGTTCCCCGGCGGACGCTGGGCGGAATGGAACGACCGCTATCGGGACGATGTGCGGCTTTATTGGCGGCAGGATCCCGGCCAAACCCGGCATCTTGCCACGAGGATTTCCGGTTCCAGTGACCTCTACTTAAGGGACGGAAGGAAGCCCTTCCATTCCATCAACTTTATTACCAGCCACGATGGATTTACCCTGCAGGATATGGTTTCCTATAACCACAAGCACAACGAAGATAACGGTGAGGAAAACCGGGATGGCAGCGATAACAACTGCAGCTGCAACAACGGCGAAGAGGGCGTTACGATTGATATGATGATAAAACAAACCAGAAAACGGCTCTTAAAGAATTATATCACCACCATGATGATCTCCCTGGGAACCCCCATGATCCTGGGGGGGGACGAAATGGGCCGTACTCAGGGGGGCAACAACAACGCATATTGCCAGGATAACAAAATTTCCTGGTACGACTGGTCCCTCTTGGAAAAGAACAAAGGCCTCTACCGTTTTGTCAAAGAGATAATTGCCTTTAGGCTCCGGCACCACGGTTTTATGCGGCCTGAATTTTATACAGGCCGGAACGGAAATTATAATGCCATCCCTGATATTACCTGGTTTGACGCATTGGGAAAAACCCCGGAATGGGACACTATCGGCTATTGTATGGCCCTGCGGATGGATGGAAGCAGGGCGGAAATTCTTGCAGACAAAGATGACAACGATTTTTTTATCATGTTCAATGCGGGCAGCAAAAGGACGTTGTTTTCCGTCTGCACACCCCTGGCAGGAAAGCGTTGGGTCAGGTCGGTAGACACAGCCTTGCCCAGCCCCGAAGATATTCTCTTGCCGGGGACTGAAAAGGATCTTGCTTATCCTGATCGCTATACCGTACAGGCCCGGAGCATGGTGATTCTTATCTCAAAACAACATGATTCATAATACCTGGAGGATCTTTTGGACGAAAGCAGTTTTATCCTTGGAGTGGATCTGGACGGCGTGGTGGGAGACTTTTACGGCGCCATGCGGAAGATTGCCGCCGAATGGCTGAATAAACCGGAAAAAGCTCTGACAGAGGATGTAAGCTTTGGCCTGGATGAATGGGACATTGCAAAACACGGCGGCTATGACAGGCTCCACCGTTTTGCCGTAACCCAGCGCAGTCTGTTTCGGGATATGCCTCCCATCAAGAATGCTCCGGGAACGCTGCGAAAACTTTCGAGCCGGGGAGTAAGGATACGCATCATCACCCACCGGCTGTTTTTAAAATATTCCCACAAGACCAGCATTACCCAGACTGTGGACTGGCTTGACAACTACGACATTCCCTACTGGGATATTTGTTTTATGAATGACAAAGTGGCGGTAGGCGCCCATGTTTACATCGATGATGCTCCCCAGAACATAGTCCAATTAAGGGAGCAGGGCCAGAAGACCATCGTGTTTTCCAACTCCACCAACAGGAACCTTCCCGGTCCCCGGGCTGATTCCTGGATCGAAGCGGAAAAGATCGTTCTGGAAGCAATGGAAGAATGGCGCACCGGTACTACCAATCTGTTTAATCAATAAAAAGTTAAATTTGCTTGACTTTTAATTTTATTTTCGTATCTTAAATTCATAAATACTTTCACTGCAAGAAAAATGGAGACTTTGCCATGACTGAACGACAGAACAGAATTCTGAAAATCCTGGCAGAAAATCAGCGTGTGGAAATAAGCGCCCTGGCGAAAACACTGGATGTTTCCCAGGTAACCATCCGCAAGGACCTGAATTATCTGGAAAAGAAAAACGCTGTCAAACGCAGGTATGGGTACGCCCAATTCGGTTCAAATGAAGACATTGGCGACTGGATGGCGGTTAACTACGATATAAAACGGCGCATAGCCAAAGCTGCGGCGGAAATGGTAGAAGACGGAGAAACGATAATGATCGGGTCCGGATCCTGCTGCGCCCTGCTGGCGGAAGAGTTAGCCAACCATAAACAGATTACTATCATCACCAACTCGGCATTTATTGCCGGCCACATCCGGCATGCTCCTTATGCCAGGGTATTTCTTTTAGGAGGTGAATACCAGAATAGTTCCCAGGTACTCGTTGGATCTATAACCAGCAAAGGGGCCGAAATCTTTATTTCCGACAAATTTTTTATGGGAACTGATGGCTTTACCGAAAAATATGGTTTTACTGGACGGGATCATCTGCGGACACAGACTGCCCGGAATATGGCACAGCAGGCAAAACAGGTAATCATCCTTGCCGATTCGGATAAATTTCTCCGTCAAGGATCGGAAAGGCTTGTGCGGGCTGAAGAAGTTTCGGCGGTTTTTACCGACGACAAGATCCTGCCAAAAATGGAAACGATCCTTCGGGAAAAAAATGTAGGTGTCCACAAGGTCCCCAGCAGCGGGATCCTCGAAACTGAAACCCAGGGGTGCAAAAAAGCGAGCTAAGAGGCAGCAAACTATTTTTTTAGCGAAAAGAAATTAACTCCTTCCGTATTGCCCTTTTCCCGGGCTGGAAGTATTCTTTTAGTATGAAACTGGATTATCTGATGCCGGCCCGGCTTCTCCTGGGTGAAAATTGCGTTATCGAACAGCGATCACTTCTCTCTCCTCTGGGAAAAAAGGCATTGATAGTAATGGGGAAAAATTCCGCCCGAAAGAACGGCGCCTACGCCGATGCAGCAAAAGCCCTGGAAGCAAACGGCCAGGACCATGTTTTGTATGATCAGGTGATGGAGAACCCCACCGATACCTGTGCCTTTGAAGCGGGAAACCTTGCCAAAACCACGGGCTGTGACTTTGTATTGTCCATCGGCGGCGGTTCCCCCATGGATGCTGCCAAGGCCGCAGCAGTGCTGGCGGTAAATAAAATTTCCAAAGAAGAATTGTTTAACTCATCTTTTGCCGCGGCCCTGCCCCTGGCGGCCATTCCAACAACCGCCGGTACCGGCTCGGAAACCACACATTATTCGGTGTTGATGGACACCACCGAAGCAGACGGCAAAACGCCCAGAGCCGGAGGCCCCGCAAAACGTTCCATCGCTTCTCCCCTGTTTTTTTCCCGCTTTGCCTTTTTGGACGCAAAGTACCTGTTGTGGCTTGGACGGAATATCACGGTGAACACCACCCTGGATGCCCTGTCCCATGCGATTGAAGGGATGCTTACCCTGCGAACAAACTACCTTAGCAATATCCTGGCCCGGGAAAGCATCGCCATGATCATGGACTGCATGGATGATCTGCTTTCGTTTCCCTCAGAACCATCGGCTTTTTCCGCTGAAAAACGGGAAAAACTCCTCCTGGCTTCTTCTCTGGCCGGCATGGTGATCGCCCAGTCGGGAACGGCCCTCCCCCATTCTATGGGTTATTACTTTACGGCTAATTGGGATACCGCCCACGGCAGGGCAAACGGCCTGTTAATAAAAAGCTTCCTTTCCCTGTGCCGGGAAAAAGAAAAAAAAGACCCCTCTATAGCACCGAGGATACCCGGCCTTTCCGCCGCTCTGGGGATGGATATGGAACGGTTTTTTGATCTGCTGGAAAGACTGCTGGGGATCCGGGAAAAAGCGAACAAAACGGAGCTTTCCGCCTGGAGTGCACAGCCCATGAAAAACGCCGCCAATACCTATATTAAGCCGAACCAGGAAGAAATTGGACAGATTTTCCGGGAATCTGTTGGATAGCGGATAATACGGTCTGGCAAAAATACCTCCCTTAGGATATACTTTTACAGATCCATATGAACTGGAAAAATCTGTCGTCTATGATTTCCGGAGATGTTTCAACACTCAGCCTGACCATAAGACTGGGTATTGCAGCGGGATTTATAATTGTTCAGAGTATCCTGCTTTGGCTGGTTGTAATCTTCTTTCGCTGGCTTCAGAAGAAAGCCGTTTTTCTGGTAAAAAAATATTCTCCTAATCTAACCATTAAGAAAATTCGCATCCTGGAAGCCGCTCAAATACCGGGGGCGATATACTCCAGCATCAAAATTCTAAAATGGATGGTAATCGGCATTCAGCTTTTTCTTACGATTCCCCTGATCTTTAGTCTCTTTGAACCCACATCCCATCTGGCCCATGCCTTATTGGGTTATTTTCTTGCCCCCATCAACAAGGTCATTGCCGGAATCTACCACTACATTCCCAACCTGATAACTATCATTATTTTTATAGCCGCATCAAAGTATATAATTCAGTCCCTCAAATTTTTTGCCACCCGGATTGAAAAGGGAAAGCTGATTATCCCCGGCTTTTATTCCGACTGGGCCCATTCTACCTTTAACATACTCCGTTTTTTGATCTACGCCTTTACCGTGGCGGTGATCTACCCTTATTTGCCCGGGGCGGATTCGCGGATCTTCCAGGGTGTTTCAGTCTTTGTTGGTATTGTCATTTCATTTGGCTCAAGTTCTGCCATAGGCAACCTGGTGGCGGGACTGGTCCTTACCTATATGCGGCCCTTTAAACTAGGCGACCGAATTCAAATTCAAAATGTTACGGGTTTTGTGGTGGAGAAGTCTCCGGTTATTATCCGGCTGCGAACCCACAAAAACGAATATGTAACTTTTCCCAACAGCATGGTCCTTACATCCAGTATCATCAACTACCATACTTCCACCACCGAACAGGGATTGATCCTGAATGCGGATGTTAGTTTCTGCTATGCCCTAGCCTGGCAAAGGGTGCATGAAATTCTTATCAACGCCGCCTTAAAAACAAATCACATCCTGGAAGATCCAAAACCTTTTGTACTTCAAACTGCCCTGGAAGATTTTTATGCCCGCTATCAAATTAACGCATATACCAAAACCGTGGATCTTGTGCCGTCGATTTATTCAGAATTATTCGAAAATATTCAAAACGGCTTTAAAGAAGCGGGGCTGGATATGACCGCGGCCCACTTCAGAATTAACATGGTAGATGACAGGCGAAGCGGCTAACTTCCCCTTGTGATAGCGCAGTCCCCGCTGCAAGCAGCAGGGTATCAAACCAGACTTTAGAATAAGGAGTTGACGGTCCATAGCTGGCTCCTAATTGGTCTCTTTATCCTGTTCCCTGCGAAGCCGCGCTATCAGGGAATTTTCGTCCAGCTTAACGTCTTCATACCCAATAAGTCCGCCCTTTTGCACATCCCGAATCATGGAAGTCTTGTTGTTTATCAGCGCCAGGGGCAGGGCCATTTTTTTCTTTGACTCCTCTGCGGAAATAAAGGTTCCCCGGACGGTATGTCCGCCGATTCCATCCAGCATTTCTCCAGCCCGCAGATCCCGTTTGGCAATAGTTCCCGTTTCCGCCACAAGGCCAAAACGGGGAACAATTCCAGGTATGCCGTCGATACAGGCCTTGGCCACGGTAAGGGGAGTTTCCAGACTGATCAGATGGTAAGGCCGGTAGAGCACATAATTGGGACCGTTCCCCATGCTGATGTAGGCCAGTTCCTGTTGAACCACCGGCAGTCTGGTCGAGAAGATCAAAAAAACTCCGGGAGCTATACCGTTGATGTATTCCACGGTCTGGTAACTGGAAAGAATTCCTCCCCGACCTTCGTTTTTTAGTGAAAGGAGATCCGGCAGATCCTTTACCTGAGCCGATGCTCCATGGGCGCCGGGAACATCGGGAAGAAAACCTGTGGCGTTTGCCATGGCAGTCATTTCCACCATGGTTTTGGTGCCATCCTTAAAGGCGCAGAGCATCCTCGGGCTCATCCCGCGCCGGACTGCCTCTTCCGCTGTGCTCTCCGGAGTACAGTCATAGTCGATGGGATTGTTCTTGCCCTTGCCGATTACCCGAACTTCAAAACCAAGGGCATCGGCAAAATCGTACAGTTCCATCACCGCCCCCGGCTCATCGCCGGCGCTGCCCGAATAAATAACCCCCGCTTCGCAGGCTTTTTTGTAAAGCAGGGGGCCGATGCATACGTCAGTTTCTACACTGAGCATAACGATGTGTTTACGATTGGCGATGGCATCCAGGGCGATTTTTGCTCCCGCCTCGGGAGCGCCGGTGGCATCCACGGTACACTGGACAGCGGTACACTTTGCGGCGAGCTCAACATTATCGCTGGCGGCCCATTTTCCTGATTCAAGGAGCCTGTTCCCCTCTTCTATCGTACCAGCGGGGGCAAAATCTTCCCCTTCGTTTAGCCCCGCTTCCCTAAAGGTGCTCATTGCCTTTTCAAGGGATTTGTCGCATACTACCGCAGGTCTCATGCCTTTCATGGACAACATCTGGTTGACCAGACCCCGGCCCATCTGACCGGCCCCAATGATACCCGTATAGATGGGCTTCCCCTGCTTTTCCAGTTCCACAAGTTTATGGTTCATTCCTATCATTTGCTAATCATCCTTAATATAAATTCATGCCAGCGGTTTTTAAATAAACAGATAGGCCAGAATTACCGCGATGGGAATGGTGATAAGCCTGGTAAATACAATCCCCGGAACCCCGGCATTGATTGTTTCCGGATCGTTTTCTCCCATAGTAAACCTGGAAGCAATAAAACTTCCGCCTATCTGGGCATCTATGGCAAGCAGTGCCGGCAGCGCCAGAAAGGGAGAGACCGCCCCGGCGGCTATCCTTTCTCCGGTAAACACCCCCGCAGCAATGGCAATTAAAAGCCCCGCCCCCAGCAGGGGGGAAAGAGCGGGGATAAAGCAAACTGCAAAAATGATCAACGCCGCAGAAACAGGACCGGTCAAGGCGGCCAATTCTTTTCCAATCACATCCCCCAGGCCTGTAACAAGAAGCAAAACAAAAATCACCGCCGCTAGAATAAAGGAAGGGGCCATGATCTTCAGCACCGGGAGTGATTTCCTGCCAAGGTGAACCAGCACCTTGCCCAGAAAAACCGCCGCCCGGCTAAGTACGACTCCGGCCTTTCCAATGTACGCCGTTATTTTTTCGAAAAAACCAGCCGGTTCTTCAAAAAAATCAACCGGTCTCGGATTATCCGGCATTCCCTTCCTCCATTGAGTGGTCCTGTGTCTGCGGCGCAGGATGCTGAAGATCCGCCTGATGTGCAGCGGCAGCCATCTTTGCCCGGTTTCGCAGATGATCTTCCACTCCCTCGACCGCCTGTATCAGGGCACCCTTCCACCTGGTTGGTGTTCCCGGCTCGTAACTAAACAAAAGCCGCCAGAACCGTAAATCCCGGCGGTCCTCCACAATGCCCCGCTGCCGCAGCTCTTCCAAAGAAAGGCTTCTGTATTCCGGCTTTTCCCTAAAATGGGCAAAAACCGACAAGCCCCGCATTGATTGAACCGAGATCACCAAATCATCTTCCGGATTGTATATCAATATCAGGATTTCTCCTGGGGTAAACAGTCCCCGCCGCTGGCCCATGCTAAGAATTCCCTTACCCAGCCATGTTTTGACTGTTTTTTGATACTGTCGAATCTGGAGAAAATACCCCAGCATATTTTGTACAGCAAAAAAGGAAAAAACCACCAGAAGAAAATACGCCAGATGTCCGATATTCAACCCCCATTAGGATACCCCGTAGTTACAGCATCAATTTATACAATCCCGGTGATTTTTTCTATAGCCAAAAACCCGGTGGACAATTTCTCTTGTTGTTTGTTATAGTAAAAGAACGGGCCAAAATAATCTTAACATAAGCTGAGTATTCAATAATAGATAAGGAAGAACCTGGTATGAACGTAAAGGCAAAACAAGATGGCAAAGGCTTACTTATAAAAATGCTGGGGATATCCTCTGCTTTTGTACTTTTGGCAATTGTCGTATTGGCGGTCTTGAGTACCTCTGCCATGCAAAGGTTAAGCCTGGAAACCGCTGTCCAGATGGGACAAAATAAACTAAGGGGCGATATGATATCTTTTGAATATATGGTCTCCCATGAATACGGCCAATTACGTTTAAGAGATGGAGAATTGATAGATCAACAGGGAAATTCTCTTTATCGCCAGTACAAGCTTATCGATCGGGTTTCATCGGATCTGGGCATTGTGGCGACTATTTTCGTCCGGGACGGCAACGACTACCGCCGGATTACAACCAGCATCGTCAACAGCGAAGGAGAACGGGCGATTGACACCTTTCTTGGATCAAACAGCGCCGCCTTTGCGTCTATAGAATCCGGCAATGACTATAGAGGGCAGGCGGAAATTCTTAAAAAGAATTATCTTACCGCATACCGCCCGGTCTGTGTTCTGGGTACCCAGGAGGTTATCGGCATTTTATTCATCGGCATAGAGATGTCGACTATCCAGATACTAATTACCCAAAGCAGTGCCGCAGAAATAATGAATATCCTTGTTATTGCTGCAGGCCTTTTGCTTTTGTCAATTTTGTTAAACACCCTGATCTGCAGAATCGTGCTGTTAAAACCCATTCGGGCTGCGGTGGCGATGCTCAAAGAAATATCAGAAGGAGAAGGGGACCTGACCAAGGAGCTTGTGGTTTCCAGCAAAGATGAAATCGGCGACATGGCGCACTATTTTAATTTGACGCTTGAAAAAATAAAAAAGCTGGTCATTATCATCAAGCAGCAGGCGGCGGTTCTTTTTGATATTGGCAATGAGCTTGCCCTCAATATGACCGAAACCGCAACGGCGATGAATGAGATTACCTCTATTATCCAGAATAACAAGGGCCTGATGATCGACCAGAGCGCCAGCGTTGCCCAAACCAACACAACCATGGAGCGGATCACAACCAACATCAATATGCTCAGCGGACATGTGGAACATCAAAGTTCAAGTGTGGCACAGTCTTCATCGGCCATTGAGGAAATGCTGGCCAATATTCAGTCGGTAACCAATACCCTCGTCAAAAACTCCAGCAATGTAAACGAACTGCTGAACGCTTCCGAGATTGGCCGTACGGGGCTGCAGGATGTGGTTTCAGACATTCAGGAAATTGCCCGGGACTCCGCCGGCCTTTTGGAAATCAATGCGGTAATGGAAAATATCGCCAGCCAAACCAATCTGCTTTCGATGAATGCCGCCATAGAAGCGGCCCATGCAGGAGAAGCGGGCAGGGGTTTCGCCGTGGTGGCCGCCGAAATCCGCAAGCTTGCCGAATCTTCAAGCGCACAATCCAAAATGATCAGTACGGTGTTAGGAAAGATAAAAAGTTCCATCGACAAGATCACGGTGTCCACAGACAATGTACTTACCAAATTTGAAGCCATTGACTCAAAAGTTAAAACTGTGGCGGATCAGGAAGAAAACATCAGAAATGCCATGGAAGAACAGGGAGAGGGAAGCAAACAGGTATTGGAGGCGATAAGCCAGGTAAACGAGATTACCGATCAGGTAAAGAGCGGATCGATGGAGATGCTTAATGGCAGCAGGGAAGTAATTCAGGAAAGCAAAAATTTGGACAAGGTAACACGGGAAATAGCCGGAGGAATGAACAAAATGGTGGCCGGAGCAGATCAGATAAATATTGCTGTTAACCGCGTCAACGAGATAAGCGGCAAAAACAAGGAAAATATCGTCATCCTGGTACAAGAAGTTTCCCGGTTTCGAGTAGAATGATGAAAAACCCTGAACCCCTGTCGAAACGTCCCGCCGCAGTTATAGAAATTGGTTCCACCGGCATCAGGCTCCTCCTTATCGAATACAATGCCGCCGGAAAATGGAAGGTTCTGGATCAGTCTGGAAAACCCGTGGCTCTGGGCAGAGATGTATTTACCTCCGGCGTGGTCAGCAGGGAATCTTTTTTGGAATGCCTTTCGGTACTTCAGGGTTTTAATGAACAGCTGGGAGCCTGGGGAATAGAAAAGGAAAATGTCCTGGTTATAGCCACCAGTGCTGTCCGTGCAGCACGGAACAGGGAGATTTTTACCGATCAGCTCCGGCGGGAAACAGGACAGGAAATTACAATTATTGAAGGAATCGAAGAAAATCATCTGGTGTATTTGGCAGTACGCCATGCTCTGAAAAATGATCATCCCCAATTCTGGCGTTCCAATTCCATGATCCTTGACGTGGGGGGCGGTTCTACGGAAATTATGCTGCTCCGCCGTGGCAAGATGGTGGCCGCCCACAGCCTAAAACTTGGAACGATCCTTATTGATCAAAAAGTCCGGCAAAGCACGGGAACGGCCCGGTTAATTGAACGTTATCTTAATGAAAATGTGCGTAATGCCCAGGACTTTCTTAACGACGAAATGGATCTTTCCAACATTAAATCGTTAGCCGCTACCGGTTCCGATGCCCGCCAGGCAGCCCGCCATATCGGAACAGATCTGAACGAGCACTGCCGGATCATTACCAGGGATGATTTTTTCAGTTTTATTAAATCGATGGAAAACTATTCTGTAGAAGACTGCGTCCACCGCCTGAAAATTCCCTTTGCCGATGCCGAGGGCTTTGTGCCGGGACTTCTAATCTACCGGACCTTTATGGAACGGCTGGCGGCAGAAGAACTGGTCGTACCTGAAATGTCGATCCGGGAAGGTTATCTTATCAGACTGGTCCGGGGAATTGATCAAAAACTACAGGATGATTTTTATTCCCAGATCAGCGCATCCGCCCTTAACCTGGGAAGGAAGTATCACTTTGACGAAATCCACAGCCGCCATGTGGCAGAATTAAGCCTGGCTCTTTTCGATGCTTTGGAAAAAGAACACGGTATGAACAGCCATGAACGGATGCTGCTGGAAAAGGCGGCTCTCCTCCACGATATTGGCATGTTTATCCGCAGTTCCCGGCATCAGCTCCACGGTCAGTATATTGTAACAAACTCGGAGATCTTCGGCCTTAAGCAGGAAGAATTAGACATTATCGGCAATGTGATCCGTTATCACCGGGATGAATTACCTTCTCCTGCCCACATTGAATATATTGCCCTGCAGCGGGAGGAACGGATCCTGGTACTCAAAATGGCTGCCATACTCCGGGTTGCAGATGCCCTGGACCGGGGCCATTCACAACGAATCAGCAATATTACCATTGAAAAACGGGAGGAAACCTTGATCATTCGCAGCGATGGATCCGGAGAGCCGGGAAATTCCATGGCCGGAGAATTTCCCCATCAGTACCGGGATTTGTCCCTGGAAATGATGGGTCTAAAGGATAAGGACGATCTGTTCCAGGATGTATTTGGTTATAAGGTAATACTGGCATGACAGAACGACTGGACCGGGAACTGTCCTGGATCAACTTTAACAGCCGTGTCCTTGAAGAGGGCCTCCGCAGGGACCTGCCTCCCCTTGAGCGGTTCCGTTTTCTTTCAATCGTATCTTCAAATTTTGATGAGTTTTTTATGGTCCGTATTGCCGGCCTTAAACAGGCTTTGGCGGAAAATGGGGATGGAAATCCGGCCCAGGTGCTTCAGGAAGCGGCACAGATGATCCGTACCTGCTATGCAAAACTTTACCAATGTTTGGATGAAGAAGTTTTTCCCGCCCTGGCAGCAGGCGGTCTGGAGCTGCGCAGGCCTCCCTTTACCCCCGACGAAATAGGCTACCTAAAACCCCTCTTTATGCAGGAGATACTTCCCGTTCTTACCCCCCTGCGCCTGGGTCCAGCAAACACGCAGGACGCTCCGGAACCGGAGCATCCTGCACCGCCATCCATTGCCGGGGGAATTCTTTACGGAGCCTTTCTTTTGGACGGCGCTGCTTCTGAAAATTCAAAAACCTCCAAAGGGGAACAAATATCCATTGCAGGAATACCACACATCCTTGAACGGATCATCCGCATCGATCCTGACGGCGGTTCCAAGCAGCGCTGGGCCCTGCTGGACGATCTTCTTATGCTGTGGGGGGATGCGTTCTTCCCCGGTTATGAAGTAAAGGATCGGCTGCTCTTCCGTATCCACCGGGATGCATATTTTTCCGTGGATGAAAAACGGGATGATGATTTTTTGGAAGCCATGGAAGAAATGCTTTTTAACCGGGGCCGGTCTCAGGCGGTGCGGATGGTTTATACATCCTGGGATCAGGATCCGAATAAAAAAAATAATGCCGGTTCAAAAATCGTCACCACCATTGCCCGGTATATGGAACTTTCCAGCGAAGATCTTTTTTCCATCTCCGGCCCCCTCAACCTTGGTTCCCTGGGCAGTCTGGCAACTATCCAGGGATTTGAAAAACTCAAACGAAAACCGCCCAAACCCTGCTCTCATCCTGCTTTTCCGCCGGATCTTCCTGTCTGGAATACAATCAGGGCGGGGGATGTTCTTCTTTCCCTGCCCTACCAATCCTTCGATCCGGTGATCCGGTTTTTCGAAGAAGCCGCTTCGGATCCTGACGTGATCTCCATCAAAACCACCCTGTACAGAACCAGCGGTAATTCTCCCATTATTCATGCCCTGGAACAGGCGGCGCTTAACGGAAAACATGTTACCGCGGTACTGGAACTAAAAGCCCGGTTTGATGAAGGGCGGAATATTTCCTGGGCAAACCAGCTTGAACAGGCGGGAGTAATCGTTATCTACGGCATCGCGGGACTCAAAGTCCACGCGAAGATCTGCCAGGTGATACGCCGGGAAGCATCGGCTCTGGTACAGTATCTTCATTTTTCCACAGGAAATTACAACGATAAAACCGCCCGGCTCTACAGCGATCTTTGTCTTTTTACCTGCCGTGAGGATTTTGGAAACGACACTGCCATGTTTTTTAATATGCTTTCCGGCTATTCGATTCCCCTGTCAATGCAAAACCTAGTGATGGCCCCCCGGCAGCTAAAACAGAAACTTGTCAGCCTGATCGACCGGGAAGCAAAACGATCCAGCCAGGGTTCGCCGGGGCGGATCATGGCAAAGATGAATTCCCTGGTGGATGGTGATGTGGCTGATGCTCTGTACCGGGCATCCAGGGCAGGGGTAACGATCAATCTGAACATCCGGGGGATATGTACCCTGGCACCGGGACGGACGGAACTTTCCGAAAATATCCGAGTGGTAAGCATTATCGACAATTTTTTGGAGCATTCCCGGATTTTTTATTTTAGCAACGGCGGAGCGGAAGAATTTTTTATTTCCAGCGCCGACTGGATGCCCCGCAATCTGGAACGGCGGGTGGAACTCCTGATCCCTGTTCTGGACGAAAAAGTGCGGGAAGAACTGCGGAATATTCTGGAGGCCTATTTTAAGGACAACACCCAGGCCTGGGTGTTGGACGGGAACGGAAACTGGAAACGGCGGAGTCCTTCGCCGGGAGAAGCGCCTTTTAGATCTCAGGGATATTTACAGGGACTGGCGGAGAAGGCGGCGGAGCACTGGAAAACACCCCAGGATTTTATTGTCCGCCGCAGCGCTCCGGGAAATATGCGGTAAAAAGAACGGTGAAGCGAATCATCCTAAAACCGGGCGAAGAACGCCGTATTCTGGCGGGCCACCCCTGGGTATACGGTAACGAAGTCGCCGTAATTCGGGAAACCGGGAAAGAAAAAAACAAAGAAACAAATTTGACCGCCGGTGAATGTTCCGATATTGAAGGGTTACGGCAGGGAAAAGCCCTTTATCTGGGCCGGGCCATTGTGAACCCCGCATCACAGATCATCGCAAGAATTTACAGCAGATCCAAAGAGGGGCTGGACAAAGGTTTTTTTAAACGCCGGATTCGGGAAGCGATGGAACTCCGCCAAAAGGCAGGGTACGATCTTTCCAAAGATTCAGCGCGGATTGTTTTTGGCGAAGCAGACGGCCTTCCGGGTCTTATCATCGATCGCTTTGTGGGCCGCCCATATACGGGCCGTCCAATAGAAGAATCTGTCAAGGAGGAACCTTTTTCCTGGCTGGTGATACAATTTCTTGCCTATGGCATGGACTGCCGCCGGGAAATGATCTTTCAGGCGCTGGAAGAAATTTTTGGCAGATCCGCGGATATTGTTCCCCTGGCGGGGATTGCAGAAAAATCCGCCCCGGTCCGGGAACTTGAAGGGCTCCCCCTGGTGGACAAGGTAATCAGCGGAGATTTTCCTCCGGAGGGCATTGTTATTACCGAGAATGGCCTTTCTTTTATGGTGAATTTACCTGGGGGGCAAAAAACCGGACACTTTCTTGATCAAAAAAACAACAAGCGAATCACAGGGAAATATGCATCCGGATTGGCGGAGAAATCCCCTGTATCGTTTCGGGTGTTGGATTGTTTTTGTTATACCGGAGGTTTTGGAATCACCGCAGGCAGAGCGGCGGCAGACGCATTGGCGGAATACCGGACCGGTGCAGGAGAAGGGGCTGTCATCATTACTGCTGTGGACGCTTCCGCCGCGGCGCTGGACCTGGCGCAAAAAAATGCCTTTCTGAACGGTATTACCCTGCAGACTATAGAAGCGGATGCATTTGATTTTCTGCACCATGCTGAACGGCGGAAAGAAAAGTACAATCTTATCATCCTAGATCCGCCGGCCTTTGCCAAAAACCGCTCCGCTTTGGAGAACGCTCTCCGGGGTTACAAAGAAATCAACCTGCGGGCCTTAAAACTCCTAGAAAAAGGGGGTATCCTGGTAAGCTGTTCCTGCAGTCATGCCGTAAACGAGGAAACCTTTAAGCGGATGATTGCAGGCGCTGCGGCGGATGCAGGGCGCCGGCTGGTTCAACTGGATTTCCGGTATCAGCCGCCGGATCATCCCATCCTTGTCGGCTATGATGAATCACTGTACCTAAAATGCGGATTTTACCGGACCATGTAAAAATAATTAAAATTGAAAGCCCTTTCCAAAGCTCTGTCAGTTAAAAAACGAAATCTTATTTTTTGGAAAAACTTTTTCTTAACAGACCCTGCAGTTTATCCTTGTTGACCAGTTCAACCGGACGGGACTCAGCATATTCCGTGGCGGGCCGTGTAAAGCCTGCACTCGACATCACCACCGCCCGGCCCATGTTTTGCGCCTTGGCATCATCCAGGATGGAACGGATCTTGCCATCGTCCACCATATCCGGAGAACGATAAATGCGGACAAGCCGGGGCGGCTTACGGGAAGCGGCGTCTTCTATGACAACCAGTTCTACCCCGTCGGGGGGGACAGGCCTGGAGGACTTAACCGTAAGACCCATGGCGGTGATAACCAGTTTTTTGCTGATCTCTTCAAATTCCTGGTTCCCCGCGCTCATGAAGTCTTTTATAGCGTCGTCGTCCCGCATATCCTGATATTGGCTCAGCTTGGCGTCCACATCCTTAAAGCCGGTTTTGACGGCGTGAATTTTATCCCACTGTTCAATTGCTTTTTCCATATCGTGGTTTTTTTCATAGCACATGGACAGAAAGTACCGGGCATAGATGCTTTCCTGGAGCCCTTCTTCGGTAATTGCCTTTACCGCCCGTTCCAGGTCGGGGATCGCCTTGTCCACCGCATTCAGGGCCATGTAGCAGCTTCCTCGTTCCAGCATGGCCCGCAGACGGTACGCCGGATCCCGGGCGGCTTTTTCCAGGGTTGCCACAGCGCCGGAATAATCCTTGCCATCCTTTTGGATTTTTCCCAGATAGAAATAGGCCTGGGCATTGTCGGCCTGAAGCTTCAGGGCCCGCTCCAGGGCATCTTTGGCTTCGTGGGCGTTTTTGCTTTTGTAGAGCATTACCCCTAGTTCAAACTGAATTTTTGCATCCCGGGGAGACAGCTCCGCTGCCTTGCGCAGATAATTTTGGGCCATGTCCATGCGGTTGCGCTCGGTAAAGAGCTTTCCCGCCCAGTAGTAGTACTCTGCCCGATCCGGTTTCTTTTTGATAAGAAGGATATATTCCTTAAGAGCTTCTTCGGTTTGTTTATGCTTAATATAAAGCTGGGCCACTTCTTTGCGAAAATCCTCTTCGGGGATAAATTCCCCCATGGCACCGGTCTGGCTCAGAACTTTTAGCTCCGCAAAGGCAAGGTCTTCTTTTTTTTCCAGGAGGAATGCCTTCCCCAAAAAATAACGGGCATCAGCATTTTTTGGTTCCTTTTCCAGAATGGCCTTGGCGCCTTTGATTACCGGCTGAGTTTTTCCCCGCTGCAGCAGGCCGGCAAGCTGGTCCGCCCGCTTTGGTACGGCGATGGATTTAACAATAAAGAAAACAAAAAAAACTATGCCTACGGCGAGGAAAATGATAATAATTGCCAGACCCATAATTTTTCCCATCTCATTTTATACCAGTTGATGAATTTTATCCATCCCTATATTCTCTAAATTGAAGCATGGGAGAAATCAAAACCCCCAACTGTCTAAAATGCGTTCACTTCAGGATTACCTGGGATCCGAACTACCCCCGGTCCTGTGAAATGTTCGGCTTTAAAGGTCAGTCCCTGCCTTCGGCGGAAGTGTTCAATGCCACCGGCCAGCCCTGCCCGGCATTCTCATTAAAAGAAGGGTTAAAGTGAAAAACTAAGGGAGGATCCCTATGATACCCCGTAATCCCCATCTGGCCGCCCTAAAGGCGGGCTATCTCTTTCCGGAAATCGCCCGGCGGAAGCGTGAATTTGCCGCCGCCCATCCGGAGGATCCTTCAAAACCGGAAACCCGGATTATCAGCCTGGGAGTGGGGAATACCACCGAACCGGTGCTGCCTCGTACTACTGCGGGACTTGTGGAGGGGGCCAGAAAACTCGGCACGGTAGAAGGTTATTCAGGTTATCAGGATGAAGGGCTTCCCGAACTGCGAAAAAAAATTGCCGGGGTATTTTATTCCCGATCCGCCGGCCCCGGCGGCGAAGGAACTTCCCCTTTTTCTATTGATGAAATTTTTGTTTCTGATGGAGCAAAATGCGATATTGGCCGGCTGCAGCTGCTCTTCGGTTCTGAAACTCCCGCAGTGGTCCAGGATCCTTCCTATCCGGTTTATGTGGACGGTTCAGTGCTAATCGGCTCTGCGGGAAGCCGGGAAGCCGGCGAAGCTGGCGGCGGCTATGGGGGCATCACCTACCTTCCCTGTACCGCAGAAAACCAATACTTCCCCGATCTTTCCCTGGTTCCGGAAAATTCCCTCTTTTATTTTTGCTCCCCCAATAATCCTACGGGAGCGGCGGCAACCCGGGAACAGCTTACCGGCATGGTCAGCGCCGCCCGGCGCCAGGGCTGTATCATTATCTTTGACGCCGCATATTCGGAATACATCCGGGACCCGGCCCTTCCAAAAACGATTTTCGAAATACCCGGCGCCAGGGAGTGCGCCATAGAAGTGAATTCATTTTCCAAACCTGCGGGGTTTACCGGGGTCAGACTTGGCTGGACCGTGGTTCCCAAAGAATTACGGTACGCCGGAGGAGAAAGTATTAATGCCGACTGGGCCCGCATTGCGGGAACGATTTTTAACGGCGCCTCCAACATTGCCCAGGCCGGAGGTCTCGCTGCTTTAAGTGATGAGGGCCAAAAAGAAATCCGGCGGCTCTGCGACTTTTACCTGGAAAACGCCGCTCTGATCCGCAGCGCCTTGTCGAAGCTGGGGATATCCTCTGTGGGCGGGGATAACTCACCCTATATCTGGGCCCGCTTTCCCGGCAGGGACAGTTGGGAAGTATTTGCGGAAATCCTGGAAAAGTGCCGGGTAGTTACCACTCCCGGATCGGGCTTTGGACCATCGGGGCAATCTTTTATTCGCTTTTCCGCCTTCGGCCACCGTGCCGATGTAGAAGAAGCCTGCCGGCGGCTGTCTTTTATTTAAACAATACGGACGAACACCATCCTGAGGGGATACAAAACTTCAGTTTTTGAAAATACTTGAACTCTTTCCAAAAACTGAAGTTTTGGAAAGTCTCGCCTTTTTTAAAACAATCGTTTTTGAAATCCCCTCAAACCTATATCAAGGGAAACGAAGGGAGCCGGTTGATGGTTTCCGCCGGCGCCGGCTCTAATTTGAAGCCCGAAGTTTTTTGCGGGAACCATGGCCGTGCCGAAGGAAATGTTCCAGATAAGATCGTTCTTCCCAAAATCCTTCCAGTCGTTCCATTCAAACGAACCGGCCCGGCCCGCCGAAGCCGCCAGAAGAAAGACCAGCCTTCCCCCCAGGATGCTTAGGCTTCCCAAGGGCTCTGCCTGGAAGGCCAGGGAAAGGGCGGCCCTCTTTTCGCCGGAAAATATCCCCGGATCGTGGGGAAAGTAGAACCGTTGAATACCCTTCAAATCAAAAACAGAAAGCCCGGAAGGAAGTTCGGTGTCCCCAAAAAGAGATGATCCAAAACCGGAAATCCCAAGACTAACATGGCGGCCCAGGGGTAGTGATGCCGCAAGATCGGCGCTGACAAGATCGAAGGGCAGAGGATCGCCGGGCGTAAACCTTACACGGTTTTCGATCCTCCCCCAAAAACCCCGGGAAGGAAAGAGAGAATGGTCAAGGCTGGAATAAGTATAAGCGGCGGCAATACCCGCCATTGTATGGGTCTCGTCCTCATCAGCGAACCAAAAAAATTCAGGCCAGAGGCAAAGGGAATTATGGCGGTTAATGCGAAAGCCCCCTTTTACAACCCCGCGGAAATAGAGGAGCCGCTCCGGCATAGTTTCCTCCCTGCTCAGGATGCCCTTAACCGGCAGTTCCTGATCCCGGATCAGATCCGTTTCGGCGGCAAGAAAAAAATGGGGCCCCAGGGGCCGGAATACCGAAAAACCAACGGAAAGTTCGTCCATCACTGAAGCTTGAAGAAGAAAAGAAAAGCCGTTCTTTCCCCGCAGTTCAATGCCGCTCCTCAAGGCTGTTTTGCCGGAGGATTGGGAAGAGAATGTTCCTTCATAATCCAGTCCCATCCGGAGCAGGGTATTGTTCTTCGACTCAGGATAAAGGATGAGCTCCAGTACCGTTTCCCCGGAACGGATATCCGTCCTGACCGCGGCCATACGGTAATTGCCGGTTTCGTAAACGCTTTCCAGAAAGGCAGAAATGATTTCCACCGTCAAGGCCCTGCCCATGACAAGGCGGGAAAACGCCTTCCCGATAAAGGAACGATCCCGGTGCAGCCCTCCCCTGATGATCAACCTTTGGGGCGTAAGGGGCGGCATATCCCTGTAACTCCCTTTGGACCCGGATTCCCTGTCAGCATCGGCGGAAACTCCGGCGGCAATTTTTTCCCGAACCGGTTCAAGAAGGGCTGCCAGTTTTACTTTTTCCTCCTTCGCCAGAGCATAGATTTCCGGGCCCTTACTGAAATCCATGGCGGATATATCCGAAATAAGCGGAAAAAGAACCACATCTGCCAGTTTATGATGTTCACTGCTCGTGTTATGGGAATAAATCGTATTCATCAGATCAGGAATATCCAGGGGAGCAACGGAGAATTCCAGCGGAAGGGGAAAAAGATCTACAGCAATGATTATGTCAAAACCCAGTTCCCGAACTTCCCGGATCGGAAGATTGTTAAGAATCCCTCCGTCAATATAGCTTCGTTCTTCGATGATAAAGGGTTCAAAAACTCCCGGAATACTCATGCTTGCCCGGATTGCTTCGGCCAGGTCTCCATCATTCAGAAGTTCGAATTTGCCTTCCGGAACTTCCACAACCCCGGCCCGGAAAGAAATGGGGAGATTGTTAAAATCAATATAGGAGGGAATTTTTATCGTCAGGGATTTAAAAAAATCATATGCATTTTGTCCCGAAGAGTAACCCCTTCCCCAATCAGGGACCACAGGCCCGGCGGAATCGTTCAGGGAAAAAGCCAGGGGAAGATCATTATTCCTGTTCCAAAAGGGAGAGACCGGCCGGTTCTGAAAAAAAGAACTCCAATCTCTTTTGTTAAAAACTTCCAGTATCATGGCCGGGCTATAACCCGCCGCATAAAGTCCGCCGACTATGGCACCGGAACTTACCCCGGTTATCATATCCACCGGTATGCCCAGTTCTTCTATCAATTCCAGAACCGCCACATGGGCAAACCCCCTGGCTCCTCCTCCGCCCAAAACAAGGGCAACCGAGGGCCGTCTGCTCTGGGCGGCGGCGGCGGCAAGAACAAAAAACAGCAAAAACACGGTAAAGATTTTACGCATAGGCTACCGTTCTTTTACATTGATAACTTTCATCACCTCATCCCCAAGGTGGTTAATAACCTTGACGGCAATGCGGCCTGACGGGGGCTTGTCAAAGGGGCGGGAAATGTCGCTGCGGAGGCTGGCCCATGCGTCTTCGTTGATCTGGGTGTTGAGGGTCTTTTTCAAAGATTCGTAGGGATTACCGGCGCCGAGGAAATAGGCGTGGCGGACAAAGAAACTTTCCCCGTTGTAATCGGTGTCGATGAACCAGCAGGCGATACCGCCGGTATCGTTCGATTCCACTTTGCCCAGGCCGGGATGAAACACGTCAACGCCCCTGATTTTTACAATCAACTGATTATTCTCGTGGGAGATAATTTCCAGATCCGGTTCGCCGAAAATCACAAACAGATTCCCTTTGCCGGTGTTGCGGAGATCGCCTGCCATGTGGAGATCGGCGTTCATGCGGGCCTTGAGTATCCTGATTTTGCCGAGTTTGTTAAAATCGGTAACACGGGCTTCATAGTTAAAGGCGCAGGTGATGAGGCAGTCGAAGTTCGCTTCGGCGGCTTCGTTTGCGGCTTCCACCAGATCGGCGCGGGTTACTGTTCCGAATTCGCCGCCAATGAAAATGGCGGCCCGGCGCTGGATGGGTTTTGCGCCACGTTCGCCGCCCTCATCGTATCGGCCTTCAGCGCAAACCAGGTTTCCGGGCCAGGGGTTAAGGGAAGTAAAATCGATCTTGTCTTCCTTGTGTGTCTGCTGGACTCCGGCAGTGCGGAGATTTTCAAGGATGATCGAGGTGAAATCCGTATCATCGCTTTTTGCACCGTAAGAACGTGTGCGCTCCGCTACGATAAAGTCACCGTTTTCATCCAGATCAAGCACCCGGTGGGGAGAGGCGCTTTCCACGGTAAAGGGGCCGGCAACCCTGATTTTTTTGTTGTCCTCATACGGCTTGTCGTAGAGGTATTCAAACTCGGCCTTTGCGGAAATGGAAGCGTCAATTTCCTTTTGGCGTTTCATTTTTGCGTCCCAGAATTTACCCAGAGGTTTGATCGCCTTTTCAAAACCCGGCGGACATGTCTTCTTTCCGTCAGAAAAACGTATCGGCGGTACTTCCCACTCCAACAGATCGCAGACAGACACTTCTTCACCGGAGGGGAGCGTTTCTTTTTTACCGGTGTCCTTACTGAAATTAACGGTTCTGCCTTTACGCGCACCGGTTTCAATTCGATACACTATATCTTCGCCCCGCATCAGCGTGTTAATCTCTGCGAGGGAGTTTTCAATATCCTGCCGGTATTTTTCGTAAATCACATCGATCTCGGTATTGTTGGCGATAGATTTAAGGGTGATATGGGGAACCCGCTCATACACAAAACCGTGGCGGATGCGGCTGTAGGTTGGCTCCCGTGAAGGAATGGTCTGCTTGAGTTCCGCTTCTTTTAACTGCCCCTCGGAAGAATCGGCAAGGAGAAAATACGGATAGCGGGCCCCCATCAGACGGGTACGGGCTAAGGCCAGAGCAACCCGGCTCGTGTCGATGGTGATCCACCGGCGGCCCCACTGTTCGGCGATATAGGCGGTAGTTCCCGAACCGCAGGTAGGGTCCAAAACCAGATCGCCGGGGTCGGTAGTCATGAGGATGCAACGCTGGATTGTTTTCGGAGATGTTTGAACAACATAAACTCTTTCTGTACGAAGTAAAAAATCTGTCCATATATTATTTATAGGCATAACAGGATAATCATCTATGTACATTATATAGGCAAGGTTCTTTCCTGTTGAAACAATTCGGTTGCTTTCAGTCAATTTATACATTTTATCTATTGCAGCAGACCACTGCCTATCATTTGGAGGAAAATACTCGTTTCCTTCAAAAACTAATGGGGTAATTCTGTGATTTGGGTTATCATGTTGAGAACATGGGTTAGATAATTTATAGGCTCGATTATTAACTGGAATTAAATCAGGATCTTCCTTTTCTGTTTTTGACATTGGCCTACGAAAACCATCAAGGGCTTCAAGTTGGTCATAACGTTCACCTGTTGATTCACCCACTCCAACTTCTTTTTTTTCAAAAAGTTGTCTGTATTTGATATGTTTTTTGTCCTTTGCATACCAAATAATAAAATCAGTAATATTACTTAACTCCTGTGTTGTTGCAGTACCACCTTTTTTGTAAATAATAAGGCTAATAAAATTTTCTTCCCCGAAAACTTCATCCATCACGTCCCGAACCCGATGAACATTTTCATCGCCAATCTGTACAAAGATTGAACCGGTCTCGGCAAGGAGTTCGCGCGCAATGGTAAGGCGATCACGGATATAGCTAAGGTAACTGTGTACACCGTCCCTCCAGGTATCGCGGAAGGCTTTCACCTGTTCCGGCTCGCGGGAAATATGGGAGAGGTTCCCGTCCTTCACGTCCCGGCTGGTGGTTGACCATTGAAAATTGGAATTGAACTTGATGCCGTAGGGCGGGTCAAAATAGATGCACTGTACTTTGCCCTGCAAATCTTCCCGAACCGAAAGGCTTGCCATCACGAGGAGGCTGTCGCCCAGGATCATGCGGTTGGACCAGTTTTGTTCATGTTTGTAGAACTCCGTTTTTTCCGCCTCGCCGATGCCGTTAAAATCGGCAAACAGATCGGGCTGCTGCTCTTCCGTTTTCCGGTCGGCATCGCTGCGCCGCACCAGGTCGTCGATAATGGCTTTGGGATGGAGTTTTTCCTGAATATAGAGGGGCGGCGCCTGCGTATTAAGGCTTGTCCAGTCCCGGTCCTCCTTGCCCCGCCAGACAAGCTGGGGATCAAGGTCGGGATTTCTGCGTTTGACGGTTACGGGAATGACCTTTTTTGTTTCGTCTTCCACTACGGCCTGGTATTCTGCCGTGGGTATGTTTTTGCGCTTGTCTTCGGTGTGGGTGATTTGAGATACTTCGTATCTCTTGGTTTTTTTTGGAGGTTGTGCTTTTTTGGGCATTGTCAGGGTTCCTCCGATTTTTTGTTTGTGTTTTTATTGTAAAGCACAAATTGTTCAGGGAATTGACTTCTGACAAATTCCCTGATTGACTGTGCATATTCAAGCGCTTTGTCCATATCTTGCTTTTCCAATTGATTTTCGCTGGGGTAACGGGAAGGGATAGCATACTCCGTTAAGGCAGCGCATTTTTCAAATAGTGTTTCAAACTGAGGGGAAATTGTTTCGCAAAGTTTTTCAAGTTCTTCCAAATCATGGATTTTTGGAGGATCAATGTCATGCAATACAAGAACCCATTTAAGGTATTTTTCCGCCGCTTGCTGGCAATGAAAACAGATAATCTCATAAGGGATAGGCCGCATATTATTTGCCAAGTGTTGTGCTGCCGTTAAATCACTATTGGCAATTGCAATCCACTGCTGCAACTCATTTTGCTTATCCATAAATTTTTATCCCTTCGCGCTCAATTGTTCGTTCCAGTGTCGGGAATTTTAAGCGTTCCCTGTATTTGCCGAGGGTGTTTGTAACAACGTCTACCGGCATTGTCTTTTTTCTGCCTATGGCGATTCTAATTGTAATAGCAGCGTCAATCATTCGCATTTGAACATCGTCTTTGAGAATCACATATAAATCTAGGTCTGAGTCTTTGTGGGGCGTTCCGTTGGCATAGGAGCCAAAAAGCCAGATTTGCTCCACAGGGACGGTACGGAGGATGATTTCTTTGAGGGTGTCAAGTTCGGATTGGATGGTGGGGGGTATTGTCATTTTTCATAATCCTACTTGATACCTAATTTCTTCATGAAAATTCTATTTCGATTTTTGGCATCAATTACTATTTTTTCAAAGTCAATTACTTCAAAATAGGTGTTTAGATTCACATTGAAACGAAAATAACCTAAGTTATCATAGGTTCTAATAAAATCACGTTTCTCACAAAGAGAGCGTATCTTAGAAGTAAGAGTACAAATAACGTAGGCAAAACATGGGGTCGTCTGAGAAACTTGTATTAGCTGACCATTTTGTTTTTTTGCCTTGCCATTCCTAATTTCAACAATATAATTACTTACTTGATCAATAGGATTTTCATCATCGGTGTAATCATTTCGCATTGGTTTCTTAAATTCAATTACAGAGAATGTATTATTTGGATTATCTCCATTATTAAAATAATGAACAACATTATATGTAATAATATCTGGACGATCACCTTGCTTTCCATCTATAGGCAAGTCTGAGGCTAGATAATCATGAAAATTCAATCGTTCATCAATTAACCAAAGATTATTACATTCATACGGAACATCACTTGAAGTTACTTTCATTTGGTAGAATAATTTATGCATTTCGTTCTCATTATCATATTTTTTTTCATCATTCAGGCTATTTCTTTTGTCTAATAATTCTAATACATGATTTCTCCAAAGGATATATTTTGTCAATTCAGCTTTTGCTTCCTCGCTTACTTTTAAATACACTTGTTCAATCTCCGACCCATCAATTTTGTCACTTTGAAGAATCTTTGTGATTTCTTGTTTTGTTTGTTCCCTTTTTCTTAACTCTACTGTATGTAAATGATTTTCTATTTCTCTTTTTGAAGCATTTGGATTTATAGCTTTTATTATTTCAGGATCCTTTTCCAATAAATACCTATATTCTGGTCCTTCATTTGCAACAAATTGATTGATAGTTTGTTTCTTGTTTTCATGAATCACATTTAATAAATCTTTTATTATCATTTTAATTTCAGGAATACTTTTTTCGATTAATTCAAATAAACTAATATTGGCTTCATCATCATCAAAGTCAAAATCGTCCCTTTCGGGAGAAACTATCCTATCCAAATATTGTCCAGTCAAAAAGGCAATGATATGAAATTCTTCTAGATTATCTTCCAATTTTGCGTTGAGATCAATAATATGCTTAGACAAATCAATTGTTTTTGAAGCTCTTTCTTGTGCGTAAAGAATAAACTGATTGTTGTTCCCAAATAATGTCTTATGCACCGATAGAGAAAAAGCTCTTCCTTTTATTTCAAACAATGCTGATCCCATTTCGCCTTTATAGTGAGCTTTAAAATAACTATAAGCGTCTATTATTTCATTAGTATCTTTATCTATTAACGTGATTTTAAATGAATTGTTATTAATAAATAAAGGCAGAAAACTTTCAATTATTTTTTCACAAAATGTAGAGATTTTTTTAGGTATTTCCCATCCATTTTTCTGTTGTAACAATGAAATTATTGTACCAGTTTCTGTTTTTGAAATTTCTGTCTTCTTGTGATTTGTGATTCCGTCCTCAGTACGTCTAAAATCAAATTTTCTTAAATAGTATTTATTATTTTCACTATAAATGCTTTCTACTTTCACATCTTCAAAAACTTTCAGCCAACTAAACCTACCTAATCCTTTACCACCATATATTTCTTTATAATCAGAATCAGATGTATTAAATGATTCATAATTTTCATCGTTAAGTCCTACCCCATTGTCTGTTATAACAACTTTTTGGTAATTATTTACTTTTAAATTGTCGTCGCCAAAATCTAAACCATGATTATCACGATAGAATTCAATTGAGATTTTAATGGATTTTTTTATTGTTTTATAGCTATCAAGGGAATTTGAAATAGCTTCAAATATGGAAAAATAACCATTTGCTTTTGCAAGTCTATAATTTTTTATTTTTTTAGCAACATTAAGTTTCATAAGTTATCCACAAGAAAAGAGGCTTTTCCATAAAAATAATCTCTTTCTCCCCATCACAACCATTCTACCCACTCCAACCAGTTTTTGCCAAGTGTCGAAACAATCACCCTCAATCAACCCCCTCGGCCCTATCCCCAACGGCAGATTTTACCACGCAGAAGCCATGTTTTTCCCTCGCTTCTTCAGCAATGGCGTTGAAATAGGCAGTTTCTTCTTTAGGTGTCATATCTTTAATTTTTTCATAAATTTTGTCACGGATTGCATCAATTTCGTCCTCAATGTCAGTCGTCAGTTTCATTATCAATTACCTCCTCCGGTTGGGCAATAATAATTCCCCGATAACCTGATATCAGATTAGTCGCAGGAATTAAAGTTTTTGTCTTCAATTTATTGATATACCTAAAATTAAAGGACATAATCATATCCAATTCATAAACCGATGCAACAGCGATATGTAGGGCATCCATCCTTTTCTTTTTGGGTATGATATTATTTGTCATATATTTTTCAGCCAATTGAACAACCTCATCAGATGCATCAAGTACTTTGATGTTGTATCGCTCAATGAGGTTAAGCATATTAGTTCTTTGTGGTTCGGGAGCTTCATTCAGTTCGTTGTAGGCATAAACTGAGGTATACCCTTCAAACTGACCTGCTCCGATAGCCTCAAAAAAAGCAACTGTTACAGGCTGTGCATTTTTTGTTTTATCAAAGTAGTAATTGAACATTGTAGTTTCAAGATAGACTTTTTGCCTATACATAACCTTGTCCTTCTCTTTCCAACATGGTTCATGGGTATAGACCCCACCTGAAAATCATCTTACGCTACCAGTCTGAAATAATCAACTAACTTTTCCTTCAATTATTTTCTTATATAATATTTCCTCTAAATTTCTTCTTCCGTCTATTATTGATATTATTTCCATTTTTTTATTTTCAACTTTATAAAATACCATCCAGGGACTAATGTTAATTTGATGAATATTATTTATTCCAAATTCTCTTAATAAAGGAGCTATTCTTCTTCCCTCAGGATTTTCTGATATTTTATCTACTTCTTTGATTATTTTTATATATATTTTTTCTGCGGTCATTTTTCCGGTGTTATATTTTATATACGAAATAATTTCAGCTAGTTCATCTCCGGCATCTTTTGACCAAATTATTTTATGTTTCATATTTAGTCCAATATTGTCTTTATTTTACTTTTTAATTCCTCATGGGTATAAATTCTTCCCTTTTTCAGGTCTTCTTCCCCAATAGATAAAATTTTTATTAAATTTATTGTGTTAATAATGTTCTGGTACTGTTTTACGTCCATCAAAACGGCTTTTGCTTCTCCATTTTGGGTTATAACCATAGGATTATTCTTTTCCCCAACCAGTTTCATTACCTCGGCGGTATGTGATTTTACATAGGATATTGGCCTAATATCTTCCACCAGATTTATCATTAAATCCTCCTGTTTTTATATGGTACTAAATTTAGTCTTGCTTGTCTATACTTCTAGAATTATTTTTCATTAGTTATTCCTTCTCCCCCCACAAACCTGTCCACCAACCCGTCAAAAGCATCCTGCATTTCAAAAACTTCGGTGAACTCCGCGAAGGCCCAGCGGCCGTAAACTCCCAGACGGTTTACGCCGGGAATCCAGAAATTTTCCATGGTGAGGCGTTTTTCTTTTGCGTCCTCTTTGCGGTAGCCTTTTACCTCGATGATCAGGTGGAGCAGATTATCGGGGCCACTACCATCATCGACAAGGGCGATGTAATCGGGGATGTAGATGCGGTTTTGGGAGCCAAGGCGGTAGGGGACTTCAAGACCGAGGCCGGAATTTTTTACATACGAGAAGACGTGTTTATTGTCTTCAACGAGGCGGCAGAATTCCAGCTCCCAGTCGCTGTCGGCGATTGCCCAGTTGACGTGGCATTTGCGGGGGTCGGTTTGCCAGCGCCTGAGTTTGCCGCTGTGAAAGTTGACGTGGATGCTGGAGCCTTCTTTGTTGTAGGGGTCTAAAACAACCCTGACGGGCTTTTTCTCTTCGTTCAAAAAATGGGCGCTTATGGCTTTTTCTATTCGCTCGCAGGCAATGTCCGCGAGGTACTGGTAGAGTATCATGGCCGGATATACGCCGCCTTTGCAGACCAGGTGTTCTGTGTACCATTGGGCGCATATTTTTTTGAGCTGGCCGAAAAGGTGCAATTTTAGTTCGCCGTTTTCATCGCGGAACTTGGTGTCCAACAGGCGCTGGGTCAGCTTGTAAATGATTTCCGCATCGCGGGTGTTTTCCAAATGCTTCACATCAAAATCCGCGTCTTCGCCGATGATGCCGGATGTTTTTACTTTGGTGGGGCCTACAATCTCCGGTGTTAATACCAGGGTTGAATCAGCGGTGAAGCGGGCGGCGAGTTTTTCTTCGGGGAGTTCAGCGCGGTAACCGGCAATCCGGGGGAAACGGATTTCCAGTTTGTCCCGTTCGGGCGACACGGCGCGGACATGTACCGTTGCTTTGGGCAGACGGGGCGTGGGCGGCGACGGCTTTGCGGTAAAATCAAAGGGAATACCGAAAATATCCGCATATTCCACGTCAAATTTTTCGTCTTCGTTCAGATCGTAGGATTGGCGGCGAAGGGCCCTGCCGATAACCTGTTCGCAGAGAAGCTGGGTCCCGAAAGCGCGTATCCCCAGAACGTGGGTTACGGTATTGGCATCCCATCCCTCGGAAAGCATGGCGACCGAAACAACGCAGCGGATCGATTCGCCCAGGCGGCCCGGCTTGCCGACGGTGTTCATCACTTCCCGCAGCAGTTCTTTGTCGCTGATATTGTCCGCTTCCTCCCTGCTGCCTGAACGCTGCAATCGTTCCACACGGAAACGCTCTATCTCATCTTTCGCCGCTTCCCGAAAATGGTCGTCCAGGTTGTCGTCGGATTCAAGCTGATGGCTGTCTATGAGCAGGGTGCGGGGGCGGGCAAGGGGATTTCCGTCATCGTCAAAATTTCTGAACAGTGCAAGGCTGCCGTTTTCAAAATTTTTCGAACCATCTGTTCTTTCGTGATAGTAACCGGAAATAAAATCGTAGACGAGTTTAGAGGCCGCTGTATTATTGCAAACGATAATGAAACAGGGAGGAACGTCGATCTTTGCCTCTTCCCAGAGGGCAAAAGTTTTTTCGTAATGGCCGTAAAGTGTTTCCAGTGCAGTCCGCAACTTGGGAGGCAGGTCGGCGGGGTTAAGAGCGCCCGCATTGGCACGGCTTTTTCTCGGCATTTCTTTGCCGATGTGTTCCCAAAGGTTGCGGTATATGGGCATTTCCGCTCCGGGAATATTATCGCTGACCGGAACGCGGGGCAGCTTTACAATGCCGCACTCAATGGCGTCCATGAGGGAAAAATCGCTCACCGTCCAATGAAATAATGTTCCTTCCGCATAGCCTGAACCACGGAGAAAAAAGGGAGTGGCGGAAAGATCGATTATCGTGTGGATGCCAAGCCGGCGCTTTACCGTTTCAAGGCCGTTGATCCAGACCCTTGCGGCTTCGTTGTTTTCTTTGGCTTCTTCTTTTTCATCACCCTTCAATTCGTCAACGCTGTCTTCCCCGTCCGGCTTTTCCCGGTAACAGTGATGGGCTTCGTCGTTGATTACCATGATGTTTTTGATGTGCATCAATTCCTGCATGACCCGCTGTACCATCTGCCCTTCGGTTTCGGTTGACTTGATCGGCGCATTATGCCCCTGTAAAAGCGAGCGGGTGCCTTTCAGCAAATTCATCTTTTCCCTGAGCATAAAGGCATGAAAATTGGTGATAACGATTTTTGCTTTTTTAATGTCGGCTATCATGTCATGGGGAAGGAGGGAGCGATGCTCGTAATAGCTGTCGGGATCGGAGGGGTAGAGCACCCGCAGGCGGTCACGGATGGTAATGCCTGGTGTAACAATCAGAAAACCTCTGGTAAAGCGCTTGCTCTGCGGGCGGCGTACCGCGTTGACTGTCTGCCAGGCAATAATCATTGCCATGACGGTGGTTTTGCCGGAACCGGTGGCCATTTTCAGGGCGATGCGGAACAATTCCGGGTTGGCTTCGGCATTGGCGTTTTTCAGATGATCGAAAAAGGCGTTTTCCTTTTTCCCCAGTTGTGGAACTACCTCGGTGAGCCAGATGAGGGTTTCCACCGCTTCTACCTGGCAGAAAAAGGGCCTGAAATTTCCGGCGCTATGACTCTGTTCAGCGTTGCGCCAATGCCGCAATAGCCGAGCGGTTTCGGGAGTTACCTTCCAGTCCGCCGGGTCGGGTATGCGCCGCCATTCATCCACATAAGAACGGATGGCGTTTATCACCGGAATCGGGTCGTACATCTGATCGGCGCTTGAGAGATTTTTTCCCTCGTCAAAGACCAAAAGCCCCTGATCCGCGAATTTCCGGTTGGAGCCTTTCTGTTTTGGGGCGCTCTTACGCTTACGGGGTTTGGGAATGGGCGTAATGTAGGCGGCCCGGCGGCGGCTGTCAAGAATTTTTTGGGTTGGCTGTCCCTGGGCATCAAGCTCCCAGTGGCGGGAGGGACAGGCGTAGGGGGAATTCAGTACCGGCTGCTCGAAGAAAGAATCTGCCATGGATGATTTTAGTATAAACCGGCAGGTCAAAAAAGGCTATGTTGCCCTGTTCACCACCGCTTCCAGTAATTCCTTTGTTCCCTCCTTGCTGCCGCCGGGACCCACGCAGGAGGGGCAGCCAGATTTACAGGGGCAGCCCGCAGCGGCCCGGTGGGCGGCGGTCAACACAGTTTCGGTTTTTTGGGACAGGGCTTCCGCAAGGCCCGTGCCGCCGGGGTATTTGTCGTAAATGTACAGGGCTGGGACAGCAAAGTGGGGGTCCCGGACCCGCTCCGCTATTCCGAGGTCCCGGGGATCGCAGAGAAGGTATACCGGAGCGATGTGCCTGACCAGAGTCCCCGCCCCGGACAGAACCGCCGCCGCCGCTTCTTCATCAAAAGAAGCAAGAATTTTTCCGGCGGTGCTGTTTTCGGAAAAAAGGAGCATCAGCGCCCGGGTCTGCATTTCTTCTTCGGCCAGATCGATGTCGCCATAGCCGATATTTTCGTGGCTGTGGAAGCGGATCTTTTTAAATTTGGAAACCTGTGTTCGAACCAGAACATCCCCCACCACCAGAGTAAAGGCGGACTCTGATTTGTTCTGTACTTTTATCGTTTCGTCTTCACTTAAAACTTTGATGTCTGTTTTAACCAGTCCATCGGTAAAGTAATTAACATCCGCTTCCCGGACATGGCACTTACGGTTAGGTATGTCCAGTTCTTCCACCAGATACTGCCGGCCCCGGTGTATGTAGACGGCGTTTTTAAAGATCAATTCCTTGGCGCTGGGCCGATCCATTTCTCCGATGACGGCGTTTCTGCCTTCGCTGCGATCTATGATCACCACATTATCCGCCGTGGCAGAACGGAGGCTGATCCCTTCTGCAGGGAAGGAACGATCCGACCAGTGCCATCGGCCATGGTTTTCGCCGTTGGTTTCATCGGACGCTGCGGCGGTATGCCTGACTATGCCGTCCTCTTCCAGATAGGAAAGAACATCGATTACCCCTTCGCCGAAGGGTTCGATTGAATCCTCAATTTCGCTATCCCGGAAGGGGAGTTCAAAACAGGCGCACTTAACATGATCCGTCAGGATATAAGGATTATCCGGATCAATCCGGGCTTCTTCGGCGCCCTTGCCAAAGAACCACTCGCTTTCATTCATGATGAATTGATCCACCGGGCTGGAGGAGGCCACAAAGATCGAAACCGAAGTGCCTCCCCGCCGGCCCGCCCGGCCCGACTGCTGCCAGAAGCTGTTAAAGGAACCGGGGAAGCCGGAAACCACCGAGGCGTCCAGCCCTCCTATGTCGATCCCCAATTCCAGGGCATTGGTACTTACCACCCCCTGGATCGTTCCATCCCGAAGGCCCCGCTCAATTTCCCGGCGTTCGTTGGGGAGCAGTCCGCCCCGGTAGGGCTCCACCCGGATCCCGCTGTTTTCTGTATAGAAATTTGCCAGATCTTCGTTTACATAGGCGGCAGCCACCTCGGTCTTGATCCGGGAATGAGCAAAAAGGATCGTCTTGATTCCTCCCCGAAGCAGGGCAGTCATCCACCGGCGGGCTTCCGTCATGGAGGACTTCCGGATCCCCTGGACAGGATCTACCAGGGGCGGATTGTAGAGGATTATCCGTTTTTCGCCCCGGGGAGCGCCGTTTTTGTCCACCAGGACCAGATCCTCCCCGATCAGGGCTTCTCCCAGTTCCCGGGGATTACCGATGGTGGCGGAGCAAAGAATGAACCGGGGATTGGAACCGTAAAAGGCGGCGATCCGGCGCAGACGGCGGATCACATTGGCCACATGGCTCCCCAGAACCCCCCGGTAGGCATGGGCTTCGTCGATGACGATATATTTTAGGCGGGAAAAAAATTTGATCCACTTGGGATGATTGGGAAGGATCCCCGCATGGAGCATATCGGGGTTGCTGATCACAATCCGCCCCGTGTCCCTGGCGGCGACGCGCAGACTCTCCGGAGTATCCCCGTCGTAGGTAATTATTTTTACGGGCAGGCCCGGCGCATTTTGCATACCGGGCAGAGCCGCTGCACCGGCCTCCACCAGCCCGTTAAGTTCCGACTGCTGATCCTGGGAAAGGGCCTTGGTGGGAAATAGGTAGAGGGCCCGGCCTTCCGTGTCTTCCAGCAAAGACTGGAGGACCGGGAGATTGTAGCAAAGGGTCTTTCCAGATGCGGTGGGGGTAACAATAATCACATTCCGGCTTCTCCTGGCCTCCTCCCAAACCTCTGCCTGGTGGGTATAAAGGGCTGTGATACCCCGTGAACGGAGGGCCGCTGCTATTTCCGGAGCCAAACCGGAGGGAAAAGGCGCAAGAGAAGCTTCTATGGCGGAGATGAACCGGTTTACCACGATATTTGGGACAAATTCGGGGCTGGAAAGAATACTATCCAGGGCTATTTTCTGGGGATTTTCGGCCTCTTGGCTCTTCATAGGCTTATTTTAATCGAAAGAAAATAAAAAAGTCATTGTTTCTATCGACAAAAGGGAAAAAATACCGTATACTTAAAGGGCTGTGTCTCTTTTGGGGGAGGCCGGCGTATTACTAAACAAAGAGGAAAACATGGCGGAAGTATTGTCTATTGTATTGGGAGGAGGAAAGGGAACACGGTTGTTCCCCTTGACCCAAGCCAGGGCAAAGCCTGCTGTCCCCTTTGGCGGCAAATACCGGCTGGTAGATATCCCCATTTCCAACTGTATCAACGCCAATTTACGGCAAATCTACGTCCTTACCCAGTTTAATTCCGCTTCTCTAAACCTGCATATTGGACGAACCTACAACTTTGACATCTTTTCCAGGGGCTTTGTGGAAATACTGGCGGCGGAACAGACCTTTGAGCATACAAGCTGGTTCGAAGGTACCGCCGATGCCATCCGGAAAAATTTCATCCATTTCAGAACCCAGGACCCTTCCCACTACCTGATCCTCTCCGGGGATCAGCTATACCGGATGGACCTAAAGGACTTTATCAAAAAGCACCAGCAGTCCGGTGCGGCGATCACCATCGCCTGTACCACCGTGTCCCGGGAAAATGCAAACCAACTGGGAATTCTTAAGGTGAATAAAAGCTCAGGAATTACCGAATTCCTGGAAAAACCCGGACCGGACCGGGATATTCAGGATTTTAAAGCCCCTCTGGAACTCAAAAAAGATAAAAATGGCCGAGACGAATACCTGGCTTCCATGGGGATCTATGTATTTGATGCTGCCGCCATGGAAGAGTGCCTTAATAACGATCTTACCGACTTTGGCAAAGAGATCATCCCCCAATCAATTAACAAATTAAAAGTGAATGCGTATGTTTTCGACGGTTATTGGGAAGATATCGGAACCATCCGGAATTTTTACGAAACAAATCTGGAACTGACCACCGTGAGGCCCCGGTTCGATATTTACGACGAAACCAGTCCGATCTATACCCGTATGCGGGCTCTGCCTCCTTCTAAGATGAATTTCAGCAATATGAACCAGTCCATTGCTTCCGAAGGCTGTATCATCACCAATGCATCGATCTCCAACTCCATCGTAGGTGTCAGGACCACAATTGAATCAGGAGCCAGCCTGAACGGAGTCGTCTGTATGGGGTCGGATCGTTACGAAACAGAGGAAGAAAAAAAGCAAAACGAAGAAAAAAGGCTTCCCAATTTGGGCATTGGCAAAGGCGTTATCGTCAAGGGAGCGATCATCGACAAAAACGTCTGTATAGGAGAGGGTTGCCGTATCGGAATCGACAATATCAACCGGGCCGACGGCAACTACGGCCACTACCACATTGTAGATGGCATTATTGTAATTCCGAAAAACACGATCCTTTATCCGGGTACGGTGATATAGGTTTCGGCATTTACCCCCGAAAATTCATCTTTGCTTGGCTGTATTCCGGCATTTTCCTGTTTAACTTTTATGCTGATTTTGCCGTTCCTGCCTTCGGCGGTAAAAACCGTTCCGGGGGAAGGATCCCTTTCCAGGATCAGGAGAGCTATGGCATCTTCCAGATCTTTTTGCACCGCCCGGCGCAGGGGCCGTCCTCCGAACTTGGGATCCCAGCCCTTTTCGATAAGAATGCGCCGGGCGGCGGGGGTAACCAGGAGTGAAAAACCCTGATCCGCAAGGCGGCGGGAAAGGTCAGCAAGCTGTACATCGAGGATCGCTTCGATTTCTTTTTGGGAAAGGGGCCTAAAAACAACCACATCATCAACCCGGTTTAAGAACTCAGGGTTTAAGAACCGCCGCAGTTCCGAAAGGGCCGCCGCCTCAATTTCCCCGCTGTCCATAAGGCCCGAAGCTACGGAAAAACCCAGCCGGGAATCCCGGGAAATTTCCCGCACCCCGGCGTTGCTGGTCATAATAATCACCGTATTTCTAAAACTCACCGTATGACCCAGGTTGTCCTTTAGTTCCCCTTCTTCCAGCACTTGCAATAGGAGATTAAATACATCCCGGTGGGCCTTTTCAATCTCGTCAAAAAGTATCACCCGGTAGGGGTTTCGCCGGATCTGTTCAGTCAGGATACCTCCTTCTTCATACCCAACATAACCTGGAGGGGAACCGGTCATCCGGGAGGCATTGTGTTTTTCCATGTAGTCCGACATATCTATCCGCACCAGGGCGTCGGCGGATCCGAAGAGGTATTTCGCCAGGGCCTTAGCCAAAAGGGTTTTTCCTACTCCGGTGGGACCTAAGAATATAAAGGAACCCAAGGGTCGGGAGGGAGAAGCTATCCCCGCCCGGGAACGACGCACCGCCTGGCTTACCCGGCGCACCGCCTCATCCTGGCCAATTACGGTTTCGTGGAGTTCCCCTTCGATGCGAAGAAGCCGCCGGGATTCGCTTTCGTCCAGCCGGGAAAGGGGTATGCCGGTCATCTCCGAAATAATCTGCCGTATATCCGTCTCTTCCACAGGTACGGGCTGTTCCTTGCTTTCCCAGGAAAGGCGGACCTGCTCCAGCCGCTGTCGAAGATGGCCGACCTGATCCCGAAGGGCCGCCGCCTGTTCATAATTCTGGGTGTTCACCATGCTGGTCTTTTTTTCCAAAAGCTGTTGTATTTCCTGTTCTATGCCGGTGATCTCCTCCGGCGCCGCATTGTATTGCAGTTTTTTCATCGCCGCCGCTTCGTCCAGTACATCGATGGCCTTGTCGGGCATCCGTCTGCCGGAAATGTACCGCTTTGCCAGGCCAGCGGCGGCATCCAGTGCCTGGGAACTAAAGGTCACCCGGTGATATTCCTCGTACCGGCCTTTAATGCCCCGAAGGATGGAAATAGTTTCTTCCAGGCCCGTCTCCTCCACTTTGATGGGCTGAAAACGCCGTTCCAGGGCGGCGTCTTTTTCAAAGTATTTCCGGTATTCCGCAAGGGTGGTGGCGCCGATACATTGGATTTCCCCTCTGGAGAGGGCGGGTTTAAACATATTAGAGGCATCCACGGTCCCCTCCGCACCGCCGGCCCCAATTATCGTATGTATTTCGTCGATAAAAAGGATCACATTTCCCGCCTGGGTTATTTCTTTCATGATCTTTTTGATTCGTTCTTCGAATTCACCCCGGTACTTGGTACCCGCCACAATCTGGCCCATATCAAGAAGGAGAATCCGTTTTCCCGCAAAAATATCAGGTATGGGGGCTTTTTCGGGGAGATTTTCCTGGGAAGGGCTTTTCGCTGGGAAACTTTTTGCTGAAATGAAATTCTTTTCCGCTGGAAGGTCCTTTCCCGCAAAGTACCGGGCCAGCCCTTCCACAATGGCGGTTTTTCCAACCCCGCTTTCTCCCACCAGGATGGGGTTGTTCTTAGTACGGCGGGCAAGGATCCGCACCGCCCGCTGTATTTCCTGTTCCCGGCCAATGACGGGGTCCAATTTTCCCTGTTTTGCCAGGGCGGTTAAATCCCGGGCAAATTCATCAAGGATCGGGGTAAGGACAGGATACACCGCGGGTTTTGCCCTGGCGGCGGTTTCCCGGCTGGTTCTGATGGGATTCAGGGTGGTTTCCACCGCCACCCGGAGCATCTCTACATCCACCGCCCGGAAAGAAAGGTATTTTATGACCGGCATCCCCTGCTCCCTCATGGCGGCAAAGAGAAGATGCTCCGTTCCGATATAATCCTTTCCCAGCACCCGGGCTTCTTCGGCGGCACTCTCCAGCATTTGCCGGATCCGCTTGGACGGAGGCAGATCTCCGGGAAGCAGAGCGGTGGCTCCCCCGGCGCCAATGCTGCGAATCCGGGGAAGCTCATGTTCCAAATTTTCCCGGAATTCTTTTAGATCGATGCCCAAAAAAAGAAGGGCTTTGCAGGCCGTACTGCCCCCTTCCCTAAGGAGAGAGATCATCACATGTTCCGGTAACAGTTCATCGGCGTTGTTTTTGCGGGCTTCGTTCTGGGCATCTACAGTAAGGATGCGCTGTGCCCGCCGGGTAAGACCTTTAAACAAAAGAAGCCTCCATGTTATTTATCGGCCTATCATCCAGTATGGTTCAGGCTGCTATGTACTGTCAACCTTCGCATTGAGTACCATTTACAATGAATAGTATACTGACCGGAGATCATGGATAGCTCAAAACCCGGCGCAGCCAGGCTTCTCCGATCCGGCTCGGCACTGTCGATACTTACCCTGGCGTCCCGCATATTGGGATTGCTCCGGGAAATGACCAAAGCGGCCCTGCTGGGTACCAGCGCCCTTTCGGATGCTTTTTCTGTGGCCTTTATGATCCCCAACCTGTTCCGCAGGCTCTTTGCAGAAGGCTCCATCGCTGCCGCCTTTATCCCTACCCTCAAGGAATATCTTCTGGCGGCGGACCGTGAAAAAACAAGGGAATTTATTTCCTGCGTCTTTACCTTCCTCACCTTTTTTGTAAGCATTGCTGTTGCCCTGGGGATATTCTTCTCTCCCCTGATCATTCCCATTTTCAGCATGAAAGCCTTTGACGAGACGGTGTTCCTTACCCGGATCATGTTTCCCTTCCTGGCTTTTATTTCCATCGCTGCCCTTTTTCAGGGAATTTTGAACAGCGTCCATGTCTTTGCTCCGTCGGGTTTGGCGCCGATCCTCCTCAATATGGTAACCATCGTCTGCGCCTACGGGCTTTCGCCATTTACTGCGAATCCCGCCAGAGCCATGGCCATAGGGATCATCATCGGAGGATTTCTGGAAGCAGCCATTCAATTTCCTTTTGTATGGAGAAAAGGATTCCGTTTCTTTATTACCGGCCTGGGCAGAGCAATACGAAACCCTGGTACCAGAAAGGTGCTGATCTTGATTGGCCCCACGGTTATCGGAATGGCGGCCTATCAGCTTAACGATCTGGTATCCACCGCCCTGGCAGGAAAAGCCGGAGAAGGGGTAGTGTCGAGTCTTCAATATTCTCTGCGCCTTCAGGAACTGATCCTGGGAGTTTTTGCCGTTTCCATCGGTACGGTGCTGCTTCCGGATTTGGCGGAACATGCCAAAACGGGCCGCTGGCCGGAATACACCCGGCGCCTGACCCAGGCCATGGACATTATTGCCCTTATCACCATTCCGATTACTTTTTTCTTTTTAGCCCAGGGAGAAACTTTGATCCGGCTTCTTTTCCAAACAAAAAATTTTAACGAAAAGTCAGTGGCTCTGACCTACGGAGCCTTTCTGTTCCATATGCCGGGGCTTTTTTTCATTGCCCTGAACCGTATCCTGGCCCCGGCATTTTATGCCCAAAGTGATTCCCGGTCCCCCACTCTGGCGGGGATCTTTTCATTTGGGATTAATATAGTCCTCGCGGCGGTCCTGGTGGGCCCTATGAAGGGGACCGGCGTAGCCCTGGCTCTGACCATTGCCAGTGCTGCTAATACGGCGCTGCTCCTGATTTTCCTGGGCCGCAGTCCCCATATCGCCGTAACCATGGCTCTGGGGCCGGCGGCTCTCTATGTCCTAAAACTGATCTTTTTTTCCTGCATTGCCGCCGTACCGGTGTTCTTTCTTGCTCCCCGGCTGAATCCCTTCTTTGCCGGACGGGGCCGCCTGATCAGCTATGGCGTTCCCTTAGCCCTGGAAACTCTGCTGTTCGCCGCCATCGGTCTTGCTCTGCTGGCAGTTACCAGAGACAGGCAGCTTAAAGCTGTTCTAGGAATCTTCCACAGAAGAACCAAAAGACAATAGTTCCTGATCAGCCTTATCGTCGGACAGTGTTTCAACATCTTTAAGTTTTCTGACAATTGCCCGGGTCCTTATGCCTACATCTTTTTCCAATGTGGTACTTGCCTTGTCAATCTGCTCTTTAACTTTTGTTAAAACAATTTCAAAAGTTCCGAATTCTTTTTTTACTTCGCTCAATATTTTCCATATCTCACTTGTTCGTTTTTCTACGGCAAGGCTCCGGAAGCCAACCTGCAATGCATTTAAAAAAGCCGCCAATGTCGATGGACCGGTAATGTTTATCTTATAATCCCTTTGTATGCTTTCAAAAAGATCGGGATCCCGGACCACTTCCGCATATTCACTTTCGAAGGGCAAAAATAAAATTGCAAAATCCGTGGTGTTTGGAGGATCAATATATTTATCATGAATATCTTTTGCAAAATTCTTGACTGTCTTTGAAAATGTCTTCTGTGCATCTTCAATCATTTTTTTGTCCCCCGTATTATGGGCATCGATAAGCGCTTCAAATCCGCTCGCAGGCAGTTTTGAATCAATGGGGAGCCAAACAAATTCACCCGGGTTATCCTTACTGGGAAATTTTACAGCGAACTCAACATTTTTGTCACTGCCGGTTTTTGTTTTAACATTTTTATCGTATTGATTCGGCGCCAGCATTTGTTCAAGAATCGACTCGAGTTGATACTCACCTAGGACCCCTTTGGTTTTAACATTTGTCATTACTTTTTTTAGATCTCCCACATCAGAAGCAAGGCTCTGCATTTCACCGAGACCCTTCTGAACCTGTTCAAGCCGCTCACTTACTAACTTAAAAGATTCCCCCAGCCGGGATTCAAGTGTCTTATGCAGTTTTTCGTCAACGGTTTGCCGCATTTGTTCAAGCCTTTCGCCGTTCTCCCGCTGAATATCGGCAAGTTTTTTTTCGACTGTCTCTCGGTTTTTTTCAAGGCTGTCTTTAGTATCCTTTGTTAATACTTCTATTTTATTGTCAACCAGCCTGGTGAATTCCATTATGATCGTCAGCAGCTTTTCCTCTGCGGATTTTACCGATGCGGCCAGTTCTTCCCTGGATTCTTTGGCAGATCTATTTGTTTCTTCCCTGCTTCTGCCAAATTCCTCGCGGATCGAAAACTCATTTTTATCCAGCTTTTTTTCATATTCAGTGAGTTTTAATAAAACATGATCTTCTTGGCCCCGGCTTTGTTTTGCATAAAAACGGATTAACAAAACTAATTGAACAAGGATAACAGCAAACATAACTATTTGAACGATTAACCCTGCATTCATATATTGTCTCCTTGCGTAAGGGTTATTCTGTTTTATCAAATCGAATTTGTTTTGTCAATTCAACGGGCACAACAAATATTTGTTGTGAAACCCCGCTGTTTTACCTATACTGGAACAATGAACGGAAAAGAACTGCTGCAGAAACTCGAAGGAACCTCATCCACTCCCCTCTTTGAAAAACTCTACGGTCCGGAAGAGGCGGAACCGGGAAAAAAACGCTATACTTCGCTAATAGAAACCATGCAAAGTGAAGAGGATTTTCCTCTGACTGTCTTTCCCGAAACCAGAAAAGAACTCCGGCTCTTTACAGCCGCGGGCCGTACCGAACTGGGAGGCAATCATACGGATCACAACAGAGGCCGGGTGGTTGCCGCATCAATTCAACTGGATCAAGCTGCCGTCGCTGCGGCCCGTTCAGATAACCGCATTTTTTTTCGTTCCGCCGGCCATCCCGATGTGGTGGTGGACCTTGTCAATTCAGAGGGTCCCGATCTTGAACCGAAGGAACATGAAAAGGGAACCACCGAAGCTCTTATACGGGGCATCGCTGCCGGGTTCAGCGCCCGGGGAGCGGCAGTAAATGGATTTACCGTCAACGCCAACTCCATGATACTTCCCGGTTCGGGCCTTTCTTCTTCAGCGGCGGTGGAAGTGCTTTTTGGCAGGATCATCAATAATTTGTACAACGGTGGCAAATGCAGTTCCTTGGAAATTGCCCAGATATGCCAGAAGGCGGAAAATGTATATTTTGGCAAACCCTGCGGTCTTATGGATCAGTGCGCCTGCGTCTGCGGAGGAGCGGTAACCATCGACTTTGCCGATCCTGGAAAACCTCTGATTAAACAGGTCGATGTAGATTTGTCCTCCTCAGGCTATGTTCTTTGTGTAATAAACACCCGGGGAAGCCATGCAGACCTGACTCCAGACTATGCAGCCATTCCCAACGAGATGAAGGCTGTGGCCGCTTTTTTCGGCAAAGAAGCGCTTCAGGAATGCAAGAAAAAAGCGGTGGAAAAGCAGGCGGCGGAGATACGGCAAAAATTGGGAGACCGGGCGCTGCTCAGGGCGTTTCATTTCTTTGACGAAAATCAGCGTGCCGCAGATATGCACGCTGCCCTGGAAAACCTTGCTGTATCATCTTTAAAAAACAAAGCCATAGCAAAATATCTAAGGCTGGTAAATGAATCGGGAGACTCATCCTGGGAATTGCTGCAAAACATATATTCGGTACAGAACGTAAATGAGCAGGGAATTGCTGTTGCTTTGGCGTTGACCCGGAATTTTCTCCGGACCAGGTCTTTACCGGGTGCATGCCGGGTCCATGGCGGCGGATTTGCCGGTACCATCCAGGCATATATTCCTTCTCCAGCACTGGAAGACTACCGCACCGTAATGGATGGAATTTTTGGAGCCGGATCGGTTTCCGTACTGCGGATTCGGTCTGTGGGTACGGAAGAACTGACAATTTAAAAAAGAAAAAAGCCTGGCGACTATCTACTCTCCCGCGTCTTAGAGGCGCAGTACCATCGACGTTAGAGGGCTTGACTTCCGAGTTCGGAAAGGGATCGGGTATGGCACCTCCACCATAATCACCAGGCATATTAAAACCGTATTGCCGGGGAATAACAAAACCGGTCTGGGTTTTGCGGGGGAACTGGAAAAACCGGAACTGGGTTTTTGCACAGCGGACAATAATATGGTCAAGCCTCACGGCAGATTAGTAGCGGTCGGCTGAACGCGTTACCGCGCTTAGACCTCCGCCCTATCAACCAGGTAGTCTTCCTGGTACCTTCAGGGGGGTTACACCCCCAGGGATGGTTCATCTTGAGGCGGGCTTCCCGCTTAGATGCCTTCAGCGGTTATCCCTTCCGAACGTAGCTACCCAGCACGTGCCCTTGGCAGGACAACTGGTACACCAGCGGTTCGTCCATTTCGGTCCTCTCGTACTAAAAACAGATCCTCTCAACCATCCAACGCCCATGGCAGATAGGGACCGAACTGTCTCGCGACGTTCTGAACCCAGCTCACGTACCGCTTTAATTGGCGAACAGCCAAACCCTTGGGACCTGCTTCAGCCCCAGGATGCGATGAGCCGAC
>WRIV01000003.1 GCA_009782555.1 Treponema sp. | reverse complement strand
AATAACACCGTTTTGGGATGAGGTTGAAGACAATTATCATCCTGAAAAAGAGCGGCTTCAGGTACAGAATTACTATGACGATTTACGGATCAGGAAATTGAAACGATGTCTGTGAACCCCACAGGTAAATTTAGTTTTCTAAAAATCAGATAATTCTTCTTCTATTGACCAACCTTCATCGATTTTTTTTAATAATACATATCGGCTTCCACTATCTATATTAGGAGGACTTAATGGATCTAATTGATAATAGTATAATAAAGCCGTATCTCTATTCTCATTAAATGCGATTCTTGATATTGTAATAATTTTCCTTTTTATATAATACTTAAGAAAGTTTTCCTTCTTCAATTTCCATTCTTCATAAGAAAATCTTATATCTGTTGTCCTAAATTCAAACAATAATTGTTTTTCTTTTATTATTTGTTCATTATTACTAGCATCAAAATCATCAGAAAATTCAAATTTTTGCATATTTGACTTATCAATTATCATTTGATTGTTACTCAAATGTAATCCAATAAACTTTTTTATTAAATTTATTTCTATTTTTTTAAATTTTAAAAGACATGGTTCTGTAAATAGAATAGATGGTTTGCCCATTTTTGGGTTTTCTCCTAAAATTGAAAAAAAACTATATTTAATATTTGGATTAATTAAAATTTTACAGTCATTTTCTTCTAAGGAGAATAAATAATTTAATATCTCAAATTCATCATACGAAAATCGTATTACATCTATTTCTTGTTCTTGCGAAAAAATATTAAAAGAAATGGTTAATGGTAATAGAATTATCAAACTGAATATTTTCATATCTAATTTAATCATCTAAAAAATAATTTGTCAAGACCGTAATATCAACTAATTGAAAGCACCACAAAAACCAAACATGTTCCGCCAGAAAAATAATTTTCCTTTATTGCTATTTTTGCAGGATCATGTTCAGGGCGGAAAAACGGCCGGTCAGAATAAGAAGACCCATGATGATGATGAAGCTGCCGCTGATCTTTTGTATCAGCGGCAGCCGGGATCGGAACCATTGGGCGGTAACAAGGAAACGATCAAAAAATGCCGCGGCCAGCAAAAAAGGGACTCCCAGCCCCAGAGAATAAACCCCCAGGTACAGGGCGGCCATGCCCGTTTTGCCGCTCTGTCCCGCCAGAAACAGTACCCCCGCCAGGATGGGCCCTATGCAGGGGGTCCAGCCGGCTCCAAATGCCGCCCCTGCCAGAAATGCCGTCAGGGTGGCTTGTAAGGCGGCCTTGTCAGTTTGCAGGACGGCCTTTCCATCTTCTCCCTGTTCCGGTTTTTTTTCTGTCATGGAAAGGCGTTTTTCATAATTCAGAAAAGGAATAAAATTAAAAAGGACATTTAATCCCAGGACAATGACAATGATCCCGGCGGCAGCCCTAATATAAACGGATGCGGCACCCATCAACAAAAACGTAGTAGACATGATGATGCTCATAATAATAAAAACTGCGGTAAATCCCAGAACAAAACCAAGGGTGGTAATGACCAGGACTGGTTGGCGCTGCGTTGACACTTCCGCTCTTTGTAATTGGATGCCTCCCAGGATACTCAGGTAAGACGGAATCAAAGGGAGTACACAGGGGGAGAAAAACGAAAGGAGTCCTGCAGCAAATACCAGCAGGATTGAAGGGGATTCACTCATTGGGCAAGTATAACTGTTAAAAGGCCTGTTTTAAAAGATCATAGGCATCCTCGGCGGAGACCGTCCAGGGAGAGTAGGCCACAAATTCCAGGTTTCGGGCGGCTTCCGCTGTGGGTACCAGGCGGTCCAAGGAAAGATTGTAGTCCTTTAGCCGGGCGGGGACCTTGAGAAATCCCATGCGGCGGCGGATGGAATCCACCGTCATATTGGCCGATTCTCCCACCGGCGCCCCCATGGTTGGTTCCCCCATCAAGGCAGCGATTTTTGCCAGTTTTTCCGGTCTGGAAGCGGCCAATTTTTCCAGAATGTACGGGAGCAAAATAGTGGAGCACCAGGATTTTGCCACGGGAAAGCGGCCGTTCAGGGCAAAGGCCAGGGCGGTTCCAATGCCGGGAGAAGAAACTGCGCAGCCCAGGGCGGTCAAGAGCCCCGCATTGGTGGCTCCCCCGGTGTCATCAAAGGTATTGCTGTCTGCATAGGCGTCCATCATCTGGGCATAGAGGGCAATGGCCTGTTCCAGCAAGGCGTCGGATAAAAACGAAGCTTTAGTAGAACAATAGGCTTCCACCGCCACACAAAACCCGTCAAAGGCAGTGGTGGAGGCAAATTTTCCCGAAAGTGATTCGGAAAGGCCGCCGTCTACAATGGCCGCTGCACAAAGTCCCTGGGGTGATTTTACCAGCTTAACCGAACGGTCCCGGGGATCCACGGCAACAAAATACCGGGAAAAAAGGAAAGGATCGCGGCCGGTGGTAGGAATGGCGATATAGGGAATGAATTCATTTCCCGGTTTGGCGCCGTCCAGCAGTTCAAATATATCCATCCTGGTTTTTACAATCATAGCCGTTATCCGGGCGATGGACTGGGTTTTAAGCCCCCCAAACCCGATAATCGCCGAACACCGGGCGCCCTGGGCCAGGATCCCCGCCGCTTCCGCCACATCCGCCGTGGCCTGGGCAGGAATCTCGTCAAAGACAATGGCCTCAAGCCCCGCATCTTCCAGGATAGAAATTAACCGTTCTATGCTCCGGTTTTCATATAAGACCTGTTCGGTTACGATCAGAATCCGGCTGCCGTAAGCGCCGCAGATCGTCCCTGCGCGGTTTACCGTATCCAGCCCAATAATAATTTCCGGGTCCAGTTGTAATGAAATATCCACACATACTCCTTGCTGTTTTCACAGCCGAAAGGGTAAAAAAAAAGCGGAACCGGGCATTCCCTTGTTCCGCCTCCCTTATACCTGGTTATCCTTACAGGCCGAATGAGTCCAGGATCCTGTCCGCCGTGGCCCTGATGATCGTATCGTTGATATAAGAAGGATCATTAATTTTGGCTTTAAGTTCCGCAACCCTTGCTGCCCGGACATCTTCGGCGGCAGAAACCAGTTCAATGGCCCGGTACAATTCGGCCTTTTCTACTGCTTCGGAGGAGAGGGAAATAGAATCGCTTTCTTTGCCCCTTTCTGGCTGCCCGCTCCGTCCGGATTTTTTTCCAGGCTGTAAAGGCTCCAGGGGATTAATCCTGTCGATTGTCATACTCATGTCCTTCCTACCTTACTTATCGGCATTTTTACAGTATAAGTTTAAACCTTATTTACGATTATGACCAGATACATAAAGGCTGAATTCACCCATTTGGCGCTCTTTTTTTGCAAAAAAAGCAAAAATTTCCGCCGCCGGACCCCTTTTGTACTCTTCATGAATCTTGGTCATTTCCCTGCCCACACAAACATACCGTTCACTGTCAAGATCGGCCAGATCTTCCAAAAGTTTAAGAATTCTAAAAGGTGATTCGTAAAGAACAAAGGCCCAGCCCGTATCGAGCAGTTTCTTGAGCCGGGACCTGCGCCGGCCCGTCCGGGGGGACAAGAAACCCTCGAAAATGATTGTTTTGTCCCTTCCGCCGGCAGCGGAAACCAGGGCGGCAAAGGCCGAAGGACCCGGAATAGGGATAACTTCATGGTCTGCTTCCGCCGCCCGGGCTGCCAGAACCTGGCCGGGATCGCTTAGGCCCGGCGTACCGGCGTCGCTGGCATAGGCCACGGTTTTACCCTGATTAAGGGCGGCGATGACCCTGGCGGCGGCAGCTTCTTCGTTTTGAGCCCGGCAGGAGAGGAGGGGAACTTTGATCCTCAAATGATTGAGAAGTTTTAAGGTCTGCCGGGTATCTTCACAGGCCACTAAATCCGCCGATTTAAGGATCTCTGCGGCCCTGATGGTCAGATCTCCCAAGTTCCCAATAGGTGTGCCGATAATGTAGAGAACAGCCACGAGTATAGTATAATACAGCATACAAATGGAGGAGAAGGCGCATGGGAACGGTTTTGCAGGCACTGATCCTTACTCTGATCGGTGTAATCCTGCTTTATTTCGGCTTTACCCTGTTTTTTGCCACCCCAGGGGGCATTCCCATGCCTGCTTTTCGGCGGAGAAGGGGTCCCAGGCCCAAGAACCAGGGAATTCCCGGTATGCCCCGAACCTGTCCGGTTTGCAGTGCAAAGCTGGAACGGGGAGAGCGGGTTAAATCTGCGGCCTTTCCTTCCATGGGCGGAGCAGACCGGTTAATGCATATTTCAGGCTGTGTCTATTGTCTGCAGGGAGATCGCCGCCGGGTTTGCCCGGTTTGCGGAGCGGTACTTCGGGAAGGAGAATTTCTTGTCGCCCGGCTGTTCGAAAAACCCGGCCGTTCCCATGTCCACGTTTTAGGCTGCACCGTCTGCAAAATACGCCGCTCATGACACCGGTTTGCCGGCCGCCTTTTTTGCTTGATTATTATTACAACCTTTGGTACAATAAACACCGTTAACTACCCAAACAACAGGATGTAAGCATGGAAAAGAAAATTGTTTTGGCCATTGACGACAATGTTCAGCAGCTTATGGAGTATAAGGTTTTTTTGGTCCCCCAATACGATCTTCGAGTTGTTAAAGCCGCGTCCGAGGCTCTGAACTTTCTAAACTCGAACAGGGTGGATGTTATCCTTCTGGATATCGAAATGCCGAACATTTCTGGTTTTACATTCCTGGAAGACATAAGAAAAATTCCCAGCTATATGTATGTACCGATAATTATTGTCAGCGGTAATACCGGGGCAGATTTTTTACACCAGGCAAAAAATTCCACTGCCAACGATGTTCTGTCCAAGCCGGTTAATCAGGAAATGCTGGTCACGGCAATAGAAAAAACTCTTGCCAAGGGTAATTGGGCATAATTTGCCCTAGTTCTCAGCATCACGCTATATTATGGAAGGGAGGAGAAATGGATAATGTAGGCAGCCTTGCTCCGGTTATTAAGATTGACGAAGAAAAATGCATCAACTGTTATGCCTGTATCACTACCTGTCCGGTAAAATACTGCATGGATGGTTCGGGAAAAACACTGACAATTAATCCGGATCTGTGCGTTGGCTGCGGGAACTGCATTGTTACCTGCCGTCATGAGGCCCGCAAACCCATAGACGACTCGGAGCGTTTTTTGACGGACCTTAAGCGGGGAGAAAAGATGATCGCCATTGTTGCCCCGGCGGCGGCTTCTGTTTTTGCCGGCAACTACCTTAGGTTAAACGGTTACCTTAAATCTCTTGGGGTTCCGGCGGTGTTTGATGTGAGCTTTGGAGCGGAGCTTACCGTTGTTTCCTATGTTAATTATATCAAAGAAAAAAAACCCAAGCTGGTAATTGCCCAGCCTTGTCCTGCGATTGTCAGTTTTATCGAACTGTATCACCCGAATCTCCTGCCCTATCTTGCACCGGCGGACAGCCCCATGCTTCACACCATTAAAATGATTCGGGAATATTATCCCCAATACCAAAATTGCAAAATCGCGGTGGTTTCCCCCTGTATTGCCAAACAAAGGGAATTTGATGAAACCAAATTGGGGGATTACAACGTTACCATGCTGGCTTTGAAAAAACTGCTTGAAGCGCAGGGTGTTAATCTTTCGCATTATCAGGAAATGGAATATATCGGTGCGCCGGCGGAGCGGGCAGTATTATTTTCCGTCCCCGGAGGTCTCTTGGATACAGCCGAACGTTTTGTGCCGGGTATCAGGAGGGACACCCGTAAGATCGAAGGAGTAAATACGATTTATCCTTATTTACGGGGGGTTTCCCATAAGCTGGATGATCCGGACATCGAGTTTCCCCTGCTCGTGGACTGCCTGAACTGTGAGAAAGGCTGCAATGGCGGTCCCGGTACGGGGAATGCCAGAAGAAATATGGACGAACTTGAAAGTCCGGTTATTAAACGCAGCGCAATGCTGGAAAAGCAATTGAATCCCAAACGGCTGGAAAAACTGTATAAGAAATATCACAGGGTTTTGAACCGTTACTGGAAGCCCGGCCTGTACAAGCGGGAATACCGGAATCTTTCCGGTAATTACACCCTAAAGCGCCCCAGCGAAACTGAGTTAACCGAGATATACAAGAGCATGAAGAAATACAGCGAGGCGGATTTATACGACTGTACCAGCTGCGGTTACGGAAGCTGCAGGTCCATGGCGACGGCAATTTTTAATAAACTCAACAAGCCCGGTAATTGCGCCAAGTACACCATGGCGCTCCTGGAAGAAGAGAAAAAAACCACCGTATATATCAACCAGCAGCTCAAGGAACATATCAGCCGGGCCCTTGGCATGATCGAAGAAATCAATAATCTTGTGGAAAAACTTAACACCAGCATCAATACCCAGTCGGAATCGGTGAATGAATCTGCGACGGTGACGGGAAAAATTGTAAACTCCCTTAAGAGTACTTCTGATCTATCGCGGCAAAAGCGGGAATCCGTAAAGGAATTAATCGAAAACGCCGGCAAGGGGCAGGACGCCATGAAGGAAACCATTCAGGCGGTTCAGAGCATATCCGAATCGGTGGAAGGTATTGCTGCGGCAATTAAAATTATTAGTGTTATTGCTGCCAACACTAACCTCCTCTCCATGAACGCTGCCATAGAAGCTGCCCACGCCGGCGAAGCGGGCAAGGGCTTTGCGGTGGTGGCCGATGAAATTCGCCGCCTTTCGGAAACGACCAGGGAAAATTCCCGGAGTATCTCCCAAACGCTGTCAAGCATCATAGCGGGGATTAATACTACTTCCAAACGTTCCGATGATGCCGGCAGTGTTATTAACGGCATATCCGATGAGATCAATGGCTTGGCAGCAACCATGACCGAACTGATCGATACCCTAAGTGAACTGTCCTCTGAAAGTTCCGGTATTACCAGTTCTTTGAATTCCTTGCAGGAGAACAGTTCTGCGGTTAAAACGGATTATGCCCAGATGCTGTCTCTGACAGATAAACTCCGGTACGATATTAATTTCCTTGCCTCCATGTCGGCGGACATTGTCCGTGCCATCGAGGAAAATGATCATGAGATTATTTCCAAGTTAATCACCATGAACGAAAAAAAGGAAATTGCGGAACATTCAGCATAAAAGCGGCGCCTGGATATGCCAGGCACCGTAGTTTTTGCTTTCATAGTAAGAATTAATTTTTCCAGGGGATTGTTTTTGCAGATAATCTTGACCCTTTATGATTCCATGGGTATATTATACCTTTCAGAGGTAATCAATGGCCAATACACAACCAAAACCCCGGGTTCTGTTTCCCATCGGCGCAAAGCTGGTTATTATCATTACTATTTTGCTCCTGGTATCGCTGGGGGCGGTAACGTTCCTGGTATCCTACCTTAGTACTCAAGATGTTCAGCTTACTGCGGAGGACAATAATTTTACCGTAAACCAACGGGCCGGTTCTCAGGCAGAAGGATCTTTTAAATCAATTCAGACAGGTATTCTGCTTTACCTGGAGATGATAGATCGCATTTCCGCCGTAAACCGTGATTCCGGAATGGAACACCGTTTTTTCAGCCACAACAAAAACATTGCGGCCATAGGAACAGAATATTTTGCCGCCGGCGGTGAAACTACAGCGGCCAGGAACCTGTCGAGAATAACCACGTTTATTCCTAATGAACCCTTTTTGCTTGCCAACAATATCAATATTGATGAGGTAAGAAACTACTTTGATTCGACCCTTTCTTCCAATGCGATTAGGGTTAGCCCGGACCGGATGCGTCTTTTTAACTCCGCCGGTGTTTGTCAGCTTTCCTTAATTACCCTTGTCTTTGTCCGCGAGGCCAGAATGGGGGAAGAAATAGTAAAGGTGCTTTTTTTCCCCGACGATCTTTCCGATTCTTTTGGTACAGGGACCAATACCAGTTTCCTTATTAACGGCTCCAACGATGTACTGATCCACCCGGACAACGATTTGGTTCTGGGGGGAGCGAATTTTTCTTCCCTGCCAATTGTGAAAGCCATGCAGCAGGAAGGAGACAATAACCGGCGGCAGATTCCCTTTGACGGTGATGAGGGGGTTAGATATTTCGGAGCTTATTACCGGCTTGCCGGAACGGACACAGCGGTAATTACTACCATACCCCACAATGTAGTCTTCGAAGCGATTCAAAGAATTACCCGGCAGAACATATTCCTTATGGGAGTGGTACTGTTCATGGCAATCCTCTTTATTTGGTTCTTCTCCAAAACGATTTCGACCCCCGTGCGGACCCTGGCCGATGCGGCCCTGCGGATTGAAGGGGGCGATTTTGAGATGGAATTGAAGTCCAAGACCCGGGACGAACTGGGGCTGTTAACGGAAAGTTTCAGCAAAATGACCAGCGCCCTGAAAATCTTCGGACGATTTACCAACAAAGATATCGCCGTCCGGGCCATGCGAGGGGAGATCAAACCCGGCGGTCTTCCCAGGCACGCTACAATTTTCTTTTCCGACATCCGGAACTTTACGGAAAAATCGGAAAGCTTTACCAAGACCTTTGGAGATGATGCTTCCAACCGCATTGTTTTGTGGCTGAATGAGTACTTTACCCAAATGATAGACTGTGTGGAAAATACCGGCGGCGTGGTGGATAAATTTATCGGCGACGCTGTCATGGCCCACTGGGGCACGGCCTTTACCGCCGGGAGTCCAGCGGAGGATGCGTTTAACTGCGTCAAGGCAGCCCTGATGATGCGGCAGGCTTTGCTGGATCTCAATGCCAAGCGGAAAAAAGACGATCCGGGGGATCCTGTAATTCACATAGGCTGCGGTATTAATACCGGTGTGGTTACAGTCGGGCAAATTGGATCCGACAAGCGCATGGAATATACCGCTATCGGCGATCCGGTAAACCTGGCCAGCCGGACCGAAGGTCTGAACAAACCCATGGGAACGGATATTCTGATTACCGAAGAAACCTGGGAATTGACGGGGGATAAATTCATTACCGAGGAAATGTCCACGGTCAGCGTAAAAGGCAAGGAAAAGCCGGTCCGGATATTTGCAGTGGTAAACCTAAAAGATGCCGGCGGTCCCCAAACATTGAAGGAAGTAAGATCCCTCCTGGGCATTTCTCCTCAGGATCGCCGCGGGACAGATGCAAATCGCCGCAAGGTAGATATAAATGCAAAAGAAAAGAAATACAAAATTCTCGGCAATTGATTTTGCAATCATCTTTCTTTGCCTTGCCGGTTCCATCGCTTCCGGACTGGCGTTTTTGGGGGAATATTACCGCATACAAACCAAGCTAAACGAAGACGCCATCGGAACCATTGTTTTTAAAAAACGATCTGCCCAGCGCAGATTTATTGATCGGCTTGCATGGGACCGGCTAAGGCGGACATCGCTGGTGTACAACGGAGATATGATCCGGACCATTGAATTGTCCGAAGCGGTTATTACTTTCCGGGACGAAGTAACCCAACTGACACTGGAAGAAAATACCATTATCCAGATTTTTTGGGATGAAATTGACGGCGCCAGGATCGATTTTTCCGGCGGCAATCTGGGAATACAGTCCGGGCGGAATGTAACCATAACCAGCGGAGATTCCAGAATTCTGGTTAATGGCCTGGCAAGCATCTTTAAAGGCCAGGAAGGATACATCCTTGCGGTTCAGGAAGGGGAAGCCAGCTATAACGGCTCAATCATCGAGCAGGGCAGCATCCTTTCCATGGATTCCAACGGAGAGCGCAGTACCAAACCCGCCATAGTTATGACCTCTTTTGGCGTTTCCGCCCGGGTCTTAAGCGTACCGGGTACGGCGGCTCCCGTTGTTTTTTCCTGGAACACTGCCAATTTTGCCAATGATACCCGTGTGATTATTGAAGTAGCCGCAGACAGGGGATTTAACAACATGGTACGAACCATGGACATTAGTGATGCCTCCTCGGCCATTATTTCTCTGGAAAACGGAAGCTACTGGTGGCGGGCATATCCTGTCAATGGCGGAAGCCGGGAACCGGCAAACGCAATGTATCCCTCCGGAACCCTGGATGTGATTCCCGCCGGTGAAGCCGTTCTTATTTCTCCCGCCAGATCCGCGGAGTATACCTTTGTAGATCACTCGCTGGTTCCCTTTTCCTGGACCGCCGTAGAAGGAGCTTCGGAATACCTCCTGGAAGTTTCCTCCAATGAAGATATGAGTACCCCCGTTGTATCCCGCCGGGTACAAGAAACATCGGTAACACAGACTGGGCTGGGAGCCGGCCGCTGGTACTGGCGCATTACTCCGGTTTTTCCAAGCTGGATAAAAGGTTCGGCGCCTTCTTCGATAGTAAACGATTTTACCCTGGTCCATGGCAGACCTGTTCTGGCTGAACCGGTTCTGACTTATCCTCCTCAAAACGGAAATATCTATGTTGATGCCGGTCACAGGCTGATGTGGGCCCACGATCCCAATGTAGTTTCCTGGCAGGTGGTCATGGCGGATAATTCCGCCATGACCAATCCTATAGTAAGACAGGATGTGGCTTCAAATTATTATTCCCTGCCCCGGGAATTGATTCAGGCGGGAAAAACCTGGTACTGGCGGGTCAGCGCCCTGGGCGGAGACAGTCCGGCTGTTTCTGTGATCAGAAATTTTGCGGTCACCGCAGGGAGTCCGCCTTCTGCGGGTCCTGTATTTGCCTCTGCTGTGATGCCGGAAGGAGCGATCAGAGAATCCGGGCCGGCCGGAGAACCGGAACCGGTCAGGGCGCCGATTCCGGCGCCGTCAACGGCGGCGCCTTCCCCGCCCGTGGTTTTGACATCGCCGGTTCTTACTTTTCCTTCGCAGGGTGGAATACTGTATGTTGATTCTTCCGACCGCCGTCTGCAATGGAACTATGATTCCAGGACAGCTTCCTGGCTGGTAGAAGTGGCGGATAATCCCGCTATGACCAATCCTGCGGTCCGGCAGAATGTAAGTACTAATTCCTACAATTTGCCCCAGAATCTAATGCAGGCCGGGAGAACCTGGTACTGGCGGGTCAGTGCCCTGGGCGGAGACAGTCCGGCTGTTTCTATGGTTAGGAATTTTGTGGTAAGGGCCGCTGACAGGCCGCCGGATCCTCCGGTCGTGGTCCAGCCGCCGCCAGTTGTCATAGAACCGCCTCCGGTAAAACCTGGTGATCCCCTTGCCCGCCTTACCCAGATTTCAGGTACCGGTACGGTTTCCGGAACATTCCCGGCAAATGGTTCTGTTATTACAACGGGACAGCTGCAAAATGCAGAGCGGATGAATTTTGGCTGGAACGGAAAAGCCTCCGAATACCGATTTGCCCTGTACCGCGCCGATGGGCAGGAAATTGTTCCCGTTTCTGCCGTTAACGGGTCCGCCTATACCCTGGACACCCTTGCTTTAGAGGAAGGGGAATATGTGTGGCAGGTATATGAGAAAGATAGAAGAGGGAATTGGGGACTCCCCAGTACGGCAAATCGCTTTACTGTAACCCAGGGGGAAATTAGAACCATGCCGGGACGGGATCCAGGAGAGTTGTATGGAAACCGTTAAATTTAGGTGCCCCCGCAAGCGCCGGTTCTGTGAATTATTCCTGCTTCTGGTCCTTGCTATTGTTCCCTCTTTGTATGCCCAGGATTCGGGAAAAAGCGTTACCCGTGTGGTTAGAACCGTCGATGGGTTAAAGCTGTTCCAGGTCATCACGTTTTCTGCTGTTCCCAATGCCCAGCGGTATGAATTGGAAATTGAGCAGCTCATCGAAGGGAATGCGGTGCCGGCGGAAAAGATAGAAACCACGATCAACAAAGTAGAAGTATCCCTAAATGCAGGCAATTATCGTTACCGTGTCAGGGGCTATAACAAAATGAATTTGCTGGAGGGCCAGTCGGAATGGCAGGATTTCGAGATCCTTCCCGGTATTATGCCTGTGGCGGAAACCTTTCAGCTCCTTGACGGGCTGCTCAGCGAAAAGGCAAAAACTTCCGGCAGTATTACCGTTACCGGAAGGGATTTTTTCCCCGATTCCGAATTTGCCCTGGTACGCCATAAAAAAAATTATGACTGGTCCGGGGCGGTTCTGAAAAAGCGCAAGGATGCGATTATCCCTGATCAGGTTGTTGTTAACGATGGAGAGGCAGTCCTTACCTTTAAAAGCGAAACCTTGAAGAAGGGGGAATACGATATTTTTATCCGCAACCCCGGGGGGCTCTGGACCCTTCTGGAACAGGTAAGGGTTGGGTCCAAAAATAATAATGAATTTATCGTTTCTTTTGGCTGGATCCCCCTTGTTCCTCTTAGCGGGAAAGATGTGCTTTATACCCACGATAATGTTACCGGTAATAAAGGGACACTCCAGATGCTAGAATCCTTTAATCCCAAGGGGGCCGGTTTTTGCTTTGCCTGGCTTCCCTTCCACTGGGGCAGCAATACTCTGGGTTTTGAATTGGAGTATAACATACTTGACTATATGGGCAGGGCCAAAAACACGGAACCGAACACAGGAGCTTTTGAACTGCTTCAGAGCGAAATGCTTATCGGTGTCCGTTATCAGCGAAAACTGAATGACAGGTTTTACCTAAACGCCAGGCTGGGAGCGGGTTCCGCCAGCAGTTATTACCTTGAGGAAAGCAGCGGCGGCGATGTTAGCAGGCCCTCCCATGAATTCAATTTTGGCATTAAAACCGGCGCTTCGGTTCAGTTCTTTTTGTGGCGGAATCTCTATGCAGAAGCGGGGCTTGGCATAACCTCTGTGGTTTCCGGAAAAGGCAGCCCCCATATCTTTCTGCGGCCCAGCGCTGCAGTAGGATGGCAGTTTAACCGGAACTAACGTTAACGGGAAAAGGAACGGACAGCCCGGATGGCATAGGTAAGCCGTTTAAAGTTGGTTACCTGGTAGCCGTCATCGAACCGCTGGCTCCATGCGCTGATCCTGTTGTATTCCAGCGAAGCCCAATGATATCCATTGGAAAACTCCCCTAATTGGTTCTCTTTTAGGTTTTGATACAGTAAATCCAGTTCTTTCCTGGTAGGCAGCCGCCAGTCGGTAAAACCGCCGCCGGTGTAGTTCTGCGCCGCTGGCACGGCATCGTTCCAGCGGTACCTGCCAAGTTCCCCGCTGCATTCCATGTACTGGCCCTCTTCGGCAAAAAAGATAATACCCCCCCCGGGGCCCCGGTCTCCTATTTTGTATGAATCCTGGTATACTACCGGGCTTGGGGGACTCTGGGGGGGGGGGCCTATTTCGCATATTGTTGGCTTTTCGGCGGTGAGGGCGCTGATAAGCCTTGTAATACCGGCGTGTAATTCCTGTAAATTGTTTCCCATGACAGCATTTTCGCTGCGGAAAAACCGCCCCGCTTCTACGTCCAGGATCCTTATGGTTATCACATATTCGCTGCCATCGGAGCCGGTGTTAATAGAACCTATAACAAGGTAACTGATATTCCGGGCCCGCAGTTTTTCTACATTTTCTGCACTGGTCATATCGTTTACCCGGATCTCTTCGCTGGCCAGAAGTTCGTCTATTTCATCCCGGGCGATAACATCGTACCGTTGGGTTTTTACCAGTTCGCTTTCCGCCACTTCCCGCACGGTTATGGCATCCCTGGCGGCTGCTTCGGTAGTATCATTGACATTGAATTCCGCCACCGCCAGCCGGGGCAGGGCGGTATCCTGGGCAAAAAACGGACCGCAGATTCCGGTACAAAAAATAAGTATCAAGAGCGTTCTTTTCATATTTAAAATATACTTTTTTTTGGGGTACAAAAATAGACTTGCCGGAAACTATTAGTCCCCGGACAAGTCTATATATGGCAAAAATCTAGAGCTTGTAGCCCACGGCAAATTTGATCACAGGGCCCATACCCAAGGTAGCTTTGTAATCGCCGGCTGGAAGACCGGGTTCAGGCGGCATTCCTGGATTTAGCGGAATAATAGTTGTACCCGTATCCGCCCTGTCCTTTGTATTTGTGCTGGGAAGGCGGAGTTGGAACAGGACCTCGCCCCGGAAATAGAAGGGCCCCGACATGGGGATGTCGACCCCCGCTCCGGCCAGGAATCCAATCTGATTATTTTTCATGGGGTCATCGTCTTTGACCCGCAGTTTTTGGTAAAGAACCATGTTGTAATTTGCTCCCAGAAGGGGGAAAAGGGTAACCGGACCCAGTTTAAAGGGGTACTTGCCCAGGAGGGTAAAACCAAGGCTCATGGCGTAGCCGCCGCCGGGGTTAGTGACAGGCGAAGGGGACTCTTTTAATACATTAACGCCCCCAAAGGAAAAGCTTACATCAGCTTCGGCATAGGTGGCGTCGAAGAATAAAAAGACGCCGACGTTGTAGTGATTGCTGTAATCACAATTGCCGCCGTCTTTTATGCCGTTCCTGAAACTCATATCCACAATGTCGCCGCCGCCCATACTAAACGAAATTCCCTGGGCAAAGGTGCCTGCCGCCAGAAACGCCAGAAGAATTAAAGCAGTAATACCTTTTTTCATTTTTTTCTCCTCTTTGATTTTTTTGGGGACCCAGGATTCAGTTAATCAAGATTACAAATCCGGATTAGGAATCCTGTACAATTTCCTTTTTTCATAGTATACTCACATTTCATGAAAAAAGTCATCGTCCGTCTTGCGGAGTTTGAGCAAAAACCTTTTCACCGTAGTAAAAAACAGACTTTCTGTGCCGCCCGCCGAAAGGCGGTGATGGAATTTCACATCCGAAGGGAGGTTCGGGAGGAGCACGGGCTGGAGGCCCCGCTGTTTTCCCTGACGGGGAATGTGATCCTCTCTGATTTGCGGCAGGCCCGGACTTTAACGGCTAAACTGAACAGTAAACTGCCCCCGGAAAAACGGTTAAAAGCGGGTCAGTTAAACGCCATGGGGCTTATCGACGAGATACTTCACTACATGGCGGCCCTTTACCGGGAACAGGTACAGGGTGATGCCTTTGAACAAGCCGTTTCCCGGCTGGAAGAACGGCTGGGAGGGGGCCGGACGGGATCCATGTTCCGGCATTTTGGGGATCAGTTTCCCCCCCAGGCGGTGTACGCGGGGCGGACATCTGTGGAGTCTTACCTGGAATCCAGCGAGGGGGGCGAAAGCTGCAAATCCCTTTCCCTGGAAGAAATGCTGCTCCTGGCCCTGGCAAACCTTAATCCTGCCTTTAGGCCCTTCCTTTTTATGTTTGATGATAAGGACCTGGCCCGGGAAACGGTGTATCCCGCGGCGATTCAGGAATTACAGATTTTTTTTGCGGAACTGCCCCCTTTCGGCCCCGACGGCCAGAGTCTTTGGGATCTGCTCCGCGCTCCGGCCCTGGCATCCCCCGATTCCCTGGCGGGTCAGCTTGATTATATGCGCCGCCGCTGGGGCCTCCTGCTGGGCAAATTCATGGCCCGGCTTCTTATGGGACTGGATGTTATTTCGGAAGAAGAAAAACCTTCGTTCTTTGGGCCGGGCCCCAGCGAGGCCTACAGCTACGGCTGTCTGGAAAACGAATACGAGCGGTTTAGTCCCGATCAGGAATGGATGCCTCGGACCGTGCTGATGGCCAAGTGTACCCTGGTATGGCTCTTTCAGTTATCTCAAAAGTACGGCAGGGAGATAACCCGGCTGGATCAAATTCCAGACGAAGAACTGGATAATCTGGCCCGCCGGGGGTTTACCGGACTGTGGCTTATCGGTCTCTGGGAACGGAGCAATGCTTCCAAAACGATCAAACAATGGACCGGTAATCCCGAAGCGGCGGCCAGTGCCTACAGCCTCTACGACTACGATATAGCAGGAGAATTGGGCGGCTGGGATGCCCTGGCAAACCTGCGGGAACGGGCCTTTCGCCGGGGAATACGGATCGGTTCCGACATGGTCCCCAACCACACCGGCATCGACAGCCGTTGGATGATCGAACATCCGGACCGGTTTCTTCAGCTTCCCTATCCGCCCTTTCCGGGATACAACTATAACTGCGGAAACCTTTCGGGCCGGGATGATATCACCGTTCAAATCGAGGAACATTACTTTTCCCGCAGCGATGCGGCGGTGGTGTTCCGGCGCATCGACAACCGGACCGGAGAAACCCGGTACATCTACCATGGAAACGACGGAACCTCCATGCCATGGAACGATACCGCCCAGATCGATTTTCTTAACAGCGAAGCCCGGGAAGCGGTGATTAGGACCATTGTGGGAGTATGCCAGCAGTTTCCCATTGTCCGCTTTGATGCCGCCATGACCCTGGCCAAGCGTCACATCCAGCGGCTCTGGTACCCCGAGCCGGGACACGGCGGCGACATCGCCAGCCGATCCGAACATGCCATTTCCACCAATGAATTCAACCGCCGGATTCCCAACGAATTCTGGCGGGAGGTGGTGGATCGCTGCGCTGAAGAAGCTCCCCATACCCTGTTGTTAGCGGAAGCGTTCTGGATGATGGAAGGCTATTTTGTCCGCACCCTGGGGATGCACCGGGTGTACAACTCGGCCTTTATGAATATGCTCAAAAACGAAGACAACGCCAAATACCGAACCACGATCAAAAACACCCTGGAATTTGATCCGGAAATACTTAAGCGTTTTGTCAACTTTATGAACAATCCCGACGAAGAAACCGCCGTGGCCCAGTTCGGCAAGGGTGACAAGTACTTTGGGATTTGCACTCTCCTGGTGACTATGCCGGGGCTGCCCATGTTCGGTCACGGACAGATAGAAGGTTTTGAGGAAAAGTACGGCATGGAATACCGCCGTTCCTATAGGGACGAAGAACCCGACGGCTGTCTGGTGGATCGCCATGAACGGGAAATTTTTCCTTTGCTAAGAAAGCGCTACCTTTTTTCGGGGAGCGCCGATTTTTGTCTCTACGACTTTTTTGCCGATGGCGCAGTAAACGAAAATGTCTTTGCCTATTCAAACCGGGCGGGCAGCGAATACGCCCTTATCATTTACAACAACAGTTTCTATCAGACTTCGGGATGGATCAAAGAAAGTGCTGTGGCGATTCTCCAAAAAGACGGCAGTTTCCGGCGGGATAGTCTTTGCACCGCCCTGGGATTGCACGGCGAGGGCGATTGCTTTGCCCTTTTCAGGGAACAACGGAGCGGCCTCTGGTTTATCCGTTCCTCCAAGGATATCGCCGAACGGGGCCTCTTTGCCGCTTTGAACGGCTACGAAACCCAGGCTTTTATCGATATCAGCGAAGTAAGGGATGATGAGCAGGGTACCTGGGCCCGGCTCCACCACGACCTTGGGGGCCGGGGCGTTCCTGACCTTAATGCCGCCAAGATGGACATTGTTCTGGGGGAACTGTACTACCGGTACAGCGAAATGTTTATATCCATAGAACGGTCCGGTGCGGACATAGAAGTATTAAAACCCCCGGTACTGGCTTTTGCCTCGACGGCGCAAAAATTTCTGGACGGCGCCGGTGTATATGCGCCATGGACAAGACCCGGCATGGTGAACAAGCCAAACCATGGAGCGGTCTTTAACGATTCAGCCTCCGGGAAAGCCGGAAAAAAAACCGCCGTAAAAGACAAAAAACTAAAGTTGCCGGGACCGGAAAAAGTTTGGGATGATTTTGTTCCCTGCCTCCAGCGGATGATCGCCGTTCCCCTGGAGTTTTCCGTGGAACCCAGATTTGCCTTGGCCTATGCCACCCTGGCCCTGCTTAAATTGATTATCGGCGGGAACGGTGCCGATGCGGTTTCGCTGATAAGCCACTGGCAGCTTGACCGGAAACTTCGGGAAATCATAAACTGCCTGGGAACCGGTGAAGGTACAGCCTGGTATGCCGTGGAAATAGCAAAGGCTGTTCTTGTCCGGACCGGAACAGCCGGCAGTTCGCCGGCAGGCCGCGGTGAAAAGGAAAAAACAACAAAAGAAAAAACAACAAAGCCGGCGGAAACCAAGGCGAAGCCGCAAAAGACAAAAAAAGCCATAAAAGAAACGGCCCAAAACTTACTCCTGGACAATTACGGCGCCGATGATTTCCGCCGTGTTTTGGGGATCAATGTTTTTGACGATATCACCTGGTACAACAAAGAAGCCTTTGACCGGACCCTGTCTTTTGCATCGGTCTTTGCGGCCATGGAAACCGGCGACTTTGCTCTGATAAAAGATATCTCCGGGATTTTCTGCAAGGCCGAAGCAAAGGCCGGATACAAACTGGGTAAATTAATAGAGTTTTTTAATCCGGGGTGATTCAGGCTGTTCAGAAATTGAAGTTCCCGAACAGCGCTACTATTTTACGGTCACTAACTCGTACTTTCCGCTGCCTAATCCTATTTTTTCTGCATGGGAAATTTGTTCACGCCAGTCGGCTGCGGGATGAACGTCGATCATATGATCCGCATTCCCCGCCTCGTCCTGATGAGTGCGCTGCCTTTCGCCAAGTATGCTGGAAAGCAGCGGGGGTGCAGCGTTTACCGCATCGATGCATGCCTTGTCCAGAGCCACGGGATCAAAGCCGGCAAAGATTCCAATATCTGGGATTATTGCTGCGTCATTTTCGTCGTGGCAGTCACAGTAGGGTGAAACCTGATTCACTACATTGATGTGGAAATTGGGCCGCCCGTCCAATACTGCTTTTGTGTATTCAACAATTTTACAGCATAGTGCCCTGCCGCTGGAACTCCAACTGTGTGAAATTGCATCCTTACTGCATGCGCCGATGCAGCGTCCGCAGCCAGCGCATTTATCCTGATCGATGGATGCTTTTCCATTGGTTATTTTGATTGCATCATGAGCGCAGAAACGCAGGCATATTTTGCAGCCTATGCAGTCGTCTTTGTTCAGCAGGGGTTTTCCATCGTTGTGCATGATCATTTTACCCGCCCGGCTCCCCGAACCCATGCCGATATTTTTAAGGGCGCCGCCGAAACCGGCAGCTTCGTGGCCTTTAAAATGATTCAAGGAAAGTACAATATCCGCATCCATGATTGCCCTGCCGATGTGAGCGGTTTTGCAGTATTGTCCGCCGGCGACAGGGACTTCCACGTCGTCAGTACCCCGAATGCCGTCGGCGATAATATTCTGGCACCCCGTGGACAAGGGAAAATAACCGTTTTCGTTGGCAGCGTCCAAATGATTTAAACCCTGATTCCGCCTGCCCACATAGAGGGTATTGCAGTCCGTTAAAAATGGCATACCACCCAGGGCTTTTACTGTGTCTGAGAGGGTTTTGGCAAAGTTAGGCCGCAGAAATGCCAGGTTTCCCGGTTCGCCAAAATGTACCTTTATGGCGGTATATTTCCGATTAAAATCAATTTTTCCTATTCCCGCTTTGTTGATAAGCCGTTCCATTTTAGTCAGGAGACTTTCTCCTACATTGGTTCTCATGCTGGTAAAATATACTTTTGACATTTATTTGCCTCCCTTTTCTTTTACTTTTGCCCAGGTATCCCGCAGGCCCACAGTTTTGTTGAACACCGGGATCGAATTTTTTACCCCGTCGCCGGAACTCTCCGGTATGGCCGGACAATCTTTTACAAAATACCCAAGCCGCTCAAACTGGAACCGTTCTCCCGGCCCTGCCTCAGCCAGACAAGGTTCTCCCCATGCACCGGAAATGATCTCCAGCGAGGATGGACTCAGGTTACCAATGAAGGTACTCCCTGGGTCCGCATCCGGGACACCGAATGCATTAGCGGAGGTTTGCATGGGTTTATCCGCCGCAAACAAATAATCGTAAAGCCTGACTTCCAGGGGAATCGCATCTGCCGCATTTAGCCAGTGGATCGTGCCTTTTACTTTGATGCTGCCGGAGACGCCGCTGGCGGCGGTATTGCCGCCTCTGGTTTCCGGATCGTAACTGCAGCGGACGGCGGTTACGTTTCCGGCGGCATCCTTGTCGCAGCCCGTACAGGTAACAATGTAGCCATAGCGGAGCCGCACGGTGCTGCCGGGGAAGAGGCGGAAATATTTGGGCGGAGGGTTTTCTTCAAAATCATCCCGTTCTATCCACAATTCTTTTCCGAATCGGATGATACGGGTTCCGGCGTTTTGATCTTCGGGGTTGTTTACCGCTTCCAGTTCTTCGGCGGTTTCTCCCGGCCAGTTTTCTATGATAAGTTTAAGGGGCCGCAGCACCGTCATGACCCGGCGGCTGGTTTTGTTTAGATCCTCCCGCAGACAGTATTCCAAAAAGGCAATATCTACGGTGCTGTCGGTTTTGGCGATGCCGATTTGGGAAACAAAACTTCGCAGGGCGGCGGGGGTATAACCCCGCCGCCGAAGTCCCGCCAGGGTCGGCATACGGGGATCGTCCCAGCCGGAAACATGCTTTTCTTCTACCAGCCGAAGCAGATACCGTTTGGACAGCACTGTTCGGGAAAGATTTAGCCGGGCAAATTCGATCTGCCGGGACGGAAACACCTCAGCCTCCCGGATAAACCACTCATAAAGGGGCCGGTGAATTTCGTATTCCAGGGAACAGAGGGAGTGGGTAATCCCTTCCTTGGCATCCGACAGGGGATGTTGAAAATCGTACATAGGATAGATGCACCACTTGTTTCCTGTGCGGTAATGGGCAGCACGACGTATGCGGTACATTACCGGATCCCGCATAAGGAGATTTGGGTCGGCCATATTGATTTTTGCCCGCAGAGTTTTTTCTCCGTCCGCATATTTTCCCGCCCGCATGGCGGCAAAGAGTTCCAGGTTTTCTTCTACGCTGCGATTCCGCCAGGGGCTGTTCCGGCCCGGCGGTGTCTGGGTAATGCGGCCATCGGCGGCCCTGTTTTCTTCAGTAACCGCCGTACCCCGGTATTCACTTATTTCTTCGTCAGACAGATCATCCACATAAGCTTGGCCCTTTTTAATGATCTTTACCGCCAAATCGTACAGGTACTCGTAGTAATCCGAGGCATAGTATTCCCGGTTTTCCCAGTCAAAGCCCAGCCACCGGACATCCCGCTTGATCGCTTCTACATAGGAAATATCTTCTTTTTCCGGGTTGGTGTCGTCGAAACGGAGATTGCACTTGCCGCCGTAGCGTTCCGCCATGACAAAGTCCACCATCAGGGCCTTGCAGTGGCCGATATGAAGCCAGCCATTGGGTTCCGGCGGAAAACGAGTATGAACATAGGCATAACGGCCCGATGCAAGGTCTTCTTTGATGAATTCACTGATAAAGTCCGAACCGCCCTCCGGTCCGGTCATTTTGTTATTTTTTGTTTCTTTCATAATTTAAATTCAGTCTTAAAACTCAGTCAAATAGCAGAGCCCCAGAAACAGCACCGCCCTTTGGATATCTTCGTTTTGTTCTATAGCGAGAAAATGTTCAAGCTGCCCGCCATACCACCAGAAAAGCCCCAACTGGTGATCGATGCGGAAAACATAGTCAAAAAAATCTTCCTTGTGGCTTTGGGAACCAAAAAGAAGCCAGGCCAGTTCTTCCAGGATGGAACCGAATTCTCCCAGGGCCTTGGCATAGTTCCTTTCTTTTATAAGACCGATAAAGCCGGGAACGCGGTCGAGGAGCTTTTCCTTGCGATCCTCATCGGCCTTTTCTACCCAGGTTTTTTGAATCAGAAGGTCCAGGTTGTTCCTAAAGGAATGAAGAAATTTTTCCAGTTCCCCGGGGTTTTTCCAGCTTCCATCGATTTTACGGTAATCTGTGCCAACTCCCAGCTTGTCTGCAAAATCCAGGTAGTTTTCTGGAATCGGTCCGGAACTTTGCCCAGCAAGAAAAAGGGCTTCCGCAGTTTTCCGGTATTCCTTGGGGAGGACCTTTCCGGTACTGGATAGACAACACAGCATACTTAACCATGCTTAAAAAGTGTCAACACTGTCAAGGTACACCCGGAGAGCTTTTTTTACCGACTCAAAAGCTATTTCCTCAAGGCACAGTTTTTCGGGTTTGATAAACCGCAGGGAGGAAATTTCAGACCTTTCAATAAAAATATTTTGTTCTGTCAGATCCGGGGCATCCAGGAAAAAGAAAAGATCGCAGGTATTATAGAGGATATTTTTGTAGGGATATGTGTTAGGGAACGAAGCAAAAAATTTGAATTTTTCAGGGCTAATATCCAGTCCCAGTTCTTCGTTAAATTCCCGGTGCAGTCCGCCCAGAGCTCCCTCGCCGGGATCGACAAAGCCGCCCGGGAGGTCCAGCTTTCCCCTGCCGGGTTCCCTCTGCCGGACAAGAAAAAGGAGACCTTTGCCGGTGCGGACAATACAGGCGGCGGCGGCGGCGGTGTTGTGGTAATAGGTAAAACCGCAGCCGGAGCAGCGAAAAATTCTGTTCTCTTCAAAACGGATTTTTTCCGAAGCGCAGGCAGGGCAAAAGCGGAACATAACTTGATTATAGTTGTTTGAAGAGCTATAGTGAAGCGGTGGTAACCGAATGTACTTTGACTGTTCGGACCTATGAGTGCGACAGTTATAATCATGTAAACAATGCAAACTACCTCAACTATCTTGAGTATGGCCGTTATGAGTATTTAAAAACCATTGGCTTTGATTATCCTGCGGCCTTTAACGCTGGGTACGGCCTTTTTATTGCCCGGATTGAAATTGATTACAAGAAGCCCGCTTTGGCCGATGAAACATTGACAATAAAATGCTGGCCGGTAAAAAAGGGTGCCGTCAGCGGCGTTATTGCCCAGGAAATCCGGCGCGGGGAGGATATCATCGTCCAGGCAAAAGTTACCTGGGCCTTTGTGGACAGCAATGGCCAGCCGTCAAAAATTCCTCCGGAATGGAATGTGCCGGGCCTCTATCCGGACACCAAATAACGGCTTCCCGCCTTATTTTTCATCATAGTTAAACACCCCGTCCCAATCGTCTGCCGGGGGGCAATTAAGGTATTGCTTGCAGCGATCCCTATAAAGAAGGGAAGGGCTGTCATCGGGGTATAGTTCCAAAACCTTGTTAAATGACGTTAGGGCATTCTGCCAACTGCGGGCCTCAAAGGGTTCAAGGGCCTTGTCAAAAAGGCTTATTTTGTTCTGTAGTGCCGATGTCGCATTTTCTTTTGTTTCCAGGATCTCGTAAATCTGTACCGGTTCATTAATGCCCAATACCCTGATCCGGTCAAGCCGCCGGGTAAGAAGCCGGCCCTGTGTTTCCTTAATGGTATCTTCCGATGCCAAAATCCAGGTTCCGTATTGTTTATTTACTCCTTCGAACCGCGACGCCAGATTTACCGCATTGCTGACAATGGTGTAGTTCATTTTCTTTTGGGTTCCCATATTTCCAACGACCATATCGCCGGAGTTGATTCCTATCCGGGTGTAAAGGGGCGAGGGACTCAGTTTATTTTCTGCGACATAATCGTTAATTGCTGGTTCTACGCGTTTCATCATGATTGCAGTTATGCAGGCCCGCAGGGCATGGTCGGCAAGTTTTAGCGGCGCGCCGAAAAAGGAAACAATGGCGTCCCCTTCGTATTTGTCGATGGTCCCGCTTTGTTCGAGAATAATATCGCTTAGGGTGGAAAGATAATAGTTAAGGAGTTCCACCAGATGTTCAGGGCTCAGTTTTTCTGCAATGGTGGTAAAGTTCTGGATATCGGTAAAGATGGCGGTCATATACCGCTTTTCCCCGCCAAGCTGGAGATGGGTGGGATCGGAAACAATTTCTTCCACCACATCCTCCGATAAATAGGTGGAAAAGGCCCGGCGAAGGTTATTGTTAAAGTATTGGAGCTTTGTATGGGCTTCTTCGATTTGCCTGGCTTTGCTGCGGTAGAGCAGCATATTCAGAATGCCGAAAATCACAGCGATCGGAAGGGCGATAAGCTGGAGAATTGTCATGTTCTGTGAATCCTGCTGCTGTTTAATAATGAATTCGTCACTGATATCTACACCGGCAATGCATGAGACAGCACCTTCCCGGTCATATACCGGAGTATAGGCGGAGAGTAAGCCCTTCCATGGCGGGGTATAGGAACCCAGATCCGTTACGCCGGTATTTCCGGCCAGGGCGTCAAGGTCAACATCTTCATTTTGATAAAAGCTCCACGGTCCTTCCTGGTTTTCCGGGTCCAGGTCGTTATCAACGATGTATTGATGTGTACCATCCCCGTAATCCCGCCAATAATAAGCGTACAGGACATTGTAATCCCCGGCAAATTTGATGAGCCGGCTTCTTATTTCTTCATACTCAAGGCTTTGTGTATCCCCGGCTGTATGGAAGCGGTCCAATTCTTCGGCGCTGATCAATTCCGCCAAAGCCTGTACCGCTGCTTTTAAGTAGTTTTGGGTTGTTTCGATGACCGTAGTTTCGTAGTTATTCATGTGAAAATTTACAGCTTCGGAAATAATCAATGTTACAAGCGCTGAAACAAAAAACAATCCGGGTATCAATTTGATCCCAATTGCTTTTGCAAGACCTTTTAAGCCGCCGGAACTTTTCATTCTTCAGCCTCCATATTCTTAAGGATCAATTTTACCATAAAACAGAGATTATGAAAACTAACGATAGCAATCTATTATGAAACATGATAGAATGAATTAGTTTCTGTTTTGCGATAACAATTATTTGCGGGAGAAGAAATAGAGAATATGGAAAACAAGATGATTTCCGCTAAAATCGCGGCTGCCATTGGTATCGGAGCCGCGCTTATGTTTGTGTTGAACCGTTTTGCGGCGATCCCTGCCGGGGTTGAGGGGACCTATATTAACCTGGGTATAGCTGTCCTGGCAGCTTTTGCGGCGATTTTTGGGCCCCTAGCAGGGTTTTTTACCGGTTTGATTGGCCATTTTCTGGTAGATCTGACTGCACCCTGGGATATATGGTGGAGCTGGGTAATTTCTTCCGCCATTTTTGGCCTGGGAGTCGGCGCCTTTTGGAAGTCTTTTAAAATCGAAGAAGGCGGATTCGGCGTTAAGGAGGCGGTGCTTTTTAACGGCGCTCAGATCATCGCCAATATCCTGGTGTGGGTTTTTATTGCCCGGACGCTGGATCTTCTTATTTATAAGGAACCCTTCGGTAAGGTAACCCTCCAGGGTTTTGTCGCCGCCGGTGTTAATGTAGCGGTGGTGCTGGTCGTTGGGACCTTGTTGATAATCGGCTACTCTAAAATAAGGACAAAAACCTGAAGGTGAAGGCGGTTAAAAAGCTAAAAACATAGGAATTTGTTTACTTGCGGTAACCGAGCCGGGACGCTTCGGCAAAATCGGCATTGGCCGCTTTGGTATTTCCTGTCATGCGATAGGCGGTTCCTCGGTTATGCCAGGCCAGGGCATAATCGGGCTTAAGCCGGATAGCTTCGGAAAAATCCCTAATAGCCCGTTCATCATTTTCCTTGTAATACCAGGCGGTGCCTCGCTGGTTATAGGCCGAAGCATTGTTTGGTTCCAGTTGTATTAGCCGGGTAAAATCTTCAATGGCCCGGTCAAATTGTCCCTGTATGCGGTAGGAATAACCCCGGTTGTAGAGGGCGTCTCCATAATCCTTTTTTATGGTCAAGGCCTGGTTGTAGTCGTTTAGGGCTCTTGCATGATCTCCCCGCTGGGAAAAAATATACCCGCGGTAATTGTAGGCCGCGGCGCTGCTTTTGTTCAGGTTGATTGTTTTGTTATAGTCCTCCATGGCCCGGTTTAGATCGCCCTTGATCTGGTAAGTTCTGCCCCGGGAAAAGAGAGCTTCCGCATAGTCTGGCTTAAGGTTAATGGCCCTGTTGTATTCCGCCAGGGCCCGGTCATAGTTTTGGGCGTTAAGGTACCGTTCCCCCATGATGAATGAAACCTGGTACTGTTCCATTCCCATTTGAAGCAGTACCGCCGGATCGACGGTTTTATAGTTTACCGGATTCAATTCACCGAGATAAACTCCGCGGCCGCTTCTTATCGAACTTAATGATCCAGATGAAAGCGATTCGCTGGAACTCCTGACCATACCGGCAGAGGTTCCGGCATTGCTGCTGGCAGATTGCCCCGCATTTTGATTTGCAGCTCCCTGGACTGCCGTATCCTGGGCCTGAATAATGCCGGTTTCGCTCGTACTGCCATCCGCCGAGTCCGAAGAACCAGCCGCATCGCTTTGTTCTGTCTCTGCTGTTTTAGCGTTTTTCTTACAGCAGGAAAAAGCAGCCGGGAAAGCTAAGATCAGGCAAACCACACAGAAGGCAAAATGTTTTGCTTTGTTTTTCATTGCTGATCCGGTAAAGGGTAGCATTATTCGGCTCCCGTGGGCAACAGTTGATCCGAAAGCCGGTAATCTCTGGGAACCAGGAGCTCCCAGGGGGATGATTCCAGACTGTCCCGGTCTATACGCATAAAAATCTGCTGATCATAGGACGGAGATGGATGAAGAATGTTTTGGGTATTAAGGTAGGCCAGGTTAATACCGGGACCGTAAAGTTCCCTAAATGGACGCATTCGGGCCATACTTTGCGGATCGCGGGTAAGTATATCCCAGGCCCGGATCGATTCGGAAAACAGGTACAGCGCCCTTGAACGGTAGCTGGTATCGCCGGTTATCCGGGTAAGGGCTTCCAGGGTTACCCCTAAATTATTGTCCGACACCATTATCCTTTCTACCAGGTCCTGATCATCGGTTTGGAGCCCAGGGACCAGATTAGGGTTGCGGATCCGTTCCATATCCAAAAGATCCATAAGCCGGTTGTAGTAACCCTGGGCGGCAAAATAATTCCCCCGCAGATACGAAGTATTTCCCAGGGCATAGAGAAGGCGTTTATTGTTGGGCATGATCGAAGTAAGGGCAAAAAAACGCCGGAGAGCTTCTTCCCACTGCTCGTTTTGATAATGAGCAGCACCCATGCGGTACTGAATTTCCGGCGGTGCCCAGCCGTTCCGTTCCGCTTCTTCATAAAAACGGAGGGCCGCATCCATGTTGCCGCTCTTAACATAGAATTCCAGATCACCTAAATTGGCATAGAGTCGTCCGAATTCAGGGCTGGAGGTTTTAATTACCTGCCGGGCCCGGGCATCTTCGTAAAGCCGGACGCCGCGGATCAGTTCTTCTTCGGCGGGGAAAAATTCCCTGGCCTTGATTAGTACCTCTGCATAGCGGCGGTGGGTGTCTATCCGGTAAGCTGCCCTCCGGGGAGTTTCTTCCGGGGCGGCGGCAAATACCCGGATGGCGTCCCGCAATGTCTGCCGTTCCTCAGATACAGATTCATAATGATTATAGTACCGGGCCAGATGATAGTACGATTCAGGATAGGTCCTGTCGGTTTCGATGGCCCGGATCAATACATCCCTGATGCCTTCTATTTTGTCTGCATACTCATTGGGAACACCATCGGGTTCCTCAAGTTGTTTATCCAGAAGATACCCCCCCAGTTCGGCCAGGGTGGGGACGGTGATCTTTCGTTTTTTGGGATTGCTCATAAAATAGGATCGCAGGGGAAGCACTTCACCCAAATTGTCGGTACGGATAAAGTATTTAAGCATTCCCTCCAGGTATGGATCCTGACGGCCGTATTTTTCCATCAGCCGGGCATAGGCGGCCCTGGCCTCGTCGTAACGGCTGTATTCAAATTCGCCCCAGGCCAGATTGTTTTCCGCCAGGGCCAGGAGTCCTTCCCTGTCGTTGATCGAATAATCCAGAATGTGTTCCCGGATAATGCGATCTGCTTTTTGGTAATTTTTGATATAGTATGTTTCCATGGCAGCATAGTCCAGGGCGCCCTTCTTGTCCCGCGGATAAAACCGGAGGAGGTCGTCGTACTTTCGCTCCGCATAGATATACTGCCGTTCGTCCCGGAACGCTTCTGCATAACGGTAGAACCAGTTCTTGACCCGGTGTATTTCGAAGCCCTGCCGGAACCGTTCGTTGGCCAGAACATATTCTGCGGATTGGATCAGTGCATATCCTTCTTTGTAGCGGCGTTCGGCCTGCATGGGGAGGACCGCAAAGCGCCAGATAAGATACCCCAGGGACACCGCTACCACGGCAATGGCTCCGGCGATCCGCAGGACAGGCAAAAACCGTTTTACAAAGATATAGCCTAAGCTGGCCTGTTCTTCCTCCAGTTCTTCTCCGGTTTGTTTGGCATAACCCTTTGGGATCGGGATGGCCCGGCCCAGAATTTTTCCTGCCAGGGCAGCGGTTTCCTTTGCTGGAGCGCCCCTGGTGAGCAGTTTGATCAGTGCCGACATTTGGGCCGGATCAACGGCCTGTTCGGCAATTAATTCTTCGCAGGCAATGCGGAGGTTCAGCGGATAGGCTGAAAGTGTATCCTGAAGCCGCCGGTAATCATCTTCGCTAAGGCGGATCTCTTCCACTTCTTCGGTAACGCCGAATTCCAAGGACGGTTCTGCCCCCGGTTTTCCGGCATCATCGAATCCGGGCAGTGAAAAGTCGCCAAAATCTTCCGCCGCCGGCGGAGGAGCAGAAAAATCCGGCGTTTCCAGGGGTGTGTCGGGAACTTTCCAGTCATCTCCTGCAGTAAAGGCATCAAAAGCATCAGGAGTCCCCGTTTCTTCTCCGGTTTCCGGCAGTTCGCCGAAATCATCTCCCTCTAAACCGGGGGTAGTGTCCTGTATTTCCTCTGCCGGTTCCGCCGCAAAACCGCCGTCCATACCGGGTGTGGACATATCCAAGCCAAAATCGCCGGTATCAAAATCGGCCCCCAAGTCTTCGGATCCGAAACTTTCTGCGGTTTCTTCTGCCGGTAATGCGGATTCCTGTTCCATGCCGCCGGCATCAAGGTCTCCGCCAAAATCGGGAATGCTAAGATCGGATCCAAAGTCACCGGCATCAAAATCCCCGGTCAGATCGTTCGCTGGTGCATTTGCCGTTTCATCTTCCGGCCCCGCATCTGTCTCAAGATCAATGGTTTCAAAACCGGATTTAAAACTGCTATTCGATCCAAAATCGCCGATATTTTCCAGATTGAAATCATCGTTATCCTGGCCTGTTTTTGGTAACGGCTCTTCCCTGCTTTCGCCTCCCATGTCAACAGCCTGAGACAGGTCAATATCGGGGAATTCAATATCGGAAAAATCCGGAGGGGTTTCATTTTCGACACCGGGCGCTGCGGAGTCTGCCGGAACTTCGGGGGAGGTCTCGCCCATGTCCATAGGAAAATCCCCGCCGAGGTCACCCAGGTCTAACCCTGCGGAGGCTGAAAAATCTTCGGGTTCTGGTATTTTTTCAATGGTTTCCGACATTTCTTCGTCTATGGGAAGGCCCCCGGTTTCCAGGTCATCTGAAAAACCGCTTAAGAGGTCTTCCGGCAGTTCTGTTTCCGGGGAGGGTGCCGGCGGCGGCTCTGTAGGCTCTTCGTAAAGGGAAGATTCGGAATCACCCTGATCCAGGCCCAGCCCCAGACTGTCCAGGCCGTTCCCTAAAATATCGCTAAAATCAAACCCTGGATCTGGGGCGTCAGAAAGGCTGCCGGGAGGAAGGGCCGGTTCTATATCATCATCAATATCTGATCCGGGTTCAAGCAAAGCCTCGGCTGGAGTAAATGGTATCTCGTCAAGCCCCTCTGGAAAGGGTGAGGGGGGGTCATTTTCTGGAAGTTCAACTTCCTCCATGGGAAACATGCTGTCTTTCATGATCAGCGCTTCGCTGCCCACATCTTTAAATGAGGTTTTAAATTCTTCCAGTTGCGCTCGTGACGGCATAATTAAGATATTGGGGCATTAACCGATATTAGTAAAGAACAATGAAAAAGCTCATAGTGCTAATGCTCCTTATGGCTATTATCGGCAGTATTGGGGCGGCAGATACAGAATCTTTCATATTTATAGATCATCTTTTAAGGCTCTCTGGGCCGGAGAGCCCCCGGATTTTGGAGGATGCGGTGATCTTTACGGCATCCTCGTCTCACCGCCGAGTGGGGATTGCTTTTGCCCATGAAGGTTTTGGCAAGGTTCATTGGTTTCGCCGCTTTATGGTTCCCAACGAAGATGCCGGCCCCTGGATCAAGGATAGGCCCCCGGCGGATCTGCACAGGGATTCGGGGATACTTTTTTATATTTATACCATCCCCGAGGAACTTACCGGCGTTCTGGAATACCGGCTTATTATTGACGGTCTTTGGGTAAAGGATCCCCTTAACCCCTATTCTCGGAGGGATCCCTCGTCGGGCATTACCAGGTCGGTGATTGCCATCCCCCGTATTCAGAGGTCCGATTCACCAAATCGGGGGTCCGATGGAACCCTTACCTTTACCTACTATGCTCAGCCGGGAGAAACCGTTACTGTGGCGGGGTCCTTTAATCTCTGGGACCCCTATATGTACCAGCTAAAAGAAATCAGCCCGGGCCGCTACAGCCTTTCCCTTCCCCTGCCTCCGGGGATCTACCAATACGCTTTCTTTTACCGGGGCGAACGGCATCTGGACCCGAATAATCCCCGCCGGGTTTATACCCGGGAGGGCAAAGCGGCCAACGAAGCAGCAGTAGAATAACCGGCTGAAAATTTTCCAAAACAACAAAGTTTTGGAGAATTCTTAGTCTTCTAATATTGCCAGGAGCCGTTCTTTGTCTATGCTCCGTAGAAAGTTCGCCAGCCGCGGTCCCTGATCTTTTCCGATAAGAGTCTGGTATGCGGCCCGGAACAGATCCTTCCCTTCCAGACCAGCCTCTTCGGCGCACCGGTAAACAGCTTCTGCACAGGATTTGTCGTCATTGTATTTTTCTATGGTTGAAATTACCGTGTCCCGGAGGAGTCTTATTCCGGCGAGTTCCTTTTCGTTCAGGCAAATAGGATGGCGGGCCTTTTCTTCTGCGGACCGGAGCCGGAAACGGAATTCGCCGGGGGCACATTCTTCGATCCAGTACTTGGCGCAGCGGCACCGTTCCCGCAGGGCCGGCAGCTGCGAACCGCTGGGAGTGTTCTTTAGCCCGGCGATATTGCCCCGCTGGATTCCTGCGATGGTTTTATCAATGTCGCAGTCGGCGATCTGAATAAGGTTGCAAAGATGACGGAAAGGAATTTGATAGGGTTTAACGGCGGGCATGGTGGTTTTGCCGCTGCTGTCTAGGCACACCTGGGAAAGTTCATAGATTCGTTTTTCCCGGCGGAACGCAGCTTCGTCCTTGGCTGTTTCGTCCCCCCAGGCTATGCGCTCGGTTTTGTCGTAGTCCTCGTATATTTTGATCACATCCAGATCAAAGGATATGGTGAATTCAGTATTGGGTCTGGTACCGGCAAAGAGGTAGCGGGTGATTTCCGGGGTATATACCCGAAGCACATCCTCCAGAGCTATTATCGTTCCCTTGGAACTGGACATTTTGCCCGGTGTTCCCTTGATGCCGATAAAATCGTAACGGAACGTAACCGGAGCGTCCCGGTTATACACTTCCCTGCATACAAGCCGGGCGGTATCGAAGGATCCCCCCTGGCTGTGATGATCTTTTCCGGCGGGTTCAAAATCAACCTGTTCATAGGCCCAGCGCATGGGCCAGTCCACCCGCCACACAAGTTTAATTCCCTTTGCCTTCCGGATATCCGCCGCCGCCCGGTGTCCGCAGGAATTGCAGTGGTAATCAAGGGACCACTGGCTGTCCCATGCTATTATGTCCGTTTCGTCCCTGCTGCAGGCTTCGCAGAAGGCGCTGACCGGCCACCATTCACCCTGAATCTTGTGGTTTTCGTCCCGGAATTTATCCAGAATTTTTTTTAACGTTTCTTTATGTTCCAGAGCGATCCGTATGTATTCGGCATATTTGGAAGTGCTGTAGTTTTCGGACTGGTAGAGATATTCGGGAAAAATCCCCACCAGGGGGAGGAGGGTTTCTACATCAACCTCGTTATGCCGGGCATAGCTTTTGTCCCGTTCCCAGGGATCGGGTACCATGGTGATGGGGAAACGGAGGTATTTTTGCAGTTCTTCCTGTTTCGGCATATTGGCAGGGACCTTGCGGAACACATCGTAATCATCCCATGAATAGATGAATCGTACTTTTTTTCCCCGGTCCCGAAGGGCCCGGACCACCAATTCCACCGAGATGATCTCCCGAAAGTTGCCGATGTGGACGGTTCCCGATGGAGTGATCCCCGATGCACAGGTATACTGATCTTTTGTTGGGCCCTTTTCCCGAATGATCTTTTCTGCGGTTTCATCCGCCCAGTGGCAGGTCCGGACTTGAGGGCTGTTTGGATCTTTTGTTTCATTCATCGTAAAAAAGTATAGCTTGAAAAAAACAGCGCTGGCTAGTAAGTTTGATCATGGATATGTTTAATATCCCCGGACTGGAAGAATGCCTGGCTGCCGCCCGCTGGACAAGGGCTCTTGTTATAGGAAAGGGGGTATACCGGGAAGTGTCCGCCCTGCTTGATGCCGAATACGGATCGAAACGGGTGTTTCTGATCGCCGATGAAAATACCATGGACGCTGCGGGCAGCGGTCTGGAACAAACGCTTAATTCCAGCGGCATTGAAATTACCGGCAGGCATATCTTCCCCGCAGAACCCCGCCTCCATGCGGAATACAAACATATTGAAACACTAAAGGAAAAATTCGCAGCGCTAATGGATACTTCTTCCCAGCCCCTGGTTCCGGCGGCAGTTGGATCCGGTACCATCAATGACCTGGTCAAGCGGGCCGCAGGGGAACTTTCCCTTCCCTACCTTTGCATTCCTACCGCCGCCTCGGTGGACGGTTTTACTGCCGCGGGAGCGGCGATTCTGAAGGATGATTTTAAGCAGACTCTTTCCTGCTCTGCGCCGCTCTGCATTGCCGCTGATACCGGCGTCCTCTCCTGCGCGCCGGCGTGGCTTTCGTCGTCGGGCTTTGGGGACTTGGCGGGAAAGATCTGCGCCGGAGCGGACTGGATCATCGCTGATGCCGCCGCCCCGGCGGGGGCAAAATGGGCGGATCCAATTGAAGACAAAGCCTGGGCCATGGTGCAGAATGGACTCCATGGTTACCTTGATCGTTCAGTTACAGCGGCAGAGGGAGATGAGGATGCCCTAAAGGCGCTGTTCGAGGCTCTTTCCATTACCGGCTTTACCATGCAGTATGCAAACGATTCCCGCCCGGTTTCCGGGGCGGAGCATCTCTTTGCTCATATATGGGAAATGGAAGATCTTTCGGTTAGCGGCATTCCCGTTACCCACGGCCATAAGGTCGCCATCGGTTCCCTGGCCGATACGGCCTTCCTGGAAACATTATTTGCCGATCCAAAAAACCCGCCGCCGCCGCCGGGTGGTTACCGACATCCCGCTTTTGATGAACGAATCGCCGAAGTTAAATCGGCCTTTGCACATAGTCCTGCCTTAGAGAGCGTTATCAAAACTGTTACGGAAAAATATCCTGATGAAAAAACTGCCGCCAATGTTAGTATGGGAATCAGGGATCAATGGAAAGAACTGCGGGCAAAGGTTTTGGAACAGTTAATTCCTTATGGTGAACTTAAAGCGGTCCTTATCAAAGCCCGCTGCCCTGTTCTGCCGAAAGAAATCAATCTGGACCGTTCCGCAATTTTTGCCTGCGCCCGCCGCGCCCAGATGATCCGTAAACGGTACAACGGACTGGATCTTGCATGGGATCTGGGCTGCTTCCAAACCGTGCTGGCACGGATGGAAACTTCGGGGGGGTATTTCTAGCGCCAATATCCCGGAATATTGACTAGCGCCAATATTCCTTGGAGAAAAACACAAAGGCGGTCCATAATTCCAGCCGCCCTGCGATCATGATGAACGAAAGTGTCCACTTTGCATAATCGGGGAGGCCGCCAACAATAGCAGTTTGGTTTAACAGGGCAGGGTCTAAGCCGATATTTCCCAGGCTGAGAAGGGCTATAGACAGGGAATTTGTGTGACTCAGGCCCGAACTGGCGATTACGAGGGCGCAGGCTGCCAGAAGGGCAAAGTACAGAAAAATAAAACCCGCCACTCCGTAGACTACATCCTTCCGCCCCACCTTGTTGTTAAGCCGTATGGAAAAAACCCCCCGCGGATAGAGTATCTTTTTTAGTTCATTCCTGCACTGTTTAAAAAGTACTACATGGCGAATCACTTTGATCCCCCCGGCAGTGGACCCTGAACAGCCTCCTACGAACATCAGAAAAAACAATACCCCCCTGGCGATGGGCGTCAAAATTGCCTGACCTCCGGCGGAAAAGCCTGTTGTTGTAAGTACACTGGTGGTGTAGAATAAAGCGGTACGAATGCTTCCGCCTATGCTGGTTAGGGGTTTTTCATAGGCAATTCCCGCTTCTATTTCAGCCAGCTTTGCGTTAGCCATGGTTTCGCCGGAAAGATGGAGGGACATGGCAGCAATGGCGGTTGAAATCAAGATAATGCCAATATAGGCCCGCCCTTCACTTGAGTACCATACATCTTTCCATTTGCGCTGAAGTAAACGAAAGAGCAGAGTAAAATTAAAACCGGCAATAATCATAAAGATCGTAACAATCCAAATAATTGCAGGCGAATTCCAATAGGCAAGTCCTTCGTTGCGGGAGCTGAAACCTCCGGTGGCCATAGTGGAAAAAGCATGAATAATTGCGTCAAATAGATCCATGCCTGCGATACAAAGAAGTGCCGTTTCAATTGCGGTAAGGCCGATGTAGATAAGCCACAATATCTTGGCAGTTTCTGTGATCTTGGCGGTGATCCGTTCCTTGTCGGGACCTGGAGCTTCTGCTTTAAGGAGTTGAAAACCTCCAACACCAAGGAAAGGAAGTAATGCCACCGTAAGGACCACCATCCCCATGCCTCCAAGCCAGTGGGTCTCTGCCCGCCAGAAAATTAGGGAACGGGGCATGTTGCTCAGGTCGTTGATAATCGAAGATCCTGTGGTAGAAAAACCGGAAACACTTTCAAAAACAGCGTCGGTAAAATGAGGAATACAACGAGAAATGTAATAGGGTAAAGCCCCCACCAAACAGGCCATTACCCAGGCAAGGAACACAAGCATAAAACCTTCTCTTGCTGAAAAACTGATTTTAGCTTTTCGTGTTGTAAGCAGTGCCATAAAAGAAACCGCCGCTGTAATGGCTATGGTGATACAGAAAGAACGGATCATTTCAGTTTCTGAATTATAAAAGGCTAGACCTAAGGGAAAGATCATTGTTAGGGCATAAAACAGGACGAGTAAAAAAAGAAGCCGGCTAATCGTTTTCCATTTCATCGCTTTTCCCTATTTTTCCAAAGATATTTTCAATTTCATTTTCCGTTCCATTTCTGGCTATCAGAATAAGGCAGTGACCGGCGGTATACACATAATCTCCCCGGGGAATAAAATCGGCTTCGGTCTTTCGATTAACCAGCATTATCAGGACTCCTTCGGGCAGGGAAAATTCCTTTAGGGTATGGCCCTCCGCCCGGCAGCCGGAACTGACCTCTACTTCCAGGATGCCCACAGTGCCGTCCCCGAGGCTGTACACTCCCTTTATGCCGATTAGTCTGGAAAGGATTGAATCCACCACCACGGATTTTATGGGGATCACCACATCTACTCCAAGTTTTCGGGCAATGGCGGCATGGCCCGTGCTGGTTACCATAGCCACAGCCCGGGAAACTCCTCTGGATTTTAGGTACACTGCGGTGATGATATTCAGTTCCTGATGTTCTGTGGCAGTAACAATAAGGTCCAGATCATCGATAAGCTCTTCGGCCATAAAGCTTTCGTCGGAAATGTCTTCGTTGAGGATCAACGCATCGGGAAAATGGTTTGCCAGTTCTTTACAGATACTGGAATCTTCTTCAATAATTACCACTCTTTTCAGGCTCTTTGGTATCAGGGTTTTAAGGAAAGAAAAAATCTTTGTGTTCTTTTTTTTGCCTGATTCCAGTTCCTCTCCGCTTTCATCAAAGTCCCTGGTGCCGCCGGCTTTGCGTTTTTCACCGTTTAAAAGCCCGGAAGCAATAAGAGAACCGAGCCGCCCTCCGCCCACGATGCCGATTTTTCGAATTAGTTTTTCACAATGGCCGGCGAGCTTAAACCCGGCGTTTAATTCTTCTTCCCTTGACAGAAGATAAACCCGGTCTCCCGCCTCGATTCGGGTAGCGCCTGTGGGGAGAATGCTGTTTCCTTTCCGTTCAACCAAAGTTACAAGACTGTCTCCTTCTATAAAGGTCCGGAAATCCTTTAGGATCAGTCCGTCAAAAGAAGAACCTGGAGATATGTCGATGGTTCCCAGTTCAAAAGGAGTTCCTGCAAAAGAAAGGACATTTCCTACGGCTCCGTGTTCTATTGCATCCAGGGCGGACCGGGCGGCCTCCACATCGGGATGAATAAAGTAATCAATGCCTAGAGGGGTATTTTCTCCCCCCACCTGATTTTGAAAATTCCTTTGCACATATTCATCGTTCCGTACCTGAGCAATCTTAAGGAGTTTTGGATACCGGGCGGCGAGGCCGCAGATGATCATGTTTACTTCGTCCGAATCGGTGACACAAACCAGGGCGTCGGCCCTGGCAATTCCCGCTTCTTCCAGTGCACTTATGGAATTCCCCTCGTCATGAAGGACTATGCAGTCAAGGCGGTTGGAAATATGCCGGGCCCGTTCTTCATTTGATTCGATGATGGCAATGTCGTGTTTTTCTTCAATAAGGTACCGGGCCAGATGGGTTCCTGTCAGCCCCGCACCGACAATGATTATGCGCATTGGTGCAGTATAGCACCAGGAAAGGAATTCTGCCATTGCCGGGGAAGGGGATTTTTTATCATTAGTCAGCATTGACTGTGTTCATATTGATAGAGTATTGTTAAATAAATGAACATACGGGTTGTGAATGGTTAACATCAGTTTTTTCTGTGATTTACTGGCCGCGCAGGGTACGGAGTTTTATACCGGCGTGCCGGATTCGCTGTTAAAAAGCTTCTGCCTCCGGTTGAGCGAATCAGTATCGGAGAAAAACCATATCATCGCGGTAAATGAAGGAGCCGCCGTTGCCCTTGCTTCGGGCTACCATCTCGCCACGGGGAAGATACCGCTGGTGTATATGCAGAATTCCGGCATCGGAAACGCGGTAAATCCCCTGCTCTCGCTGGCCGATGGCGATGTGTACCGCATCCCCATGATTGTGCTTGCCGGCTGGAGGGGTGAACCGGGAGTGCCGGACGAGCCGCAGCATTTGAAACAGGGCAAAATAACCTGCGCCCTTTTTGAGGCAATGGGTATCCCATACCGGATTTTGTCTGCGGACGAAAACGAAGTCTCCGGCCAGCTTGAAGAATGTTATACGCATATAAAAAACAATAATACTCCTTTTGCCCTGATTGTACGAAAAGATACGTTCGCGCCGTATACGCCTGGTGCTGATGGCGGCAGCGCCGTTTTGACTGAACAGGAGATGAGCCGCGAAGAAGTCATTGAAGAAATTATCCGCCTGTCTTTGCCTGAGGAAATTTTCATTTCCACTACCGGCATGGCATCGCGGGAACTGTACGAACTGCGGGAAAAGTACAATATGGGTCACCGGCAGGATTTTCTGACGGTCGGTTCAATGGGGCATGCCGCTTCACTGGCGTTGGCGCTGGCTGTGCAAAAGCCGGAACTTCCGGTGACCTGTATCGACGGCGACGGCGCGGCGCTGATGCATTTGGGGAGCATCGCCGCCATTGGAGCACAGAAACCGGGAAATTTGCGGCACATTGTTTTGAATAACGGCGCGCATGATTCTGTCGGCGGGCAGCCAACGATCGCCCGGAAAATTGACCTTTCCGGCATTGCCCGCTCTGCCGGCTACACCCATGTCTTCTCTGCAAAAAACGCAGATGAACTGCGCCGAGCGTTAGGTGAAAATTCATCGCCGGGCAAATGGGAAGGGCCGGTGTTCATTGAGGCGCTGGTTCGCAAAGGCAGCCGCAGCGATCTGGGCCGTCCCCGATCCAGCCCGCAGGAAAACAAGGAAGCGTTTATGCGTTTCATTGCGGGGTTAAAATGATTAATCGGACGTTACCTGCGGTACGGCGTGAAGTGCTCCTGAATCCGGGACCTGCAACCACTACTGACAGCGTAAAATACGCCCAGGTTTGCCCGGATATATGCCCCCGTGAAAAAGAATTCGGCGATGTGATGCAATGGATATGCGATGAACTTTCCCTTATGGCCGGCAAACCCGGCAGGATAGAAACGGTTCTGTTCGGCGGTTCCGGTACCGCCGCCGACGAAGTGATGATCTCTTCCTGCGTTCCGGCTGACGGGAAACTGCTCGTCATTGACAACGGCGCATACGGGGCGCGTTTTGCAAAAATCGCCGAAGTTTACAAACTTGACTTTGCGGTATATAAAAGTTCCGGTTTTGCGCCGCTTGACTGCGATGCGGTAAAGGCACGGCTCATCGAAGGCCGTTTTACCCATTTAGCCATTGTGTACCATGAAACCACCACCGGCCTGTTGAATCCCGCGCCGGAACTCTGCCGCTTCTGCCATGAGCGGGGAATTACCACCATCGTTGACGCGGTAAGCGCATTCGCGGCGATCCCTATCGACATGGATCGGGACGGCTTTGATTTCATGGCCTCTACCTCAAACAAAAACATTCAGGGTATGGCCGGCGCGGGCTTTGTATTTTGCCGAAAGGAAGCGCTGGAAAAAACCCAGGACTATCCCATGCGCAGCTATTATTTGAATCTGTGGGATCAGTATACACACTTCAAAAAAACCGGACAAACCCGTTTTACCCCGCCGGTACAGGTTCTGTACGCCCTGCGGCAGGCTATCATCGAAACAAAAACCGAAGGAATCGAAAACCGCTATGCACGTTATGCGTCATGCTGGAACGAGCTGGTAAAGACGGTAAAGAAACTCGGCCTTCGTATGCTGGTTCCCGAAGAGGTTCAGTCAAAACTTATTACGGCGATTATCGAACCTGCCGTTCCGCACTATTCGTTTGACTCTCTGCACGATCTTGCAAAGGCCAAAAGTTTTACCATTTATCCGGGAAAACTCTCCGATGCCAACACATTCAGAATTGCCAATATTGGCGACATACAGCCCAAAGAAATGGCCGCATTTGCGAATCTGCTTGAGGATTATATGCGTTCAATCGGGGTGGGGAAAAAGTAATGAAGACGATTTATCTGGGACTGCGGGGCGACATCATTCACCCGGGCATTATCAACATAATCAAAGAGGCGGCGAAACATGGCGATGTACTGATAGGCCTGTTGACCGATTCCGCAATCGCTTCGCATAAACGGCTGCCGTATCTTACATGGGGGCAGCGGCTTGAAGTGGTAGAAAACATCAAGGGGGTTTCCAGAGTAGTCCCGCAGGAAGAGTGGAGCTATATTCCCAATCTGAAAAAGTACCGGCCCGATGCGATTATCCACGGCGACGACTGGAACACCGGCCCGTTGAGCAAGGAGCGCGAAGATGTAATCGCTCTGATGCATGAGATGGGCGGAGAGGTGATCGAGGTTCCCTATACCAAGGGAATCAACTCGTCGGCGTTACACGAGGCGATGCGTTCTTTGGGTACAACGCCTGACATACGGCTAAAAAGTCTGCGCCGCCTTATCGAAATAAAAAAACCGGTGCGGATCATGGAGGCCCATTCGGGGCTTTCGGGTTTGATAATCGAAAATCTTGAAGTAGAAAAAAAAGACGGTTTGCACGGTTTTGACGGGATATGGTCTTCAAGCCTTACCGATTCTACCAGCAAGGGAAAGCCGGACATTGAAGCGGTTGATCTGACCACCCGGCTGCAGGACCTTACCAATATTCTGGAATGTACCACCAAGCCGATTATTTTTGACGGCGACACCGGCGGCAAACCGGAACATTTTGTCTTTACCGTCCGCACGCTTGAGCGGAACGGAATATCGGCGGTGATCATTGAAGACAAGGTTGGCCTGAAAAAAAATTCTCTCTTCGGATCCGAAGTAACCCAGGAACTTGCGCCCATTCCGGATTTTTGCGAAAAACTCAGCGCGGGCAAGCGCGCACAGGTTACCAGGGAATTCATGATCATCGCTCGGCTGGAAAGCCTGATCGCCGACATGCCGGTTTCCGATGCGCTGGAACGCGCCCGCGCCTATGTGGCAGCCGGGGCAGACGGCATTATGATTCACAGCAAGGAAAAGTCCGGCAGCGACATCCAGGACTTCTGTGCAAAATTCCGCGCCGAATACCGGGGTGTTCCGCTGGTTTTGGTTCCTACCACCTACAACCACTTCACCGAAAAGGAGCTTGCCGGCTGGGGCGCGACAATCGTCATTTATGCAAACCACATGCTGCGGGCATCGTACCCGGCGATGCTGAACGCTGCCAAAATAATACTTGAAAGGGAACGTTCCCTTGAAGCGGACAATCTGTGTATGCCCATAAAAGAAATCCTGGAATTAATTCCGGGGGGGAAATAGACTTGTTAGAGAACTCGGTCAGTTCTCGAATAAGTCAAATAAATTTAAGGAGTGAGAAGATGAAAAAGATTTTTTGGTTCACAGCGGCGCTGTTCCTGGCGGGAATGGCAATCTCATGCAAGAAGGCGGATAACACAAGCGTTATCATTTACACCAGCACCGAAGATTTCCGCACCGAACACATGCAGGAACTGCTTAGGGAACAGTTTCCCAACTACGACATTACCCTGCAGGTGCTTTCCACCGGAAACCACGCGGCAAAACTCAAGGCGGAGGGAACACAAACCGAGGCAGACATCATTCTGAATCTGGAAACCGGTTATCTGGAAGGCTTGCAGGACATTATGGCGGATCTTTCCGGCTACAATCTGTCAGAATTTCTCCCGGAGATGATTCCCGCATCCAAACGATTCCTGCCCTGGGACAAATCTTCCGGGGCCATTGTGATCAATCGTTCCAAACTGGAAAACTCAGGCCTTCCTGTTCCCAATTCCTATCAGGAACTGCTAAGTCCCGTATACAAGGGGCTTATCTCCATGCCGAATCCAAAAACTTCCGGTACGGGCTATATGTTTCTGGTCAGCCTGATCAATGCATGGGGCGAAGATGCAGCCTTCGAATATTTTGATCGCCTTGCGGAAAATATTCTGCAGTTCACCACTTCCGGATCCGGTCCGGTTAACGCGCTGATTCAGGGCGAAGTGGCTATCGGCCTGGGCATGACTCTGACCGCCGTTAACGCCATCAACACCCGCGGCGTCCCGCTGGAACTGCTGTACTTTGCCGAGGGAGCGCCCAGCATTACCACCAGTTTTGGAATCATCAAAGGAAAGGAAACCAGGCCCATTGTAAGAGAAGTTTTTGAATTTGCCATGACAAAGCTGGTTAAGGACGACAAGGAACTGTACTGTCCGGAACCGGTCATGGTAAACCAGATCAATACCATCCCCAACTACCCCAGGAATATCTCCTATGCAAACATGGACGGCGTGTACGATCTGTCCCTGAAAGAAAGGCTTCTGGAAAAGTGGAAGTATTGACAATTCGAGAACCCGGTTGGTTCTCGAATTGTCATGCAAAATACTATGTATTTTGCCGTTTATGTGGAAGTTTTCCGGAAACTGAAGCTTCCGGAAAACTCTGCAACCGCAGGAGGGTGTTTGTGACAACCAAGCTGGAAATTCAGAATCTCACCCATGTTTTTAACCGGCAGGAGGTGCTTCACGGATTGAACTTTGCCGTGAACGATGGGGAATTTCTTTCGATTCTGGGGCCTTCCGGCTGCGGCAAAACCACAATTCTGCGGATACTGATCGGTCTGTTGCCGCCGACATCGGGGAAGATTATCAAAGACGGCAGCGATATCACCGCCCTTCCCGCGTCAAAGCGCAACATGGGAATCGTTTTTCAGAACTACGCACTGTTTCAGAACATGAGTGTGCTTGGCAACGTTGAGTATGCGCTGAAATTCAACAGGGAACTGAAAAGCCGTTCGCGGGACATCGCCGAAAATATTATTGAACAGGTGGGTTTAAGCGAACACATCCACAAAAAGCCCTGGAAACTTTCCGGCGGCCAGCAGCAGCGGGTTGCCATCGCCCGGACACTGGCCTTAAATCCAGAGATCATTCTCTTTGACGAGCCTATGTCCGCGCTGGACGCAGCAACCCGGCTCTTGCTGCGCGATGAGATCAAGCGCATACAGAAGCAGTTTCGCAGCACCATGATCTACATCACCCACGACCAGGAGGAGGCTTTTGCCCTTTCCGATCGCATTATGGTGATGGATCATGGAATGATTCAACAACTGGATACGCCGGAGTCAATAATCGCACATCCCGCAAACACGTATGTTAGGGAATTTGTGATTGACAACCTCCGCCTTAAAATCGATTCGCTGGCTAAATACATACAGCCAGAGGTGCCGCCGCCGGAGATGGCGCTATGAGCGCGGCGGTCCGCGTTATTTCCCGGATACCTCTTCGCCGCCCTAATCTGGTTAAGCTGCTCCTGGGTATTTTTCTTTTTGTTACCGTGATCTGTCCGCTGGGGACAATGCTGGCGAATATGGCTGGTTCGGACATCTCCGGCGTTTTGCGTCTGCCCCGGTTCAAAGAGGCCCTGTTTAATTCAATATACACCGCCGCCGCTGCCACAGTCATTTCCATCGTCCTCGCGTGGAGCTTTGCCCTTTCTGTGATCCGCACCAATCTGCGTTTCAGGGAGATGCTTACAGTTTTTGTTACCTTGCCCATGCTTATCCCGTCCATTTCCCACGGCATGGGACTGGTGCTGCTCCTGGGTGCGAATGGAATAATAACCCGGACATTTGGCCTTTCAGGTACAATTTACGGATTCCACGGTATTGTGCTGGGATCGGTTTTTTATGCTTTTCCTGTGGCGTTTCTTATGCTGGCGGACATCTTTAAATACGAGGACGGATCCCCTTATGAGGCCGCCGAAGTGCTGGGGATTCCCCGGAAGAATCAGTTTTTTTCAATCACCTTTCCCTACCTGCGAAAGCCCTTGATTTCGGTGGTTTTTGCAGTGTTCACCCTGATCTTTACCGATTACGGCGTTCCTTTGATGGTCGGCGGCAGATTCATAACCCTGCCTGTATTGATGTACCAGGAAGTAATCGGCCTCTTGAATTTCAGCCGGGGCAGTGTGATCGGTTCGTTCCTCCTTATTCCGGCAGTTGCCGCATTTTTATTTGATTTACTCAACCGTGACCGGGGAAATCAGAATTTTGTTATTCAGGAAAGGGCCAAAAAGGAAAATAGACTGAGAGATATCGTTACCGCCTGTTATGTGCTGCTGGTCTGCATTATCATTGTCCTGCCGGTGACGGTTTTTGTTCCTCTCACTTTTATTAATAGTTATCCTGTGGACATGGCGCTGTCGTTTCGCAATATCGCCAGAACCATGAATATGGGAGCGGGGCGGTACCTTGCCAATTCGTTCTCTATCGCTGCCTTTGTTTCTGTTATGGGAACAACCCTGGCGTGGATCACCGCTTATTTTACCGCCCGTACCCCAGGCAAGCCTTCGCGGATACTGCACCTTATTTCTATTACATCACTGGCAATTCCTGGACTGGTACTGGGGCTTTCCTATGTACTGTTTTTTAAGGGTTCGTTTATTTACGGGAGCCTTGCCATGCTGATCCTCGTCAATACGATTCACTTTATGGCATCTCCCTACCTTATGGCGTATAACTCTTTGGGAAAAATCAACAGCAACCTTGAGGACGTTGGCCGCACGCTGGGCGTCGGCCGCTTCCGCATCATCCGGGACGTATTGATCCCCCAGACCAGGCTGACCATTCTGGAAATGCTCTCTTACTTTTTTGTCAACTCAATGATGACTATTTCCGCAGTATCCTTTTTAAGCACGGTGCGGAACCGGCCCATTTCCCTGATGATCACCCAGTTCGAAGCGCAGCTTTTTCTGGAAGGATCGGCATTTGTTTCTCTTCTTATTCTGGGCTGCAATTTAGCGGTGAAATACGCGGTGTATATTATCACAAAAACAGCTAAACGAAAAGGTGAACAATAATGAAATTAACACGGCCTCAGTTTGATATTCTTGTTTTTTTGGAACGGGAAAGGGAAGAAAAAAATCTGACACAGCGGAGCATCGCCCGTTTAACCGGACTTTCGGTGGGGACAGTAAATAAAACAATTGCCAATTTGATCGAAAACGGCATGGTAAAAAACAATGCTTTGAGCGCCTCAGGGCTTAAGGCCCTGGAACCGTACCGTGTCAGACGGGCGGTTTTTATCGCCGCTGGTTTTGGATCCCGGCTGGTTCCCATTACTCTAAACACGCCTAAGTCGCTGGTCCGTGTTAAGGGAGTTCGCATTATCGATACGCTGCTTGATGCAGTATGCGCCGCCGGCATTGATGAGATTATTATTGTCCGCGGCTATCTGGGCGAACAGTTTGATCAGTTGAAATACAAATACCCGAAGATTCAGTTTTTGGAAAACCCCTTGTTCAACGAATCAAATAATATTTCTTCGATGATGTGCGCCCGTTTTTTGCTGCAGAACGCATACGTACTGGAATCGGACCTGCTGCTCAACAAAAGCTGCCTGATAAGCAAATACCAGTACGCAAGCAACTATCTGGGTGTTCCGGTTGAACGCACCGACGACTGGTGTTTTGAAACCAGGAGCGGCATCATCACGCGGGTAAGAGTCGGCGGGCGGAACTGCCATCATATGTTCGGCATTTCCTACTGGAACCAGGCCGATGGAGCAAAGCTGGCAGATCATATCAAGCAGGTGTACGAAATGCCCGGCGGTAAGGAACGCTACTGGGATCAGGTTCCGCTGGAATACTTTATCAGGGATTATTCTGTTGAGGTACGGGAATGCTCCTATGAAGATATCATTGAGGTTGACACATTCAATGAATTGAAAACATTGGATGATACTTACCGGACATAAAACTTTACTGCAGAGGACGGCAGATCAAAGGTTTGGGATTATTCATCCTCGCTGCCAATCAGTTTAAAAAACTCAGGATAGGTAATATCCGCCGCTTCCGATCCGCTGATCACAGTCTTTGTGCCGAAGGGCAGTCCCAGGACGGCGCAGGCCAGAGCCATTACGATACGATGATCTCCATGTCCATCCAAGGTATCTCCGTATCCGATACCGGTATCGCCGAAACTGGCGGTGCAGTCACCGGCGCCGTGCAATACCAGCCCGTCAGGGGTTTCTTTGCAGCGGAAATTCATGAAACCGGAAAACAGTTTTTGTAGTTCTTCGGCCATCACGGCAATTCGGTCTGTTTCTTTTATCCGGGCATGGGCGGCGTTGGTCAGAACCGTTTCTCCTTCGGCAAAAGCACCAAGGACAGCCATAATGGGAAGCAAATCCGGAGAGGCGTTTAAGTCGAAGATACCGCCTCGCAGCGGGCCGGGCCGGGATACCGTAACCTGCCAATCTTTGCCTTCTGGTTCCCATTGCACATCGCAGCCCATTTGTGAAAGGTATTCAAAAAAAATCTTGTCCCCCTGGGTATCGCCCGGATCAAGTCCCCGCAGGGTAGCTTTTCCCCCGGAAATTACTGCGGCCGCGGCGGGAAAGGCGGCGGATGAAAAATCTCCCGGTACGGGGCCGCTCAAAGGAGTGTAGATAAAGCCGCCCCGGATACAAAACCGGGAAAAATCCCGGGCGGAATCTGTTAAAGCATCATTGTAGAATCTCTGGGTTTTTAGGTACGACAAGGTCATTTCCACATAGGGTTTTTCGTTAAGCAGGGGAACTTCTATTTCGGTAATTGTTCCCTGGGGAGCCAGGGGAGCGGCAATGAGCAGCGCCGACAGGTATTGGCTGGTTGGACAGGAAATACACACCCTGCCTCCCTTCCATGGGCCGCAAATCGTGATGGGGATGCAGCCGTTTTTGGAAGTAACCGTGACTCCCAAGTTTTGCAGGGCCTCTAACAGAGGGCCGGCACTGCGTTCGGCGATTTGGCTGTCTCCCGTAAAATGAACAGGGATCGAACCCAAGGCGGCGGCGGCGATGGCAAGAAACAGGGTTGTACCGGAGTTGCCCGCATCAATGAACCGTTCCGGTGCGGCGTTCTTATCTGCGCCGGGTTTATACCCCCGGACAGCCAGGCTTGTAAGGCGCCCCATTTCCTCTTTTTCAGTAATTTCCGCTCCCAGCACGCGGCAGGCCGCCATGCAGGACCGGGTATCCAGGGAATCCAGGGGCTGCTCAATATGCGAAATCCCTTTGGTCAGGGCGGCCAGCAAAAGCCGCCTGATTGTATGAGATTTAGAGGGGGGGATCTTTACCGTGCCGTTAAAGACATGGGCCTTGATTACGGCGTTGTTTCGGCGATTCTGTTCCATTCCTGCTGTATGGTTTGTGCACATTGTTCAGGAGTTTTGTTTCCCCGGAACATCAATTCTATTTCCCTGTGGACAATACTGTAAAAACTGTTTATATCAGGGGAGTACAGTTCCCAGACCATGTCACCGGCTTCGTACATATCAAAAGCCTTTGCATAATAGGGATCTTTTCTGGAAAGTTCCCGGCTGCGGACGCCGTCTCCGGGAACCGCATATATAACGGCGGCGATGTCCCCCGCCTTTTCTTTTAGGAAATCCAGGAAGATCTTCGCTTCTTCCTGTTGAATGCTCTGGCTGTTAATTCCCGCATACCATACGGTCAGGGGAAAGACCGGTTCTTTGATGTATGATTCTGGGTCGGGAATAGTGGTAATGCCAAAGTTCACCTTTACCTGTTTTAGTTTTTGAATGTCCGCGGTGGATCCTATGATCATTCCCACCTTTCCTTGGCCAAACGCGTTAAGCAGTTCCGTTTCGCTTAACTCGAAAGGATTAGGGTACAAATTTTGCTTAAGCTGATTCAGAAAGCTTAGTGTCTCGATTACTTCTTTGCTGGAAAAGCTGAAAGGTTTTTCGGATTCCGGGTTTCCCGCGGCGGCCCAGATCCACGAAAGAATCTGATTGTCCATATTATGAGGTTTTTCAAGGGCAAGTCCTGCGCCATAGTGGCCGGTTTCCTTAAGCCGCTGTACATAGGAAAGAAATTCGGTCCGGTTTTTTGGGGGCCGGTCGAAACCCGCATCCTGGAGCAGATCAATATTGTAAAAAAGCGGATTGATGAACGCAATAACCGGCATCGCATTGCCGGAATTTTTTTCATTGTTTTCCAGTTTGGCAAGGTATGAACGGCGTTCCAGTTCACGGACCGCATGGGGATCGATGCTGAATATGTCCAGGGTACGCTGTCTTTTTGCGTTTCTGCCGTTTTCCCCGGCATGTTCTTCCAGGTTTTTTTGAATCGCTTCCCAGTTCATTTTTTCCAGCTTGACCGTAATGCCGGGATTTTTGGCCACAAATTCAGCGGCCAGATTTGACAGGGTCTGTTCTTCCAGTGTATCTTCCCACCAGGTGGCAAAAATCAGGTTGGCCCTTATATCTCTATTGAGTATCCTAAATAGGAACACTCCGGCGATTATGGCCAGAGCCCAGATCAGCAGCGCCTTGTCAAAAGAAATTTTGCGGGCCGCTTTCCATAAAGCGGTGCCCAGATTTCTTAAACTGCCGGGGAGATCTTTAAAAAAATAGAGCACGTCTTTTTTCACTTCAACCTCGACTTGCACCGTCCTTTTAGGATATAGTAGTGCTATGTTCGGTTTTTTAAAAAGGCTCTTCGGCCCCAAGCCATCCGTGGATCGGGAAACCGATCCAGATGCAATTGTAACAGAACAATGGCAGGCTGATTTTTTCCGGGAAGATGAACCGGACAAACCACCCCATGTTCGTTTTTCTATTACAGCAGAAAATTTGTATCGTGCCTATCTGGACAAGGGTGCCCTGTGCCTGGGGTTAAAAAAAATAGGCTGCATTGCCTGGACCGAGAATATGTTCTACCGTTATCAGGATCTAGACGTAAGGGGGCATTTTGTCCTTAATCCCATGGGGGGCTATGCGGCGGCGGGTTTTATCTTTCGCATGGTGGACGATCTTACCTATTATATGGCCCTGGTTTCCAGCCGGGGATATTTCCGGGTGGATCTGGTGCGGAACAGCGTACCCCTGACACTGGCGGGCTGGACCGAAGCGCCGGGTATGGGGATGGGTTCCGGCGCTCCCATGGAATTTGATCTGGAACTGGTCACCCGGGGATCCAAATTTTTGATCCTGATCAATGGGCTTTGGGCAGGATCCTGGGACGATTCGTCCATTCCCGAAGGAAGAATCGCCTTTGTCGCGGCCAGCTATGAAGATAACCCTCCCGCCATGGCGGATCCTGCCGGAGAGTTTTTTGCATTGGCAAAATTGGTTGAATTCAATCTGGATTCCCGGATTGAAGAAACAGGAAAACGTTACAATAACCTGGAAAAAACCGCTTCCCCGGCAAGCCGGGTCCGGCTGGCGGAAACCCTTACCGCCCTGGGGCAGGCAAATCCTGCGCTGATCCAGCTCCGTAAAGCCTGGGAAACCCGGAAATCCATGGAGGAGGAACTGGCCGGAGCGGAAGACAAGGTAGTTTTGGCGGCGATACAAACTGAAGACCCGGGTAAAACCGTAAGTGAACTGCTTTTGGGGGCCAGGTTGGCCATGGCCCTGGAATTGTGGGACGAAGCGGAACAATATATTGAAGAAGCCTTCAGCATCGAAGAATCCGGGCAGGAACCTTATAATATGAAGGCCGCTCTGCTTTATTCCCGTTCCCATTATGCCGGTTTGATTCGATGGGCCGAGACTGGTTCCATGGCGGAAGCAGTAAAGTCCGGTGCCAAAAAATCCTCCAAAAAACGTTCCTCTGGTAAAAGCAACTCAGAGGAAGCGGACCTCGACTATGAAAAACTGGACAACTTCTTCGCCGATCCTTCGGCTTTTTACAATCTCCTGGGCCATGCATATTTTAATACCGGCAATTATCAAAAAGCCGCCGAAGTGTATGATCGTTCCTTCATCCTGGATGAAAAAAACGCCATCGCCGCAAAAAACGCCGCCGCCGCCTATGAACTCTTGAGGCAGAAGGACACCGCAAAAACGCAGCGCGGAACTTCTCCGGATCAAGGGGATCAAAAAGATCTGGCCCTGGACCGTTACCTAAAAGCGGGCCGTGCCTTTTTGGCGGATAATCACTATGAAGAACTGGGCCTCCTCGTGCCTAAATACCGCCTTTTGGGAGAGGCCAACTGGGAGGCCAGAGCGCTGATTGGCAAGTGGGCTTTCGGCATTGAAGACTGGAAAACCGCCCGGGAAGAACTGGATACGGCGGAGCAGTACCGTAAATTCGGTTTTACTAAGAGATCTGGTTTTACTAAGAAACCGGATACTCCTAAAAATACCAAAAAAGATCCTCCCGATCCTGCCTTGTACTTTTTGCAGGCTCTGCTCCTGGTCCGGGAAGGCCGGCGGCAGGAAGCGCTGCCCCTCTTTGAAAGGGCCGTCAAAATTGCTCCGGATTATCTTCTGTTTCGTTTCCGGCTGGCGGAAAACCGTTTTCTGCTTGACAACAAAAGCGATGATCCGCAGTTTACCGCCGATCTGGAAGCGGCCCTGGGAATTAAAAAAGACGAAGAATATGAAACCTACGGCTGGGTACATAACTTTGCCGCCCATGTGGCCCTGAGCAAGGGCGATGTGGATGCGGCCCGTTCGTATCTGGACAATGCTGCGGCAGTACTGGGCGAAGTTCCCGCCGTCCGGGTAAACCGGGCGGTTTCCCTCTACCTTCAGGGCCAGGAAACGGAGGCCCTTGCCATACTTGAATCAAAACCGGAAGAAGACCCGGAAGGACTTATGGCAAACTGCGCGGGGAATCTCCTGGTCCGTTCCCGCCGTTTTGAAGAAGCCGATACATGGTACCGTCGGGCTTTGGCGATTGCTCCCGCGAACGCGCTGTACCGGTATAACAGCGGCGCCTGCTTAATCGAAATGGAACGTTACGGCGAAGCCGACGATGTACTCACTTCCGATACCGGAAATTTTTCGTCCGAAACAAATCCGGATATGCTGGAGCTTATTGCTTTTTTGGCTGCAAAAAAGGGTGAATATAAACGGGCCGAAGCCGCTTCCATGGCGGCGCTGAAAATTAATCCCCATCATGTGCCTTCTTTGCTCCAACTGGGCTGGATTCGGACCTTTGGAGGCCGCTGGGACGAAGTAGCGGAGATTATAGATCATTTGAATGAATTGGAATTAAACAAAGAAACCGCCAGGGGCAGAGACGATTTAAAAACCCGGATGCGGGATGCCCATTATAAGACTGTTTCCTGCGCCGGCTGCAGGAGGGAATGGCAGATGGAACGGAATCCCAAACCAGCGGCAAGCCTTAGGCTCTATGCCATGCCCCCGGATGATCTGCCTGCCGGAACCTGCCCCGGCTGCGCTAATACCTACTGCGTGGGCTGCCGTAAAGATGCCCTGGATGAATCGGGCCGTTTTGTCTGCCCCGATTGCGGCAAGCCCCTCAAGTTTACCGACGAAGGCCTTAGAACGCTCCTTAACGACTGGGCCGAGAAAAATGTAAAGGAAAAACGGGGAAAGAAGGAAAAAGTTAAGCCGGTAGAAGCTGCCGGGGAATAAATAACAAATACCGGAACTTAATGAAACGGCATTTGGATCATTTAACTGATTTTACCGCCTTTGCTGCCTTTATCATCTGGACAAACCCCCGCTTCGGCGCGGACGGCAAAGGGTCTTCCATCGTTCGGCGGAGGATAATCGTAATCAAAGTAGTTTATCAATACTTCTATACGTACTGATGATTTGGGAGGCAGATCACCCCGGTTAATAAAGGTTCGTACTATTGAATAGCCGGCAGTATCAACGTCAATCGAAAATGTGGACAGCGGGTTTTCCCGGGGCCGAAGGAACGGGTTATCCTCTAAATAATCAAATTCATTGGTATTAAAATCTCCAGGTATTTCATCTTTATCAAAAAGAGGATCTATCAGCCTTGCTGCATACCCTGCTTCATAATACATACCGGCATAACCGCTGGGTTTCCTGCTGTGTAGCTGCAGGATATTATAATAAATGCTGCCGACAACAGTAAAAGCGGTTTTACAAAAAGGTTATTTTTCATATCATCCCCCAGTTTTATAGTATACCATAATCATGGTATACTATAAAACCATGAACAACCTCCAACCTGTTTTTGAAAGCCTAAAAAAAGCGCAGGTTCTCCTGGCTTTACAGGACCGCTCCCGGAAAGATGCTGCCCTGACGGCGGCGGCGGCGGCCATAGACCGGGACCGCCAAACAATTCTGGCCGCCAATGCTGCGGATGTGGAACGGGCCCGGATTGCGGGAATGAAGGAACCCCTGATTGACAGACTGCTTCTTAACGATAAACGTATGGACGATATAATCTCCGGTATCGAAACGGTGGTACGCCAGGAAGATCCGGCGGGACGCATCAAAGCGGGGTGGAAAATCCCTAATGGTCTTTTAATAGAGCAAGTCACCGTACCACTGGGTGTGGCGGCGATCATCTATGAATCCCGGCCCAATGTTACCGCCGATGTATTCAGCCTGGCCTACAAGGCGGGCTGTTCAGTACTGCTTCGAGGGTCTTCTGCGGCACTGGAATCGAACCGGGCACTGGTTAAAGCAATTACAACAGGACTTAAGACAGGGGGAGGAATCGACGGGGCGGTGGCTCTGGCCGATTCGGGGCACCGTGATGAAGTGGACGAAATCCTTAATGCCCGGGGTTATATTGATGTGGTTCTTCCCCGAGGCGGTCATGATCTGATCCGCCGGGTGGTGAAAAACGCCCGTATTCCGGTGATTGAAACCGGAGAAGGAAACTGCCACATCTATGTGGAAGAAAGCGCCGATATGAACAGTGCTGTGGATATCATAGAAAACGCCAAACTGCAAAAGCCCGGTGCCTGTAATGCGGTGGAAACGGTACTGGTTCACCGCAATGCTTTGGCAGTGCTTATGCCGGCCTTGGCCGCCCGGCTTGCGGGTAAGGCGGAACTTCGCTGCGATGCTTCGGTGATGATTGCCATTACCGGCGCCGCCAAACGTCTTAGGATCGGAGAAGTTATTCCCTCTTACCCCAATCTTGTTGTCAGGGAAGCGATAGAAGAAGACTGGTCTGCGGAATTTCTTGATTATATACTGGCCATAAAAACAGTGGATTCCCTTGACGAGGCAGTTGAGCATATCAACCGTTACGGTACCCGCCATTCGGAGGCCATCCTGACCGGCAGCCTCGCCGCGGCGGAGGAGTTCTGCCGCAGGGTGGACGCTGCCTGTGTGTATGTTAATGCTTCAACCCGCTTTACCGACGGGGCTCAATTCGGTTTTGGAGCAGAACTTGGGATCAGTACACAAAAATTCCACGTCCGGGGACCTATGGGTCTGGAAGCGTTGACTACCATTAAGTACCGTGTCAGCGGTCATGGACAAATCAGAGAATAGAACACTCAAAAGCTTTATAAAGAACTAATTAACAGCATCCCTGCCAGGCAATGCCATTGTCTTTGCTGGTGAAGTAATTTATAATGAAAAAATCAACCTAATCATTGCCGAAGATGCCGAAAAAAGGAGCTAAATAATGAAATTAAAATTCAGGCTGAGTCTTATAGTAATCGCCATCATGGCGGTAGTGATTACGGGGATTTCCGTCATGTTGCTGCGGCAGGCTTCGAAAACTGCCATATCCCTAAGTACAAGGGGCCTTAAAGATTTGGCCGGACAGCGAGCCGAGTACTGGAAGGGTCGGGAAGACGGACGAATGCAGGTACTCAGTACTCTGTCGGGCATAATGCAGGATTATGAGAGCATCCCTGCAGCGGAACGGCGGGACCGCTTTGACTCAATGCTCCGGGCTACCCTGATTGACCAGCCCCTTATTATTACTATTTATACGGTGTGGCTGCCAAACGCCATTGACGGCATGGATGCCCAGTTTATCGGCAGAACCGGATCAAGCCCGGTCGGGCAGTATGCCATGGCCTACACCAGGGAAAACGGCCGGATAGAAAGCCGGTTTACCACGGATTTAGAGGGTTCCATGGCTTATTTAATGGGCCCCAACGCGACAAATGACCGGGTAGAAGATCCCATCCCCAGGACGATAGGAGGAAAGGACACATTCGTGTTCAGATTGATGACTCCCATTATAAATCCCCGTACCAGCCAGGTAGTGGGGGGCGTTGGGTGCTTTTTAGATATTATACAGATGCAGGAAAAGGTAAAGCAAACCATTGATAATAATGAAGAAATTTCTGCCATGTCGATTTATTCCAATAACGGTTTTATTCTGGGAAGTTACGTTCCTGAACGGGTCGGAAAAATGCTGCGTGATGTTGATAACATATACGGTGACTACTGGGATGCCGCTAATAATGCGGTGCTTACAGGACAGCCATTTAGCTGTACTTCCTATTCTTCGGTACTGGAATCAAATGTGGAAATTGAAATGGTTCCTTTTAAGATAGCCGATTCGGACAATAGCTGGACGGTAATGCTTGGAACCAAGGAATCCTATATTTTGGCTGAGGTAAAAAGAATGGAAGAGTTTACCGTTATGCTGGCGCTGGCAGCCATTGCGGTGATGACGGTAATCATTTTCTTTGTCGTAAGCGGAATTACCAGGCCAATCGTTAATGTCGCACTTACTCTTAAAGATATTTCCGAGGGAGAAGGGGATCTGACCCGGTCCATTACGGTTGCTTCCAGGGACGAAGTCGGCGATCTTGCCCTTTACTTTAACAAGACTCTGGAAAAAATAAAGAATTTGGTCTTAACCATCAAAAAACAGGCTGCGGCTCTCTTCGACATCGGCAACGATCTAGCCAGCAATATGACCGAAACCGCCGCTGCGATAAACGAGATCACCGCCAATATTCAGAGCATAAAGGGCCGGGTTATAAATCAAAGCGCTTCGGTAACCGAAACAAACGCAACCATGGAGCAGATCTCAGGTAATATCAACAAACTTAATGGGCAGGTAGAAAGCCAGGCTGCCAGCGTTGCGGAATCCTCCTCGGCCATAGAGGAAATGCTGGCCAATATCCAGTCGGTAACCCAGACCCTCGTAAAAAACTCCGCCAACGTAAAGGAATTGATGGAGTCTTCCGAGGTAGGACGCACAGGCCTGCAGGATGTGGCGGAGGACATTCAGGAAATCGCCCGGGAATCCGAGGGGCTTCTGGAAATCAACTCCGTCATGGAAAATATTGCCAGCCAGACCAACCTGCTTTCGATGAACGCCGCCATTGAAGCGGCCCACGCCGGAGAAGCGGGTAAGGGTTTTGCTGTTGTAGCAGACGAAATCCGCAAGCTGGCGGAAAACTCCTCGGAGCAGTCAAAGACGATCAGTACGGTCCTTAAAAAGATAAAGGAATCCATCGACACGATCATGACGGCCACGGACAATGTACTCAAAAAATTTGAGGCCATTGACAGCGGAGTTAAAACCGTGGCGGATCAGGAGGAGAATATCCGCAACGCCATGGAAGAACAGAGTGAGGGCAGCAAACAGATACTGGAAGCCATAGGCCAGGTTAATGACAGCACCCATCAGGTAAAAAACGGATCCGAAGAAATGATGCAGGGTTCCAAGGAAATTATTACTGAGGGCGGAAATCTGGAAAGGTTAACCCAGGAGATAACCGGCGGCATGAATGAGATGGCCGTCGGATCGGAGCAGATTAATGTGGCGGTGCACCAGGTAAATGAGTTAAGCGTTAAAAACCGTGAGAATATCGATCTTCTGGTAAAAGAAGTCTCGCGTTTTAAGGTTGAATAACGGAAACCGCAATTTGCCGCAGTGTCTTTTACATAAATATCCCGTGAGCCTTTTCCAAAACCAATGGAGTTTTGGAAAAGGCTTAATTAAAAGAATTTTGCTCGAACAAACGGCAGAATTTATTTTTCGATTAGTGCCGCCAGTTTTGCTTCTTCTCCCGGGGACAGTTCCCCCGGCAGTATGGCCGGCTCTGCCGTTGACGGCGGCAGAAAAAAACCGCCTTCAAGAAAATGCTGAAACAGTTCATTGTAATTTTCGGCTGTACCAGCATAGTACAGATAAATCCCCTGCCGTTTCCAGACCGGGCTTTTTTTAACCGCCCTGTCGATTTTTAGAAAGTGCGGATTTCCCCGATCTGGACCGGCAATTAGATCGTAGATGCATCTTGCCGCCGCCGCCAGTGCAGCCGGGGAAAGGACCTGAGAAGAGGGAAGGCCCGGCAGGCGGCCCGCCGGATCAAGGGCCAGCACTGCCGGAGCACCGGGAAAGGAGCAGGGCAGGACCGGAACTAAAACCGGCGCAGACTGCAAAGTAAGCTGTGTTTCCTTGTCTAAAAAGGGCCGCCACTGTAACGGCTCTAACTGCGCCTGGCTTACCGTCTTGTTAAGATAATCTTCGTTTTCATAAACACGGAAAGTACGGTTGGGCAGTAAAACAGCAAGTGCTTTGAAAAACCGTTCTTCGGCAAAGTGAGGAAAAGGGGCAAGGAGACCCCGTTCCCCGCTGTTTTTGAAAGCCCGGAGCAGTCCCGGGGGATTGTGACCCAGGATTGCCCGGCCTCCGTATTGCCAAAGATCAATCAGGCGAAAGCTGCGTTCCTTTGCCTTTTCTGTATAAAGCCGCCATCCCCTGGCCCGGAATACCTGGGGAACAAGGCGAAAAAGATCCTGGTTAATCATCATCCTTCATTTTGGTAAAGTTTCCGCTTTGGTACAAGCTTAAAAAACGGGTTGTCTGTCCGTTATCATAGCGGACTTTTACCGCTGGACCGTCTTCGGTTTCGGTAATATCCATGACCGCGCCGTAGCCTTGGTCATCGTGGAACAAACGATCTCCCTGTTTCCAGCGGCCGTCGGAAGAAATTTTGGCGGCATTTACGGAGGGTCTCCTGCCGGGCCGCCCATCGGACTTGCTGATCTTGCCGAAACCGGCAGGAGCGCTTCCAATGATCCGCAGGGACGATTTATCCGCTTCATAAAGAAAGCGGGAGGGAAGCATGGGGCTTGTTCTTCCGTACATGCGGCGGAATGCACAGGAACAGAGATACAATTCATTCATTGCCCTGGTGGCTCCCACATAAAAGAGCCGCCGCTCTTCTTCCATATCATCCCCTTCTTTGTCTTCCCTTGGAAAAACTCCCTGCTCCAGGCCGGAAAGAATCACTTTCCTGAATTCCAGGCCCTTGGTGTTATGCAGGGTAATAAGGGTTACTGAATCGGCATCCATTTCTTTGTTTTCTTCGATGGAGCGATCCAATTCAATGTGTTCCAGGAATTCCGCCAGCCCTTCCATGGAGGATCGATAGAGGCTTGCGGCATTGACCAGTTCCTGAAGATTCCCCAGCCGCTGGTATCCGTTAATTTCATCATGAGAAGAATGATATTCCGCCAGTCCCGAATCAAGGATCAGGGAAGCGGCGCAGACCGAAAGACCTGCACCTGCGCGGATAAGACTTTTCTTTGACTTTACCGATGCGCCGTATTGTGCGGCGGCTTTTGCAGGTTTTGTTGATTTTGCTGAATTCTCCACAGAAAGGATTGAGCCGGCCTTGTCCATAAAAGAAGCAAAGGTTTCTATTCCCGCCGCGGCTTTTGCAGAAAGCGAACAAGTCCGGGCCGCCGCCAAAAGACCTCCTTCCGGCGGAGAAGCGGCAAAGGCAGTTTCGAGGATCGTGTCCAGAGATTTTCCTCCAATACCCCGGGCAGGCTTGTTGATAATGCGGCGAAAGGCTACCTCGTCCAGAGGATTGATCAGCAGGGCCAACAGGGCCAGGGCATCCTTGATCTCCTCCCGCTGGTAAAATTTCAAGGACCCCACTACTTTATAGGGAATGTTCCGCCGAAGCAGTTCTGTTTCAAACCCCAGGGATTGGGCATTGGTCCGGTACAGTATGGCCCAGTCCGCATAGCGGGCAGAACCGGAATCTCTGGCTTGTACCGAACGCTGGATTAATTCGGCGCAGAATGCCGCTTCCTCATCCTGATCGGGAAGGAACGCCAGGGTGGGAAGTTTCCCTTCCCCCCGCTCGGCCCGGAGGGTTTTTCCCAGCCGGCCCCGGTTGTGATCCACCACCGAAGAGGCCAGCGTCAGAATCGGAGCAAAAGAACGGTAATTCCGTTCAAGCCGGATCAGATCCGTACCGGGAAAACGTTCGGGAAACTCCAGGATGTTCCGTACCTCCGCACCCCGGAAACGATAGATGGATTGATCATCATCTCCCACCACGCAAAGGCAGGTACCGGACCCTGTCAGTTCGGCAAGAAGTTTGAACTGGGCAATATTGGAATCCTGGTATTCGTCCACCAAGATCATCCTAAACCGTTCCTGAAGACGGCGGGCTAAATCAGGATTGGAGCGAAGTATCTCCACCGGTTTTTTTATTAAATCGCCGAAATCCGCATTGCCGATTTTTTTCAGCCGCTCTTCGTACCGGGTATAGATCTTTCTGAACTCCGGACGGTAGTCAATCAGATCCAGTTCCGGATCCTCAGGAGAAAGAAAATAGTCCTTGGCCCTGGAAATCCGCGCCGCCGTTTCCCTTAGCGCCGGGCGGGAACTGTCTTCGTCAATGGTCCCCAAAAGGGAAATCGTATCATCGTCATCGTAGATAACAAAGTTTGAGTTGATCCCCGCCAGGGCGGCGTAACGGCGGAGAAACCATGCCCCAAAAGAATGAAAGGTCCGCATCATGGCGTCCCCCGCCCGGCCTTCGATTTGCTGCGCCCGGACCGCCATTTCCCGGGCCGCCTTGTTGGTAAAGGTTACCGCCAGAATAGAACGGGGATCAAAACCCCTCTCCCGGATCAGATAGGCAATTTTTGTGGTAATTACCCTGGTCTTCCCCGATCCCGCTCCGGCCAGGATTAGCAGGCTTTTTCCATTGTGGAGGACCGCTTTCCGCTGTTCGGGATTGAGAATTTCCAGGTAGGCAGGAATATCTGTCATTGCTGCACCAGTACTTCCAGATCAAAACCACGCCGGGCCTGTACTGTTCCCCGGATCAGGGCTCCAGGTTTTAGCGCTGGAATTCCGGCGGCAGGAACAGTCCGTATTACCGCCGCACCGTCCACCTCCGGGGCCTGTAAAAAGAACCGCCCCAGCCAAAGCGAGGAAGCAGAAGATTCATGGGCAGAATTGCCGGGATCCGGTGTGTCCGCAAGTTCTTCTTCAACCAACACATCCAGGTTTCGGCCCACAAACCGGTTCATCTTTTCTTCGGTGATGGACACCTGCTGTTCTTCAATAAGGGCCTTGCGCCGGGCGGCGGTTTTTTTGCTCACCCTTCCCTTAAAAGAATATGCGGCGGTCCCTTCTTCCCTGGACCAGGCAAAAACCCCCAGCCAGTCAAAACGGGCTTGCTGCTGAAATGCAAGGAGTGTTTCAAAATCTTCTTCGGTCTCGCCGGGAAAGCCAACCAGAAAAGTAGAGCGGATCACCGCATCGGGGATCCTGGAGCGGATCCTATCCAGCAAACGAAGGTAGGTTTCTCCGCTGCCGCTCCGTTCCATGAACGAAAGGATCCGGAAAGAAGCATGCTGGAAGGGAATGTCAAAGTAGGGGAGAAAGCGGCGGTCTCTGGCAGTAATATCCAGAATATCCAGGGGAAAATGATCCGGATGGAGGTAGAGGAGCCGGATCCAAAAATCTCCGGTCAGTCCGGCGATGGCTTCTAAAAGAGAGGCCAAAGCGGAAATGCCCTTTGCAGTTCCGCCGGCGGTCAGCGCATAGGAAGCCAGATCTTGGCCGATAAGACATATTTCCTTTACCCCCCGATCCAAAAGCTGCTTGCATTCCTCTACAATATCGGGAATAACACGGCACCGGAGGGGCCCCCGAATCAGGGGGATGGCGCAAAAGGAACAACGGTTGCTGCAGCCTTCGGAAATTTTAACATACGCCGAACCGGGAAAACCAAGGAGAGGCCGTAACCCGCGGTCCGAACTCAGCACAGCGCCGGACTCTGCCGGGGGGCCGAAGGCAGGTGCCGCAGAGGATTGGGTTCCGGATTTCGCCGGTTTTATCAGGTCCTCTTGAAAAATTTCCGCAGCTCTTTCCGGCACCCGATCCAGATCATCACAGCCCGCAAAGCCGTCCGCTTCGGTAAGGTTTTCTTCCAGTTCAGAACGGTAGCGTTGGGTAAGGCACCCGGCCAGGAGGATTTTTTTTTCCGGGTATTGTTTTTTCCAGGCAAGGACGGCGTTGATCGATTCCCTTTTGGCCGCTTCGATAAAGCCGCAGGAATTAACGATGATCAGATCCGCCCCGTCAGGATCATCAGTCCCTGCCCAGCCTGCTTTGTTAAGCCGGGCCGCCATAATTTCGGCGTCCACCTGGTTTTTAGCACAGCCAAAGGGATCAAGAAAGTAAAACATTTGATAAAGCCGTCTAAGAGGCTATTCAAGCCTGTACTGGGTGAGCCGGAACCTGCCGTCGTTGTCCCGGATCCAGCGCAGATCGATTACCACCACTTCGCCGGCGGTCCCCAGGTTCAGCGTTACGTTCCGGCCCGCTCCATTCAGTTCCGTCGTTACCGCCGTGGCGTTGGAGGACCAGAGCCGGATCGTGTTCTGCACCGGTATGGTCAGTTTGTCTCCCCTGGAAAAATACCGCTCCGTTCTTTCCCGCCGGTCTACCTCCCACCGGAACATACAGTAACTCTGAAACTGGATATCCATGGTAAAGGGATAGGTATTGGTGGAAGTAAAGATCACCGTACCAGCCTGGGCCGCCGCCTGATCCGGAGAAAGATCAGGATTCAATGTAATCTCCGGGACGTAATTAACGTTTAAATCAAACCGAATCAGCGCCCCGGCATTGGGCGTTCTTGGATCGTAGTCCGAAAGGGTTACCAGCATATCCGCGATGCCGTCTCCGTTCAGGTCCACTCCGGTATCTCCGGACAGGTTCAGCTTGACGCTGCCCCCGGGGATGATGAGGGTCAAGGGATCTTCTAAACTGCGAAGTTCAATCCTGCATTGTTCATTTCCAAGGTTTACCAGGATCGTATCTCCCTTGTAGAAACGCCGTTCCAAAAAGGATCCTTCCAGCGTGTACTCCATGGGAAGCTGAATCAAATTTCTCTGGGGCGGTTCTGCCGGAATTCTGGCAAAGATTAGATAACTCACGCCGGCAAGGACGAGCAGCGCCGCCGCGGCAATCAGAGCAATCACCGGCCTGGAAAGAGAATGGGGAGATTTTAAAAGCTGTTCCACCGGAACGGGCTGTTCCTGAATTTTTATGGCCCGGTACATGGAAAACAGTTCATCCACATTCAATCCCAAATATTCGCCGTAGTTTCGCAAAAAACCAAGCAGATAGGGTTCACCGGGAAATTTGGAAAAGTGTTCGTTTTCCAGGGCCTCCAGATAGCGGCGGGCTATATTCGTTTCTCTGCCCACAAAATCATAGGTATAACCCTTGGCCTCACGAGTTGTTTTTAGCTTGTCGCCAAGAGATTCCACCTGCTTCTCCTGAACCGCTCTTAGTCGGTGCCCCGTAACAGAAAGTTATTATACATATTGGAGGAAGGAGGAGACTCAAACACAAAAAGCCGTTCAGGGATACCGGTATTAATGCTGACGCCGGAAAAATCAAATCGTACCGTAACATCGGTAATAGTTTTGCCGGTAATGCGCCGGATAAACTTGGTATCCGGGGAGATGTCCAGGATGATTTCGGTAAACCCTTCTCCGGAGTTACGGCGCGCCAGCTTAAGCTTAACCACCATTTCGCTGGAACCGGGCTCGATGGGCACCGGAGCGGGACCCACCACAAATGCCGGTACATAGTTACGCAGCAGCAGGGTAAGCCCCCGGGCGGTGGCTATGTTCGCTCCCCCCTGTGCAGCGACTTGATTCAAAATGGCCCTCTCGCCGGGCAGAAAGATCATCAGGTTTTCCCCATTGTAGAGAACCACCTGTTCTGCGGGGTAAGAAAAATCAATGCGAAGGAAGTTGGGCATCATGGCATAAACCGTGCCGGCCATATTGGTTCCCCCGCTTTGTATATTTATCCGGGCAACATAGGTCCTGATTGAACCATATTGTTCGGAAACCTGTTCCAGATAACGTTTGGCAGTAAGAATTTCTTGCGGTGAAAGAAAAAGGCCGCCAAAAAGGGTCAGTATTGCCAAAAAAAGAGCTTTTTTCATGACTATATCATACTTAAATAGCTTTTTTTATTCAATCCCTCGCTGCGCCGTTCATGCCCTTCTTAGAATATATTCAGCTTTACTGCCGCTCCAAAAACTGCCGCGTTATAACCCGCTCCAGCCATGTTTTTTGCCGTCAATGTGGGCTTTCCTGTCTCTTTAAGAACTCCGTCTCCCTCATAAAACCCGTTTCCCCTGGCGCCGTCTATAATCCGGCCTGTGCAGAACAACGACAATGTCAGAAAATCTGCGGGCTTAAAAGAAAATTGTAAACCAAATTCCAGGAAGAGCCCGCCAAACATGGTATCGGTAATAACTTTTTCAGCCGCTAAATGTTCATCCAAGGATGAACACCAAATTAAGGGGCTTACCTTAATAAATGGTTCAATATCGAATTTGGGATTAAACCGGTAGTAAAGGGATGTTCCCGCCGATAATATATGCCAGGTTTGTTTATAGGTCCCCACAGTAATGCTATTTGGATAATAAAAATTATCACCGTCATCATCAGGATATAAAAATGAACCGCCCTTTGCCTTCCAGTAAAAATGCATAAACCCATAGGAAATGAATGCTTTTACCGAAAAGTTTTCGGATATGGCAAATGCGGTTCCTATGTCGGTATCCAGCAATATGGCGTTTTCTGTTTTTATCGTACTTACAGAATAATGGGTCAAGAAATCAGTAATGCTGGGATGCATCCAGTCTCTGTCTTCTACCGCACCTTGCCCGCTGGGCAGCCCAAATTTAAAGGACGTGCCGGCAAATAAGCTTATTCTGCCTGACGGAAGCGGCAGTTTCCAGTTATAGTTTAGATCAATACCGGCATAAACCACCGGTTCAAACTTCCACAGCAGCTGGCTCAGTTTGTGGCTGGAAATTTCGTTTCTGTAAACAATTTCTTCACCTTCGCCTGCCAAAAAACCCAGGGAGGTACCAATGGACAGGTCATGGCTGCCTATTTTCATTAATTGGGCTGCGGCTTGAAAATTAAAAAAAATACAAAAAAAAACAAACAATAACGGTTTTTTCGAAACTTTAGATCTGGAAAAAATTTGAGTTGTTCTCATGAAAACAATTTTACTTTAAAAGGGTGTCTTTTCCCAGATGGGTCAGGGGGCTCGAAGCAACCATGCCGGAGAGGCTGGAAAGTCCCGCCAGCACCAGGTCATTGTTTTTTTCGCGGATCCCCTGATCGATAACCCTAAAAAATTCCTGCGCCACGGCCCTTCGTTCGGCAAAAACGGCGGCGAAGAGTTTTTCATAAAAATCATATTTTTTTGTGATCTCCGCCAGGGCAATTTGCTTGACCGCCGCCGCCTTTGCCCTGTCCCGTTTGGTTAATTCGGTTTCCTGTTTAAATTCCGCCAGAAGTTCCAGCGCATGTTCCGCATCGGCTAAGGGAATTGAGTCGGGCAGGCGGGAATACAGGTCCGCAGTTTTTTCTATCACCGCCGGTCTCCCGCTACGGGAGCTTCCGCCATGGCAAGGACAAAAACGGCGGTCATTCCCAGATTCCCCAGGCATCCCATATCCCGCCAGGAAAAATAGGATCCGTTGAACAGCCGTCTGGCGCTTCGCCATAATCTGGAGATAAACCCCAGGGGAAAAAGTTCCCGGCACGCTGTTTTATATTGACGACTAAAGACCGCCGCCGATTTGACGATGGCGCCGATTAATTCCTCCGCCCTGGCCTGGATGATCCCGAATTGAAGAATATTTTTTCGCATTATCTTTATCCGCTGTATTTCGGAAGAACGGGTTTTTTCCGCGGGAACCAGGGCAATGCGGGAAAACTCCCCTGAATAATTTTTTGAGTATTCTATTAAAGAAAGGGATTCAGTAATGGCGTTGATTTTTTCCAGGGAGCCCCTTCCCTGGCTGTTAATCTGTTCCTGCTGTTTCCAATTCAAGTATTTAAACAGAATTTGGATTTTCTGAAGCTGGACAAGGGCGCTGCGTCTGGCATCGCATAAGGCTTCCAGGGCTTTTTGTGTCTCGGAGCGCTTTGATTTATGCAGTTCTTCCATATCTAAGGAATCGATCCCCGGTGTTCCGCTCATGGGATTAGTATTGCCGAAACCGGCAAAAAAAGCAATGCGTCTTGTTCGGGGTTGAATATCCGAACCCCCGTTATTAGGATTAATCATGTCATCCCAAGGGAGACGATACTATAACCGGCGGAGCATATCATCCAGCAATGAATAAACCTGGCCTTTACGCTTTGGTCTGGTACAAGGGCCGTCCCGCCCTGGTTACCGGCCCCGCAGATCGGGGCGAAAAAATAACCATCCTGGCGGGGACAGACAGGGAACCGGAGACCATAAAAGTCCGGGAGAAAGATATTGAAGTCCTCCACCCCGGGCCATTTAATGACTTGACTGGCCTGGCTGCCCAAAATGGGCAGGAACAAAACTATGCAAATCTGCGGGAAGCATGGGAACTGATAGAAAACGGCGGCGAGCCGGTAGACATCCAGGAGCTGGCAGAATTAGCCTATGGCGAATTCACCCCTAAAAGTGCCTGGTCCGCCCGGCTCCTTCTGGCGGACGGCCTTTTCTTTACCGGAACCGCATCCGCCATAAGCGCCAGAAGCGCGGCGGAGCTGAGCGCCCTGGAAGAGAAACGGCAGGACAGGGCAAAAGAAAACAGCGAAAGAGAAGCATTTCTGGAGAGGCTGCGGAACGGCGCTTGTAATCCCGCAGAGGATGGCCGTTTTTTACAGGACGTGGAAGCGCTGGCTTACGGAAAAACCGACAAGAGCAGAACAATGAAGGAACTGGGCCGCCATGAAACTCCCCAGGAAGCCCACCGTCTTTTTCTTGAATGCGGTTTCTGGAACAATCGGGTAAATCCCTATCCCCGGCGCTGCGGTCTTTCCCCCGGAGAAAACTTTTTTTTAGAAAAAACACCGGCGCCGCAAATGACGCTGGAACGGCGGGACCTGACTCATTTTCCCGCCTTTGCCATCGACAGTCCCTGGAGCAGCGATCCGGATGACGCCCTTTCTCTGGAAAATGATCGTGGCCGGCATATCCTCTATGTGCATATCGCCGATCCTGCTTCTGTTATAGAAAGCGGTTCTCCCGGCGATCACCATGCCCGCGCCATGGGAGCTACTCTGTACCTTCCCGAAGGAACCTGGCCCATGCTGGGCGAAGAAACCCTGCGCCGTTTTGCCCTGGGGCTCGGCAAAACGCCGAACGAAGCCCTTACCTTTAAGATGATCCTGAACAGCGGCGGAGCCATTGAGGATACGGAGATTTTTCCTTCGATAATAAAGGTAACCCGGCTCAGTTATGAAGAAGCGGACAAATTGATTGAAGAGGCAGGTGAGGCACCCTTGACAGCGGAGGAGATAAAAAACGCCGCCGTGCTTAGGGAATTGCATAGAGCGGCGGCGGTAAACCTGGAACGCCGTCTAAATGCGGGGGCCGTAACCATTACCCTGCCGGAGGTACATATTTCCGCCGACGGCGGCGCTGTCCAGATTCTGCCCATCGTTCCCCATCGTTCCGCTGATATGGTCAGGGAATGTATGCTGCTGGCCGGCGAAGGCGCCGCCGCCTGGGCAGCAAAACGGCGGCTTCCCTTTCCGTACATTGCCCAGGAAACGGGAGATCTTCCAGCGAAGCCTCTTCCCGGTTTGGCAGGCAGTGTCCAGCTTCGCCGTTGTATGCGGCCCCGGTCGGTTTCCGCCAAAACCGGGTATCATTGGGGACTTGGGCTGGACGGTTACAGTCAGGTAACCAGCCCCCTCCGGCGCTATACGGATCTTCTGGCCCATCAGCAGATCCGCGCCTTTCTCTGCAAGGAAAAGGGCATATCCGCACCCCTGAACGAAGAAGAAGTGCTGTTTTGCCTTGCCGAAGGAGACGCCGCCGCCCAGGCCGTTACCCAGGCAGAAAGGGCATCGAGGTCTCACTGGACTGCGGTTTATTTGGATGAACTCATTGCCGGCGGCGGCGAATTGTTATGGGACGCGGTGGTCACAGAAAAACGGACCAACGCCCTGGGGATCATCATTCCCGGTTTGGGACTGGAAACTCAAATCGGCGGATCCGGTTCTCCAAACGATATGATCAAGGTGCGCCTTAAATCGGTGCGAATACCGGAACTGGAAACGAACTTTGTGCAGGAAAAATAGAAGGTTTGCCGGCAAAACCGGACTGGAGGCTGATTGACGCTGGACATTTACACCGACGGAGGCTGTTCGGGAAATCCCGGGCCCGGCGGCTGGGCCTATGTGGTGGTTCAGAAAACTTTTCAAGGTGATTCAATTGTGGCGGAAGAATGGGGCGGTGAACGGGACACCACCAACAACCGTATGGAGCTATTGGCGGTGATTTCCGCCCTTAAGGCAATGAAAGCAAGGACGGATCTTGGCCGGGAAGATGATCCCCGGCAGTTTACCGTTCACACCGATTCCCAGTATGTTCAAAAGGGCATTACCGAATGGATCCGCACCTGGAAACGGAATTCCTGGAAAACCAGTGAAAAAAAGCCCGTAAAAAATCAGGACCTTTGGGTGGAACTGGATGCGCTGTCGGAAGAACTGGCGGCAGCCTGGGAATGGATCAAGGGCCATGCGGGGAATCCCTACAATGAACGCTGCGACAGCATGACCCAAAGGGCAATGGCGGAATTGTAAAACTGCCTTGCCTCTCTCCGCCTTTTCCGGCTATCCTTAAAAATATGAACCCTGTTGCCGACTATCTTGCAAGTGTACAGCCCGGCAAGGCAAATACCGCCTTTCTGGCCTATCTCTGTAATCTTTCCGAGACCGCCAAGGCTGCTCCGGAAATTGCCGCTTCTATTGTAAAGGAACTGGAAAACCAGCGAAACCGGGTTAAGTTAATCGCCAGCGAGAACTACTGTTCAATGGCGGTACAGCTTACCATGGGAAATCTCTTTACCGATAAATATGCCGAAGGTATGCCTTCCCGCCGCTTTTATGCGGGAAACGAAAATGTGGATGACGTAGAATCCGCTGCCGCTGCGGAGGCCTGCAAGCTTTTTGGCGCCGAGTATGCCAATGTCCAGCCCCATTGCGGGGCGGACGCCAACATACTGGCCTACTGGGCAATCCTTTCCACCAGGGTGGAAAACCCCGCCCTGACAGCGTGGGGCGAAACCAACCTTTACAAACTTACCGATGCCCAATGGAAGGAACTCAAACAAAAACTGGGGAGCCAAAAACTTCTGGGACTGGATTACTATTCCGGGGGTCACCTGACCCACGGCTACCGGTACAATCTTTCCAGCCGCATGTTTGATGTATACGGATATTCGGTTTCCCCCGAAACGGGGATGCTGGATTATGACACCATAGAAAAACTGGCCCTGGAAATCCGGCCCTTAATCCTATTAACGGGCTATTCTGCCTATCCCCGGAAGATCGACTGTAGAAGATTACGGGAAATTGCTGACAAAGCCGGGGCGGTGTTTATGGTAGATATGGCCCACTTTGCGGGTCTGGTGGCGGGGAAGGTTTTTACCGGCGACTATGATCCGGTTCTCCACGCCCATGTGGTGACCAGCACCACCCATAAAACCCTCCGGGGTCCCCGGGCAGGGCTGGTTCTGGCCAAAAAAGAATTTGCCGAAGCTCTGGACAAGGGCTGCCCCCTTACCATGGGCGGTCCCCTTCCCCATATAATCGCCGCCAAGGTTGTGGCTTTTAAGGAAGCGATCATGCCGGAATTCCGGTCCTATGCTTCTAAAATTGTAGAAAACTGCCAGGCCCTGGGAGCGGCGTGCATTAAAAATGGTCTGACCGTTCTTACCGGGGGCACCGATAATCACCTGATCCTGGTAAATGTAAACGAACTACAGAAAGAAGGAGGCCGCTTGACCGGACGACAGGCGGAGACCGCCCTCCATGAATGCCACATTACGATGAACAGAAACAGCCTGCCCGGCGATCCCAACGGCCCCTGGTATACGTCGGGTCTGCGGATAGGAACCGCCGCTGTAACTACCCTGGGTATGGGAAAGGCGGAAATGGAAGAGCTGGGATCGATCATTGCGCTGGTACTCAAAAATACCGATCCCTCTCCGGACCCAAAAGATCCGGCCAAGAAGAGCAAGGCAAAATACATAATTGCCCAGGCAGCCAAAACAGAAGCCCTGGACCGGACAAAAAAACTGCTGGACCGGTTTCCCGTGTACCCGGAACTGGATTTGGAATTCCTAAAAAAAGCGTTCTGCTGAAAGCAGCCGGGTAAATCACCAGCCTCGTCCAAAAGGGATGGGATGTATTAATTGACAACGGCAGTTTTCTTCTTTAAAGTACAAAAAGCGGAAATGTCTACAAATGGAGAATAGGTATGGCCCAGATCCATCATTATAAACGGTTTGAAAATAACCTGGTGCGGAAAATTAAAGGCGGCGCCGCCTGGATTGCGTCAAAAATTGGGGGGTTCTTTAACGCCATTTTTAGGTTTTTTTCCCGGCGTTATACCATTGTGGTGGTGCCCCATTCGGAAAAAAAGACCCGTAATTTTCATGTGTCGGTTATCACCATGGCCGCATGTTTTCTGGTGTTTTTCGGCCTGGCTGGATCGTTATTCTGGTACAGCGCCCGTTCCGGCACCATGCGGAGAGGCATGGGCGAACGGGATTCCCAGCTTCGGGATACCCAGGTAAATCTGGAGCAGCTGCGAAACGAGGTAAATCAGCTTTCCCGGGCCGCCAGAGGTTTTGAGGCCGTACTTTCCAATGCCCTTCTTAACCTGGGATCAAATCCCAGCGCCGCAGGTTTTGCTCCCCTGCCGGCGGATAGAACATCGTTTTTTAATTTTATGGAGAATGATGACATTCAAAAAGAAGTAGACGATATCCGCCATCTGGCAGTGTACCTTTCCTCCGCTGTGGAACCGGTAAAGGAAATCGGAACAATTCTGGATTCTCAAAGCGAAATTCTTGCAGAGATTCCCAGCATTTGGCCGATCAGGGGCAGGATTGGACATTATACTACCAGGTTCGGCATGGGCGCCGATCCTTTTAACGGCGCTCCCCGGATGCACACCGGCATCGATATTTCCACGAACCGGTCGGGAGATCCGGTGGTGGCCACCGCCGATGGTCAGGTGGCCTACATGGGTTACGAGCCCACCGGATTTGGGAACTACATTATCATCCGGCATCCTCATGGCTTTTATACCCGCTATGCTCACCTGCTTTCCTTCAGGGTAGAAACCGGCCAGCAGGTAAAGCAGGGGGACACCATTGGATACATAGGGAGTACGGGCCGGTCTACCGGACCTCATCTTCATTATGAGGTACACATCGGTTCGGACGTGGTAAATCCGGAGAAGTACGTCAACATTCGTCCTCCGGTACATTAAGAGGCGGCTGGCACTTGGCTTATGTAACCAAACCCAATTCACGGATAAAAAAGCCGCCGGAGTATGCGGTAAACACCATTATCGGCCCGGACAGTTTTGTCCAGGGCGATATTGAAGCATCCGGCTTTACCCGGGTAGACGGCAGTGTAAAGGGAAACCTCCATGCCCAGAGTATGGTGGTGGTCGGCGCCGGCGCCCGGATGAGGAGCAGCATTACCGGCACCAGCGTAATTATAGGGGGTGTGGTAGACGGCCATATTCTGGCAAGTGAGCGGCTTGTGGTACTCCCCACGGCCCTAATCATGGGCGACATTATCACCCGTTGTATCGAAGTCGGCGAGGGCTGCCTTATCCACGGCAGGATCCGGGTTTGCCAAACCGAAGAAAGCTGGGAACGGGCAAAATCGGAATACCGGGACAAACGGCAGACCCAGAGGTATTAAGATGGCTAATATTGCCTTTCCCGACGGTTCTTCTCCTCTTTTTAACCCCGCAGCCTATGGCGAAGCATCTGCAGAAGCCCGCAAAGCAAAGGGATCCGGGGCGGGAAAAAGCGGAAGAAGCAAAAAAAGCGAAGAAACAAAAAATAATTTTGTATCTTTTTTTGAACAAGCCGTTCTGGGAAAGGTAAAGGAACTGCCCCGGTCGGAAGATTCCCTTCATGAATTGCTGGACGAAGTTCATGATGCCGGAGATGCCCTTTCCAAACGGCCCTTTCCCCCGGAGATCACGGCCTACAGGGCGGCGGTGCGCAATTTTATTCACTACGTGGTGGAAAACAGTTTTGATACGGATGAACAAACCAGCGGGGCCAATGTTCTTAAACGGAAAAAGTATACCCTAATCCGCGTGATCGATTCCAAACTGGAAGAAATGGCCGCCGCCATCCTGCGGAGCCAGATAAATCAACTTGAAATTCTTGAAAGGCTGGATGAAATAAAAGGTCTTCTTGTGGATCTGATGGAATGATCCGCAGGAGTGGAGCAGATAATGGCCGATAATTACGAAGATTCTTTAAACGAAGAAGAAATTGCCGCTCTGGAAGACAGGCCGGGCGAAGAAAAACTCGATACCGATGTTGTTGTCAATGACAGAGAAACCATTCTGGAGCCGGGTACTCCGGTATACTGTTTAAGGCTTTCCTATTCCAACGAAACCTTCCTGGCCGCGTATAGGGGAGAAGGTCTCAAGACCGGGGATAAGGTGCTGGTTCCCACCCGGTACGGCAAAGATCTGGCCCAGATCATTGGACCCGCCCATTGCCTTTCTCCGGAAATTGCCCGCATCGAACGGCCCGCTTCTGCAGAAGACCTTGCCAAGGCGGAACATAACAAAAATGAAGAAAGGGAAGCATTCCGGATTTGCAAACAAAAAATAGAAGCCCACGGACTGGAGATGAAACTTGTTTCGGTCCACTATTTGCTGGACGAACCGAAGATACTTTTTTTCTTTACCGCCGACAACCGGGTTGATTTTAGGGATTTAGTAAAAGATCTTGTTTCGGTATTCAGAACCCGGATTGAACTGCGGCAAATCGGCGTCAGGGACGAATCCCGGGTTGTGGGAGGCCTGGGAGTCTGCGGACGGGGTTATTGCTGCAATATGGTATCAGACAAATTAAAACCTGTTTCCATTAAGATGGCAAAGGATCAGAACCTTTCCCTTAACTCCATGAAAATTTCGGGCCCCTGCGGAAGGCTCCTCTGCTGCCTGGCCTATGAACATGCTTTTTATAATGAGCAAAGAAAACTTGTTCCCCAGGAAGGATCCCGGCTTAGTTATGATGGAACCACCTGGAGAGTAACGGAGCTTAACGTGGCGGCGGCAAAATGCACCCTAAGCTCGGAGGAAGGGCGGATACTCCAGCTTCCTTTCTCCCGCTTTGCCAAAACCGACGGCCGCTGGTGTATTATCGGTGAAAACTGATCCGGTGGAACCGGAACAAAATCTCCTTGCCGACAGACGACGTTCGGAGCTGATAAGAAAGTCTCTGCATTTTCTCATTGGCCTGGCGCCGCTTCTCGCTGCCTTAAACCGGTTCTTTACCTTGATTCTTCTGGCCGCGGGAACCACAGCCTATGCAGCAATGGAAGGACTCCGGCAGAAAGGCATCCGCATTCCCTTGATTTCTAAATTGACCGTCGCCGCCTCCCGCCGCCGGGATGCGGGACGTTTTGTTTTAGGGCCCGTTACCCTGGGAATAGGCGCATTTCTGCCGCTCCTGATTTTTCCTCCCCCCATTGCCGCTATTGCGGTTTACGCCCTGGCCTTTGGGGACGGCACCGCCAGTCTTGCTGGAAAATTTTTTGGCCGGATACGGCCTCCCTTTTTATTCGGAAAAAGCCTGGAAGGATCGGCGGTCTGTTTTCTGGGGGTCCTTGCAAGCGCCTATCTTGTTACGGTTCGGGAAGGAAACGGAAACTGGCCTCTGGCCCTTATAACCGCCGCCGCCGCCACGACAATGGAACTTCTTCCCATCAGAGACTGGGACAACATTATTATTCCCATGACAGCCGGCCTGGTGGTAACCTTTCTCTGGGTTTAAATCCTGCTACACTGAAGACATAGAGGAGTTCTACATGGAAAAAAAAATACTTGCCTTTTTAGCCGGCGGTTTTGAAGAAGTCGAGGCGGTAACGCCCATAGACTATCTGCGCAGGGCCGGAATAGAAGTTACCGCCGCCGCCATCGGAACGGAAAAAACGGTGAAAGGTTCCCGGGGAATAATCATAACGGCGGATACGACCATTGATGAGCTGGAAAAACTGGGAACATTTAACTCCGCATCCTGGGACGGGGTTTTTGTCCCCGGCGGCATGCCCGGTTCTTCCAACCTGGCCGCCTGCACTCGGGCGGGAAGCTTTTTTAAGGAAATGGCCGCCGCTGGAAAGATTACCGCCGCCATTTGTGCGGCTCCGGCGGTGTTCCTTGCTCCCCTGGGCCTGCTGGAGGGGAAAAAATTTACCTGCTATCCGGGAATGGAAAAACAGGTCAGCGGCGGCACCTGGCGGGAAGACAGAGTGGTGGCTGACGGGAACCTTATTACCAGCCGCGCTGCGGGGACTGCAGCGGAATTCGCCCTGGCCCTAATCGAAGTCCTGGCTGATAAAGAAGCGGCAAAGACCCTGGAAAAAGCGGTCCTGTTGTAGCCATTCAAAAACAATGCAGGCCGCCCTCCGTTTTACTCCCGAAGCAATTTCGCAGCTGCAAAAAGAAATTGCCGATGCCCAGGGTAACGAAGTCTTTGCCCTGGGAAGCTGCAATGAAAAAGGACTGGTAGAAACCCTTCGCATTACCGCCCGGGGAAACGAAGGGATGGTCCCTGCCCTACAGTTGGATTTTGTTCATTTGGAAGACAGCGGCGATGGTTCCGGCGGGCTTTCTTTTGACGTTTTTATTCACAATCATCCGGCGGGGTTTCTTACTCCCAGCGATAACGATTTGATGATTGCCGCCCGGGCGGCGGAATCCGGCATTGGGGCCTACATCGTGGACAACAATGTTTCCCGGGTTTATGTGGTGGCCGAACCGGTCCGGCGGAAGAAACGGCGGAATTTGGATGCGGACAAGCTCTGCGCCTCCTTGGAAGAAAACGGGGCCGTAGCCCGGCGCCTTCCCGGCTATGAACGCCGGGACGCTCAGTTGGATTTGGTAAGGCTTATTACCCGGGCCTTTAACGAGGACGCGGTGGCGGCGGTAGAGGCGGGAACCGGCGTAGGGAAGTCTTTTGCGTACCTCCTTCCGGCGCTGGAATTCGCCCTAGCCAACAATGAACGGATCGTCATATCCACCGCCACCATTACATTGCAGCAGCAGCTTTACGAAAAGGACATCCCCCTGGTTCTTTCGGCCCTAAGGAAAAAGGTCAAATGCTGCCTGGTAAAGGGCCGGGGAAACTATCTTTGCAGAAGACGGCTTGCCGAGGCCCAGATGGAACCGCCCCTGGACAATGCCGAATACGAAGAACTCCGTTCCCTCAGCTCCTGGGCGGAGCATACCAAAACCGGAAGCCGATCGGACCTTTCCTTCCTCCCATCCGCCCAGCTATGGTCCCGGCTTTGCTGCGAAAGCGACACCTGCCTGGGGATGCGCTGTGCCGAACGGGAACGGTGTTTTTTTATGTCCCTTAGGCGGGAATCGGCGGATGCCCGGATCCTCGTGGTTAACCACCATCTTCTTTTTGCAGATCTGGCGGCCCGGCACGAAGGAGCGGGATACGAGTCAGCGGTGGTACTGCCTCCCTATACCAGGGTGATCATTGATGAAGCCCACACCATTGAAAACGCCGCCACATCTTTTTTTTCCAGAGGATGGAGCCGTCAGGGAATAAACAGAGCTCTTAACCGGCTTTACCGGAAACGCCGGACCTTGGAAACAGGACTACTCCTGCGGCTGCCGGCATCGGGCGGCATGTCCGGTACCGGCAAGGGTGCCACAGGACGCCATGGACGGCGGCCCAGAATAAATGACCAAAGCGTGCAAACGTTTTGGATCGACAAGGATGTCGCTGCGGTTCGGAAGGCAGCGGAAGAGGCCGACGAAGCAGCCCGGGCCCTTTGCGGCAATGAAGGACTCTTGCGCCTGGTTTTGGGAAATGCTGATCCCCTGGGGAAACTGCGGGAACCCCTGGAAATACTGCGAAGGACCATTGATATCTTTACCGGCAAGGTAAGGGGATTGATGGAACCGGAAGAACTGACCGCACAGGAAGAAACTGTGGTTTGGGAAACCAAAGCTATCCTGCGGCGGCTTGAGTCGGCGGCGGCGCTCTGCAGTGCTTTTCTGGAATTCGGCCTTAACCCGGAAGACGACAGCGAAGTTTTCTGGCTGGAACGCCAGGGTGGTTTTACAGAACCCGGCTCAAAAGAACCCTGGGCGGTCTTTTCCGTTGCCCCGGTAAACATTGCTCCCTCCTTAAAGGATGCCCTTTTTACGGCCAATAAAACCGTGATCTGCGTGTCCGCCACCTTAAGTACCGGGGCCAAAACCGGCGTATTTGCCGAAGACGAAAAAAACGGCGGGGAAACCATAGCCGGAGCTTTCCGTTTTTGGGCGGACCGGACCGGAGCCGCCCTGGCGAACCGGGATTTTTTTTGCGGAGCGTTTCCCTCACCCTTTCCTTATGCGGAACGAACCCTTCTTGCAATTCCTGCGGACGCTCCCCTGCCGGACTCGCCGGATTTTATGGCCTTTACGGGCAGGGCGGTAACGGAACTGGTCAGAATGGCCGGGGGATCGGCGCTGATCCTCTTTACCTCCTATCATGCTTTGCAAAGCGCATGGAACGAGGCCGCCCCGGCGCTGGAAAAAGAGGGGATCCTCTGCCTGAAACAGGGGGACGATGACCGGACCCGGCTGCTACAGCAGTTTTTGGAGGACCGGAGCAGCGTCCTCTTTGGTACCGATTCTTTCTGGGAGGGGGTGGATGCGCCGGGAGAAACCCTGCGCCTGGTGATCCTGTGCCGCCTTCCCTTTAGAACCCTAAAAGATCCGGTCTTCGAAGCCCGCCGGGAATACCTGGAAAAACGGGGCCGAAACGCTTTTACAGAACTTTCCCTGCCCGATGCGGTGATGAAGTTTAAGCAAGGTTTTGGACGGCTTATGAGGAGCTCTGCCGACTATGGGGCGGTGGCGGTGCTGGACGGAAGAATACTTCGCAAGTATTATGGCGCCGCCTTCCTGGGTTCTCTGCCGGAAACCAAAACCAGTTTTAAAAAATTTGACTCAATTCTATTGGACCTGGAACGGTTCCTGTATTAATTCTATTTGGCGGGTTTTTTGGTCAGGATCATGTTTAAGGTCGTATTACTGAGATAGTCATGGAGAATCCGGGTCACATCTTCCCAAACAGTGTGGCAGGAACATTTGGTTCCGGTAACGCCGCAGATTTTAGCATTTTTGTCACATTCCGTTACATCCAGTTCTTCCCCGGCAGCTTCCAAGATTTCCTTGACAGTAATTTTTTCCAGCGATCTGGCAAACTGAAACCCCCCTGCAGCACCCCGGACGGAATTGACAATTCCCGCTTTTCGGAGCTTAAAAAAGATCTGTTCCAGAAAAATCGGCGAAATTTGTTCTTCCGTGGAAAGCTTATTTATCGAGATGGGAGCATTCAAATGGTGCAGCCGGGCCAAAGCCAGAGAAGCCCGAAGTGAATAACGGCCCCGGGTGGTTATCCTCATGTACAAACCCCCTTCCTTTGCGGCGATAAGTATATTCTTTACGTTCCAATCCAGAAAAGCACAAATGCTTTCTTAGAAAAGATAATGCCTTTTTTCTGAATAACCATATATTTGATGAAAAAAATAAACTATTTTCGCCTCTGAGCCGCCAAGGCGACATGGATGCCGCCTTGACATTAAGGGCCGCCCCATACTATGATGGCGTTAATTATTTTTGCAAGGAGAAAACCATGGCTCAGGCCAGTAAAAACTCGCGTACATCCAGCGCAACCCAGAAATTTATGTGTTCCTGCGGGGGAGAAGTTAAAATGAAGATGCTGTTTGAAAATGGCAAGGTAAAAAATCAGGCAGAATGCGAAAAATGCAAGCGGGTCGAAAGGCGGCCCTCGGATTTTAAATAATCCTGTTTTTCATCCTATAAAACAAGGCGCTTTTTCAAAAATCACTGTTTAGAAAAAGCCTTAGATTGGAGGTTCTTTTGGCAAGTAACGGCAAATCTGCGGAAAAACGGCACCGCCAGAGCGAGGAGCGCAGAAAACGGAACAAGGCGGTAAAAAGCTCGGTTAGGACCAGTGCAAAGAAATTTGTTCTTTTAGCCCGAAAAAAAGAGGCCGGCGAAGCGGAAACGGCTCTTAAAGACATGGTTCAAAAAATTGATTCCGCCGCCCGCAAGGGGATCATCAAAAAGAATGCCGCTGCCCGTAAAAAATCGAGAATGCAGCGTTTGTTTAATACACTAAAAACTGCTCAATAAACATAGTACGGTTTAAGCAATTTAAAATTGCCGCCGGGGGGCGGCTATGGTTGATCGGGAAAAAAATCACTAAAGCAGAAATTATCGACGGGGTCTATGAAAAAACAGGAGTAAACCGCAGGGACATAAAAACGACGGTAGATCTTGCCCTGGAGGAGATCAAGGATGCCCTTAGCAAGGGATCCTTAATAGAACTAAGGGGTTTCGGCACCTTCGAGATAAGGATTCGCAAGGGAAGGAAAAAGGCGCGGAACCCCAAAACCGGAGAAAACGTAGCGGTTTTATCCCACGGTATTGCAGCCTTTAGGGCAGGGAAGGAACTGCGCCAGGCGGTGTGGAATCTTCCTGCCAGAAACGAAGCGCTGGATGAAATCTCTTCTGATTAATACGGCGGCCATACTGGCCGGGGCCCTGTTGTTTGCCGCTTCCTTTCCCAATCCCGTCTTTAGTTCCGGTCTTCCCCTGCTGGCCTGGGCTGCCTATGCGCCGGTTTTCTTTGTGATCCGCCGTTCCGGTCCAGGGGCTTGCGCCCTCTGGGGAGCTCTTTATGGTTATACGGCATACCGGCTCCTTACCCCCTGGCTGGGGGCCTTTCATCCCATGGCGGGAGCCGCCGTTTCTATGCTTCAACTTGTCTATATGGCCCTGCTTTTTCCCCTCCTCAAACTGGCCCTGATCCTCTATCCCCAAAAGGGCTATCTCCTTCAATGGCTGCTCTGGCTTGCCTATGAATACCTGCGAACCCTGGGTTTTTTGGGTTTTCCCTACGGGATTACCGGCTATACCCAGTGGCAGTACCCGCCGGTAATCGGAATCGCTTCGGTGTTCGGAGTATGGGGGGTGTCCGCCCTGGTCCTGTTCCCATCGGCATATCTGGGAGTCCTGGCGGAGGATCGCAAAAACTATTTGGCTTTTTTTCGCCGGGAACGGATCGCCGCCGCGGCCTGGCTGGGGGCCCTGGGAGCGGCCCTGGTTTTCGGTACACTCCAGGCCGGAACCGCCGATAGTACCCGCGGAGCCACGGCAAAAATCGCCCTGATCCAGCAAAATGCCGATCCCTGGAAAACCGGCGCCGCCGGAACCCGGTATACGCTAAAAACACTCTGTTCCCTTTCCCAAAAAGCTCTGGAAGAAGCGCCCGGTACGGAACTGGTGGTTTGGCCCGAAACCGCCTTTGTCCCCCGGATTTACTGGCACCTTACCTACCGGGATAATGCCGAATCATACGGTCTGGTAAAAGAATTGATGGATTTTCTTGCCGCCCAAAGGGTCCCTTTTTTAATCGGAAATGATGATGCCCGCCGGGAGGTAACCAGCGCCGGGCGCTGGGATCGGGTGGATTATAACGCCGCCCTCCTCTTTGAGGGGGGGGAACTAAAAACGGTATACCGGAAAATGCACCTGGTTCCCCTGGCCGAACATTTTCCCTATGAAAAAACCTTTCCCCGGCTTTACAGGGCCCTGATTAAGGCCGACACCCACTTTTGGAAACCCGGTACAGAACCGGTGGTGTTTTACTCCGGCGGCTTGAAATTTTCCGCCCCCATCTGCTTCGAAGACAGTTTCGGCCCGATTTCCAGAAATTTTACCCGTCAGGGGGCGGAATTCATCGTCAATCTTACCAACGATTCCTGGGCGGAGAGCCTTTCCTGCCAGGTCCAGCACCTGGCCATGGCGGTATTCCGGGCGGTAGAAAACCGCCGTTCCCTGGTTCGGGCCGCTTCATCGGGTCAGACCTGCGCCATTGCTCCTTCGGGGAAGATCCTGGCCATGGCCCCTCCCTTTACCGAAACAGCCCTGAATGTGGAAATTCCCCTCTCCAAGAGCCGTACCCCCTATACTTTTTGGGGTGACTTTTGGGGAATGCTTTTTGCCCTTTCCGCCGCAATACTCTTGATATGCGGAGCATTAAGGTTTATACTGGAGACAATCAAAACAGGAAGGAAATCATGAATACCCGCAAGAAGATACTCGTTATTGACGATGAAACAATAAACCTTGAGTTCTTCGAAGTAATGCTTTCTAAGCTCGGCTTTGCGGTAGAAAAGGCGGAAAACGGCGAAGAAGGCCTGGCCATGGTCAAAAAATTTTTTCCCGATCTTATCATCATGGACAACATCATGCCCAAGATGTCGGGGTGGGAACTGACCAAACTTCTTAAAGGGGACCCAAAATACCGGGAAATACCGATCATCATGCTTTCCGCACTGGACGACGTAAAAGACAAGGTCGAAGGCTTTGAACTGGGGGTCGATGACTACATTACCAAGCCCTTTAATTTTTCCGAAGTCCTGGCCCGGATTCGGGCGGTTCTCCGGAACTATGAACTTTTTAGCCAGTTAGTAGCCCGGGAATCCCGCCTTTCTCTGGCGGAAGAACTCAGCGCGGATATGAAGAACAATATCTTAAGTTTTATCCGCAGCATTGACGAACTGGACGAAACCGTAGCCAAGGTAACAAGCCTGGGTCTTTCCCAGACTGACCGCCCGGAGATGAAAGGCCTCGAGGAACTTTTGGAAGAACTAAAGGAAAAATCCCAGATGGTGCGGAAAAACCTGGCAGGCATTGACGCCCGGATTGAACGGACCACCACCGAGTGGGAGAACTTGAAGAAAAATGAAATAGGCCTTACCATATTGGAAAAACAGATACGCCGATCCTTGCAGGAACAGGAATGAAGCCGGGGAAAAGATCAAGGATAATTATTCTGGGCGATACCGTAACCATGGACGGTTTTTTGCGGTTTAAGGAAACTCTCTGCATTCAAGGAAAATTCAGGGGAACCATAGAAGCTACCGGAGCGTTGATTGTGGACAAGGGAGCATCGGTGGATGCCAACCATGTTTCAGTTACCTCCCTCTCGGTACACGGCTCGGTAAGCGGACAGGTTCGGGCGGTGGATAAGATCGATATGTTCACCGGTTCCCAGGTACGCGGAGATGTAACCGCCTCGCGGCTGCGCATCGCCGAAGGAGTTCTTTTCGAAGGCCAGTGCAGCATGACCGGGACGGACCGGGAAGTGGAAATTTTTTCCCGGCCCATAGAAGAAATAAGGATGGATCTGCAAAGATCCCATGGCTAAGGCCGCAGAACGCCTGGTCCGGCTTTTGACCGAAAGGTCTCTGTACCTTGCGGCGGCGGAATCCTGCACGGCAGGCCTGGTAGCGGATGCTCTGGTTCAGATACCGGGAGCATCGGGGTGTTTTTGGGGTTCCTTTGTCTGTTATACACCCCAGGCAAAGATACAAATGCTGGGTCTCGGGAAGGAAACACTTAATAGATACGGATTGGTAAGTGAGGAAACCGCCCGGGCCATGGCAGTGGGCGCCCTGGAAAGAAGCGGCGCCGATGCGGCGGTTTCTGTTACAGGACTTGCCGGCGGCGGCAGCGCCGGTGCGGAGAGGGTTCCCCCGGGAACCGTGTGGATAGCGGCGGCCCTTCGCAGAGACGGCCCGGAATTATGCACCGCGGCGGTATTTCATTTTAAAGGCCGCCGGAACAAGGTAAGACAGCAGGCAGCGCGGAAAGCACTGGAAATGATAATAGATTTTTTAGGATAACAAGACAGGAGAGTAGGCTATGCCCTATGTGAGGAAAACCCGTACCATTAGATTTGAAGGCCAGACAGAAAATGGTTCTCTTCAAAACGAAGAAGAAAACCAAGGCGCCGAAGAAGGAGGCCCCCGGGTTGTAGTCAAGGCCCGGCCCCGGCGGAAGGAAGACGAAACTGAGCCGGGCGGCAGGATGGAAGAAAACACCGCTTCCGCAGAAACACCGCTTTGTGAACCGGCGGATCATGACAGTAAAAACTCTTTTATGCCCAAACTGCCTTCCATGCCGGACATCTATGGTAAACCGAAACCCAGGAACGACGAAAGCGGCAAACCCCGGCTTTCCATCAACGAACTTATTCGGCTGAACATGGTGGACCTTAGGGAACTGGCCGCCAATTATAATATTACCCACGAAGACATGGTTACCCTGAAGAAACAGGAAATCATCTTTTCTATACTTAAAGCCCATACCGAACGGGGGGGGATTATCTATGCCTACGGTTCCCTGGAAATTCTCCCCGACGGGTACGGTTTTCTTCGCAGTCCGCAGAATTCCTACCTTCCCGGTCCGGACGATATTTATATCAGCCCCAGTCAAATCCGGCTCTTTGCCCTTAAAACCGGGGACACCGTCTACGGCCAAATCCGCAGCCCCAAGGAGGGGGAACGATTCTTTGCCATGCTCCGGGTAGAAACAGTAAACTACGACGATCCCGCGGTGGCCCAGAACCGCATCCCCTTTGACAACCTGACCCCCCTCTATCCCAATGGAAAACTGGATCTGGAAACGGTAACCGAGGGAGTGTCGGAGCGGATCATAAACCTCTTCTGCCCCATCGGAAAGGGACAGCGGGCCATTATTGTGGCCCCCCCCCGGACGGGAAAAACGATCATGATGCAGAAGATCGCCAACGCCATTACCAAAAACCACCCGGAGGTGTACCTTATCGTTCTTCTTATCGACGAACGGCCCGAAGAAGTAACCGACATGGAACGGACCGTCCGGGCGGAGGTAATTTCCAGCACCTTTGACGAGCAGTCCGCCAGGCATGTACAGGTAACGGAAATGGCGCTGGAAAAAGCCAAGCGTCTGGTGGAACACAAAAAGGACGTGGTCATACTCCTTGATTCCATTACCCGCCTGGCCCGGGCCTATAACCAAACTGTCCCCGCTTCGGGAAAGATCCTTTCCGGCGGCGTGGACTCCAACGCGCTCCACAAACCCAAACGCTTTTTCGGCGCCGCCCGGAACATCGAAGAAGGGGGAAGCCTGACAATTATCTCCACCGCCCTGGTGGAAACCGGAAGCCGCATGGACGAAGTAATTTTTGAGGAATTCAAGGGTACCGGCAATATGGAGATCAACCTGGACCGGCGGATCAGCGACCGGCGGCTCTTTCCGGCGATCAATATCAAAAAATCCGGCACCAGGAAAGAAGAACTGCTCCTTTCCGAAGAAGAACTCCAGAAGATCTGGATCCTGCGAAAAGTTATCAACCCCATGGACGATGTCGAGATTATCGAGCTCTTGCTTGACAGAATGAAGAAAAGCAAGAATAATGAAGCGTTCCTGCGTTCCATGAATACCGGCAGTGCGGGATCAGAATAGCTTTTTTATGCATCCTAAGGAGATATAGAAACAGATGAAAGCAAAGATACATCCCAAGTATGAGACCACCACCATTACCTGCGTCTGCGGCAATGTCATAGAAACCCGATCCACCGTAAAGGATATCAAAACAGAAATTTGTTCCGCCTGTCATCCCTTCTTTACCGGCAAGCAAAAACTCGTGGACACCGCCGGCCGCATTGAACGGTTCCGGAAGAAATACAACATTAAAGAGTAAACCCTAATTTACCGCTGTACTGCCTTTATTTTAAAACTCTTCCTTTGAATGGGTGACGGCCCGCAGCGGGCAATGGCTTCTAGGTGCGCCTTGGTTGGATAGCCTTTGTGTTTATCATAGCCGTACTCAGGGTAAAACCAGGAAAATTTTTTCATGATTTTGTCCCTGGCGGTTTTTGCAAGAATAGAAGCGGCCATTACTTCCGGTATTTGAGCATCGGCTTTGACAAGGGCCTTGCATGGTATGGGAAGGGCAGGGCAGTAAAGACCGTCGGCGACAGCGCAGAGTTCATAATTCTGCACAACGCCGGGAAAGGCAGCAGCCAGCGCCTGCCAGGCTCTGGTCATTGCCAGAAGACTGGCCTGTAATATATTGATTTTGTCTATTTCAGCGGCTTCAGCGCTGGCTATGCCGTACGCAGCCTGATCCAGAATAAGGGAAGCCGCCATATCCCGGTTTTTTTCCGGTAATTTTTTTGAATCATTTAAAAACTTAATGGGAAAACCACGGGGAAGTATGACCGCTGCAGCATAGACCGGGCCTGCCAGGGGGCCCCTTCCTGCTTCATCAAAGCCAATGATGCAACCTGTGTTTTTTGAATTGCATGGTATTGCCGGATTGCTTTCCGGAACTGATTTTACGGCCATTCAAATCCGGAAAAAATATCCCTCAGCTCACTGTCCTGTTTATAGTAGTATTCTTCTAATTCCATGGCGTTAAGTCCTATAAGCTCATGGCTCATGTAATGGATCCAGGAATCTTCGTCCTGTATTGATTGTTCCTTCCTGCGGCACCAGTAATCCGGCTGAATGGGAAGCTGTACCGGTTTGTCATAAAAATATTTGTAATCGTGGACAGCTATTTTAAGATCCTCCCGGGGGATGCCTGTTTTAAGGATTATGTCTGCCAAATGGTTAATGGTTTTTCCTGTGTCAAAGATGTCGTCTACAAGAAGGACCTTGTCTCCGGTACGCAGGTGTTCAGGCCCGTAGGTCCAGCCTTCTACTTTTATTTCTTCCTGCGCTTTACGCACATTGGAATACGAGCGGGCTACCACGGCGGCATAGTACACCGGATGGCCCCTGCGGTTAACAATCTTAAAATATTCGCTGATTACATTGCCAAGATAGGCGCCGCCCCTTAGGGATACATAAATAACGTCGGGCAAAAAACCTTCGCTGTAAATCCTTGCCGCCAGTTTAAGGGCGTTGTTCCGGACTGCTTCGTAGGGAAGAAATTCTTTTTTCATAATTAACACTATACTGCGGACAGGCGAAATAGTTTAGTCAGATAAAAAAAGGCGGTACCGTTTCAGGCGCCGCCTTTTTTATGTTATTCCGTGGTCTAGTGTCCGCCGTAAACGGCTATCATGACCCCCGCGGCGATGGCGGTGCCGATAACGCCGGCCACGTTGGGGCCCATGGCGTGCATAAGCAGGAAGTTCCCCGGATCTTCTTCCAGCCCCACCTTGTTGGAAACCCGGGCCGCCATGGGAACCGCGGAAACGCCGGCGGAACCGATAAGGGGATTAATTTTTTCTTTTAGGAAAAGATTCATAAATTTGGCCACCATGATCCCGGTGCCGGTGGCGATGCAAAACGCTACCAGCCCCATGACAACAATAATTAGGGACGAAGAGTTCAGGAACTTTTCGGGGGTCATCTGGCTGCCTACACCGAGGGAAAGGAACATGGAGACGATGTTCATTAACGCGTTCTGGGAGGTGTCCGAGAGCCGGTCAACAACTTTACATTCCCGGAGAAAGTTGCCGAACATCAGGCAGCCGATAAGGGGCGCCGCCGAAGGGATAAGAAACAATGCCAGGCCAAAGACCACCATGGGAAAGAATATCTTTTCCGTCTGCGACACCGGCCTGAGCTGCCTCATCTTTATCTGCCGCTCCTGCTTGGTGGTCAGGAATTTCATTATCGGCGGCTGGATAATCGGTACCAGGGCCATGTAGGAATAGGCGGCCACCGCCACCGTGGCCATAAGGCGCGGGGCAAGTTTGGCGGCTATGTAAATCGTCGTGGGGCCGTCCGCTCCTCCTATAATTGAAATTGCGCCGGCGTCTTTCATATTAAAGGCGATATTGGGGAGCAGGTTGGAGGCGCTGACAAAGAACATGGTTCCGAAAACGCCGAATTGCGCCGCCGCTCCAAGGATAGCCGTCTTGGGATTGGCAATAAGGGGGCCAAAGTCTGTCATGGCCCCGATGCCGACAAAGATCAGCAGGGGAAAAAACTCATTGCCGACCCCCGCCTTGTAGATAATATCCAGAAACCCCTGGTGTTCCCATAGTTTTAGCGTTTCGTTCCAGACCCCCGGACTACCCATGCCGGCAAAGGGAATATTTACAAAGATTGTTCCAAAACCAATGGGGATCAGGAGCAGAGGCTCAAAGCCCTTGGCTGCCCCCAGGTAGACGATAAGAAAACCCACCGCCACCATGAGCAGTTCCTGCCAGCCGGCCACCGGGGTGGTTTTAAATTTGCCCGTCGCTTCGTCAAGGATAGTCGTTTCTTTGTCGATTTTATCGTTAAAAAAGGCGTAAATCCCTGTGGTTTCGGCGATATTGCTTAGAAAGGTTCCCAGCGATACCCGGGGCAGGTCTTTGCTGTTGGGAATAATGGCGTCCATATTCCTAAAAGACGGCCCTTCGTCGGTTGAAGCTGCTGTCTGCGCTTTCGCCGGATAGCTAAAAGCGGTGCTGACAAAGGAAAACCCAACGGCGATGGCCATTATTAAAAGGCACGCCTTGATGACATAAACCGGATCTTTTTTGCTGCTTAACATTTTAACCTCTTGGTGAATCTGGAGTTTTTGATTCCAATAGTGCCTGCGGCATTATTGGATCTCTGCCATGGGCTGCTGGGACGCAACCTGGGTTCCCGGGGCTGCCAAAAAATGGACCTTTCCTGCGGCGGTGGATTTTATTTCCAGTTCCATTTTCATGGATTCCATAATAACAATGGTCTCCCCAGGTTTAACCTGCGCTCCTTCGTTTACCGCATACCGGAGCAGGGTACCGGCCACCGGGGCGGGGATAACGGCGCCGCCTCCGGATGGAGCCGCGGGAGCCGCCGCGGGTTCTGCCATGGCCGGGGCTGCCGGAGCAGCCGGAGCGGTTCCGGCGATTTCGGCCAACGGCTGCTGCTGGGCAACCTGGGTTCCCGCCGCCACAAGGAAATGTATCGGCCCTGTACCGGTGGCTTTTATCTCCAGTTCCATCTTCATGGATTCCATGATCAAAACCGTTTCCCCTGACTTAACCTGCGATCCTTCGGCGGCCACATAACGGAGAACGGTTCCTGCCACCGGGGCGGGGATGGCCGTACCCCCCGAAGGAGCCGCCGCTGCGGGAACTGCCCCGGCGGCAGCCGGCGCTGCCGATCCGCCGGGGACCACCGCCGCCATACCGGCGGGGGAAACCACCACCGCATAGTTGGCACCGTTAACGTTAACATTGTATTTGGCCCCTTGGCCGGCGGCGGGGCCGCCGGAAGCCGCCGGGGCGGCGGGTTTTTCCGCAAACGAAGCGGAGTTCACCGGCCCTTCGGAGCGTTTCTGGAAGAAACCCGGCGCTACCTTGGGGAACATCGCATAGGTCAGGACATCCTCCACGGTTTTTGCGCCGGCTTTTTTTGCTTCTTCTTCGATTTTGGCAAATTCGTTGGGAATTTTGTCTGCGGGCCGGTCGGTAAGGACCGCATCATATTTGTTCTTTTCCAGGCCCAGCTTAACCAGTTCGGGGTTTGCCGGGGCGGCCAGGGCGCCGTAACGGCCCGTAACCAGGTCCGCCGTTTCCTGGGTAAGGTTTTTGTAGCGGCCAAAGAGGACGTTGAACACCGCCTGGGTCCCCACAATCTGGCTGGTTGGAGTTACCAGGGGGATGTAACCGCAGTCCTTCTGGACAACCTGGATTTCCTTTAGAACCTCGTCTATTTTGTCCGCGGCATTCTGTTCCTTTAGTTGGCTTTCCAGGTTAGAAAGCATACCTCCGGGAACCTGGGAAGCAAGAATCCGGGTATCCGCCCCCAGAAAACTGGACTCGAACTTGGCGTATTTTTTCCGGACCTCCCGGAAATAGGCGGCAATGTCCAAAAGGGGGATTATATCAAGGCCGGTGTCAAATTCGGTGCCCTTAAAGGATTCCACCATGGTTTCGGTGGGGCTGTGGCTTGTGCCCATTGCTATGGAAGAAATTACCGTATCAAGGATTTCCGCCCCCGCTTCTGCGCCTTTAACAAGGGCAGCCACCGAAAGGCCTGTTGTAGCGTGGGTGTGAATTTCTATGGGAAGGTCCACCTTGGCCTTGATGGCCTTGACCAGATCGTAGGTTTCGTAGGGTTTAAGGAGCCCCGCCATATCCTTGATACAGATTGAGTCGGCCCCGAATTCGGCATAACGCTTTGATAAATCCGCATAAATTTCTTTGGTATGATAGGGGGTAGTGGCGTAGGAAATAGCCATCTGAACATGCCTGCCGGTCCGCTTGGCGGCAACGGCGGCCTGCTTTAGATTGCGAGGATCGTTGCAGGCATCGAAGATCCGGAATATGCTGACCCCGTTTTCCGCGGCCCTTTCTACGAATTTGTCCACCACATCGTCCGCATAGTGGCGGTAACCCAGCAGGTTCTGACCCCGAAGGAGCATCATAATAGGGGTATGGGGAAGACCCTTTTTTAGGGTCCGCAGCCGTTCCCAGGGATCTTCGTTCAAAAAACGGATACAGCTGTCAAAGGTGGCTCCGCCCCAGCCTTCCAGGGCGAAATAGCCGATTTTGTCGAGCCTTTCCAGGGCGGGAACCATATCCGCGGTGGTCATCCTGGTTGCAAACAGGGACTGGTGAGCGTCCCTAAGCACCAAATCGGTAAGTTTAACTTTAGCCATGTTTTCCCCCTTCGGTTTTTTGGTATTCGGTTACTGCCGCGGTAATCGCCGCGGTTACCGCCGCCGGGGATGGGCCCGCAGCCGGGCCGCCGGCAGCCTTGGGGGGCTGGGTAACGTCTTTATCCGCCCCCAGGGCATGGACAATCTTTCCCATTAGCGTTACGGCGATAACCATGGTGATCAAAAACCCAAATACGATGCCCATGCCCAGCACCGATAATACGCCGCTCTGGCCCAGCATATCCATTATTGTCATAGACCCTCCAAAGTGATTACTTGTACATAGAGCTGTTTTAAAAACCCTGGCAGTTTTATACACAGCCTCGATTGATTAAAAAGCAGAGAAAGTATACCAAGGGGGTTTTACTTATACAAGGTCGTATAGAACAACCCCACAACGGTCGATATGGGCTTTTAGTTCAGGACTGGAAAGTTCGTCATATATGGAAACATCCACAAGGTAGGGCATATTCGAATCGTCAAAATCCCCGGAAATTCGCAGAAGATCGGTAAAACTAAAATTTCCGTCAGTTTTAAGGGTAATATCGATGTCAGAACCGCCGCGGTAGTTCCCCTTTGCCCGGCTGCCGTAGAGAATAACCTGTTTAATGCCGGGGTATTTTCGGAAAATTGAATCCAGGGTGGTAAAGGTCCCGCCGGATAATCCGTATTTCATGCCCGGTTATTCTATGCCGCACATTTTTTTCTCAAAGGCTTTTAACTGCCGGTAAAAGGCATGAAAAATGTTATCGAGAAGTTTTTCTGCTATTGCTTCGTCGTAGGAATGGGACGAAATATTGCGGCTTTCTATCATGTCCATCCAGACCTGTCCGTCTTCAATAAGCCCCTTGCTAAAGGCCTGGCGAACCGCCCCCTTGCTGCCAATTATGCCGGTTAAGCCCTGTTCCTCAAGATAGTCTTTCATTACATTCCAGGCCATTTCCAGGGTGAACTCAAAACTCTGTATGGTCCCCTGTTTTTCCAGGTCAGTCAATTCCCGGGTTTTCTCCAGGGCAGCGGCCTTTTCCAGGGTGCCAAGGGCTTTTTTGTAATTTTGAAGCCGCTGTTTCCAGCGGATATCCTCTTTTTTTTCCATAAAGACCCTTTATACTTCTATGAGTAGATGTGGTTTGCCCCGCGGCCCTAGGGAACAATCAGAGCCGGTACCCCACGGCAACCTTGATCACCGGCCCCAGGCCCAAGGTGGTTTTGGGATTTACACGAATACTATAATCATTCCATATTTCAGCCTTTACAAAGTCGGCCATATCTTTCATGGTTTTGCTGGCAAACCGGAGCTGGAACAGGATTTCGCCCCGCAGGTAGAGGGAATCGGTCAGGTTGTAGTCCGCGCCGGCGCCGGCCAGGATACTGAACTGGCTTAAGTCTCCGGCATCGTCATATTTTGTGCCGTCGGTGTCTTTAAACGAAAGCACCCGGTTGTAGCCCAGCCCCGCCAGGGGAAAGAAGGTAACCGGTCCCAGTTCGATGGGGTACTTGCCCAAGAGGCTAAACCCAAGCTGCAGGGCGCTGCCCATTTTTTCGGTGTTGGTCTCGCTGTAACTGCCAATGGAAAATTTGTCCACCGCGGTAATACTCCCATAGGCAAAACTGACATTAACTTCCGCATAGGCCGCATCGAAGAAGACAAAACCGCCAAAGCTTATGTTTCGTATGCCCCCATATGATTCTATCGGGCTCTCCTTGAACTTTACGCCGTTGTTAAAGCTGCCGTCAAAAAACAGGCCGCCGCCGGCGCTCATGGAAATCCCCTGGGCAAAGGCGCCCGCCGCCAGAACCGCCAAAAAAGCCAGCGCAGCCATGGTTTTTTTCATTGGATTACTCCTTATGTGGGTTATTATCTATATCAGTATAACCGCTTTTTATCCCTAATCAACTATAATGTTACGGTATCTTTAGAATTCTGCCTCCGGCATGGTTTTAGACCTAGTAATCTACGCTTTTGTGCATTTTTATTTATCCGATGAAGCCCTTGAAATAGCGGTAAAATCAGGTAAATTTAGGGTTAATTAACAAAGACAGGGCATAAGCCGCGCTTATGCCCTGTCTTTGTTAAAAAAATTACAGTTTAGAAAAGGCCGTTACCTAGAACCGGTACCCCACGGCAATTTTGATCACCGGCCCCATGCCCAGGGTGGTTTTAAAATCACCACCAAAAAAATCCGCCATATCTTTCATGGTTTTGCTGGCAAACCGGAGCTGGAAGAGGACTTCGCCCCGCAGGTAGAGGGAATCGGTCAGGTCGTAGTCCACGCCGCCGCCGGCCAGGAGGCCGAACTGGCTAAAGTCCATGGGATCGTCTATTTTGTCGCCGTCATCGTCCTTGGCGGAAAGGACCATGTTATAGCTGGCCCCCAGGAGGGGAAAGACCGTAACGGGCCCCAGTTCTATGGGGTACTTGCCCAAGAGGCTAAACCCAAGCTGTAAAACACTGCCGAATTTGTCGGGACCAAAAGATGAACCACCCGCTTTCCCGTAGTCGCTAACAAGGCCATAGGCAAAGCTGACATTAACCTCCGCATAGGTCGCGTCAAAAAAGACAAAGCCCCCAAAGCTCATGTTCCGCATCAGCCATTTATTATCGGAATCCTCTTTTACGCCGTTGTTAAAGCTCATGTCGACGATGGCGCCGCCGCCGGCGCTCATGGAAATTCCCTGGGCAAAGGCTCCTACCGCCAGGATCGCCAGGAGAACCAAAACAGAAATACTTTTTTTCATTGTATTTCTCCTTATAGTTTATTACGGGTCGCCAGGCGTCCCGCTTCCGGTACCGTTTTATTGCCAGTTCCCGGTTATTACCTAGAACAACTGTCCTGGCAAGAATTTACAACAAAATTTAAAAAAAGTCAATGTTTCAGGAGTCCCCCGGCGGCTCCCAGGGGGAACATTGTATAGTAAAAACCGGGTTCACAAAAAAAAACCGTAATTTTTTTGGGGGGCAAAATTTTTTTTAAAATTTATAGAAAAAACAACAATTTTTTTGATTCCCCCCCGGCATAATTCCGGGGCCGGTCCAAAATATACGCTGTATATAGCGTATATAATATTATTATCTGTAAAATACACTATATACAGCGTATATTCCGGGTTACAACTTTTTTTGAATTTTTTGTGAAAATTTTCACTTTTTTGTGAAAAAAATTAAAAATTCCCGAAAAAAAACCGTAAGGACTTGACACAAAATGAATTTGTGATAAACTTATACTTGATAAAGAGGTCAAAAGGGTGATCGTTGATTGCTTCCTCTTGTCAATCCTAGGAGGATTTTTTGTTATGAAGAAAACTTTAATTGTTCTTCTAATCCTTGCGATCGCGGGGGGAGCAGCTTTTGGACAGGTATCGTTCACACTTGGCTTTAACCTCGATAACGCAAACAATGCTAACCAGGGACCTACCGGGAATTCGACGGATGCACAGGTTGATCTGATCTGGAACGGCGCCGGTTCCCAGGCCGTGGGCCCCGGAAACCTGCACTTTGCTCTGCAGCTCGGCTTCCGGCTCCACTTCCTTGAGTACATCAACGCTACAACTCCAGTCGGTGCCTATTCCATGGATCCGGTGGATATGTTCGGTAACCTGGGCTATGGCTTTGGCCTTGGGCCCGGCACCCTGGATTTCACCTTGGGTGTGTTTTACATGGCCGCCCAGAACCAAATCGCTGCCATAGCTCTACAGCCCCATGTATCCTATTCAAAGATTAACCTGGGCATCGTAACCCTGGGCGCCGGTGTGTATTACAACTACTACACCGATGGTTTTGGCCCCAATGGTCAGGTTTCAGTTTTTGGAAGGTGGGATGGCACCGGCACAGACAAAATCATGGACAAACTGGCGATCTGGTTCTCCACCAATTTTGCCTTTGGCCTGGGTTTCCGGTATGAGTTCTCCTTTACCCCCATCGAGAAGGACATCTTCGAAATTGCCAATGTGGACCTGAACTTTACCGCCGGTTCCCTAAAGATTGGCTGTACCCTCGACGAAACCGGCCGTGTTACCAGCCGGGAAACCGCCAAATGGGTTATAAGCGAAATGTTCCAGGGATTCCAGGTAAAGCCCTATATCAATGTTACCCTGAACGACAACATGGCCCTGGGCGCCTTTGTAAGGTTCCGGAACATCAACAACACCAGCGATATGTGGGTTACCCCCGGTCTTACCTTCAAGTACACCCTGTAGTTGCAGATTTTAACGGATTGTAGAAAATACTCCCCCCTGGGGAGTATTTTTTTGTCCCTCCCCTAATCGCCCCCCTGGGGGGTTCCAAAAACTTTAGTTTTTGGAACCCCCTTCGTTGACAAACCCCCAAATATGTGTTACCTTAGTAAGGATAAGAGGTAAAGGTAATCGTCGATTGCTTCTCTTGTCACCAATTTTGGGAGGATTTTTGTTATGAAAAAAACATTAGTCATTCTTTTAATCCTTGCGATAGCAGGGGGAAGCGCCTTTGGGCAGATATCAACGACGGTCAAATTCGGCGTTACCAACGTAGCGGGAGCCAACGATGAAAAAGCAGACCCCTGGCTCGGCCTAGTCTTTGCCGCCGCGGGGGAACAGGAACTGGGCCCCGGTAAGATCCACTTTGGGCTCCAGACACCGATTAAAATCAGGTTCCAGGATGAGTCTGGCAGTTCCTACGCTGATGGCCTCGCCGTTTTTGACGTTACCGCCTTTGATGCGGACGATTTCTTTGTCGGCCTTGGTTACGGCATGGAACTGGGACCGGGAACCCTGGACGTTACCCTCCAGGTATGGCCCCTGTCGGGAATATATGACGCTGGTATCGTGGGTTATAAGCCCATAGTCGGCTATTCCGGCCTGGAAGTGGGCCCCGTAACCCTGGGGTTCGATGTCTGGTACGGTCTTAATGTCAGCGGCATTAACAGCGACGGAAAAAGATCCATGTTTGGAAAAGAGCTGTTGGGCGATGACGGCACCGACACCTTTGGCTTTGATGTTTCCGCGGAGTTTGATTTTGGCCTAACCGTGGATTATGGCTTTGCCTACGGCATCGGCGCAAAAGAGGTTATGCAGATCGCCTATGTAAATGTGGGCTACGAAATTCTAAAGGAACAGCTCTATGCCAATGTGGAACTGGACAATACTGCAGACGGCGAGGGGAATTTCTTCGAAGGCTTTACCATTAAGCCCAGCGCCAAATATGTCATTAACGACAACATGAGCGCCGGACTCTGGGTCGGCCTTAACAACATCAACGGCGAAGGGGACATAACCATCGAACCGGGCATCTGGTTCAAGTATACCCTGTAACAGCAGCGTGGATGTAAAAAAAATACCGCCCCCGGCGGTATTTTTTTTACGCCCTACCGGAACAGGCCCGGCAGAAAGGTGGACAGGGCCGGTACATAGGTTACCAGCAGCACCACCGCAAACTGGATTAAGAGGAAGGGCAGGACATAGCGGCAGATCCGGGCAAAGGGTTTGCCAAAACGGTAACTGGCCAGAAAAAGGTTTAAGCCCACCGGCGGGGTCAGGAATCCGACTTCCAGGTTGGTTATAAAGATAATTCCCAGGTGTATAGGGTCCAGGCCATAGGCCACCCCCAGGGGGGTTATTAGGGGGAGTACGATCAGGATGGCGGAAAAAATATCCATTAGGCAGCCCACGACCAAGAGGAGCAGGTTTAACAGGAGCAGAAATATTACCGGGGACTGGATAGTGTTTTTCATCCATTCGACCAGGTTTTGCGGCGCCTGGGTGTCGATTATATAAAACGACAGGGCCATGGAAAGGCCGATGATCGAAAGCACCCCGCCGATGATCGGCGCCGCCTTGCGGAAAACTGCGGGTATATCCTTTAGGGCCAGGTCCCGGTGGATGATCACCTCTACAATGAACACATAAACCACCGAAACGGCCCCCAGTTCGACTATGGAAAGAAAGCCGGTAAAGAAAAAAACCACCAAAAATATGGGGAGGATCAATTCAAAAATAGATTCCCTTACCCCCCCCAGGGCTGTTCTTAGGTTAAAGGGTTCGATCCCGAAGGTTCCCCCCGATCCCTCTGCCGGAGCTGTTTTCCCCGGCATCTTTAGGGACACGACGATGCCAAAAATGATCATCGCCGTAACAAGGATTACCCCCGGAATAACTCCCCCATAAAAAAGATGGAGGATATTTATCGGAACGCCGGTCATGGTAAAGGTAACTCCCACCAGAATAATGGGAAGACTTGGCGGAAAGAGAAGGCCGATGCTTCCGGTGGAGGTAAGGAGGCCGATGGAAAAATTTTCCGGGTACCGGGAGTGCTGGGATAAAATGGCAAAGAGAAGCCCCCCCAGGGCAAGGATCGTAACCCCGGAAGCGCCGGTAAACGAAGTAAAGAAGGCGCAGATCACCACCGTGGCGGCGATCATCCCCCCGGGGAACCAGCCAAAAAGCCCCCGAAAGGCCTTAACCAGCCGTTCGCCGGCCCTGCTTTCGGAAAGGATAAATCCCGCCAGGGTAAAGAGGGGGATGGGGATAATGCCGTCCTGGGTCAGGGCCTGGTAGACCTGGCCGGGAACGACGTGAATCTCTACCCCGGAGGCTTGTATTAAGAGCAGGGCCATGCCGCCCATGACCACAAAAAGGGGAGTCCCCGCTAAAGCCGCGGCCAAAAGAAAGATAACCCCGGGAACCTTGATGTACCAGGCAATGTCGTAATACAACTCGGTTATTTCTCGGAGAAACTCCGGCCTGTCATAGGGCCAGATTGCCGCCCCAATGATGGGCAGGGCAGAGATCGTTCCCAAAAGGAGGGCCAGATAGGGAATTATTTTTTTCTTTCCCTCCAGGGGGGTAAGCCGGGCAAAGCGAAAGGCCATGACCGTGTACCCTATGGGGATTACCAGGGCAAAAATCCGGTCCGGGATGATCCCGCAGATTTTCCAGCCCATAAGCCCCACCCTGATAAAGGAAAGGGACCCCCAGGCGATGATCATGGTTACATAGGCCGAAACAATATGGCCTATCACCGATACGGTTTTTTTGACCCCCGGGGAAGAAAAATTCTGCACAATGCCGATGGATAAATGTTCTTCGTTTTTGGTGGTCAGCATCCCCGACAAAAGGCCCAAAGCTAAAAGGAGGTGTTTAAAAAGGCTGGCCGCATCGGGGAACCCCGTTTTTATGGTTAACCGCAGTACAATATCCGCCAGGGGAAGAAGGGCCAAAAGCGCCAGGGCGAGGTAACAGATCCCTTCCTCTATCGCGGAAACGATGCGGACGGTCTTTTTTATTTCCCCCGGGTTCAACTAACGGCTCCGGAAGTTCCTAAGGATACCGTCGATTTTGTTGTACATGGCCCGGTCAAAGGTGCTTCCCAACAGGCTGGGAAGCGCCCGGGCCGTATCGTTGTACCATTCTTCCAGCTGCTGGGGGCTAATCTGGTTTTCCCTTAGGCCGTTATTTTTCATCTGCCGGACTGTTTCGACCTCCAGTTTTAGGAGAGACGATTCCAGTTCCAGGGCGATGCGCCGGGTAACCCGGATAAGTTCGCTCCGGTGCTGAACGGGGATGGATTCCCAGGCCTGTTTATTTAATATAATACCGCCCATAAAGGGGGCGATATTGATGGAAGCCATGTTCTTTGCCACCCCAAAGTATTGGGCCCCGGCGGTAAAAATCGGGCTTTGGTAGACCGCATCAATGGCGCCGCCGTTCAGGGCGATAAGGAGCCGGTTCTGTTCCACCGCTACCACCTGATACCCCATGGCCCTAAAGGCCTGGGCCAGTTCCGGTTCCGAGGGAATACTCCCCACTTTTTGGCGTTTTAAATCCGCGGGGACAAAAATAGGGTTCCGGGAAAATAATTTTACCCAGCCGCCCTTGACCAGGGCCAGGGAATAGTAATTTTTGGCGTTGATCTTTGCCTCAAATTCATCTTTGACGTTTCTAAGGACTTCGTCGAGTTCCGCATCGTTGCGGATAAGAAAGGGGCAGCTAAGGGTCAGGATCTCCGGGGCGATTTTATTTAAGCCAAAGGAAGTAAAGATCGCCGCCTGGATGGTATTCATATTGAGCTTTCGCAGGACCTCGTCTTCTGTGCCCTGGGTGCCGTTGGCATAAACCTGGAGCCTTACTTCGCCGTTGGTTACCCTGGACCATTCGGCGGCGAGCTTGTTTATGGCCAGGCCCCAGTCGGTATTTTCCGGCACCATGGATGCAAGCTTGATCACCACCTGCCGGGGGGCTCTTTGGCTGTAAGCCGGCATAATTGCAAGCAGAAAAACGGCAGCAGCGGCAATAACAATTTTTTTCATGACACGGTTCCTCCGCAGTAACAGTTACTCTAGCCTTTTCCAAAACTTCAGTTTTTATGGAAAAGGGTTATTCGTCATTATAATCCCAAACTTCCAGGTCCGAAAAGAGTTCCGGCGCCTTTTCCAGGAGGTACCGGGCCTTGTTCTGGCTTATCGTGTTGATCAAGGTGTTGGACGGATTTGCGGCAGGGTCTATGGCCAGGGCTGTTTCCAGATTGTTCTTAAAACTTTCGTAATCCTGGTTTTTTACCGCCATGGTCTGGGCGTAGGCCACATAGGGGGCCGCCGAGAGGCCCTTTGATTTTTCCAGGGCCCGCCTGTAATGGATAAGGGCTCTGTCGGGGTCTCCCCCCAAACCTTCGGGCAGGGCGCCGTAAAGGATCAGAAAAAATTCATCCAGGGCGCCGCTATTGTAATTTTCGTCCAGTTCATAGGCCCGGTTCATCATGGCGGTAAGCCGGGGAACTTTTAATCCCAGGGAAAGGTCAAAGACGTTAAGGGCATAGGCGGAAAGGGTCCCCGCGGCGTACCAGTAAAAGAGGGAGATGTCTTCTTTCTTCATTTTGGCCAGGGCCTTTGAAAAAGGATCATTTTCCGCCGCAAGCATACCCGGATATTTGTTGTTTATCCCCCTTTCCAGAATTGCCGCCCCCCTAAGGTAGAGTTTTCTTGCCCGGTCCATCTGGAAGCGTTTTTCTTCCCACTGTTCCAGGGGGAGCATTTCCGCCGGCCCCTGTACAAAGGCATTGGCATACATAATAAAGAGGGACCCGGTGGTAACGATAAGGCCGGGGTGATCGGGGTTTTGATCCAGCAGGGATTCGTACATTTTTATGGCAAAGGGCAGGGAGTCCCCCACCAGGATTGGATCGTTGTCTCCCGTAAAAACAGTGCCTGCCCCGCTGCCGGTAAGGGCGTCGGAAACTTTGTTTATTACAAGCTTGTTCAGAGAGCAGGACCCCAGGAAGAACAAAACAAAAAGAAGCAGAAAAGGTTCAAAGAAAAACAAAAACGGCTTTTTCATTCTCCAATAACGCTCCGTATATCTTTGCTAATCGCTTCCAGCTTCCGCGCCGCCTCTGCCCTGGCCTTTTCCAGGCCCTCCTCTGCACCGGCGCAGCAGGTGGCGTAAAATTTTATCTTCGGTTCGGTGCCGCTGGGGCGGGCGCTGACGATGGTTCCATCTTCCAGAAAAAACTGCAGCACGTCGCTGGGGGGGAGTCCGTCCGCGCCGTCCTTAATGTCCCTGACCCTTGTTATGCTGATTCCCCCCAGCCTGGCGGGAGGGTTTTTCCGGTATTCTTCCATAATGCCTTTCATGATCCCCGGCCCTTCGGGTCCCTGGAAATATTTGGAAACCCCCAGTTCCTGCCAGTAGCCGTGTTCAGTGTAGAGTTCATTGAGCCGGTCCAGCAGGCTTTTTCCCCTGCTCCGCCAGAAAAGTGTCATTTCCGCAGTCAAGGCCGCGGCGGAAATGCCGTCCTTGTCCCGGACTTCGTTTTCCACCAGGTAGCCGTAGCTTTCTTCTGTGCCAAAGAGGAAGGTTCCGTCAATTTCTTTTTGCTCGCATTTGCCCATGATGTCGGCTATCCATTTAAAGCCCGTCAGGACCTCCACGCATTCCACGCCATAAGAGGCGGCCATCCGCTTTTGCATCCCCGTGGTAACAATGGTGTTTACCATCAAGGGCTTGGGGGGCATCTTTCCCTGTTCTTTTAAAGAAAGAAAAATATAGTCCCCCAGCAATACTCCCATTTGGTTTCCCGTAACCAGCGTAAAACCGCTCCGCTCTGAATTGGGAACCGCTATGCCGAAGCGATCCGCATCGGGATCGTTGGCCATGACCACGTCGGCCCCTTCTTTGGCTCCCAGTTTTATTGCCATGTCCAGGGCCGCCGCTTCTTCCGGATTGGGAAAAGCCACGGTGGGAAAGCCGCCGTCCCCTTCCCGCTGTTCGCTGACGGTGATTACCTTTAGGCCCAGGTCTCCCAAAACGCCTTCCACATGGAAGGCTCCGGTACCGTGGAGGGGAGTGTAGACGATCTTTACCTCCCCGGCTTTTTCCTTGATCAATGCGGGCCGGAACAATCTGCTCTTGACCATGGCCCGGTAGGGCTCGTCCACTTCTTTGTCGATTATGGAAAGGAGGCCCGCCTTTAGGGCTTCTTCCCGGGGCATTTCTTTGATTTCCGTTACAGCGTTTACTTCGGCGATGATCCCTTTGTCGTGGGGGGCAATAACCTGGGCTCCGTCGTTCCAGTAAGCTTTGTAGCCGTTGTACTGGGGCGGATTGTGGCTTGCCGTAACCACGATCCCCGTGCTGCAGCCTAAATGCCGGATGGCAAAGGACAGTTCCGGGGTGGGCCGCAGGGCCGAAAAAAGGTACGCCTTTATTCCGTTGGCGGCAAAGATCAGCGCCGCCGCTTCGGCAAATTCCGCCGAATAATGCCGGCTGTCAAAGGCAATGGCGGCGGAAAGTCCCCCCTGTATGGCGGCCTTTTCGGGAAAGGCCCGGCGGATGTAGTTGGCAAGCCCCTGGGTGGCGCTTTTGACCACCAGGGTATTCATCCGGTTATAGCCGCCGCCAATAACCCCCCGGAGCCCCCCGGTGCCAAATTCCAGATTCTGGTAAAACCGGTCTTCCAGTTCCTTCCAATCTTCCGCGGCCAGGAGTTTTTCGGCCTCGGATCGGAAAAATGGATCCTTTTCCCCTGCAATATAGTCCCTGGCACTTTTTATAATTGCATCTTTTTCCATAATACAGCTCCTTTGCCCGGCACCGGTGAATACAGATACCCATTATGGTACTAAATATTAGACACCAATACAAGCAAGGGCGTAAAACCCTAATTTGGCCCTTTCCCTATAGTTCTTCAAAAATTGTATTATTGGCCCTGCGATAAACTGCGGCTTTATTACTCGACCTTAAAGCGGGAAACTTCCTCTACCAAAAGGGCGATGTCCTGCCGGTTCTTGACGCTTATCTCGTTGACATGATTTACCGCTACATTTATCTGTTCTGCGCCCGAGGCCATCTCGTTCATGCCTGCGGTGATCTCCTGGGTTGCCTTTTCCAGGTTATCGCTTTCCATTATTACTTCTTTGCTGCCTTCCAGCATTTCCTGGGAACCGCTCTTTACCTGCTGAGTTATTGCATTTACTTCGATGACACCCTCGACAATTTGCCGGCTTCCTGTTCCCTGTTCCTCCATAGCATTGCGGATGTGTTCTTCCTGATCCGAAACGATCTTTACGCTCGAGTCGATGGCTTCGAATTTAGTCAGTACATTTTCCGTAGCGCGCATAATCTTGTCGATTGACTCTTTTATTTTTGTCAGAACAGTGCCGATGGTTTTGGACTGCTCGCTGGAGCTTTCCGCCAGCTTGCGGATCTCGTCTGCTACTACGGCAAATCCCTTGCCCGCTTCCCCGGCATGGGCCGCTTCTATCGCCGCATTCATCGAAAGCAGGTTAGTCTGGCTGGCAATGTTTTCCATTACCGAGTTTATCTCCAAAAGCCCCTCGGACTCCCGGGCGATTTCCTGTATATCCGCCGCCACATCCTGTAATCCCTCGCGTCCGACTTCAGAGGCTTCTCTTAAGGTCTGCACATTGGCCGCATTGTTGGCAAGGGTCCCGGTAACGGACTGAATATTGGCTGCCATTTCTTCGATGGCGGCTGAGGCTTTGGAAATATTGGTACTCTGCTTTTCCACAAGGCTATCCAGCTTATTAATGTTCACCACAACCTGTTCCATGGTTGCATGGGTTTCGGTTACGCTGGCGCTCTGATTTAGGACACGGCTTTTGATGCTTTTTATATTGGCGGTGATTTCGTTAATCGCCGCGGCGGTCTCGGTCATGTTGCCCGCTAATTCGCTGCCGGTATCGGAGAGCGTTGCCGCCTGTTTTTTTATGATGATGATCAGATTTTTAATTTTCTCCAGGGTCTGGTTAAAGTAATGGGCAAGGCGGCCGATTTCGTCTTTTGATTTGGCTGTAATTGTCCTGGTCAAGTCCCCTTCCCCCTCGGAAATGTCTTTTAGGGTATCCGCTACTTTAACAATGGGTTTGGTGATAGAACGGGAAATAAATATTGACGCCGTAATAACCACAATAAGAACAATGGTGCTGATGATGATGCTTTTGGTCATCATATCGTTCACCGGAGCCATAACAGTATCTGTTAATACCCCTACCGCAAAGCACCAGGGGGTTGTAGATTCACCAACATCAACGGGGATGGCTATAACTTCCATGTCCGCATTGAATCTCTCGATAAAATGAGTAAAGGAAAATTCTTTGCCTGTGTTAATAGCTTTATAAAAATCGTCCATATAAGGGCCGGCCATGGCCTGCTCGCTCTCCCGCACATCTCTTCCGAGATGGGTCAAGTCGGAGTGGCTAAGGACAGTCCCGTTGTTGCTGAATACCGCACATACGGCGTTGGCGTAAGGCTTGCTGGCTTGGCCCAGATGCTGAATATCATCAACGCTGATATCGATACCTGTAACTCCTATAACTTTTCCGTCCCGGGAGTGGATAGGAACGGAAATTGAGGTCATCAGCGTTGTCTTTCCGCCGACCTCATAAGAATAGGGATCCAAAATTTCCGCCCGGCCTGAGTTTCTGGCCAAAAGATAGTAATCCCCATCCCCGGGGACATCAAAATCAATCAGAAGATCCATCTCTACATTTTCGCCGTCCCGGTACCAATAGGGGGCAAAGCGCCCATTAGGATAACTACCCGGCGTCCCGCTGTAAAGACTATCGTTGCCTTCCAAGGCATCCGGTTCCCAGACGCACCAGGCGCCGATAATTTCGGGGTTTTCTTCCACCATGCCTCTTAGGATGACGTTAATTACAGACCGCCGGTTGCCCGCAACAAAAGAGTCGTACTGATGTAAAACTTGAGCAAGGGTTTCTGCAGAATACCAATATGTTTCTAGGAAGACTTGTATGTTACTGGCGGATTTTTCGGCAAGGTTCATGGTAGAAGTATTTGCAAGCCCGGTAATAGCGGACCGGGACTGGGCAAGCAGGATCATGCCGACCGAACCGACGCTGAATAAACTGAGTATAATCATAATTGCGGTAAGTTTAAAGCCAAGTTTCATTATAAAAACTCCTATTTGGCATTTTGCTTGTTTTCTTCCAGTCGGAAAATATCTTGTTTAGTATAGCAGTAATTTTTTTCAAAGTATATATCGGTACCGGCGGTCTATATCAGTCTACAGCGAAAATGCTATAGTTAAATCCCTATTATGAAAAAAGCCATCTGCCCGTATTTTAGTTCCTCTTCTTTTGTCGCTCTCCGTTATCTTTGGGGCAGGGCAAAAGAAGGAGGCCGCTACCTTAGGGGAGCCGCGGCGGGCATTGCCCTAAGCCTGGTGCCGATCATTGTTACCCTTATCGTGGCAGACGGGATGATCCGGGGCATTACTGGCCGTTATCTGGAACTGGGTACGGGCCATCTTCAAGTGTTCGATTATTTCAGCTCCGCTGATTTTCCCGGTGATCTGCAGCAAGAAATTAGCCGCCTGCCCGGGGTCCGGGGAACCTGGCGGGAAAGGCAGGGCTTGGGGATTATTCTGGGAAAGGAAGGCCGGGTGGGGGCTACCATCCGGGCGGTGGAAAGCGGTTTCTGGAATGATCCGGGAAGCGCTGAATTTCTTGAAGTAACCGCGGGCAGCGCAGAACTGGAATCGGAAACCGAACTGCTCCTGGGCCGGGGACTGGCGGAAACTCTGGGAGCCGAGCCGGGATCAACGGTCCGGCTTATGACGATCCGGGTAAACGAAGAAGGCCGCAGTCTTCCCCGGGTAACGATTTTTACCGTTAAGGGAATTATCTCTTCCGGCTACCGTGAACTGGATGCCCTATGGTGCATTATGAATTATGAGGCAGGCCTTGTTCTTCTTTCTCCGGAACTGTACCGGTCCTTTCTAATAGTCAAGATAAACGATCCCTATACGGCGGTGGAGGCGGCGGCGGAACAGGCAATGTTCTCTGCGGGGCCCGGCTACGGAGTATTTACCTGGAAGGAATTGCAGCAATCTCTTTACCGGTCCTTTGAATCTACCCGGCAGATGCTGCTTTTTATTATGGCCCTTTTGGTGCTGGTGGCGGCGGTAAATGTTTCTTCCGCCACCTCCATGCTGGTCATAGAACGGCAGCGGGATATTGCGGTCCTAAAAACCGGCGGCTCAGGCCTTTTTTCCATACAAAGCATTTTCCTCTGGGGCGCCTTTCTGACCGGCCTTGCGGGATCCATCGGAGGAATAAGCCTGGGACTTCTAATCGGCAGGGGGATCAATCCTATTATCCGGGGCCTGGAAAAAATCCTTTCGTTCATCTCCAGTCCCTGGGGGGGCGAGGTAAAAATCCTTGATCCCGATTATTATCTCCAGGCCATACCAATTATCATCGACTGGAAGATGATCCTTTTTATCGGGCTTTTTACCCTGCTCTGTTCCTGTCTTGCTTCAGCCCTGCCGGCCCGCCGGGCGGGAAAACTTAAACCCCTGGAGATACTGCGGCGGGTGTAAGGCAAATCTTAATTTACCAATTATTGGGCGGGCACCTGCCTTAAATTGGTCATTATATCCCTTCCAGTATAAAAATAATTTTTATTGACTTTTTAGATATTGACAATTATCTTTTGAGGAAGTTATAATATTTTTTGGCCTATTAGTTTATATATAAATTTCTGGGGTAAAAATGGCGACTAAACCCTTCCCTTTTTATTGCACTTCGTCCTTGAACTCGGGGACTAATATTTTTTTTGGCCGCCTCTGGTCTTTTTCGAAAAAGGCATTTTATCATGGATAATAGTTTTTTCTTATCCCTTGTCGTACCGTGTTATAATGAAGAAGCGGCCATCCCATTATTTTTCATAGAAGCTGACAAAATTTGTTCATTAACAAATAAACAATTTGAATTCATTTTTATTGATGACGGTTCAAAAGATAATACTTTAAATATTTTGCGGCATCTTGCAGATCAAAACAGCAAAATACACTACATTTCATTTTCGCGTAATTTTGGCAAGGAAGCGGCAATACTTGCAGGATTACAGGCGGCGCAGGGAGAATATGTTGTGATCATGGATGTAGATGGACAAGACCCGCCGTCTTTAATTCCGCAAATGCTCGAAGCTGTTATTTCTGGTGAATATGACTGTGCTGGAGCCAGGCGGATAAGCCGTATAGGTGAACCTTTGGTTCGTTCTCTTTTTGCCAAGCTTTTCTATAAGCTTATGAAAAAAATCACCAGCTTGGATGTTGTTGACGGCATACGTGATTTTCGTCTGATGAACAGAAAATATCTTGAAGCGTTTCTTGCATTACATGAACGAAATAGATTTTCAAAAGCTGTTTTTCCATGGATCGGCTTTAAAACAAAATGGTTTGAATATAAGAACATTGAACGTGTCGCAGGCAAAACAAAATGGTCATTTTGGAAACTATTCCTGTATTCACTTGACGGCATAATTGCCTTTTCATCGAAACCTCTGGCAATTGCTTCCATTACCGGAATTATACTTTTTTTTCTGGCTATTTTTTCTGTTTTTATTATTATAATCAGAAAATTACTGTGGGGAGACCAGGTAAGCGGATGGGCATCAACAGTTTGCATTATTCTATTTTGTTCTGGGATTCAACTTTTCACCGCGGGCATTTTGGGGCAATATCTTGCCAAGATATACACTGAGGTAAAACAGCGTCCTCATTTTATTATTCGGGAAGCAAAATGAAAATAGCAGCTTTTTTTGATCAAAAGTTATTAAAGTACCTCCTTGTCGGGATTATTAACACTATCGTAGGTTCGGCGATTATGTTTTCCCTTTATAATGTTGCTAATTTAAATTACTGGATTTCTTCTGCCTGTAATTATTTTTTTACAGGAATTTTAAGTTTCTTTCTTAATAAATATTTCACTTTCGGCATAAAACACTGGTCTGCTTTTATGGTTGTAACTTTTATTGTAAATATTGCTCTTTCATATATTATTGCTTATGGAATTGCAAAGCCCGCATTAAAATTTTTATTAAATAATTGTCCTACAAAAATTCTTGAAAATTCAGCAATGTTTACAGGAATGTTTTTATTTACTGGAATAAATTACTTAGGACAACGATTGGTCATATTTAAAATAAAAGAAGAAAATTATGGATTTAATTGAAAAAAATAAAGTAAATCCTAACCGCCACCCGTGGGAATTATCAAGAGCAAAATGTATTTTTAATATTATCAAACAATATAGTATTCGTGCTATTGCCGACATTGGTGCTGGAGATCGTTTTTTCTTAGAAAAATATTATCATCGCTTTCATGCACAATGTTATGCCGTTGATTCCAATTATAAGAAATTTTTTGAAATTATTAATAATATTAAGTGTTATAATAATATTGATGGGTTTCCAAAATTAAACACTACCGGTAGTGTTGTCTTACTTATGGATGTACTTGAACATATCAATGATGACAGCGTTTTTTTAAAAAAAACCCTTGAAAAAATACCAGACGATGGAGTTGCTTTTATAACAGTTCCATCGTTTCAATTTTTATTTTCCGAACATGATGTTTTCTTGAAACATCAGCGTAGATATACCAGAAAAAGATTATGTACTATAGCTCTTTCTTGTGATTGCCACATAGAAAGTTGTTTTTATTTTTACTTTTCTCTGTTTTTTATTCGATTATTAAGTATTCTTTCAATAAAAAGAAAAAAGGAGCGAAATTCCGGCATTGGATACTGGAATTTTAACGAAAACCACATTATAACGCGAATAATTTATGTAATACTAAATATCGATTTTAGTATCTGTCATTTTTTATCGAGATTTCATATCTATCTTCCTGGCTTATCACTTTTAATGATATGCAAAAAAGGCGCTACTTGAATAACATAAAAATTAGCAATACTCAAAAAATTATTATCAGCATTTTATTAATCGGCATGATTATGTGTGCTTTGCTCCAATTTGCCGCAGTACGAAATTTGGTAATATATCTTGTAGAAGAACTTGTAAAAGGAAAACCCCTTGACAATTCTGGCCAAGCACATGGAGACATAAAATTAGCTTCGGTATACGGAGTTTTTGTATGTATTGCTTTTATGCCTATAATTGTATTTATTAAACAAATAACATTATCTGCCGAACGTTTTTTTAATTTCTTGCAAAACAAACAGTTATGCGGGATTACTATAAAAGACATATTTGTTGAACAGCCATTTATGCTGATACTATTTATATTTTATTTATATATAGTAAAAAATCTTTTTTTAGCAATACATATTATTGGATTTGATATAGTTATAATTATATTGGCAATACTTTTTCATATGATTACTTTATCTCTCGCATGCCATAAAAAAATAAAAAAAATTGCTATTCAACTTATTGTATGTTACTCTATAGTAATTGCATCCCTGGTTATCAGCTCTTTTATTTTTGATTATTCTTATGACGGACAAGCATATCATCAAACTGCGGCGATTCAAATAAACAGCGGATGGAATCCCTTTTATGCAAATCTGCCCGAAGAAAGTGTATTTATTTGGAATAATCATTATCCAAAATTTACGGAAATTTTTACATCAATTTTTTTATCTGCTTTTAACAATATCGAATTGGGCAAATCATATAATATTATATTTCTTGTAATAGTTTTTTTATATGCTTTTAGGTATTCAAGCAAATTTCAAAAAAATAAACTTTTGGCGCTGATAATCAGCATTATCTTTGCAGCTAACCCTGTTGTGCTGTCACAGATCTTTACTAATTACGTTGATGGTTTGCTGGGAATGATAATCATTATTTTAATTTTTGCCTGCATGGATTATGAACAAAATAATGGTAAAAAAGATTTATTTATCATTATTGCAGTTTCTGTGTTTTCAATAAATATAAAATTTACAGGTTTTATTTGCGGCGTCATATTAATTGGTTACATTATTAAACATTTCGCCGCAAATAAGTTCAGACAAATGTTTTTATTAATAATTGCCGGTTTTATTATTCTTTTAATTGGGATAGTATTTACAGGTTATAACCCATATATCATCAATATAAGATATTTTGGCCATCCCTTTTACCCGCTTTTTGGCAGGGAATCGATGAACATTATTCCTGTATTAATGGCAGATAAAAGTACATTTGAAGGATTTAGCTTAATGCACCCTGTTCAAAGGTTTTTTTCTTTATTTTTTTTAAATTTCGATCTAAAAAACATGCCTTTTAACCCTTTAAAAATAATTAGGCTGCAGCGCCATGATGTCTATGATCTTAGAATTGGAGGATTTGGAATGTTGTTTGCCGAATTTTCTATTTTTATAATCTTGATTTTATTAAATACAATAAAAAATAAAAATACAGTTAATTATAAAAAAATATTATTTCCAATAAGCCTTTTATTGTTCATATCTGTAATATCGCCTGAAAACTGGCATGCAAGATATATTCCTTTTTTTTGGTACCTGTTTGGGTTCATTTTGATATCATCTGATTATGGCAACACATTAAAAAAATGGCTGTTTTTTGTCTGCCTTGGCATCGCATTGATCAATAATGGTACTTTTTTGCTTGGCGGCATTCACAGAGGATATAGATATACCAAAAATTTAACACACTTTATAATGGATATAAAAGAAACTAAAAATGACACAATTCATATTGTTTTAACAAATGAGCATTTTAAATATTCAATGACAGAAAAATTACGTTATTATAAAATAGACAAAAATATTTTTTATGTTCAGGATAGTAACATATTGCATTCCAGCGGGTTTGAACAAATAAAAGGCTGGTATTAAAGAAACCAATTATTGGGTTTATTGGCAAAGGTTTCCCGCCGGTACAGCCGAAAACTGCATCAAAGAATAAGTTTGTAATTGATTTGATCTACAGGCCCTTTAGTTTTCTTTCCACTATTTTTTGAAACTCAATCAAAATAGATTTATGCAGTTTCTTAATTGAATTGCGGGGAAGCGATTCCGCTGAAAAGAGTTCTGTTGTGTCCATCTGCAAAGCCTCGGCAATCCGTTCCAGCATTTCTACCGAAGGAAATTTTTTCTCCAGTTCAATCATGGCGATATAGGTTGGGGCAGTGTTTACTTTTTCTGCAAGCTTTGCCTGTGAAAAACCAAGAGTCCGGCGCTTTTCTTTCATGTTCAAGGCGGGCACCTGCCTTAAATTGGTCATATATCCCTTCTAGTATAAAAATAATTTTTATTGACCTTTTAGGTATTGACAATTATCTATTAGAAGAAATATTATTTTACCTTATTGTAAGTCAAGCTGTGGAAAACACCCGTGAATACAGTTTATTAAAAAGAAAAAATTTTTGAAAAAAATATTTCCTATTCATTATAGGATTTTTTTTAACTGTTTCCTTTAAGAGGAAGCAAAGCTGGCCCCCTCCTACAATAACTCCCCATACCGCATAATAAATGTTTTTTTCAAAACCGTTGTGAACAGCATGTAACAGAGGACTGTCGCCGCAAGATAGGCATAGAAGATATGCGGCGGGGCAGTCATGCCCAGGGTGCGGCCAAAAACGGTGTAGGGTATAATTGTGCCGGCAATAATTCCAAGCGTTGTTAAGGAAGTGGTCTGCCAGGAAGCACGGCTTTGGATAAAAGGAATTTTCGGGGTCCGTATCATGTGGATTACCAGGGTTTGGGTCCAAATGGATTCAATAAACCACGCGGCGTGGAAAAGCATTATAAAGGTAAGCTGGGCGTCCGGGGCAAGGCTCTGCCAGGGGCCGCCGGCGGCGGCGGGGCAGATAATAAAGAACAGCAGCAGATAGGTAGTGATATCGAAAACCGAGCTTGTCGGACCTATCCACAGCATAAACTTTGTGATCGAAGAAGCGTCCCATTTGCGGGGTTTTTTCAGGTAATCCAAATCTACATTGTCCCAGGGGATCATGGTGCAGGAAATATCGTAAATCAGGTTCAGTACCAAAATCTGAATGGGCATCATGGGCAGAAAGGGCAAAAAGGCGGAAGCGGCCAATACGGAAAACATATTGCCAAAATTGGAACTGGCGGTCATTTTGATATACTTGATAATATTGGCATAAATCTTTCTGCCCTCCACGACTCCTTTTTCCAGAATCATCAGATCCTTTTCCAAAAGAATAATGTTGGCCGATTCTTTGGCAATGTCCACCGCCGTATCTACCGAAATGCCCACATCCGCCGCCTTCATGGCCGCCGCATCGTTGATGCCGTCTCCCATGTACCCGACGGTATGGCCGTTTTCCCGCAGGGCTGTTACTACCCGGGCCTTTTGCTGGGGAGAAAGTTTGGCAAATACCGTGGTATCTTCCACGGCCCGGCTGAGTTTTTCATCGCTCATGGCTTCCACATCTTTGCCCAAAAGAATTTTATCTGCCTTTAGGCCCACCTGTTTGCAGACACTCTTGGTTACCGAATCGTTGTCTCCGGTTAAAACAATGGTTTTAACGCCGTATTCGGTAAGGGCGGAAATGGCTTCGGAGGCGCTTTCTTTAGGGGGATCCAAAAAGGCGAGGTAGCCTATCAGAACCATGTCCTTTTCGTCCGCCACAGAAAAAGTGCCCGCGGGAGAAGGGCCGAATTTCCGGGAAACCCCCAAAACCCGCATCCCATCCCCATTGTATTTGTTGCAGGTCGCAAGAATCTCTTTTTTCAGTTTGGAAGTTATGGGTTCAATTTTACCCTGGTATTCTACAGAACCGGATATGGCAAGCATTTCCTCTATGGCGCCCTTGGTGATAAGCCGGGTTTGTCCTTTGTTGTCTTCGACCACTACACTCATGCGTCTGCGGCTGAAATCAAAAGGAATCTCATCGATCTTTTTGTATGCCGCAGTAAGTTCATCAATCTGATGTTCCTTGGCCCGTTCAATAATCGAAATATCCATCAGGTTTTTCAGTCCCGTTTGATAGTGGCTGTTTAGGTAGGCATGGCGGAGTACCCGCAGGTCCGGATTACCGTATACATCCAGGTGGTATTGCAGGATGATCCTGTCCTGGGTAATCGTACCGGTCTTGTCGGTACAAAGCACATCCATGGCTCCGAAATTCTGAATTGAATTAAGGTCCTTGACGATAACCTGCTGTTTGGACATGGACACGGCGCCCTTGGCAAGATTGGCGGAAACGATCATGGGCAGCATTTCCGGGGTAAGGCCGACAGCAACGGAAAGGCCAAACAAAAATGCGTTGAGCCAGGGGTCCTGGGTGGCTGATTTGGTCAGCCCGTTGATAAGAAATACCACTGGAACCATGATCAGCATAAACCGGATCAGTACCCAGGAAACGGAGGTAATTCCCTTTTCAAAACTGGTGGGGGGGGCCTTAACCTGGAGTTCCCGGGCAATGGAACCGAGGATCGTATCGTCCCCCACGGCAAGAACCAAGGCGGTGGCGGAACCGGAGATAACCGTACTTCCCATAAAGGCCAGGTTTTTTGAATCCAGGGGAGAGGGAGGTTTTGCATCCAGTTTTTCGGCAAACTTTTCCACCGGTTCGCTTTCGCCGGTCAGGGAAGCCTGGCTGATAAAAAGGTCTTTGGCCTGGAGGATCCGGATATCCGCCGGAATAATGTCCCCCGCTGCCAGGTGTACCAGATCCCCCACAACAATTTCGTCCAGGGGTATTTCCTGTTTTCCCGCGGCGTTGGATTCTTCTTCGAACTGCCGGGCAACGGCAGCGGTGGTTTCGACCATCTCGCTTAAATGCTCGGCGGCGCTGCTGCTTCGCAGCTCCTGGAAAAACCTAAGAAAGCCGCTTATCAACACCATGGCGGAGACGATTATTACCGCCGGATAATCCTGGGTAAAAATATTAATTACCGTAAGAATAAATAATACAATAGTAAAAGGGTTTACAAAGGAGTCCCTCAGTTTGCTTAGGATGGAAGCCTTTTTTTGACGGGTAATATGGTTAATCCCGTACTGATCCCGCATCTCATCGACTTTTTCATCGTCGTAGCCGTCCCAGCTGTTATCGTATTGGATAAGCAGGGTTTCGGGGTCTTTAAGGGTTCCGTTTAAAAGGCGCCTTTTTGTCCTTAGGGCCGCCCGGGCTATGGCGGGGCTTGGCTTTTTCTCCAATACAGCTTTTACTGCCATAGGGGTCGTCCACGGTATGGGATGAGAGAACCATTGCAAGCCTCCGGTTTATTGATTGCAGGATTTGGAAAAAATGTCAAGAACTGATAATAAGTCTTAAGGAGGATCCCCATAACCAGCCGGCATCCAGAATGGTCTGCAATAGCAGTACCATAAGTTTTATTATATAGTAAAACCCATGAACAATCCGGCGGGACTAGCGGAAACCCTGGACAGGATGATCCTTTCTCCTTCGGGCTGGCGGGGAATTTTTAACGCCCATGGGGATGAGGAAAGCTCCGGCGAAGAACTGGCCCCGCCATACCATATTATTACTGCGGCGGCGGCGGCAGTTTTTGCCGAATACCTTTCCCATGTTTTTTCAGCATCCTGTCCCCTGGTAATCCTGGGGCGGGATACCCGGCCCACCGGAAAGACAGCGGCGGATCTGATGATCCGTTCCTTTCTTGCATCAGGCTGTTCCGTCCGCTTTACCGGAGTTGCAGCGGCCCCGGAAATCATGGCCCTGGCCCGGTCCACCCTTGACGGTACGCCGGGCGGTTTCTGTTATATTTCCGCCAGCCACAATCCCATCGGCTACAACGGCCTTAAATTCGGCTTGGAAGACGGCGGCGTGCTGGAAGGCGCCGAAGCAAACAGGCTTATCGAATCCTTTAGAAATTACCTGGCAGGGCCCGATCCCGCCGGCAGAACAGGCGCCTTGCTGGAGAAAACCGGCGAAGCGGCGGTCCGCGGGGTTTATGCCGAATCGAAAAGAGTAAAACAGGAAGCCCTGGGTGCCTACCGTTCTTTTGGCGAAAAGGTAATCACCGGAGAGGGCCCGGAAGCCCGGCGGGTAAATAAAGCCATCCGCGAAGGGTTAAAGACCTTTCCCCTGGGGATCGCCGCGGACTTTAACGGATCCGCCCGGACCCTGAGCATTGACGAAGAACTCTTCCGTTCCCTGGGGCTGGGTTTCCACAAGATCAACGGCAATCCGGGAGAAATAGTCCATGCGATTATTCCCGAAGGAGATTCCCTGGAAAGCTGCCGCCGTCTTCTGGAAGAACTGCACCGGAGGGATCCTTCGGTAATCCTGGGCTATATGCCGGACTGCGACGGCGACCGGGGAAACCTGGTTATCTGGGACCAGGGGAAAGGAGCTGCCCGGAGCCTGGAAGCTCAGGAAGTGTTTGCCCTGGCCTGTATGGCGGAGCTGGCCCACCTGGTCTGGATCGGGGAACTCTCTTTAGAAAACCCTGCCCGCAATCGCCGGGATTATGACAGGGAAAATAATTGCAAAACGGCGGTGGCGGTAAACGGCCCCACATCCATGCGCATCGATCGGATTGCCGGCGCCTTTGGCGTAAAAGTATTCCGGGCCGAAGTTGGGGAGGCCAATGTGGTTAACCTGGCCAGACATCTCCGCAAAGAAGGGTATGCCGTGCGCATCCTGGGAGAAGGCTCCAACGGAGGCAGCATCACCCACCCTTCTTCGGTGCGGGACCCCCTGACGGCGGTTTTTGCCCTGATAAAACTCCTTACAATAAGAAAAAATGGCGCCTCCGGAGGCCTCTTTGATATTTGGAGAGATGCGGCAAAAAAAGCCGGGATACCGGCATCCGCCGGAATGCCAGGCGTGAATTTAGCGGATGGTTTTTCTTTGGCGGACATCATCGCCTCGCTTCCCGCTTTTTTTACCACCGCCGCCGCCGCCTCGGAGGCAAAACTTCAGGTAATGACCGATGATCATGGCCTTTTAAAAAACCGGTACCAGGAAATTTTTGAAAAAGAGTGGGATGAAAAAAAGGATGATCTGCAGAAACGCTGGGGCATCAGCGCCTGGGAAGCCCGGGCCTGTGTCGGTACGGAAGAACTGCGGAATCTTTCTTCCTTCGGCGATGCCCAAACCGGAGGGCTCAAGATCGTTTTTAAATCCGGCGGCCTGGCGGAGACCGCCTTTATCTGGATGCGGGGCTCCAAAACAGAACCGGTGTTCCGCATCATGGCCGATGCCGAAGATGCGGCGCTGGAGCGGGAATTAATTGCATGGCAGCGGGCCATGACTACAAAGGCGGATACCGCCGAATAAAAGGATGATACCATGGGTGTACGGGGTGAAATTTTTTCCACCAGAATGATCCTTCCCAACAGGACCTATTTTCTTAACGTAAAAGAAAATCGCATGGGAGATCTTTATCTGAACATTGTGGAAAGCAAAAACAAGGAAACCGGAGGCTTTGAACGGCAGTCGGTGATTGTCTTTGCCGATGACCTTCCAGCATTTTTAGGTGAATTCGACAAATCGCTTAAGGCTCTGGAAAAGGCCCGGCGGGAACAAAAACGGGGTACCGGAAAACACCGGGAAGAACCGGAAAAAAGCAGCGGCAAGTTGTCCGGGCGGGCCGGACAGGGACGGACCGGCAGAGATTTCCATGAACGCTCCGGGCGAGCCGGGCAGGAACGAACCGGAAGAGATACCTATGGACGTTCCGGTCCGGCTGGGCACAGACGAACCGATGGAGGGCTGCCCGGGCGAGCCGGGCCGCCCGGATACTCTGGGCAGGGGCGATCCGGCCCGCATGGATCTTCCGGGCAGGGACGGTCCGGCGGGAAGCGGGTTGTGGTTAAAAAGCGAAACCGGGATTAGTTTTTTAAGAAGAGTACGAGAAATTGCCCTGATCCCCGGCTAAATCGCCGCTTTTTATGCGCCGATACTAAAATATATGCGTGCCCTAACCGTTTTATACGGCGCTTCCCTTGCTTCTCAGGCTTTCGAGCCGGTTTTTAAGGATGAATCCGCCTTCAATTTGGCTCTTAAACGGGCGTCGGCCTTTCCCGGCAGCGAAAAGACCGTCCTCCTTGCGGGAGAGGGGGAAACATTAAAATTTTCCACTTCTGTTTTGGCGGAACAAGGGATTTCGGTGATTCAAAAGCCGGATTGGACGGTGTCGGAATTGCTCAAAACCCTTTCCGAAGCAAGTGCCGGTTTTGATTTTGCCTACTATGCCTGGGCGGATTCGCCCTTCCTGGATGCGGCTCTGGCGGGAAAAGTCGCCGGGCGGCATACCCGCTATGCGGCGGAATATTCCTATGCCGACGGCTGGCCCGGCGGTATGGGGCCCGAACTCGTAACCAGCGCCTCCGCAGGGATCCTCTACAAGATTGCCGGAGATGCAGGCCGGGGTCCGGTCAAGCGGGACAGCCTGTTTACGGTTTTACAGAAAGACATCAATGCCTTTGACATAGAAACGGAAATTTCTTTGGCAGATCTGCGCCATCACCGGCTCAATTTTAATGCGGATTCAAAGCGGAACCTTTTACTGCTGGAGCGATTTGCCGGAGCCGCCGGAGATGCCGGTTTTGCGGACAATGTGGCGCAGATCATCGCGGATCATCCCGGATACCTGCGGACCCTGCCGGCCTTTTTTCCCATCCAGGCAGCCGGGCCCTGCCCAAAAAATGATCTTGGATCCTGCGGCCTTTGCCCCTATCCGCTGTTTGGGGGGACCGTTACAGAACGGAAGGATTTTCTTTCTCCGGGGGATTTTTTCATCCTCCTGGATAAAATAGAACAATTTGCCGGAGATGCTGTGATCGATCTTTCCCTGTGGGGAGAAATAGCGCTTCATCCTGAAAAGGAAGACTTGATCCTGGCGGTGCTGGAACGGCCCGCCCTTTCCCTCATCATAGAGACATCCGGCTGCGGATGGGGAAATTTTGATTTAGAAAAAACAGCATCCATCGCCGCCGCTGCAAAACCCCGGAAAAACGGTCTTCCGGCCCTGTCGTGGATCGTATCCCTTAATCCGGCGGAACTTCCCCTGGGAGAAAATACGGCGGGAGGAACCGAAGGAACAGCCTTTGTAAAAAAGCTCGTTTCACTTTTTCCCCGGGAAGAGGGAAGGGACAGCAGGGTTTATGTAGAGGCGATCCGGACCACAGGAGAAGAAGACGCCATCGAAAAATTCTACCGCTCATGGAAAACCTTTGGGAACCGTGATCCCGGGAATCACGATTCCGGTCCCTCCATCATCATCCAAAAGCACGACAGTTTTTGCGGTTTTCTTCCGCCAAAACAGGCAGTGGATCTTTCTCCGGTAGAACGGCGGCCCTGCTGGCATCTGATGCGGGATTTCCCTGTTTTTATTGACGGCAGTGTTTTCCTTTGCCGGGAAGAACTGGGAAAACCGCCGGCCCTGGGCAATGCCTTCCAGGAAGATTTGGAAAGCATCTGGAACCGGGGAGAAGGGACCTATCTTTCCCATTGCAAAAAAGAATATGCCGATCCCTGCAAGGTCTGTGATGAGTACTATACCTATAACTTTTAGCGGTTTTCCCGGCGAGGGGATGCTCCCGTCCTATACGGCGGTTGGGGGCAGCGAAAGAATGGCTTCCACGGGTCTTTCGGCGGTACTCCTTAACCGGGGGGGCCGGTACCCCCGGCGGACACTTTTTCAGGAATTAAAAAAAATTGGGTTTGATTATATTCTTTCTATCGAGGGGCCCCAGGAACGCTACGATGTGGAAGATCTGTCGGGCCGTTTTCCTTTTATCCGCTTTATTTTGGTAAAGGATAAAATCACCCCCGGAGAAGGGATCAATCTGGCGGCGGCGGAGTTATCCGGCCCTTACTTTTTTGTTTTATGGAACGATCACCAATTCTTTAACGGAATCAACGCATCCAAAATGACGGAACTCTTTGGCGGCAGACGGCTTTGCACCGTGCCGGCGGTACAGAATTCCCGGTTCGAGATTCTGCATACCCTGTCTTCTCCGGTGTATTGCCGGGATTCCCGAAAAGAGGCAATCAGAACCCTGCCGGGGGCGCCGGCCAAAGAAAATCAAAGTACCCTCTTTCCCTACGATTGGCTTGGTTTTTACGACCGGGAACGGTTTCTCCGTCTTGGCGGTTTTGACCGGGAAATAGTCCATCCCCATTGGCAGTTAATGGACTTTGGGTTCCGTTCCTATCTTTGGGGCGAGGAACTGCGATCCACCCAGGTGATCCGCCTTGTCTATGACGGTGCGGCGGCCCTCCCCGACAGTACAGCGGAAAATTCGTACCGGCTCTTTTATCTGAAAAATCTGGCCCCCGAATGGCGGAGCGATCATGCATACCTCCCCCTCCGTTGTTTTCCCGGCTATCTGGCCAGAAGCGGCTGGGATCTTCCCGGCGCCTGGATGGAGTTTTCCCGGGAACGGCGATGGGTGCTAAAAAACCAAAATCGTTTTCAATGTGATGCCCGTTCTCTCGCCGAATGGTGGGAATCGTGTCCGGACGAGCCATGCTGCCCGGACGAGCTTTCTGCCGGAGCAGGTCCATGACGGCGCTGATCCTTCAGGGACGGTTGGATTCTACCCGCCTTCCGGGAAAAAGCCTCCTTCCCCTGGAAGGGGAGCCTCTGCTTTTTCGTGTCATGGAAGCTCTGACCGTCGTTCCCTGCGATATCCGCATCCTGGCCTGTCCCGAAGACTGTGAAACTTCTTTTGGTCCCCTGGCGGAAAGGGCGGGCTTTGTTATTTGTACCGGCCCCAAGGATGATGTCCTGGCCCGGTACTGTACGGCGATCCGCCGTTATTCCCCTGACCGGGTGATCCGGGCCACCGGAGACAATCCCTTCGTCTTTGCCGATGCCGCCGGAATCCTGGCAGAAGAAGCCGCCGCCCTGGATGCGGATTATGCAGGCTATGCAGGGCTTCCCCTGGGAGCGGGGGTGGAGGCCGTAAATGCCGGGGCGCTGCTTCGGGCGGAACGGGAAAGTTCAGCAATGGAAGAGCGGGAACATGTCTGCCCCTACCTGTACAAAAACCCTGAACGGTTCCGTCTTCACCGGCCCCTGGCGCCCCGAAAATGGCGGCCGGCGGCGGAACTCAGCCTTACTGTGGATACCCTGGAGGATTACGGCTGCGCCCAAAGGCTGTACCGGATTTTGAACAAAAAAGCAAAGGGGCCGGAACGTTACCGGGGAACTGCAATTCTGGAGGCCGCCGGGTCATGAATTCAATCCTTGTTATTCCGGCCTGCGAGGAAGGCCTGGGCGGAGGCCACATTTTCCGTTCCACAGCCCTGGTAAAAACTCTCCTCTCCCAGGGAGGAGAAGCCAGGCTTTGCGGTGAACCGCCTGGTATTATGCGCAATTCGCTTACAGCCGGATCCGGAGAACTCTGGATCACGAAAGAAGAAGCAATAAAAAAAAGATGGACCCTTATTGTGCTGGATCGTTTCCGCACCGGGCCGGAGGAAGTAAAAACCTGGGCCGCCCTGGGGCCGGTTTTGGGTATTGACGAAGGTCTTTCCCGGGCGGAGTGTGATTTTTTGATTGATTTGCTGCCCGGTCTCCCTGACTGGATCGCTCCCAACCTTTGCGCCCCTTTTCTGCTGCCCCTGCCCAAAAAACGGCGGTCTTCTTTTTATGTGGCCAATAGGGCGGACGAAAAAAAGGAACCGCTAAAAATCCTTGTTAGTTTTGGCGCCGAAGATGCCGCCGGACTTACAATGGAAACCGCCCTGGCGCTGCACAACGCCGCCGGAAATTGTTCCCTCACCGTCCTGTTGGGGCCATTACGGAAAAACAATGCCGCCGGACGGGAACTATTGGAACAAAGGGGTATTACCGTAATTGAAGGAACTCTTCCATCTGCCGGTAATCAGGGCGGATTGAATAATCCGTCTGAACTGCTGGCGGATTATGATTTGCTCGTTACCCATTTTGGAATTACCGCCTTCGAGGGGCTTTACGCCAGAGTTCCGGTGCTGCTCATTAATCCCGGGGCCTATCACGAACAGCTTTCACAGCATGCGGGCTTTCATACCTTTGTTATACCCCAGGGGAGCAAAGTTGATTTTTCCGGACTCTACAAAAAATGTGTTGATTTCAGCACGGAAGCGGCCCGGCGCTGGGGCCTGGAAGTTTCGCAGGAACCTGAAAGCCTGGCATCGCTGCTCCTAAAGGCCGCCCCCCTTGTTCACCGCCGCTGCCCCCTCTGCGGCGCTCCGGCGCTCCGGAATTCAAATCGTTTTCCCGGCAGAACCTACCGGTTTTGTTCCTGCGGTATGATCTGCATGGACCGGCTTGATCCTCCTCCGATGGAATATAACCGGGATTATTTTTTTTCGGATTACCAAAAACAGTACGGAAAAACCTATCTGGAAGATTTTCCTCAGCTACAGCAAGCCGGTGAAAAGCGGCTTCGCATAATTAATGCCTTGCTTGATTTAAAACGCAATGCGCATAAAAAATCCGAAACCGGTGTGCTGCGGTTATTGGATATTGGCTGCGCCTACGGACCCTTTCTTGCCGCCGCCCGGGAACAGGGTTTTCAAGTTACGGGGATCGATCCTGCCCCTGAAGCGGTGGAGTATGTCAAAAATAGCCTGGGAATCAATGCGGTCCAGGGTTTTTTTCCCGAAACTTTGACTGGATTACACCAGGCAGACGGCGGAGGCCCGGAGCAATTTGACGTTATTACCCTCTGGTACGTAATAGAGCACTTTGAAGAACCGGGGGCGGCTTTAATGGCCATCAACGGACTCCTTAAAATGGGGGGAATTCTGGCCTTTTCCACCCCTTCGGCGGCGGGTATTTCCCGCCGGAAATCTCTTCAATCCTTTTTGGAAAACAGTCCCGCCGATCACTGGACCATCTGGGATCCCCGCCGTTCCGCCGCCGTCATGGACCGGTATGGATTCCGGTTAAAAAAACGGGTTATTACCGGCCATCATCCGGAGCGTTTTCCCGGTCAGCCCGGGATCGCAGGTTCCAGGGCGGGTGCGGAGCGCGCCGGATCTTTGTGGTTTTTTCTGTTTCTGAGCCGTATCTTCGGCCTGGGAGATACCTTTGAGACCTATGCGCAAAAAGTAAGGGATGTGGAAAATGGGTGAGCAGAAAAAGCGGATCCTGATCCTTGGCGCTGGGGTAATGCAGGGTCCGGCCATACGGTGTGCCAAAGCCATGGGACTGGAAACGGCGGTAATAGACGGCGATCCCGCTGCACCGGAGGCCTTAGAAGCGGACCGCTTTGAGCCGATTGATCTAAAAGATATTCACAGTATAGAAGAATTTGCCCGAACTCTTAAGGCGGAAGGGGGGCTTCATGGCGTTATGACGGCGGGGACCGATTTTTCCGCCTCCGCCGCCTGGATTGCAGAAAAACTCGATCTTCCGGGAATTCGCTATGAAACTGCCCTGGACGCTTCGGACAAGGAAAGGATGAGAAACCGTTTTAAGGAAATGAACCTTCCTTCTCCAGCTTTTACGGTTTTCACCGCCGAAACAGCGGAGGCCGCCAGTCTGCCCTTTCCTTTTCCCGCGGTGGTCAAACCCGTGGACAATATGGGCGCCCGGGGCTGCCGCCGGGTGGACGAAATTTCGGAACTCCGGGAGGCGGTACAAACGGCCCTGGAGTTTTCCCGTGCCGGCCGGGTAATTGCAGAAGAATACATGGAAGGGCCGGAATTTTCCGTGGATGCCGTAATTTATCAGGGGAACGTAACGATCTGCGGCCTGGCGGACCGGCATATCTTTTTTCCTCCCTACTTTATTGAAATGGGCCATACCATGCCCGCCGCTGTTTCTTCCGGTGTCAAGGAGGCTCTTCTCGATGTGTTTATCCGGGGCATTCGGGCCCTGGGAATCGATAACGGCGCCGCCAAGGGGGACATCAAGCTGACTGCTAGGGGTCCCATGATAGGGGAGATTGCCGCCCGGCTTTCCGGAGGGTATATGTCCGGCTGGACCTACCCCTATGCGTCTGGGGCGGATCCTGCCCGGGGGGCGATCTGCGCTGCCCTGGACCGTGAACCGGAAGGGCTTGTGCCGGTCCGGGACTGGACCAGCGCTGAGCGGGCCTTTATTTCCATCCCCGGCATTGTCCGGTCTATCCAGGGAACGGACGATGCCGGGAAAATTCCCCGCGTTAAGGACCTTTTTTTCCGTTCCTTCCCGGGCAGACGGATTTCCTTCCCGGAAAATAATGTTTCCAAGGCGGGAAATGTTATTTCCGCCGCGCCGGACCGGGTGGAGGCGGTAGAAGCGGCGGAAAGAGCCGCCCGGTCCGTACTTATCCGGCTGGAAGCCCCGAATACAGAAACCGGCGCATTTTTGGCGGGTCCCATCAGCGTAACGGAGGGGAGCCTGTTTTTTCCGCCGCCGGCCTATAGATTAGACGAGGCTCAACTTGAACAGCTTGCCCAAATCGATCCGGCTCCTGCCCCCGGACAAATAGCCGTTGACACTTATGCTATTATTCCCTTTCCTGCCTTTATCGGGTCGGATTTACGGGATTATTTGGGCCGGACTCCCAAAGAAACCCTGGAGGCGGTACGAAAAATTTCCGGCCTGGAACTGCGGGAGCGATCTGGTCCCGGTTTGGGCCGGGAATTCTGGACCGCCCTGATCCGGGGAGGGTACCAGGGAGCGGTATACTATCTTGATTGCCTGGCTGCCGCCGGTAATCCGCCGAGCCGGAGAGCGCCATGAAGAAATTCATCCTGATACTGGCGGTATTGGCGGTTTTTCCCCTGTTTCAGGCCCGGGCCCAGGGAGGAAAGATCTTTTCTCTGGACGAAACCCTAAAAGAACTGGGGGTTGTCCTAAGTTGGGATCCCTTGTTTGCTTCCGGCACCCTGAACCGGGGGGATCATCGGCTTAAATTTTATTCCGGCCTTCCCGGCGAGAATGGGACGATTCTTCTAAACAGCCGGGAAATCCTGACCCTGCCCTTGCCCTACCTTGATAAGGGGGTCCTTTGCTTTCCCGAAGCCTTTGTGGCGGCGGCAAAAAGGGCATTTCCCCCGGTTTCTCCCGGTCTTCCTCCTTCTTCTCCCCCTCCTAGCGATGATCGTCTTCGGATTGCGGCGATTATCATCGATCCCGGTCATGGAGGCAGAGACCCCGGGGCGGTGGGAACCCATACGGTGGGGGGAAAGACATTTAAATCGGTGGAAAAAGACATCGTCTTGTCGGTATCCAAAAAACTGGCGGTCCTCCTTAATTCCGCATATCCGGAAAAAAAAATCCTCCTGACCAGGACTGGAGATACCTATCCCAGCCTGGAGGACCGGGTAAATGTTGCCAATACGGTACCCCTAAAGGACAACGAGGCGATCATTTATGTTTCTATCCATGCCAATGCTTCCCTTAATAAGAGCGCCAGAGGCTACGAGGTTTGGTATCTGCCCCCGGAAACTCAACGGGAACTTATAGATCGGGATAAACAGGCGGAAAACGCCGAAGTCGCCCACATTTTGAACAAGATGCTCGAGGCTGAATTTTTTTCCGAAAGTACCCGAATGGGTCGGTTTATCCTTGATAACCTTAGGGAAAGCCTGGGGGATCGGATCCCCTCCCGGGGGCTCAAGGCGGAAAACTGGTATGTGGTCCGAAATGCCCGGATGCCCGCCATTTTGGTGGAACTGGGCTTTGTATCCAATCTTCAGGATGCCCAGCTTATGGCGGATGAACGGTACTTGAAACTTTATTCCGAGGCATTATATAAAGGGATCGCCAAGTTTGTAACCGAATTTGAGCAATCCGGGGGATATACAGCCTCTTTGGGCCGGTAAAACAGGGGATCCACGATGCCTTTTAAGCAAATTCGCCGTTTGGCATATCTTGCGGCTATTACGGTTCTTGCCTTTGTCGAGATGGGCCGATCCGGCCTTTCCCGGCGGACCTTTGAATTTTTCACTTTTAACAGCCATCGTCCGGTAGTAGAGGACCGGCTGGTTCACAAAACCACTTCTTTGGAGGAAGATATTAAGGCTTATGTGGAAGAGTTGATCCTGGGCCCCGTTTCGGTGGGATTTGCTCCCCTTCTGACCAGGGGAACCAAACTTCATTCCTTTATGTTCCGGAATGGAACGGTCTATGCCAACTTTTCCCGGGATGCTGTTATTCCTGTACCGGGGGGTGTGTCCCTTTTAGAAGGGTTTTCAGCCCTGAACCGGGGGATCCGGCGGAATTTTGGGGCGGTTTCGGAGGTAAAGCTCTTTGCCGGCGGAAACGAAGTTTTTTTCGGCGAATTTTAAAAAATCTTTAGGGCAAAATAGCAAAAACTGCCGATAAGCTATTGACAAACTATATTGGAGTATATATGATCGCATATATCTCAATCTTTATAATTGGTTATGTAAAGGAGCTGTGAATGAAACGGATATTCATTCTTTTGGCCGTCATGCTGATGGCTGTAGGGTTATTTGCGGAGGAAGGTATTTTAATTGACTTTACCAAACTCGAGGCGGATATTATTCCGGCTGTTACTGGGGATGGGCAGGAACAGCAAATGACCCAAAACCGGGCAACTGTTATGGATTATGGCGCCGTGGCGGGAGCCAGCTTTACCGATGAACAAAAAAGGGTAATGAAGACCTCTTTGGCTATTCGGAACTGGACTGTCCGGCTTAATTCTTCCGCCAGAACGGTGAATCGCGAGGTTCTTACCTATGCAGACGAAGCGCAGTCCAAGCAGTACGGTACTGTTTTGGGTGTACGGATTAACTTTCCCACTGAGCCATGGAATTCCAATGCGTTCATCAGGCCTCCCTTTGAGATTCCCGCCTTTGAACCCCCCGGCGATATTGATGATGAGGGGAATATTACCGCCACCACCACCAATGTAATGGCCGCTTCCCGTTTTGAAGGACCGTTCGAAGACGGCGGCGATAAACCTATGTATGGCTTAGGGGTTATCAAGAATGTTGGTACTATTAAATCAGTGGCAGTCAATGTGTACGGCCTCCAGTTTCCCCATTCCCTTTGGATAATCCTTATCGACAACCAGGGAAACGAAAAAATGTACATGGTAGACTACCTTAACTTTGATGGCTGGGCCGAATTGGTATGGAATAACCCCGCCTATGTAACGGAAGTACGGAACCGGGAACTTAAGCTTGTGCCGCTGTATCCCACCGATACGCCCTTTATTAAGTTTGGAGGCTTCCTGATTAAGCGGGATGCAGACAAAGATGGCGGAGATTTTATTACCTATTTCCGGGATGTTAAAATTATCTACGACAAGGCAAGACTGGATACCGACCCGGATATCGACGACGAAGGTCTGTGGCACATTATACAGACCCGGGAAGAAAAGAAGAAACAGTGGGAAATGAGCCGTTTTGGACAAATGCAGATACTCCGGTACCTGGAGCAACAGAAACAGGCTACCGAATCCGGTTTTTCCCCCTCTCCCAAGAACGAATAGGATTGATTTAACTGGTAAAAAAGCTGTCTGAAACACTCAGGCAGCTTTTTTTTAATCCATGCCAGGATTGGAAAGCCATGAATTTTGAACTGCTTTCGCGGACCCAGTTCCATTCCCGCTATAGAAAGGCCGAAAAAGCCCGGGAGCATATTACAAAAGAATTAATCGATCTTATGGAAAATGCGGTTCATACCCTTACTACCCGGCCCACGGTAAAGGGCCGGGCTAAGGAATTTGACAGTTATTACAAAAAGTATCTGAAACTCCTAAAAGAAACCCCCGGCACGGAACCGCTGATTACCGATATAATCGCCCTGCGGGTAATTTGTCCTTTTTTGGAAGATCAACTGGCGGTGGAAAAACTTATTAAAGAGCATTTTTCCGTAATTGAACTGGACCGGAAGGGGGCCCACTTTAGTTTTAAGGAATTCGGTTATGAATCGGTCCACCTGTTAATCGAAATTCCTGCGGAATTAACCGCAAAATGGGGAGACTGCGGCACAAATGCGGTGGAAGTGCAGATACGAACGATTTTGCAGGATGCCTGGGCAGAAGTGGAACATGAACTGGTCTACAAGGCGGAATTTACCCCCTTTGACGACCCCATGAAGCGCCGTCTGGCGGCGGTGAACGCCAGTCTTTCCCTGGCGGACAATATTTTTCAGGAAATCAGAGCCTACCAGCGGCAGCTTAACGGCGAACTGGGAAAGCGCCGGGATTCGTTCTACCGGAAAATCGAAGAAGCCACCGACGGGCTCCTTTTTTGCGAGGAACGGGACGGGGAAAAGGCTTACCAGGAGGAAACAGAGTCCTTTGTGGATGAACAGGCCACGGTGGACGATCTGCTCCTTAGCGCCCTGTCTGCCCACAACAGAAACCGTTTTTACGAAGCCATCGCCTATTATACCCGGATTCTGGAGTTAAAAACTGACCCGAAAATCTGTACCATGATTTACAAGCACCGAGGTATGGCCTATTTTGCCCAATCCCGCTATGCCGAGGCCATAGAGGATTTTGGCAGATCCCTGCAGATGGATCAAAAATCCTATAAATCCGCCTATTACCGGGGAGTGGTAAAATCGGTACTTCGGCAATACCAGGGGGCCATAGATGACTTTTCCCTATCCCTGAAGATCAACCCCTACCAGCAATTTACCCTGTACCGCCGGGGGCAGGCTTATTATCACCTGGAAGATTATCCCGCCGCTCTGGCGGACTGCGAAGCGGCCCTGACTCTGGACCCGGACTCCAGCAGCGCCCTCCGGTTCCGGACCTTGCTACAGGATAAGCTAAAAATGCTGGGTTAATAGGGATTTCTTAAAAAACGCGGGCCGCTCTGGAAAAGCTCAAAAATGGTTTACCTACTTGACATTGCCATGCTTCGTGATAGAATATAGAAACAAGTATATGAAGGGTCCATGGCTGAATCGCTCATATACCCTATATAACTACAATTTTTGAAAGGAGAACGACGATGAAAAAACTGTTTTTATTGGCGGCATTGATCCTCATTGCCGGCCTGTGTTTTGCCCAGGATGAAGAAGCAGGGACCCCGGCACGGGAAAAAAAGCCCCGGGAAGTAGAATTACTGGATGTTGAAGTCAGCGCGGGTTTTCCGGTTCACTGGACCAACAGCCCCATTGATCATAAATTTTTCCAGGATGCTGAGATTGACACGGACAGGACCGTAACTTCCAATACCGCCATCGGCCTGGCCCTGCTTTTTAACTTTAACAAGAAATTCGGCCTTACCCTGGATACGGACTTTTTCTATGGCGCCGATGTCATGGGTCATACCGGCACTGATTCCTATTCCACCAGCCTTTTTGGGGCCAATGTCCTTTTGGGGCCGGTGTTTTTCCTTTATAACGGCAATTTCCTCCGGATACCCCTGGCCATAGGTGCCCATATGTCCTACTGGAGTTCCGACCATTGGGATTATACCGGCACTACACCTGGTGGTATTACTGGTGCGGATACATGGATTAAGATTCGGGACCTTCAGTTGGGCCCCGGTGCCTATCTGGGAATTCAGTTCCACTTTAACGACAGCATCTATATCTTTAGCCGGACCAATGTGGCCATCGATCTGTTCCGCTGGCACCAGATATGGCATTATGATGGTGCAACTGAAGTAAAGGAAACCCATACCGAATTGGCCATCGCCTGGACGATTAAGCCTTCCATCGGCCTCGGTATCAAATTCTAGACTTCGCTGTATAACACCAGAAAAAACCGGTCAAAGGACCGGTTTTTTCTTTTTTCTGTCCTTGACCAAACAACCGGATTTTTGTAAATTCAATGCCTATACGGGTCTCCTTCGTCTAGTGGTTAGGACATCGGGTTTTCATCCCGACAACAGGGGTTCGACTCCCCTAGGAGATGTAACAGCTTTTTATAATCCTTATATTACAACGAAATAAAAAGTAAAATTTAAAATGATCACCAAAATATATTTACTAATTCTTGGGAGTTTTGTGAGCGAAACTCCGCGGGAATTTTTTCCTTATAACCGGTATCCGGCGGGCGGTGTTTCTATGCTGGTTCCGGGGGCTTGTAGTACCAGCGCCGCCGCTGTATTCCCTTCCAGGCCGCACTGTTCCGGCCCTTCGCCCCGGATCCATGCGGTCAGAAAACCTGCGGCAAAGGCGTCGCCCGCGCCGGTACTTTCCGCTGCTTCCACCGGTTCTGCCGGCGCCCGGTAATGCCTGCCGCCGGAAAAAACTGCCGCCCCCCGTTCTGCCAGTTTTACCGCCGCAAGAAAAGAATCGTTCCGGCTTGCGGCAAGGAACATGCTTTTCCAGGCAGAACCCAGCGTTTGTGCAAAAGTTTCCGCTTCTTTTTCGTTTAGGAAAAGAAGCAGGGGAAATGCGCCGGAATGGAGTTTCTTGTCCCAAAAAGGGGAGTTTCCCCGGTGAATTAATTTTGCCTGTTCCGCTGCAATGCCGGGTGCCCCCGGATCCAGAGCCAAAACCAGGAGGTATTTTTTCGCCAGTTCCAGAATACGCTGAAGGAGTTTTTTTCTGCCCAAAAGAAAACCATCCAGCATAAGTACCCTGGCGGTTTTGTCCGCAAACATCGCTTCGTCAATATCTTCCGCATCCAGTTCCAGCGCGGCCGAGGGAGACGCGGCAATAGTACGCTGAAAAGGATAGGCGGCATTTTTGGTCCTTAGGCTGATGAATACCCCGGTGGGGAATTTTTTTCGGGCCAGATACAGGGAAACGCCCGCCCGGTCCAGTTCTTTTTTAAAGAGGGCAGCGAAAGGATCAGGTCCGTTGTCTGTGGAGCCAATAGCCCCGGCAAAGGCGCTGGGGACTCCCAGCAAGGCGGCGATTTTTGCCGTATTGGCCGCACTGCCGCCGGAAGTAATTATTTTTCCGGGCGGTAATGCTGCCAGAATAGCCGCCGCTGCTTCGGCGCTGACGTGTTCTGCCGGGGAAGTTAACTCGAATCTTTTATAGAAATCCGCAGGTACCTCCGCATACACATCGATCATGGCGTTGCCGATGCAGAGTAATTGTGCGGGCTGCCTATTCATTTAGGAACAGCGATAATTTCTTTCATCTCCGGATGTTTTTCCAGCTCACCCTTTAGGCCTTCCGCCCGGCCCTTGTTTACATAATCTCTGCTCTGGAACGAATAGGTAAACCTGGTGTGAACATCGTAGGTTCCCGCCATCAGGGCGTAGGCATCTTCGGTCATTACCAGTTCTTCGTCGGTGGGGATGATGTAAACGGGAATCTTTGATTCCGGTTTGCTGATAATCGTTTCGGTATTCCGGGTATGGGACATTTCGTTTTTCTTTGGATCGTAGACAACGCCGATTCCTTCTAGGCCGTTAAGAATTTTTTCCCGGATAAAAAAGGCAAATTCTCCCACCCCGGCGGTAAAGACCAGAGCGTCCACCCTGCCCAGTACGGCCTGATAAGCGCCGATGTATTTTTTTACCCGGTGGGCTTCCATGTCCTGGGCCAGGAGGGCCTTCTTGTCGCCGCCCAGCTTTGCCTTTTGAATATCCCGGCGATCGGTAAATTCTCCGGTGATCCCCAGGAGGCCGCTTTTTTTGTTCAGGGCGCTTTCGATCTCCGCCGCATCCATGCCGGTCTTCCGCATTATATAGAAGGGCAATGCGGGGTCTACATCGCCGGAACGGGTTCCCATGACCAGCCCCTCCAGGGGAGTGATTCCCATGGAAGTATCGAAGGAGCAGCCGTCTTTGACGGCATTGACCGAAGCGCCGTTCCCCAGGTGGCAGATGATCAAATTTGTTTTAAAGGGGTCCTTTCCCAGCAGCGCCGCCGCCCGTTTGGCGGTATAGAGAAAACTTGTGCCGTGGAAACCGTAACGGCGGACCGAATATTTTTCATACCATTCATAGGGTACGGGGTAGAGGAACGATTCGGGAGGCATGGTCTGGTGCCAGGCGGTATCCATGACAGCGCAGTGGGGAACCTTGGGCAGAACTTTTTTGGCCGCTTCGATCCCCATGATATTGGCGGGATTGTGGAGGGGACTCATGTCCTTCATTTCATTGAAGGCAGCCATGGCCGCATCATCAACGATTACGCTCTTGGTAAACTTGTCTCCGCCATGAACCACCCTGTGGCCTACCGCGCCGATTACCGACATATCGCTGATACAACCCGTTTCCTTATCGGTCAGGGTTTTTATGATAAAATCCACCGCCTTCACATGGGTGGGGCAGTCGTGGCTGATGGTTATTTCTTCTTTGCCCTTTATTTTGTGAGTGATAAAAGAACCCCCAACGGTAACCTTTTCCACCACTCCCACGGCCAGCACATCCTTGGCATCCCAGTCGTAAAGCTGATATTTTGCAGAAGATGATCCACAGTTAAGCGTCAAAATGACCATATTGAGCTCCTTTTTTCTGGTTTATTGTGAGTATACCATGGAAAAAAAATAATGCAATTCAACTTGTATTTCTTTTACAGCCGTATTAAAATCAAAACAGAACCGAAAGATTTTTGCAAGTATTTCGAAAGTAAATAGAAAGAATAATGGTGGAAAATGGATGATCGAAGACTTGAATGAGAGGGAAAGGCTTATCCTCAATAAGCTCAGTGCCGAAGGATCGGTGACGGTTACCGCCATGGCCCGGGAATTGGGGTTTTCGGAAGTGACCATCCGTGGGGATCTAAAAGGCCTGGAAGACCGGGGTTGGCTTAACCGGAAACGGGGCGGAGCCGCCGCAGCCCTGCACCGGGACATCCTGGAACGGCAGCAAACAAGGCAGGAAGAAAAAAATGCCATCGCCCGCCGGGCCGCGGAGCTGGTTCGGAACGGGGATGTGATCATGATCGAAGCGGGAACCACCATCGCCCTGACGGCAAAGTACCTGCAGGGCAAACGGGATGTCCACATTGTTACCAATTCCGCCCTGGTTTTTTCCTATGCCCGGCTTAATCCCATGCTTCAGATTACCATGACCGGAGGAGAGTTCCGCCGAACCACCGAATCTCTGGTGGGGCCCATCGCCCTGGATACAATAAGCCGCCTGAATGTACGGTTGGCCTTTGTGGGAACCGACGGTTTTAGCCTGGAACGGGGAATAACTACCCATCTGGCGGAGGGGGCGGAAATTGTAAAAGCCATGAAGGCCCATGCGGATACGACGGTGCTGCTGGCGGACTCGAGCAAGTTCGGCAGGGTGGGGTTTATCAGCGTCCTGCCCCTTTCGGAAATAGACCTTATCATCAGCGATTCGGGTTTGGCGGAAAGTGCGGCGGAAGATTTAACTGCATCGGGAACCGCCTTTGAACTGGTGTAAGGAGTACCTATGGCCCATGTTCTGATCATGCCCCGGCAGGGGAATACCGTTGAATCCTGTGTTATCCAGGAATGGAAAGTTAAGGAAGGAGATACCGTCAATGCCGGTACTTCCGTTTGCGTGGTAGAAACCGACAAGGCTACTTTTGATGTTCCCGCCGGAGCGGATGGTACGATTCTTAAACTTCTCCATCCCGGCGGGGACGATGTACCGGTTCTCCAGCCCATCGCCGTCATTGGAACGCCCGGCGAAGACTGGAGTGCAGCGCTGGAAACAGGTTTCCGGGAAGATCAGCGCAAAGGCACAGGGATGCAAAAAAACACGCAGACCGTTGATAGTCCTTCTCCTAACATTCATGCCGCCATGCCTCCGGGCGATGCAAATGCAGCAAGTGCTGTCTCTCCCCGGGCAAGAAAACTGGCTGCAAAGGAAGGGATTTTGCCTGCGATGCCGGGCTCCGGCCCGGGGGGCAGGATCATCGAACAGGATATAGCGGCGGCCTTGGCGAATCGTTCTCCGATGACGGCTGCGGCAAAAGCGATCGCTGTGGCAGGATTAACGGCTCCCAGGGCGGGGACTGGATTGGGGGGCCGCATTACCGCCGCCGACATGGTTTTCGCCGGAATGGGATCCGCTTCGACAATACAGGATAAAGGAACTGAAACGCATATCAAGGGTGTCCGGAAACTGATCGCCGGCCGCATGCTTGCTTCTCTGCTGGAAAGCGCCCAGTTTACCCTTAACGCCGGCGCCTCCGCCGTCCGTCTTCAGGAATTGCGGCGGATATTGAAGGCAAATAACGATCAAGAACTTTCAAAAATAACGATCAACGATCTTATTCTCTACACTGTTTCCAGGGTGCTGCCCTCTTATCCGTATATGAACGCCCATAAAATCGGAGAAGTGATAAAAACCTACGAAGGAGTTCATCTGGGAATGGCGGTGGACACAGATCGGGGCCTTATGGTGCCGGTGATCAGAAACGCCGGCACCCTTTCGCTCAGACAGATTGCCGCCGAAGCAAAGCGGCTTGCCGCAGCCTGCCAGTCCGGCTCGATTATGCCCGATGAACTTTCTGGTTCGACCTTTTCGGTGAGCAACCTGGGAAGTTTTGGCGTTGCCAGTTTTACCCCGGTGTTGAATATACCGGAGGTAGCGATCCTGGGGATTTGCGGTATTAAACTGAAACCAGTGGAGGATATAAGCGGGGAATGCGCTTTTGCCTATGAACCGCATATCGGTTTTAGCTTAACGATCAATCATCAGGTTGTGGACGGCGCTCCGGCGGCGCGGTTTCTAAAAGCCCTGTGTCAGGCCGTGGCGGACATCGAACTGACATTGGCCCCTGACTAATTGAATAGGAGAAAATATGTACGATGTGATATTGATTGGCGGAGGACCGGCGGGCTATCTGGCGGCGGAACGATTGGGGCGTAGGTCGAAAAAAGTTCTGCTTATCGAAGAAAAATATTTGGGAGGAACCTGTCTTAATACGGGCTGTGTTCCCGCCAAGACTCTCCTTAATTCGGCAAAGCTCTATGTCCATGCCAGGGAAGGAGAAAAATTCGGCGTTAAGGCGGATCCTTCTTACGAATGGAGTACAGTTCAACGGTGGAAGAATGAAGTGGTGTCGAAGATGCGGGCCGGCATAGCGGGGCAGATGAAACGCTTCGGTGTTGAAGTGATCGAAGGCCGGGGAGAAATCACCGCCCCTCCTCTGGGAGGAAAACCCGGCAGGGTAAAGGTTACACCGGCGAATGGGGCGGGAGAGGATCATCAGGGGCAGGCCATCCTGGTCTGCGCCGGTTCCGTTCCCGCCGTTCCGCCTATTCCAGGAAGCAGGGAAAACCCCAGGGTCCTTGATTCCACGGCCCTGCTTTCCGTGGAGACGGTTCCAAAAAAGCTCGCCGTCATCGGCGGCGGAGTTATCGGCGTAGAATTTGCCGGCCTCTTTTCTTCTTTTGGATCAGATATAACGGTGATTGAAATGATGGACGAAATCGTCCCTTTTATGGACCAGGAACAATCTCCATTACTCCGCCGGGCCATGAAAAATTCCGGCGGCGGCGGAACGGTAGAATTTAAACTGGGCTGTAAAGTAGAAAAAATAAATGATGCTGCGGTGAATTACACCGCCAGGGACGGAACACAGGAAAGCTGCGCCGCCGATCTTGTTTTGATGGCCGCAGGCCGGCAGCCGGTTACAGAAAACTGGGGAGCCAGGACCGCCGGAATAGACATAAGGCCTAATGGAATAACAACTGATGACAGGATGCGGACCAACATTCCCGGCATCTGGGCTGCGGGGGATGTGACGGGAAAAAGCCTCCTGGCACACTCGGCATACCGCATGGCTGAAATTGCGGCGGCTGATATCCTTGAGTACCTTGACGGTACCCAGAGTGTTTCCTGCATAAAAAATGTTTGGCGGGACAACGCTGTGCCCTGGGCGGTATACGGTATCCCCGAAGCGGCGGGGGTGGGTCTTACCGAACAGGAAGCGGCGGCAAAAGGAATTTCTATTGTCAAGGCAAGCCTTCCCATGCGGGTATCGGGCCGCTTTGCCGCGGAAAATACCTTTGCCGGCCAGGGGGCGGTAAAGGTGATTGCCGCCGCGGAAGACCTGCGCATGCTGGGGATCCATGCAGTGGGGGCATATGCTTCGGAGTTTATCTGGGGAGGAGCAGCCCTTATCGAACAGGAACTGCGGGTAGAAGATGTAAAACAAATGATCTTTCCTCATCCTACGGTATGCGAGCTAATCAAGGATGCTGTTTTTGAAATTCACTAGATCAGGCCAAAGGTCATAAGCATGGGGGAATAACAAATGCCAAAATCACAGTTGATTGATCCCGGAGAAATGCGGAAAAGCGGAATGCTTTCCATTCCCGGTATTCCGGTAAATCAATACAGGGGCGATATAAAAAAAGAAACAGAATTATACGGAAAGGAACGGCTGGTCCGTATCTGGTACGACATGATAACGATCCGGGAGTTTGAATCCATGCTCAACGCGTTTAAAACCCAAGGGGCCTGGCAGGGGATCGAATATAACCATAAAGGACCGGCTCATCTTTCCATGGGCCAGGAATCGGCGGCGGTGGGTCAGTGCATCAATCTTACCACCGATGATTTTATTTTTGGGAGCCACCGGAGCCACGGAGAAATCCTTGCTAAGTGTTATTCTTCCGTATGGCAGTTAACTCAGGATGCGGCGGGAGAAAAAAAGCTCGAAAAGATCATGAAAGATTTTCTTGACGGTGAAACTCTTGCCATTGCCGAAACCATTCCCTACAGCGGTATACAGGACCTGGCGGAAAATTTTGTACTCTACGGTACCTTGGCGGAAATTTTTGCCCGCCGGGCAGGTTTTAACCGGGGCCTGGGCGGCTCCATGCACGCCTTCTTTACTCCCTTCGGTTCCATGCCCAACAACGCCATTGTTGGAGGTTCGGCGGACATTGCCACCGGTGCGGCCCTCTACAAACGAATTAATAAAAAACCCGGTATCGTGGCGGCCAATATCGGCGATGGATCCATGGGCTGCGGTCCGGTTTGGGAAGCCATGACCCTGGCGGCGATGGATCAGTACCGGAAACTATGGCCAAGGGATGCAGAAAAAAAAGCCGGAATGGCTGTTTCGGGAGCGCCGCCCATCCTTTTTAATGTCTTTAACAACTTCTATGGCATGGGCGGACAAACCCGGGGCGAAACCGAAGGCTACGACATTGCGGCCCGGATCGGCGCCGGGGTGAACACTGAAAACATGCATGCCGAACGAGTGGATGGCTTTAACCCCCTGGCGGTGGCCGATGCCATTGCCAGGAAAAAACAGATCCTCCTGGATGGGAGAGGGCCGGTGCTGCTGGATGTGATCACCTATCGCTATTCGGGGCATTCGCCTTCGGATGCGTCCAGTTACCGGACTCCGGAAGAATTGAAACTTTGGCAGGATGTGGACGCCATTGACAGTTATGCCGCCTATCTTACCGGCAACAAACTGGCGGACAGGGCCCAGCTTGATGAACTGCACTCAAGGGCAAAAGTAAAACTCCTTGAAGTGGTAAAAAGAGCAGCGGACGATACAGTGTCACAGCGGCTTGGCGGGGATTTTATCGAATCGGTGATGTTTTCCGGCGCAAAGGCGGACAAATTGGACAACCGTCCGCCGGAATTGTCCCAGCCGTTGGCGGAAAATTCTCGCGTAAAAGCCCTGGCGGACAAGGCTCGTTATGGCTTTGACGAAAACGGTAACCCCGTTTCAAAGAACAAAGCTTTCCGGTTTCGGGACGCCCTTTTCGAAGCCATGGCTTTCCGCTATGCAGAAGATCCAACTATGGCCGCCTGGGGCGAAGAAAACCGCGATTGGGGCGGGGCTTTTGCCGTTTACCGGGGACTTACGGAACTGGTTCCCTATCCCCGGCTTTTTAACAGTTCCATTTCCGAAGGGGCCATCGTCGGCGCCGGTGTGGGTTATGCCCTGTCCGGAGGCCGGGCAGTGGTAGAACTGATGTACTGCGACTTTTTGGGCCGCGCCGGGGATGAGGTTTTTAATCAGGCCTCCAAATGGCAGTCCATGTCCGCGGGGCTGCTCAAAATGCCATTGGTAATCCGGGTATCGGTGGGCAACAAATACGGCGCCCAGCACAGCCAGGATTGGTCCTCTTTTACCGGAAATATACCCGGCCTTAAGGCCTATTTTCCTGCCACTCCCTACGATGCCAAGGGAATGCTCAATTTAGCGCTGCGGGGAACTGATCCGGTGGTATTTTTTGAAAGCCAGCTTCTCTACGATATGAGCGAGCATTTTGAAAAAACCGGCGTCCCCGAGGGGTACTACGAAATCCCGGAAGGAGAACCGGCAGTACGCCGCACCGGCAGAGACATCACCATCGGAACCCTGGGAGCAACCCTTTACATGGCAGGCGATGCAGCTGACAGGTTAATGGATGAATTCGGCCTGGAAGCAGAAATAATTGATCTTCGTTTTGTGAATCCCCTGAACTACGAAATAATCATCGAGTCGGTAAAAAAGACTGGCCGCATTGTTCTTGTGAGCGATGCCGCCGAGCGCGGTTCTTTTCTTCACACCGTGGCGAACAATATCGGAACCTTTGCTTTTGATTACCTGGATGCCCCCGTTGCTGTGGTGGGGAGCCGCAACTGGATCACTCCCGCTGCAGAAATGGAAGAACTGTATTTCCCCCAGGCCGCATGGATCATCGATGCAATCCATGAACGGGTTCTGCCCCTGCCGGGCTATAAACCGGAAACAGTGCAGACCGCATTAGACCTACTGCGGAGAAACAGAATGGGGGTTTAACGGAGTTTTATCGTGTTTACGGTACACTCTTACATAGTCAGCAAAGGACAGGAGGGATAAAAGAACCGCCAGCCAAAAAACTACTTCCGCCGACCGGAGTATAATAGAGTACATCTTTTCGTACATCCCTGTATTCTGAAAAAAGGAAATAAAGAAACGGAGACTCCACGCCGCCAGGGCCAGGATTCCGGCAATTATATAGGCCACGGTTTTGATTTTTCCCCCCATACTGGCGCCCATGGAGATTCCTTTTTTCTGCATCAGATTTCTGACAAAAAGGACTGCAAATTCCCGGTACAAAACCAGAAGAAAGGGTATCATGGGTAAAATACGATCCCAAACAAAACAGAAAAACAGCGTTATTTGAAATAAAGTATCGGCAAAGGGATCGTAAAATTTGCCAAAGCCGCTTACCTCTCTCCGTTTGCGGGCGATCTTTCCATCCAGCATATCGGACAATTCAGCGGCAGCGAAAATAATCCACAGCAAAAGTATCTGTCCGTAACGCGTAAAGCCCGGAAGTGCGGAAAAAAAGAGTTTGTCAAAATGGTAAATAATAAAAAAAACAGGGGCCAGGATGATGCGAATCGTTGTAACTTTGTCAGCCGCCTTCATTACAGCAGTATGTAATTTGACAAGAGGATTGTCAAGCGTTAAGCTGATGTTATGTACCTTTTTTTGTCCATAACAGCAACGCTGGCGGCTTTTTTCCTGCTTCAAAGTTTTGCGTTTTTTGTTTTTTGGAGGCTTTGGCTTTTTCCGCCGGTTTTTCTGCTGGTCTTTTTTGCTTCCCAAATATTTTTTTATCTTTCGGTTTTTATCTTTTTGACAAAAAACAACCAGCTTTTTTATAATACCATAAACGGCGAAAACGAAACAAAGGTTAATGGCGCAAACAAAATCACCCTCTTCCGGATTACCATGCTGCCATTCCTGATATTGCTGACCCTGGTGTCTCAGAAATACGGAGAACAAATCAACCCTGCCTCAGGTACGGTATTAACAGCTGCCTTTGCCATTACCTTTGCCAGCGATTTTTTTGACGGGCGACTGGCGCGGATAAAAAAAATGGAAACCTACATCGGCAAAATTCTTGATTCGGCCAGTGATTATCTGCTTTTGGGAATCACCGCTGGAGCGTTTTTTTATTTTAATTTGATTAGCCCATGGATTTTTTTGATAATTATTATCCGGCTGTTTCTTAACGCCCTGGTAATGCTGATCCTTTTCTTGGTACACCGGAAACTGCGTCCCCAGACCACCCCCCTGGGAAAAATCGCCATTGCGGCAATTATGGTGCTGCTGGTGCTGGAGGCGGCAAGGGTTCCGGAGCTTTCCCGGTGGATCATTTTTGCCGAATCCGCCGCCGCTTTTGTTATCGGCATCTCGATGATCGACAAAGTGGTATATCTTATAAAAGGACTTGGAGCGCCGCAGAACGGCGGCTAAAGCAGCTGAATGGGCGGGTCAAAGTACAGATGTTTTCCGTTAAACAACACCGAAAAACTTATTCCGGGAAGCATGGCTCCAGGGGGCAGATCGAGAGTGTACCGTTCCAGAATAAAACCCGAACTGTGGGAAAACCGAAAAAGGCTGTTGGTAAAGGCAATGAGCTGTTCATCCTTCCGTAGGACCCTGATGATAAGGCCCCGTTGTTCTCCGCCGATCAGAGGATAGCCGGGATAGGCGGTAACAGATGCCGCCTCGAAGGTGATTGTTCTGCCGTCATTTTTGATATTCCAGGTATCATCGTTTCTGCGGAATATATAATCATCGTTCGAAGAGCGGACTGTAATCTTTACCGGTTCTTTTTCTTTTAATTCAGGAAAAACCAAAAAGGTAAAACAAATCCACGCAGTAAAAAAACCGGCGGCGAAGACAATAGAACATATCCCTGCCCGGGGAAAATACATTCCCAATATTCCCAGGGCAAGAAAAAACGGAATAAAGGGATAAACGGAAACAACGGAGAAGACCATGCCCATGGAAAGGATTACCGAGACTGCCAAGGAAGCGACCCCTAGAGAAACAAGTAAAAAGATAACAGAAATCCAGTTGGATTTCTGGGACAGGGTATATTTCTTTTGTATGATTTTTATTAACACACCGGCGGCGGCGCCGAAAAAGAGCATCGTTACATACAACAAGTCCCTGGCGGGACCAAAATTATCAAAGTCCATAAAGTTCCGAATACTTGGTTTTAATATACCGCAAAAAACTTTCCAAAGATAGCTCCCGTTCCGTTATTTCTTTTATCAAGACGGCGGGTTCTGCGGAACGGCCCTTCCGGTGAATTTTTTCCCGCAGCCAGTTATGAATCAATCCGTATTCCTGTTTTTCTAAAGCTTCTTCAACCCCGGGGATATCCGTACAGAGTTTTTCCCAAAATTGAAGGGCATAGAGATTTCCCAGCGCATAGCTTGGAAAGTACCCAAAGGCTCCCATGGACCAGTGAACGTCCTGCAAAATTCCCTCGGCATCATCGGCGCATTCCACCCCAAGGTAGTCCTTCATAGCGGTGTTCCAGGCGGCGGGAAGTTCGTTCACTGTTAGGCTGCCCGCAAAGAGCCGTTCCTCCATTTCAAAACGAAGTATGATATGAAGAGAATAGCTTACTTCGTCAGCCTCTACCCGGATAGGGCCGGGGATTACGGTGTTCACTGCCCGGTAAAATTCATCAAAACCCGTCCCCCCAAGCTGATCCGGGAAATATTTTTTTAAGCAGGGGAACCAGGGGCGCCAAAAGGACCGGCTCCGGCCAATTACATTTTCCCAAAGCCGGGACTGGGATTCGTGGATTCCCATGGAGGTTCCCTCGGCCAGACAGGAAGAACGCAGGGACGGATCCATTCCCAGTTCGTAGAAGGCATGGCCGCCTTCGTGGATCACTGAAAAAAGCCCTGAAAGGGGATCGTTTTTCCCATAACGGGTGGTGATCCGCACATCGTTAAACCCCAGGGTTGTGGTAAAGGGATGGGCGGAAAGATCCAGACGACCCCGCCTGGCATTAAACCCTAAACCCGCAAGAACTTCCCGGCAAAAGGTGTCCTGCTTGCTGCTATCGTAGGTTTGGTGAAAAAATGCACCTTCCGGCTGAGGCTGGGCGGTAATTTTTTTTAGAAAACCCTGCAGATGCTCTCGTAGGGGGCCGAACAGCGCTGCCAGCTCTTTAACCCCAAGTCCTGGTTCATGGAAATCAAGGAGCCCATCGTAAAGGCGGGTTTTTTCCCAGCCCCAGTATTCCGCCTTTTTCCGTGCCAAATCGATCATCTTTTCCAGATGGGGGGCAAAGGCGGCATAATCCTTTTGCTTGCGGGCTTCTATCCAGGCGGCCTGGGAAAGTCCCTCCGCTTTGGCGCATTCCCGGACAAAATCCCCGGGAAGCTTCCGGGCCCTCCCATAGTCCCGGCGCAGCACCCGAAGAAAATCCCGGGCCGGAAATTCATTTTCGGCGGGCGGCACTGCTGGAGGCACATCCTCATCCAGTTTGTCCAGCAATTCTCCCAGCCGGGGATCGATCAGTTTTTCATGGGCCAGCCCTTGCAATACCGCCAACTGCTCTGCCCTGTCCTCCACTCCTTCGGGGGGAAGATAGCATTCCTGATCCCAGTGGAGAACCGCCGCTGCTTGGCTTAGGCGTATCCGCTCCCGGTCCAGTTTCCGCAGTTGTTCCATATCTTCATAATACATTTAGGGTACCACGCTGTATTCCTGAACCACCTGAATTTCCGATGTGACCGAGCATACCGCCGGCACTTCCTTTGCACTCCGGATCGCCGCTTCTGCCAGGGGCCGGGAATTGACGACCCCGTAAAGGGTAACCGATCCGGACTGGACCGATGTTTCCAGAAAATGAATGGGAATCGCTTTTTCGCAGAGGAGGTGGTGTACCACCTGCTGACCCAGGATCAGATCCTTTATGCGGAGGGTATTGGCGGTTTCAGTTTCTTCGGTAATGGTTTGCTCCAAAGCGGTTTTTATCAATGAAGCGCAAAGTTCCGGGTGGAGAAGGCTCGTATTCAGGGTAAGGTGATAGTTTTCCAGACCCTTCCAGCTTATCTCAAAAAATGATTGATGAAATCCTGCCCGGTCGCGGTCGCTTTGGTCGATGATCTGCCGGGCCCGCCTTTTATCGCAGTGAAAGTAGCTTTTTACCCGTTCCAGCCGTATCTCCAGGTGAGCGGCAAGAAACACCGACAGTACCCCCGGGATGTTCCGGAGCAGGGCGTTACAGCCCCTGCCAATAATAACGCAGCTGCCCTGGCCGGCCTCGGAAAAAACAGCGGTTTTAAGGTAATGAAGATAATTGTCCCTGTCCTGGGAAAGGGAAGACCAAAACGAAGGTTTTCGTTCATCATATTTTTGAATTTTTTGTTCCGTAAGACCCAGGTTTTTCATCCGTTCTTCCAGACATTTTTTGTCTACTAAACGGTAATGGAGAATATCCGCCAGTTCCTGGGCAGTTTCATCTCCCAGTGCCGCCAGTTCCCGGGAAACCGTTACAATTGCCATACAGATAACCGCCTTGATAGCTTCTTGCATCTACTATAAAACCTTAGATATATGGAAGCAAGTCATTTAATCTGGACAGAGGAAAAACGGCGGGAAAGGTACCGGACCGGAGTAATGTCCCTCTGTGATGTTGAATGCCGTTCACCGGAGGGGAGACTTCGGACCTTTTCGGTAATTGATTGTCCCGATTGGGTCAATGTAATACCCGTTTTCGAAGGTTCTCTGGGCAGGGAATTTTTGATGGTCCATCAATGGCGTTACGGCTCCGCTGAACTCAGCGTGGAATTCCCCGGCGGGGTAGTGGAAAAAGGGGAAGATCCCGAAGCCGGAGCCAGACGGGAACTGGAAGAGGAAACCGCCCACAGGGCAGGACGCCTTATCAAATTTGGATCGCTGCGGCCCAACCCGGCTATTATGTCCAACACAGTACATTTTTATTTGGCCGAAGACCTGATCCCTCTCTCCCGGCAAAACCTTGATGAAGATGAATTTGTGGATGTCCTGCGTATCAGCGAAAAAGAAGTAATTGCCAATATGGGAAAGCCGCCCTATATACATTCACTAAGCGCAGCGGCGCTGGCTTTTTACTTAATCCGGAAATAGCCTCCCAGGGTTCCCGGCAAAATTTCCGTCCTTTAACCGGTTTCAGCCGCTTCCTGGGCAAGGCTCCTTGCATTGTATAGGAAATCCGAGATATCTTCGCTGGAGCTTCGCATTTCCTGGACTTTGTCGTTAACTTCCTGGGAAATATTTTTTAGTTTTTCCATTTCCAAATTGATCGAACTGCTTTTCTGCTGTATTACCTTTGCTCCCTCCCGGACTGCTTCGGTCATTTCCTGTACGGTTCGCAGGGCATTGAGCATCTGTCCTCCGCCGGCACTTTGATCTTCCACAGCATGATTAACCGATTTAAAGGATTCGTTCATGGATTTTATTTCGTTAAATATGGTATTCATGGCAGCCACCGTTTCGTGAGCCACCGAGGCGATCTTTTCTATAACGTCTTCCATCTTTTTGATTTCTGTGGAAATCGCTTCGGATTCTTTTCCGGAAAGTTCCGCCAGTTTACGAATTTCCACCGCTACAACAGCAAAGCCTTTTCCCGCTTCTCCGGCGTGAGCCGCTTCTATGGCGGCATTCATGGCAAGAATGTTTGTTCTGGCCGCTATGTCGGCAATTGTTTTATTGGCATTTTGCAGCGTTGCAGACTGCTCCTCTATGTGGCTTAATTCCTCCGAAAGTTTTCCGAGCATGTGGTGTCCGCTTTCGGAAGATGTGCCCAGGGTATTGGTGGTTTTGCTGGTGCTTTCCACGACCTCCCGTATTGTTTCGATGCTTTTTACCACGTGTTCAATTATCGCAGAAGACCGGGATACACTTTCTGATTGAGAATGTACCGTTTGTACAAATGAGTCGCTGTGCTTATAAATTTCCATAGCAGCTTCATGGGCAATGTTTACCGACTGCACCTGTAATTGAGTTTTGTTGTCCATGGTATCCATACTGTTGGTAATTGATTCGATGGCGGTAAAGGAATCCATGACCACACTATTAAGCTGTTCGCTGGTTTCAACAGCTTTTGCCGCATGTTGTTCAAGGTCGTTTATGCCATTGCGCAGGCTGTCCCTGATTTTTATCAGGGCATGCTGCATTTCGCCGATTTCATCGGTTCGGAATTTTTTAATTTCAACGGTAAAATCCATAGCCGCTATAGAATCTGCCACCTTCATAATATTACGCAGGGAGGTTTTGAGTATGCCAAAAGTAAAGATGATTGTTATAAATGCGGCGAATACCAAGCCAATTCCGCTGATAATAATCAGTTTTTTTAGGATTTTGTCCACTTCCGAAAATATTACCCTTTCCGGGATTGTTGAAACCAGGAACCAATTGGCTCCGGGGATAAGTGCCGAGTAGAGATAGGTTGTTCCGTCCATAATGGAAAAAACACCGGAAGAAAGAACATTGTCCGCGTACTGTTCAAGTTCCATCTCTGTAAAAAAATTCTTGTTCATAACTACAGCAGGATCGGAATGGGTAATAAACAGGCCTTCTTTATTTAAAAGAAAAATCTGTTCTTCTTCCAGCGTTTTATTGGAGGCAATCATGGTGTTAAGGTCTGTAACCAGAATATCCGCCGCAACAACTCCTATATCGTTTTGGTTATTGTCGTACACAATTTTGGACACCGATATTACGCTTTCGCCTGTATTGCTATCCAGATAAGGTTCTGAATATGCGGGTTTTCCGCCGGCAGCTTTGGCATCCAGGAACCAGGGGCGCTGGGTATTATTCCAGGTGTCAGCAGGATTAAAGGCCGGATCAGAAAAAGCCCCGTAGCCGCCGGGGATGTCCCATTTTCTGTTGTTTGTATAGTAAAGCATTTCCACTTCGGGCGCCCGCTCGATCACCGTCCTGAAATAGGCGGCCATGTCAGCTGTGGGAATATTCCCCTGCCTAAAGAGGGCGGAGATGCTGAAAGAAGTGTTATACAAAAGCTCCGACTGTTTATTCAGAACTGCGGTAATATTGTCCCTCAGATGGGCGATGCTCTCGGCGACGTTGATTTCTGCCTGTTTGTGAGTTTCTGATCGAAGGCTGATGAAAGACAATGCCAAAAGGGAGACAACAATAACTACGATTATCGATAATACAACAATCGTAAACTTTAATGCAAAAGAAGACCTTTTTCCCCGTGCCATATAGCCTGCCTGCTTTTTCTTGCTATTATAGCTCCCATTTATTATTGCAACAAGGTTCTAATTATGAGGATCCCAAAAGGGTTTGAAAATAATTTCTCTATTTTGCCTCCGGATCCCACATACCGGAACGGACTTCGCCTCGCAGGCTGGGTATATCCAGTACCATGCCGGGCAAAATCAGGTGGGGATTGTCGGGATTGGGGAGCTTGTGTTTGTTGGCTTCGTACAATTTGCGCCACTGGTAGGGATCTCCATAGACCCAAGACCAGCCGGCAATAGCCGAAAAACAGTCCCCGGTATCGCTCCACCGGCGTACCGTATATTGGGCAGGGAGAGTACCCTGGGCGGGCCGGGGCGGCTGGGAACCTGTAACAGGGCCGGTTTCGCCTCCGGGGCCTTTTACGTCGGCTAAAGCAGCTATAACCCGGCTGGATGCGTTGGAGACGGTATCCCAGTTTTCAGCCTGGTGCGCCTGCACGGCTTCGTTGTACGCCGTAGTTGCGGTCCGGTACTGCGCAGGGTACCGCGTGGAGGCCCCCACAGAACCGGCCCAGGCGTAACGGTTATGGGCCCGGGTAAAGATACTGTCAGCCAGGCGCATGGCCACATATTCATCCGAAAGCCGGGCATATTCGGCGGCCTCTTCGGCATAGGCGGCGGAAGCGTCATAGTCCCCTTCTTCAAAGGCATCTTTGGCCAGTTCGTTTAGCTGGACGCTTCGTATAAAGTACTGGTTGTTCAGGATCGACTGGGGAATAACCGGCTGCTCCGCAGGGGGTTCTTCGGGTTGCGCTTCGGTCTGCCATACAGGCTGTTCTCCGGAATACTCCTCAGGCTGTTCCCACCATTGTTCCTCTGTTTCTTCCGGTGAATTCAGGATCATAGTATCTTCGTAGTCTTCCTGGGCAAAAATACAAAGGGCGGCAAAAATCAAAACCGGTATAAAAAGAATTTTTTTGTTCATCATTCCTCTCCTCCGATGATTTCATCCGCATATTTACCTAATTCTTCGCTTTCCGCCAATTTCTGTTCGGTTCGCCGCAGAGCTTCTTCCGCTATTTTCCGTTTTTCCAGGGCATTGTCGCGGGCGATTATATAAAGCTCACCGGATTGTTCAAACAGATCCATGGCCTGGGTATATGCTTCTCCACGAAGCGCTACATGGGCCTGGTTGTATACCTGTTCGGCGGCGGCAAAATCCGACCGGACCGCCACATCGGCCTTTGCTTCCTGCGAGGCGGCTCGCTGTTCCCGGGCTACAGATGCTTTTTCTTCCACCATGGAGGTCCAGCCGTTTCTAATGACCTGGGTAAACCGGCTTAAGGATTCGTCGGCTTCTCTTTTGGCTTCGGCCAAATTGCCCTTATCATAATCGGAAACCGCTTTGTTTCCCGCCTCAGCGGCAATCATGTAGTTGTCAGGATCCAAGGTGAAAAATTTAAGTTCATCTGCTTCTGCTTGTTTGGTACGGGCCTCCGCCAGGGTCTGTAGAATCCGGTACCGGTCCCAGGCATCCTTGCCTTCGCTTATGGATCCGTTGATATCATTGCGTTCGAATTTCTGCCGGGAAGAAGCAGCCTTGGCATCGGCTAAGGCAAGCCGGTCCGGCACAAGTTCTCCGGCGCCGGCTCTTACTGCATCTTCTCTGGCGGCAGCCAGTTTTTTGTCCTGTTCTCCGGCAAACTGAGGGGCGGATTTGCCGTAGATTCCGTCGTAGAGCGCCCCAATGGCTTTCCATTCGGCGGTCCTGGCGTAAGCTTCGCCCTTGGTCTCCGGATCGCCTCTTTGGTTTCTGGCCGCATTATAACGGCTTTCGGCAAGGTCCCATTCGCCGGGACAATAAATATTACCGTCCACATATTCTGCCAGGTCCCGGGATTCTTCGGCCTTGGCTCTGGCTTTGGCAAGTTCTTCCAAAGATATTTCATCGGCGGGGTTGTCAAGATCCTGTTGAATCACCGTATCTGTCAGAGATGCCGTATCACCGCCGCGGGTAGATTTGCAGGATATCATGATAAAGGGAACTATCAGTCCGGCTAGTATCAAATATCGTATACTTGGCTTCATGGTTCTGAAGTACCTCCCAATCTTTTATTTTTTTGCATGCTTTTTTAGCATACTATAGAAAAGTATATATGGCAATAGGAGTTGAGTTTTTTGCAGCGTCTACCTCAGGGGCCGTTTGCTCAAGGCTTCTTTGAGTGCTTCCAGATTTGCATCACCTTCTGGGCCGTTGGGGATCAGTTCTTCTAGGGTGGTCTCGAGATCAAAAGGACGACGGCCCACATGTTCAATATAATGAGCATCGGACCCGCTGATGAGAGGGAAATCTAGAGTAGCCAAGGGAGGAGAGGAGAAGTTCCCCATTTCTGAAAGGGGGGGGATGCGGACACATTCCAGGGCTTCCCATGGGCCCTTTACCACCACGCCGAGCTGGCTGGACATGGAAAAAGCGGGCCGGTCCACATGGGCGGGAATAACGATGCCCCCGTATTCTGCCGCCTTGGGACCCAGATAATCAAGGCCAATATCTGCTGCATTGGGAAGAAAATACTCCAGTTCCCCCTCTATGTTGTCCTCTGAGTCCACATAGATCTGATCTCCGGTCTTTTCCGGATTATTGGGAAAGGGGGTGATGATTGAATAAATAAATTCTCCAAAGGCCAGGGCCGCATCCAGGGCGGTAAAAAGGGTAAGGACGTGAATTTCTTCCTGGGTGGTTACTTCCAGGCCGTAGAGGGGAACGATCTCCAGCCGCTTGCAATGAAAGGCAAAAGCGGGACAGTTATGGCTGGTGTTGTGATCTGTCAAGGCCAGCACTTTGACTCCCTTGGCGGCGGCGGCTTCTGCCAGTGTTCGGGGAGAAAGATCCAGGGAACCGCAGGGGGAAAGGCAGGAATGGTTGTGAAAATCCGCTAACATGGCCTTTATGCCATATTACAAATGTAATACTTCATAGAGTTTTCCCGAAATGGTAAACTGGTTCTCTTTGGTCCGTATAACAGCGATCCCTTCGTCTTTGGCCGCTTCCAGCATATCATCGTCCTGGACAGGCCGGTTATTGCAAAGAACGATAACAGAAATATTAACCAGTGTCGCCACGGCAACGGTATTTTTGTGGGCCTGGATGGTGATGAGAGCCCCCCCTTCTTTGGCATTGGCCATAACATCGGAAAGCAAGTCCGAAGTATAGGCTCCGGTAAGGGGAGTATCTTCAAAATCGTCCTGTAGAATTTCGGCCCCCAACATGGCCGCCGCTTCCCGTATGGTCATAATGGCGAAATACCAGAATCTTCTTTTGGTGAATTGAGGAATATTACCGACCTAACAGTGGTACCCTCTCCTAGCTTAGAACTAATTGTAAATTCATCGCTGACCCGCTTGGTATTGGCCAGTCCCATGCCGGCGCCAAATCCCAGAGAACGGACCATTTCATTGGCGGTGGACCATCCTTCCTGCAGGGCCTGGTTGATATCCGCTATACCGGGACCACTGTCTGCGGCAATGATCGTTACCTTATCCGGCTGTATGGAACAGCTGATCGTTCCGCCGTTGGAATGAACAACCTGGTTTATTTCCAGTTCATAACTGGCAATAGCTACCCGCCGGATTAAATGGGGATCGATGCTATGTTTTTTTAGGGCCTTCTTGATTTCCGTAGATGCCCTGCCTGCCAGTTCAAAATCAAATTTGATTGTAGCATATTCCATTTCAGAATAGCCTGCGGCATTGTTTTTTTGGGGTGTTTTTTCCAGGCGAATTACTTCCCGGTTCATTTCTACCAGCAATGCCCTGATTACATCTGTTGATGTAAGGATTCCCACCAATTCATGCTGTTTGTTGACCACTGGGAAGCGGCCGTAACGGTACTTGTTAAGGGATGATATGGCAAAGGAAAGGGGCATATCGGCATTCAAGACGATCAGATTCCGGGTCATTTTTTCTTCCACCGTTCCATTGATATAACCATGATCCAGGGCCTTAACAATATCGTCTATGGAGATAATCCCAATAAGTTTATTTTCCTCGGTTACGGGAACCCCGGTAATGCGGTTTTCCCGCATGATGGCCTGGATATGCCGCAGGGTGTCTTTCTTTTTTCCGCAGATCACAGCGGTGGTCATAACATCTTTTACTTTTAGCTTATAAATGAGTTCCAACACCACCGAGGGGGAATCTTCGGTATTGATGGGTATATAGTCTTGGGGAGTTTCGTTTTCAGCCATTGATCAACCTCGCTTCGGCAAGGACCTCGTTTCCCAAAATATATCGCTCTATTATTTCCGCCACTCCGTCTTCGTCATTGGATTTATTTGTTATCAGGGCGGCAATTTCCTTAAGCCTGGAGTCGGCGTTGATCATCGCCACGGGGCAGCCGGCCCAGCGGAGCATGGAAGCATCGTTCATGGAATCTCCTACTGCCAAAACCGCTTCCCGGCTTATCGAAAGTTTTTCTGCTATCAGTTGGAGGGCACTGCCTTTGTCCGCACCGCAGGGCAGCGCTTCCAGCAGATAGGGTTTGGCGGCATGAATTACTGCGCCGTCGGAAAGGTTTTCCAGAAGCCGGGCCAGGGGTTCTAAAATCACCGGATCTCCGGGGATCAGCATTTTATGGCACCCCGAAGCAGCCATGGAACGGAAATTCTCCACCACCACCTGCCGGAGGCCGGTGATCTTTTGATCGTATTCGGCAAATTCGTTGGCCCGGGATATGTACATAATATCATCATCGTAGATTTGTACGGCAAAACCCTCTGCATCGGCAAGATCAAAAACCAAAAGCGCCGCCGCCGGGGGGATTTTTACTTCGAAGAGGATTTTGCCGGTCTGGCTTTCCTGTATCAGGGTTCCATTGTTGGCGATGATGTAGCCTGGCCGTTTATTAAGACCCAGGAGGGAAGAAAAATGTTCCAGCGCCGCCGGGGTGCGGCTTGAGGCAAGTATTACCGTAACCCCTTTGGCTGCGGCTTTGCGGACGGCATTCCTGGTACGGAACGATATGGAAAGATCCGAACGAAGAAGCGTATCATCCATATCCAGGACAAGCAGTTGAACCGGAACCATAATACCAGAATAACCCCTAAAACGGGGTTGTTCAAGGGGAAGTATTTACTTTTTCAGAGAAAAGGCCGATATTATACTAGCAATTAAGGAGGATAATATGTCCGTATGTTCACATTGCGGTTCCAACAAATTTGGACCCGGGTGTCCCAAAAGCCTTAACGGTCTGCATCAGCATAATACCGATGAAAAACGCTGTATGTATTGTGGTTCAACTTCCTATGGAAACGGCTGCCTTCAAACTCCCACCAGAAAGCATATCCACGGTCATGGTGCGGGAAAATGCATTCATTGCGGCGAGATAGGCAACAATACAATGGGTTGTAAACATAGCCCTACGGGTAAACACGAAACCTAACCTATTATCGCATCTTTTCCTATGTATAATATCCTATGAATATTCGCGTTCGTTATGCCCCGTCGCCGACGGGGTTTCAGCATATCGGCGGGATAAGAACCGCTCTTTTTAATTATCTTTTTGCCCGTTCCGGGGGAGGGAAATTCATCCTCCGTCTGGAAGATACCGACCGGGCCCGCTGTGATCCGGTTTATGAACAAAATCTCTATGGTACCTTTGTCTGGCTGGGGATACATTGGGACGAAGGTCCTGATCTGGGGGGACCCGTTGGTCCCTATGTACAGTCACAGCGGACGGATCTGTACCAGCGTTATGTCCAGGAACTGTTGGAAAAGGGCCGGGCCTACCGCTGTTTTTGCAGCACCGAGCGGCTGGAAAAGATCCGCACAGAACGGGAAGCGGCCCGGTCGCCGGAAACCGGTTATGACCGGCATTGCCGGAATATCGGCGGCGAGGAAAGCAGCCGCCGGGCTGCGGCGGGGGAAACCTTTACCGTAAGACTGCGAATTCCGCTGGACAGGGGGAATGTAACCCGCTTTACTGATAAGCTGCTGGGAGACATTGAATGGAAGAACAGCGACATTAACCCCGACCCGGTGCTGCTAAAATCTGATGGCTTTCCTACCTACCACCTGGCCAATGTGGTGGATGATCACCTAATGGAAATAACCCACATTCTCCGGGCCCAGGAATGGCTTTCTTCCGTTCCCCTCCATGTGATCCTTTACGATGCCCTTGGCTGGGAACCGCCGGTATTCTGCCACCTTCCCATGGTGATGGGGCAGGACGGAAAAAAACTCAGCAAACGCCACGGGGCCACCAGCATCGACGAATTCCGCCGCCAGGGATACCTTCCCGAAGCGCTGTTAAACTATACGGCGTTTTTGGGATGCTCCTACGAGGAAGGCAGGGATCTCTATACCGCGGAAGAAATGGAAAAACTGTTCAGCCTGGACAAATTAAACAAAGCTCCGGCGATATTTGATTATAAAAAACTGGAATGGTATAATGGCCAGTATATCAGGATGAAGACCAGCGAAGATCTTGCCGCCCTTTCTATGCCATGGGCGCAGGATCTTTTTGGAAAAAGCGGCGAAGAAACTACGGCAGAGCCCGCCGGGCCAACGGAAGAACAGAAAACACTGTATACGGAGGCTATGGATTTGGTCCGGGAACGGGCAAATTTTCTTCCGGAAATTCCCGGCAAAGTGGGTTATCTTTTTTCTGAACCGGTCCCTCCGGCGCCGGAAGAATTCATCCCAAAAAAATCGGATCTTGCTTCCGCTGTCTCGCTGCTTCGGATGGGAAAGGAACTGATATCCGCATTTTTTTCCGGCGGAAAATCCGTCAGCGACGAAGAAGCAGAACGGATCGTAAAAGAAAAAGCGGAAAAAGAAAATGTAAAATTGGGAGATCTTCTTATGCCCCTGCGGGTTGCGATTACCGGTTCCCGGGTAAGCCCGCCCCTCTTTGCTTCGATCCGCCTTTTGGGGGCTGAACGATGCCGCCAGCGGATCGATGCGGCCCTGACGGCCTGCAGCACCCTGTTATCCATCTTGGGCGGATAAAATTTTGCAGGGAGAAATCTTTATGAAACCACAGAAATTTGCTTTCGTTTTGGCTGTAACCGTAATTACCCTGACGGGTATTATTGTCTATGGGAATATAAGCGGTGTTTCCGCCCAGGAATTCCCTGCAACACCGGCCATGGTGCGGATTAACAGGGGAATTTTTACCATGGGGAGTCCTGCTAATGAACGGGGACGTGAAACCAATGAAACCCAGCACCAGGTAACGCTGACCAGAGAATTTTTCATGGGCAAATACCCGGTAACACAAGCACAGTATATAGCTGTGATGGGAGAAAATCCAAGTTATTTTAAGGGAAATGATCGTCCGGTCGAACAGGTAAGCTGGTATCACTCGATTGTATTCTGCAATAGGCTGAGCATACAAGAGGGTCTTACTCCGGTGTACAGCATAAATGGGAGTACCAATCCGGCGGTGTGGGAGCCTGGGCCGACAAGGAGTATTTCCATGTGGGAAGCCGTAACAATGAACATTAACGCCAATGGTTACCGCTTGCCCACCGAGGCGGAATGGGAGTATGTGTGCCGTGCAGGGACATCGACCGCATACAGTACGGGAAAACGCATCACTGGTCATCAAGCAACGCATTTCCCTTCCGTAAGCACAACCCCGGTGAGCAGGCATACGGCCAATGCCTGGGGCTTGTTTGATATGCACGGGAATGTGTTTGAATGGTGTTGGGACTGGTATGGAACCTATCCAGGCAATGTGACAGATTACTCAGGTCCTGGTACGGGTGATCTCCGTATTATACGCGGGGGATCTTGGGGCAGCGGCGTAAAAAGTCTGCGTTCGGCATCCCGAAACGGTTACAACCCCCTTGCCAGGGCTAACAATATTGGTTTTAGAGTGGTACGCCGGTAGATCTAAAGTAAAGAGTCAATTCCTTCAAAGACTGGCCCCAGGTCTTTAAAACAGAATGCGGCGTAACTATCCAGGGGAGTTTCCATATCATTGATGATGACAATTTTTCCGCCATGGCGCAGGGTTATGCGTGGAACTCCCGCCGCGGGAAACACCGTAAGGCTTGTGCCAAGGATCAGCATCAGGTCCGCCGCGGCGGCTTCTTTTTCCGCCGCCGCCAAGGCATGGACGGGAAGGCTTTCTCCGAAAAAAGTAATTGCCGGCTTAAGGACACCGCTGCATTTTTTGCAGCGGGGGAGTTCTCCCCTTTGAACGATTGCGGCGGCTTCGTCAAATTCCATAAAGCCCTTTTCCTTAATGGTTCCGGCAAGGATAGCCTCTTCTGCGGCGGCGGGATCCTGACAGGCGGGACAGTAATGGGCCTGGGGGGATCCGTGGATCTCGATCACTTTTTTATTTCCCCCCTTGGTATGAAGCAGATCGATGTTTTGAGTGATCACTGCCTTTAGAAGGCCCCGGGCTTCCAGTTTTCCCAGTACGGTATGAACGATGGAAGGATCCTTTTGTTCCAATCCGTAGATCATATCCTTTGAATGGGAATAATAAAACGAAGGGTCACGGAAAAAATATGAGACGTCAAAAATTTTTTCCGCATCCATATCCTTGTAAAGGCCGTTTTTTCCCCGGAAATCCCGAATTCCCGAAAGGGTGCTTACCCCCGCTCCGGTCAGGGCCGTACAGTGTTTTGCACTGCTTATTAAACTGAACAGTTCGGAAGTTTTTTCATCCATTTCACTATAACCTACTCAAGTTTGTACTCTGTCAAAAATAAATCAAAGACGGTAAGAAAGAGAATCACCACCATGGGGCCCAGAATCAGCCCGTTAAAACCAAAGGCGAAAATGCCTCCAAGGATTGCAAAAAAGATGATTAAAGGATGAAGCTGTATCCGGTCTCCCAGTATTATCGGCCTTAGGAAATTTTCGATAGAAGAAATAAAGGCTCCCGAGATGATCATCAGGAGTATGCCGTTTCCGGCGTTCCCATCGAGGATCCGCAAAAGGCCCAGCGGAAACCAAATAAGAAATGGTCCCGCCATGGGAATAAAGGAAACAAAAAAGACCATTACGGCGAAAACCAAGGAACCGGAAACCCGGAAAACAGAAAAGATGATGAATGCTGTTACCGCCTCGGCCAGGGCTACCATAATGTATCCCAGCACTAGTCTTCGGGCGATCTCTTTGAATTTTAACACCAGGGCTTTGATGTATTCCTTTCGGATCGGGATGATCCGCAGGGCCAGCTTCGAAAGATAGTCGCCGTCTATAAAAAAGAAAAACAGGCTGAAAACCATCAGAACAAGGCCGGCAATAAAAGTACCCACACTATGGGCTACATCGACGGAAAGTTTTGGGAGTTTCTGCAGTCCCATGGTTAAATAGTCCTGGATATTGGAACGGAGTTCATCGGCACTGATCACGATCTGTTCGGAACTGAATTCCCGGATAACTCTGGAAATATCTTCCAGGATATTATTGCTGTTGAAAGAATGAGATCCCAGATAATCCAGTATTTGGTTGATCAGTTCCATGACCTGCCGGTAAAACTGGAAGATCACAAAAGAAACAGGGACAAGGATCAAAAACACCGTGCTTATAGAAAAAATCACCGCCCAGACATTGCAGCCGACCTTTCCTTTAAGGGTGTTTCTGTCAAAGCGGGCGGTACACCTTTGATGAAGAGGTTTAAGAAGAATGTACAGCAGGATCGCCCATAGAAGAATCGAAAAGAAAGGGGCAAAGAGACGGCATACCAGGATAAAGAGGAGGACTAAAATCGAGGCAAAGACAATACTTTGAATAAGCCGCGGTTTTCCGCTGTTTCCTGTCATAGGCTGGTAAGGATTTTCTCCGCCTCCGCTTTTCCGCTGTGGCCGGGATTTTTTTCCAACAACGCCGCCAGGTATCGTTTGGCCGATTCGCCGTCTCCCATGCCGGCACAGGTTTTTCCCAGTTCAAAGAGGGCATCGTAATTATTCGGCGCAAGCCGCAGAATTTCCAGGTATACTTCCTTGGCCCGGGAAAGATTCCGTTCTCCCACATAGGCCCGGGCCAGGTTCATCCGGGCGATGATGTTTCCCGGCTGTGCCGTCAAGGCCCTTTCGTAGCATTCCACTGCCTGGGGCCAGTTTTCCATCCGGACATAGACATTTCCTAAATTATTGTTGACTTCAAAATTAGCGGGTTCCGCCCTGCAGGCTTCCATCAGGTAATTCAGCGCCTCGTTCGGAAAACCGTTATCCAGATAAAGGAGTCCCAGGTTGATCCGGGGCCGGACATAACGGGGATTCCTGGCGGCGGAAACCTTGTAGGCGCTGATCGCTCCGTCGATGTCTCCTGCTTTTTCGCAGGCCAGGCCCAGAGTATAGGCATAGCGTTCATTGGCGGGGGCGGCGGCGGCGGCCTTTTTTGCATATTCCACAGCTTCTTTGTATTTTTGCAGGGAAATTTTTACCAGCGCCATATTGTCGTTGGTTTGGACATCGTCCGGGTCCGCCGCCAAAGCCTGAGTAAAGGATGCTTCCGCAGCACTGTTCTGTCCAAGCTGGCTTTGAGCATAACCCAGGTCCCGCAGAGAAGCCAGGTCCTTTGGATTGTACTGCAGAGCCCGGGCGTAATTTTCCGCCGCCCTGGCATAGTCTTCCCGGGTCGAATAGATCCGCCCAATTTCGCGCCACGCCGCGGCATAATCGCTTTTTAGGGCCGCCGCTTTTTGGTATGCACTGAGGGCATCGCTGGGTCTCTTCAGTGCGCTATAGGTTCCTCCCAGGTTATACCATGCGGGCTCAAATTGGGAATTAAGCCGTACCGTACTTTCAAAGGCGGAGCGGGCATCGTTGTATTGGCCGCCCCTGAATTCACTTCGTCCCAGCTCATAGGAATAGAGGTAATTATGAGGATCCAGCCTAAATGCTTCTTTAAAGGCCGTGGAGGCATCGTTCCATCTGCTCCGGTCGCGGAATACCCTTCCTAGGGTGTATTGGGCTAGGGCCAGGGAGGGGTCTTTTTTTATGGAATCCTGGGCTGCCTGTACAGCATTTCCGGCGGCCTCATTCCCCAGGGAAGTATTGCCGTTCCGGGAAAATCCTTCGTACCATGCATCGGAAATATCCGCCAGCTTTTGGGCTTCGAAGCGGATTTCTCCCTGGGGTATTTTGGAGACCGCTTCGGCAAAGGCTTCCTTGGCGGCCTTAAAATCGTTCCTGGCTATGGAAGATTTGCCCCGGGCTACTAAGTCGTTTACTTCCCGCATCCGGGCCTGAACCGCCGCTGAGGCTTTCGCCAGTTCTTCCGCTTCAGCCCTCCGCCGTTCTTCAGCCGCCGCTTCCGCCGCCTGGGCTTCCGCCGCTGTGGATTGGGCCTCAGAATCGGCCAGCGAGTTTTCCTGCCTCGCAATACCACCGGCACCGCCCATAGAACCAAGGGATACGTCCCTGGCCGCGAGGATCCGTTCTATATCAGCAAGGGAAAGTGATCCATTATTGGAGTTCCGGCTTTCCCGAAATTCTTCCAGGAGCCGGGCTATGTCTTCTGCGGTAAGAGCACTGCCGTCGGCTCGGTGCAGTTCCGCCAGCCGCTTTCCTTCAATCGCCTCATCCCTGAGGGAACGGGCTTCGTGATCTTCCGGATTATCGATCAAAAGCTTATCCATCAGATCCAGAGCCCGCTGGTATTCGCCCTTTTCTATATATTCTCTGGCAAGCCTGAAGGTATTGTCCCGCCGGGAAAAATCACCGCCGCTTCGAAACAGCAAAAAAGATGCCGCCAAAATTAACAGGGCGAAAATTCCTCCGCCTATGATTATTAGTTTTTTTCTGTCCATGGTTCCTCTTTTGTCCTATTCCAGTTCAAATTCGCCGTCATAGCCGGAAAGATCTTCCGCTCCGGCGGCGATTCCTTCGGCCCCATCCGCCTGAACCTGGAGGGAGGCGGAAACTTCATCCATCAGCCGCTGCCGCCGTTCTGTTTCTGCCCGGGCGGCTTCTTCCGCCATGAGGCGGCGTATCTCTTCTGAGGCAAATTCTTCCTGTAGAAGGCTGACCAGCCTTTCTATCTGGGGCCGCTTTGTGGAAGCAGGCTCCAGTTTCAGATAGTGTTCATAATCCGGCAGGGCTTCCCTAAGGGCGCCGGTTTTGATCCGGGCATTGGCCCGGTTAAGCCAGGCCGGCGCATAGGCGGGATCTGCCCTGATCGCCTGGGTATAGAACTGTTCCGCAAAGGCGGCACTCCCTTTTCTAAAGTAGACATTTCCCAGATTACAGGCGATCAGGGCCGTCTTGTCGCCCCCCGATGGAAGGATTTTCCGGTATATGGCGATGGCTTCGTCGAGTTTTTCCATCTGTTCATAACACATGGCCAGGTACAAAGCCCCTTCCAGGTTGGTTTGATCCGCCACAAAGGCTTTTTCCAGGTACGGCAGGGCTTCGCCAGGCTTATTCCGAATAAAGAACTCTTCCCCCTGGGTAAAATCGGCGTTGGTGCCGATTCCTTGGGCAAAAAGGGGATGAAAGGCAAAAAGTATGGTTATGGCAAGAATGGCTTTCATCTGTTCCCTCCCGAACAGCCTATTTATATATGGTAACGCAAAAAGGGGCTTTCTTCAATTGTATTATCGGCAGATTTATGGAAGAATTATAGTAAATAATCGGAGGACACATGAAAAATTTAGAGATGATTCGGTCCAAGAGGGCCTTTATTATTGACATGGACGGGGTTATCTATCACGGCAACCAGCTTTTAAAGGGTGCCAGGGAATTTGTCCACTGGATGGAAAATAACCAAAAATCCTTCCTGTTTCTGACCAACTCCAGCGAGCGGTCTCCTGTGGAACTTTCCCAAAAGCTTTCCCGGCTGGGAGTCGATGTGGAGCCTAATCACTTTTATACCAGCGCCCTGGCGACAGCAAGTTTCCTTGCCACCCAGCACCCGGGGGGATCGGTGTATGTAATCGGCGAGCCGGGGCTTATCCAAGCCCTTTATGACCAGGGGTTCACCATGAACAATGTGAGTCCCGATTATGTGGTAGTGGGCGAAGGCCGGGGATACAGTCTGGAATCCCTGGAACGGGCGGTAAAGTTGGTGGCTGCAGGAGCCCGGCTTATTGGGACCAATTCTGACATGAGCGGCCCCCTTGAAGGGGGAGTGATTGGCCCAGCCTGCGGCGCCCTGGTTTCGCCCATTGAACTGGCTACAGGAAAAAAAGCCTATTTTGTGGGCAAGCCCAACCCCCTGATCATGCGCCACGGCCTGCGGCGGCTCAATTCCAACCGGGAAGAAACGGCGATCATAGGAGATCGGATGGATACGGACATCCAGGCCGGAGTGGAATCGGAGATAGAAACGATCCTGGTCCTTTCGGGCGTAACCAGACCGGAAACCATTTCGCAGTTTCCCTACCAGCCAAAGCATGTTTTGGAAGGGGTCTTTGAGATTCCGGAATGAGGCATAGGGGATGAACGCCGCCCCAACCGCCAGCCGTCTCCATATAGCCTTTTTTGGCAGAAGGAACGCCGGCAAATCAAGCCTAGTCAATGCTGTTACCGGCCAGGACCTGGTGATTGTCTCGGAACAAAAGGGCACTACCACCGATCCCGTTTCCAAGTCCATGGAACTTCTTCCCCTGGGACCGGTTTTGATCATCGACACCCCGGGAATCGACGATGAAGGAGAACTGGGAGAACTGCGGGTCCGCAGGGCAAAACGGGTTCTTAACAAAACCGATGTGGCAATCCTAGCCGTTGATATTTCGGGCGGAGAGAGCCTTTCCGGTCCTGACCGGGAGCTTACGGCGCTGTTTCGGGAAAAAAAAATCCCCCACATTGTGGCGTATAACAAAAGTGATTTGATCGAAGATGTAAAAAGCCTGCATGAAGAGAATAGCATCTTAGTCAGCGCAAAAACAGGCCATAACATACAGGAGCTTAAAGAAAAAATCGCCGGTCTTGCCGTCTCAGAAGAACCGGAGCGGCGGATTGTGGGAGATCTGATCCATTCCGGAGATCTGGTAGCGCTTGTAACACCCATCGACGCCGCTGCCCCCAAGGGAAGACTGATCCTTCCCCAGCAGCAAACAATCCGGGATATCCTGGAAACGGATGCGGCGGCTGTTGTGGTAAAAGAATTTCAGTACAAAGAAACGCTGGAAACACTGGGAAAAAAACCGGCATTGGTAATAACCGACAGCCAGGTCTTTGACAAAATTTCCGCCTGGACACCGCCTGAGATTAAGCTTACCTCGTTTTCTATACTGCTTGCCCGGTACAAGGGTTTTCTATTATCTGCGGTCCGGGGAGTGCGGGCCATAGACGACATTAAAGACGAAGATAAAATCCTTGTGTGCGAAGGGTGTACTCACCACCGTCAATGTGATGACATAGGTACGGTAAAACTTCCCCGCCTTATAAAAAACCATACCGGAAGAAACCCCGAATTTGTTTTCCATTCCGGCGGCGATTTTCCGGAAGATCTTGCCCCCTACAAACTGGTACTCCACTGCGGGGCATGTATGCTCAATGAACGGGAAATAAAGTACCGCCGGGACTGCGCCGCCGATCAGGGTATACCCTTTACCAATTATGGAATTACCATTGCTCATATTCATGGAATTCTTAAACGGAGTTTGGAGATTTTGCCCGGCGTTTTAGCGGAGTTGGAGTAGCGTTTCTGGGAACCCTTATCGCGGGAAACAGCAATCCTGCCGCTGCAGGAAAAAATTACCCGCCTTTATTGGCAGAATGCCGCATTATTCCTTTGACCGCTTTTTGATCATCTGAAGGGCAATGGCCATAAGCAGAATTATGCCTTTTACGGTGTTGTTTACCGTGGTGCTTAACTCAAAGGCATCGATAATCCTGCTGACCATGGTAAAGGACATGGTCCCAAAAATGATCCCCGCCGTATGACCCTTGCCGCCGGACATGCTGATACCGCCCAAAACAATGCCGGCAATGGCGTACATTTCAAAGCTTACTCCGGTGGTAGCGGGGGATACACTGCGGTTCATTGCTACATTAATAAAAGAAGAAAAACCCACAAGAAAACCGCAGAGTACAAAGAGGGATACCTTAAGCCACTGGGTGCTGATCCCCGCTAGTCTGGCAGCTCTGGCGTTGCTGCCCAGGGCATAGATTTTTTTTCCGTATTTGGTGGAAGTAGCCATATAGATAACGCTGGCGGCTACGAACAGGAACATTATGCCCACAATGGGAATGGTTATAAATGAAGAGTTGCCAAAGGCGTAATGAAAGGAACTGAAGCTGGATAACGCTGCATCCAGTTCATAGAGTTTTGAATCGCTGATATACAAGGCCAGGGATCGGAAGATCAGCATAGTTGCCAGGGTAACGATAAAGGGAGGCATTTTTGCTATACCAACTAAAAGACCGTTGAAAAGACCGGCGGCGGTTCCCATGCTCAGGGATGCCAGCAGGGTAATAAATACATTGTTGGTAACGTTAAATACCATAACAGACAGGCCCGAAATAAGCACCATGCCGGATCCGACTGAAAGATCGATATCTCCTACCAGGATCACCAGTGCCATGCCAAAACCTATAATCCCAATGACTGCACTCTGCCGCAGTATCAGCATTATCCCGCCCCAGGTAAGATTTTTGTTTACCACCACAAAGGTGATAAAAATGGCGATGAAGATCATGACATAACTATATTTTCCCCAGAGATCAAGAACTGTGCCGCCGATGTTTTTTTTCCCCGGGCTCAATTTTTTTTTGCCTGAAAATTCCGCTGTGTCAGCCATATCAACCCCTTATACGGCGCTTCTCGCCGGCGGAACCGCGCCGGTGGCATGCAGCATTACCGTTGTTTCGTCCATATTGTTTCTGTTCAGCACGGCGTGAATTTCTCCGTGATAAAACACAACACACAGGTCGGCAACTTTTTCGATTTCGGGAATTTCCAAAGTGTTGACCAAAATGGTTTTTCCCTGCAGAGAAAGCTGTAAAATTAGCTTGTAAATCTCACCCTTGGCGCCTACATCTATTCCCTGGGTCGGATTATCCAAAAGAAAAATATCTGCGTTGGTATTTAAAAGCCGCGCCAGGATTACCTTTTGCTGATTGCCTCCCGAAAGGCTTGTAATGGGATCATGGCAGGAATTGTCTTTTATGTTTAGAGTTTTTTTATATTGATTGTATTTTGCGATTTCCTGTTTTTTAAAAATATGCGGAGGCCAGAAGGAAAGGGTATGCTCCGAGATATATTCATTTTCAAGAAGCTGCATATCGGGAAGGATTGAGTTTTCTTTGCGGTTGGCCGGAACCATGCCAATCCTGGCAGTTTTCATGGCCCGGTGAATATTCAGGGTGTTCATTTTACTGCCGAACACCTTCAGCGTACCGCAGCTAAAGGAAACCGATCCGAACATGGCGTGCATCAGGCTGCTGGCCCCGGAACCGGCCAGGCCCGTAAGACCGATGATTTCGCCTCTGTGAACCTTTAGGGTAATACCGCTAAAACCGGGACCGGAACAATTTTCCAGTTCCAGCACCACATCCCCCCGCTGCCGGGGTGCATATATTTCCTTGTCCGATACTTCCCGTCCGACCATGGAAGTGGTAACTTCCTGGGGGGTGGTATCCTTGATATATCCTGTTTTGACAAAGCGGCCATTTCGCAAAACCGTGTAACGGTCTGCGATGGTAAAAACTTCGGGCATTTTGTGGGAAATAAAAATAAACGTAATGCCTTTTTTTTGCAGGCCCCTGATTATCGTAAAGAGGTGCTGTACTTCGGAGGTATTAAGGGAAGTTGTAGGTTCATCCAAAATAATTAGTTTTGCCTTGGCATCCAGGGCCTTGGCAATTTCCAGAAGCTGTTTCTGGCTTGTCTCCAGGCTGGCAATCGGGGTCCTGGGATTAATGCTTACCCCCAGATCGGCAAACAATTCCCTGGTCCGGGCAATCATGGCCCGCTTGTTTAAGGTCCTGGTTTTATGGAGGATTTCTTTTCCCAGAAATAAATTTTCAAACACCAGGAGGTCGTTAAAAAGATTTAGTTCCTGGTGTACAAAGGCAATGCCGGCCTTTTCCGATTCGTTTACTGAAGCGTTTTCCAAAATAACGCCGTTTGCTGTGACTGCGCCTGAGTCTTTAGCGTACACACCGCCCAGGATATTCATTAAGGTTGATTTGCCCGCTCCGTTTTCTCCCAAAAGGGCATGGACCTCTCCCTTGTTTACTTCAAAATTTACATCGTCCAGAACGGTAACGCCATAGAAAGATTTTGTAATGTTTTTCATTGATAGTACAGTCATGGCAATCCCAGGCAATCAAAAAAAATCAGGGGGAAACCACTGGTTTCCCCCAAAAAAATCAACGGTTATGGATTAGTCAAATCCTCTCCAACTGGGGTTGTTTCTGTTAGCGGCCCAGCTTGCGGTATCCACCAGGTGCGGGGGTTCGTGGAAACGCTTGGCGGGTACATCGGTGAAGTGCTGTGAAAGATCATCGCCGTTTTCAAGGTGATCCGCCATAAATTGAATGGCATCGACAAAAAAACCGGGACGGCAGGTGGGACTCATGATCGCCATGCCGGCGGGCTGGTAGAGCTGATTCCCTGCGGTAGCCCTGGTCCGGCCCATCACGTCGTAGAGGGCAATAAGCCCGCCGCAGCCGGTGATAACCCTTACATTGGATTCAAACAGGGCGTTTTCCGCTGCCTTGGCCGGAGTCTGGAGCAGTTCCAGGATGCCCATTACGAATTCATCATCCATGGTCCACATCCACTTGGCCAGGGTCTGGGGAGTTTTGCCTGTAATATAGGATTCAAAGTACTGTTTGGCATTGTCCCTGGACCAGTTGGCAACCTGTGAAGTAGTGATGGAGTCTTGAATCTGAGTTTCGGTCCATTTTCTGTTTTCGGGAATCATGTGGGACTGGCCCTGATCGTCGTTAAAGGGGCGGTCGCCGGTAAGGAATTCACGGAATCCCGCGGCCCGTTCTACCGATACGGCGGAATTGTCGCCGGGCAGTTCCCAAATCGCTTCGCCGGGGGTAAGGCCCTTTTCGACCATGTAATAGGCAGCGCCGGCGCCGATGGCGTAGTTATCGGCGCTCATGGCAATCAGCATTTTTTGCCGGATCAGGGTACTGGTCCCATCCAAAAGCCGGTCAAACAGGATCAGGGGGATGTTCGCCTGGGCGATTTTTTCTACCGCAGCCTGCACCATATTGTCGCTGGCCTGAATAACTACACCGGCGGGGAGTTCTTTTTCCGCCAGCATGGCTTCGATCTGCTGAATCTGGGCATCCGGCCCGCCGGCGCTCCGGAATACATATTCGTATTTACCGCCCGCAGCATTAAGTGCGGCAATTTTTTCCTCGGCAAACCGCGCAGCGGAACCGGTCCAGCCGTGATCCGGCGTGGGTCCGAAGACGTATACCTTGTTTCCCACTTCCTTTGATCCCGAACATCCAAAAGCAAGCAGGCCCAGCAAAAGCACCAAGCCGATCAACGCCCGCAAGGATTTTCTTTTCATACTATTTCTCCTCTCCTAAAAAATTATAGTTACAGTTTACTATCGGGAAAGAGCTATGTAAAGGGCTCCGTCTTTTGAATCGACACATCCGCCGTTTTGTGGTACATTATTAATATGCCCTATGCGGGGGATAGGACGGAACTGGTCCACAAAAAACGGGAACGACTCAAGGAGCCGGAAGAGTATCGGGTGATCCTTCTGAACGATAACTATACGGTTATGGAATTTGTAGTAGAAGTGCTGATAGTGGTTTTCCACAAACAGAAAGAAGACGCCACCCGGATTATGCTGGATGTCCACCAAAAAGGCAAGGGAACGGTGGGGGTGTACCCCTGGGATATAGCCCATACCAAGGCAAATCAGGTTCACAGCCTGGCCCGGCAGTATGAATTCCCCTTAAAATGTATTGTAGAGAAAGCCTAGCGGGCAGGGAGGGTATATGAAAATCAGCCGCCATGTACAGGCCATAATCAACGCCGCGTATAACGAAGCCAAGGTCAGGAATCATGAATATCTGACCCCGGAGCATATCCTTTATGCCGCCCTGTCCTTTGATGAAGTCCAGGGGGTGCTTGCCGCCTGTGGAGCTAACCTGGGTGAGTTAAAAACGGGCATGGAAAGCTATTTTGAACAAAAAGTTCCCCTGGTAAACAATTCCGAGCCTACCCAGACGGTGGGTTTCCAGAATGTGCTGGAACGGGCGGTGATCCAAAGCCAGTCTTCCCGAAAAGATACCCTGGAAGTGGCGGATATCCTGGTATCCCTCTTTGATGAAGAACGGAACTACTGCGCCTACTACCTCCGCAAGGCCGGAGTTCGGCGCCTTGAACTGTTAAGCGTCCTTTCTCACGGGCACGACGGCGAAATTCCCGAAGCGATCAGCGCCGGCGGCCATGCTGCCGGGGAAGCCCGGCGGGATCCTAAACCAGAAGAAGAAGACCCCCGCAAGGCGCCGGCCAAGAAAAATGCCCTGGAAAAATTCGCCACGGAACTTACCGCCCTGGCCCGGGAGGGTAAGCTGGAGCCGGTCATTGGCCGGGAAAACGAACTGGACCGGACAGTGCAGGTTCTTTGCCGGCGTTTTAAAAACAACCCTGTCCATGTAGGAGATTCAGGGGTAGGCAAAACCGCCATTACCGAAGGCTTGGCCCAGCGTATCGCTGCGGGCCGGGTACCTCCCTCCCTTAAAGATTGCTCGATTTTTTCTTTGGATATGGGATCTTTAATAGCGGGCACCAAGTACCGGGGGGATTTTGAAGAGAGGGTCAAGCGGGTTGTGGAAGAAATGCTCAAGAAAGACAGGGCGATCCTCTTTATCGACGAAATTCATACTCTGGTAGGTGCCGGAGCCGTATCAGGGAACGCCCTGGATGCGGCTAACATCCTAAAACCCGCCCTAGGTTCGGGAAAGCTCCGCTGCATTGGCAGCACAACCCACGAAGAATACGGCAAATTTTTTGAAAAAGACCGGGCCCTTTCCCGGCGTTTTCAGAAAATCGACATTAACGAACCCAGCGAAGAAGATGCGGTGGCAATCCTTCAGGGATTAAAAACCAAGTACGAAGATTTCCACATGGTTCACTACAGCGATGATGCCCTGGAAAGCGCCGTTAAACTTTCCGCCCAGTACATCACCGAACGGCGGCTCCCCGACAAGGCCATTGACGTGATCGACGAAGCCGGAGCCTTTGTCCGTATTGCGGCATTCAAAAAACAAAATGAAGAAAACCCGCTTGTAAACGGGCAAAAAGGCGGACAAGCAAGCGCCATGGAAACCGTTCAGGAAAACGAACAGAACGGAGCGGAGGAAAACGAACAAAAAAGTACGCTGGTAAACGGTACGGTCAGCGAAACGGTTCAGGAAGGAACCGTCGATTTTATCGGTATCGGCACGACGGAAATAGAAACGGTGGTTTCCAAGATTGCCCGGATCCCCGAAAAATCTGTGGGGATAAACGAGAAGGACCGGCTTAAAACCCTGGAAGAAAATTTGCAGCGCCGGGTTTTTGGCCAGGATGATGCGGTCAAAGCGGTGGTTGCAGCGGTTAAACGTTCCAGGGCGGGTTTCCGGGCTCCCAACAAACCGGTGGCAAACTTCCTCTTTGCGGGACCCACCGGAGTGGGCAAGACGGAGCTGGCCCGGAGTCTGGCGGATATTCTGGATCTGCCCATGCACCGTTTTGACATGAGCGAATACCAGGAAAAGCACACCGTCTCACGGCTTATCGGTTCACCTCCGGGCTATGTGGGCTACGAAGACGGCGGCCTCCTGACCGATGCGGTAAGAAAACAGCCCCATGCGGTGGTGTTGCTTGACGAAATAGAAAAGGCCCACCAGGACATCTACAATATCCTCCTCCAGATCATGGATTACGCCACCCTGACGGATAACAACGGCCGCAAGGCGGATTTCCGGAACATCGTTTTTATTATGACCAGCAATGCGGGAGCCCGGGACATAGGAAAAAGCCTTATCGGATTTGGTGAACGGATAAACGACGAAAGCGCCGTAGACGGTGCGGTGGAAAAGATATTTACCCCCGAATTCCGCAACCGGCTGGATGCGGTGGTCCGTTTCGGCCATCTATCCCGGGAGATCATGATCTCGATCATCAACAAGGAACTGGATATCTTTAAGGATCAGCTTGCGGAAAAGAACGTAACCCTGGAGATTACCGATGTCTGCATTAACCAGCTTGCTGACGAAGGGTATTCAAAGGAATTCGGAGCAAGGAATGCGGGACGGCTTGTGGAAGAGAAGATCAAGACCTTCTTTGTGGACGAGGTACTCTTTGGCGCTTTAAGCGAAGGGGGCAGGGCAAGGGCCGATTATGCCGATGGTGAATACCGGATCAACCTTTTGGAAACTGCGGAAGCGGAATAACCCTGCAGTGAATGAAGTACCGCCCCGGCCCTGATCCTGAGTTCCCCTATCTGACCGAAAATGAACGGTTTCGTTTTCCCGATCCTCTTTCAGATGATTTCACCGGGGAGAACATCGTTGCGGTGGGGGGCAACCTTTCGCCGGGGATGCTTCTTTCCGCCTATGAACAAGGGATCTTTCCCTGGTACAACGAAGATGATCCTGTTTTGTGGCAGTCCCCGGATCCGCGCTTTGTGATCTTTTCCCACACCCTCCACATTTCCCGGTCCATGCAGAAGATACTTAAACGGGGTGATTTTGAAATTACCTTTGACCAGGATTTTGACGGAGTAATCCGGGGTTGCGGCGATGCGGAACGGCCCGGCCAGGGAGGCACCTGGATCACCGGAGACATTATCGATGGGTATACGGAACTGCACAGACTCGGGTTTGCCCATTCCGCTGAAAGCCGGCAGGCAGGCGTTCTTGTGGGAGGATGCTACGGCATTTTGCTGGGAAAACTCTTTTGCGGCGAATCGATGTTTGCCAAAGTTCCCAATGCGTCCAAGGCGGCGTTCCTGACCTTGGCGCAGTATCTTTTTTTTGAGAAGGGAATCAGTTTTATCGACTGCCAGGTACCTACGGATCATCTGCGCAGCCTGGGGGGGGTAGAGTTAAGCCGGGCGGAATTTTTGCGGCTGTTAAGAAACACCCCGTACCTGTAGTACCAGCGCTTCCCAGCCTTCCAGCGAATCCCCGGCGGCCCATTCGGTTCGCCCTATATTGCTGGCGGCGAGTTTTCCCCGCAGCAAAACCCGCGCCTCTCCGTTAAGTTTTTTCCGCCGGGAAGAAAAGTTGAATGCCGCCACATATGCCTCATTAGGGGATTCCCGGCTGAACATCAGCAGGGAACCTGCTGTCAGCAGGGGCTTAAAACTGCCGTATTTGAGGGTTTCGCTGGATTCCCGGAGGCGGATCATTTTTTTGTAGTACGACAGTACCGAAGCAGGATCTTTCCGCTGGGCGTCGTAGTTAAGTTTTTTATGATTAGCATTGATCCCAAGCCAGCTCTGTCCTGTGGTAAAACCCGCACCCGGACCGGCATTCCACTGGAAGGGGGTGCGGGAATTGTCCCTTGAGGAAAGGCGGAGCCATTTCCAGCGCAGCCAGGAGGGAAAGAAAATTTTTTTCATCAGCCGGTTAAGGTTATGGGTTTCTATGTCTTTTACCTCGTCAAGGGAATTAAAGTCAAAGTTGGTCATGCCGATTTCCTGACCCTGAAAAATAAAGGGAGTTCCCCGGAGGGTACATAAAAGGGCAGCCATGAGTTTGGCGCTCCGTTCCCAGGAGCTGCCCCTCTCTCCCGCCCCCCGGTCATCTCCGTAGTGGGAAACGATGCGGACCTGGTCGTGGTTTTCCAGGTAGACAGCGTTCCACTCCAGGCCTTGCTGCCATTTGGTAAGGCGCTTTAACAGTTCTTTGGCCCGGAACTTTTTCGGTACAAACCGGGCGATACGGCGGTCCACTTCCAGATGGTCAAAATAAAACACCATGTCCAGTTCCTGCCGCCCCGGATCGGAAAGGAGTTTTGCTTCGTCCAGATTCACCATGGCGGTTTCTCCCACGGTAAAACAATCGTAGTTATCCAGCACTTCCCGCCGAAGCTGCCGGAGGATAGCGTGGTTCCCTTCCTGGCACTTGTAATGTTCCAGTCCTGTAAGCATCAGGCTTTTCTTGCCGTCATCCAGACTGGTTTTCCAGAGGACATTGATTACGTCGCAGCGAAAACCCGCAGCCCCCTTATCCAGCCAGAACCGCAGGATCTTTTTTACTTCTTCGATTACCAGGGGATTTTTATAATTCAGGTCCGGCTGTTTTTTGTGAAAAAGGTGAAGGTAGTATTCCTCCCGGAGTTCGTCAAATTCCCACACTCCCTCCATGAAAAAACTGGTCCAATTATTGGGGGGGTGATGGTGTCCCCCCCTTCCTTTCTGCCAGATATAGTAATCCTTATAGGGCTCTTCCCGGCGCCGGCTTTTTTGGAACCACGGGTGCTCAACGGAAGTGTGGTTTATCACCAGATCCATGACAATGCCGATGTCCCGCTTCTTTGCTTCGGCGATAAGGCGTTCCATATCCGCCAGGGTTCCAAAGACCGGATCAATATCACAGTAATCGCTGATATCGTAGCCGTTGTCGATTTGGGGCGATTTATACACCGGGGAAAGCCAGATAGTCCTGGTTCCCAGACCGGCAATTTCATCCAGCCGGCTTATGATGCCCGGAATATCTCCGATGCCGTCTCCGTTGGAATCCTGAAAGCTTCTGGGATAAATTTGATAAACAACCCCTTCTTTCCACCATTTTTTCATTCTTTGCCAGCTTCCTTAATTAGTATTGAACCATGAAAAACAGGCTAAATCGGTTTTATTAAAACTTTGGCAGTTTTAATAAAACCGTTCTTTGGAAATTTGAGGATTTGGGAGGTTTTTTCCGCTGTTATGCTAGGATGTTTACCCGGTTTCCCATGGCAGGATCGGTAATCTGAGCCGAATTCAACAGTTTCATTAAACTCATGGCCTGTTGTTTCTGGTTAGAGATAGCCGCTCCCATCATCTTTACCGCCGCTGCCTCTCCTACCCTTGGCAGGGGATTACCGGCAGAAATTCCTTGTATATTCATATAATAAATATACTAATCTTTGCAAAAGAATGCAAGGGACTTGTCAAATAATAAGCCGCACATTATTATGCAATATGTGGACAAAATTAAGGCCGGTTATATTGAAGGTGCTGTATCGATCGTTGTCAATGTAATCCTGTCTGCCTTTAAATTTTGGGTGGGAATTATTACCGGTTCACTGGCTCTGACAGCCGACGGATGGCATACTCTTTCAGATTCAATAAGCTCAATAGTTTTGATAATCGCAATGAAACTCATGTCAAAAAAGGCCGACAAGGAACATCCCTTTGGGCATGGGCGCTGGGAACAGATTGCCGCCCTTTTTATCGCCTTTTTTCTCGCCATCATAGGATATGATTTTTTTAGAGAAGCGATCGTTCGGTTTGGCAATAAGGAAATGGTCCATTATGGAACCGCTGCCATTGTGGTAATGGCTTTTTCTGTGGTTGCTAAAGAAGCATTGGCTCAATATGCGTTTTACATTGCAAGGAAAACGGGTAACGAGAGCGTGAAAGCAGATGCATGGCATCACAGGTCAGATGCTCTAGCTTCCCTGATTGTAGTCCTTGGCATGCTCTTTGCACAGCAATTCTGGTGGATTGACAGCGCCCTGGCCGCAGTCGTGGCGCTGTTTCTGTTTTACGCTGTCTTTGAGATTGTAAAAGAGACCGTAGTCAAAATGCTGGGTGAAGAACCCAGCAGGGAGTTAATAGAAAAAATAACCGCCCATATTAAAGCCACCTACCATGACAATCTGCAAATTCACCATTTTCATCTGCACGATTATGTAACCCAAAAAGAATTAACTTTGCATGTAAGGCTCGATAAAAATATGACAATAGAAAAGGGACATAAAATTGCAAGTGAGATTGAAGATTATATCCAGAAGGATTTTGACATAATTACGACCATCCATATGGAGCCGCTGGAATCAACAATTTCGGCCTGAAAACAGAATGCTGGATTTGCAGGGGTTTTAAAAAATTAATATAAGGGGATATTATCAAAATGAAAAATAGAACACTCTTTTCTTTAGTGTTTTTTTCTGCTATCGGCTGTTTAGCGATCTTTCTTTTTTTCTCTGCGGAAACAAGCGAATATAAAGGTACCCGCTATAGGGGCGATCTGCTGGTTCCGATATTGGGTGTCCACGCATCATCGGAACGGACGGATGTTCAGCAAACGTATTATGCCCATTATCTTGTCGACCAAACCTGGCGTTCCTGGGCGGAAGGTTCTGCGGGCAATGGAATAGGAGAGTCTTTTACCTTAACTTTTGCAGGCAGCGAAACGATTGCCGGTTTTGCCCTAAAGAACGGAAACGGCCACCTGGATTATTACGGCAAAAACAACAGGGTAAAGGCCTTTACCATTTATTTTGACGAAAAAGATCATATAACAATCCCCATCAAAGATTCGATCAGTTTTGAACAGTATGCTTTTGGAAAAATCATTGCATGTAAATCGGTGCGCTTTGTCATTGACGATATATATCCGGGAACAGATTTTAACAATACCTGTGTCTCGGAAATAGCCTTCCTGCGCCGGACATTGAGCGACAGGGAATTTTATGAGAATATATTGCTTGCCTTTGCTCCCCCAGAAGAACGAGGGGACTATGACATCTTAGATGGACAGTTCAAAAGCAACCCAAATGAAATGGTTTCCATATCCGATACCGAAAAAATGATACTGTACGATTATTTACCCTTTGACTACTCCGGTTATGAAAGGAAAACAAACGTAGCGGTTTTAAACGATCCTCCGTCATTGCAGCTCCACGATAATTTGCCCCGGCTGGACGGCGCCACCGCCATGTATCCCCTTTATTCTTCTTTTGTTCGTGCGGTATACCCTGAATTTGAGGGCCAGGAAAGGTATACTGCTTATCACCCCAATGCTGCCAAGAGTATTGTCCAATGCAATACAACTTCCTGGGCCTACCAGAGGCTCATTGACGGAGAAGCGGATATCGTTATCTGTTATGAACCTTCGAAGGCTGAAAAAAACGCCGCCGCCGAAAAAGGCAAACAATTTAACCTTACGCCCATTGCCAACGACGCATTTGTATTTATCGTGAATGACAAAAATGTGTTAAGCAGCATAACCCAGCAGCAGATTAGAGATATTTATTCCGGCAGGATCACAAACTGGAAAACCATAAGCGGCGTTGATGAACCGGTAATCGCCTATCAGCGTCCGGAAAATTCCGGCAGCCAGACAACCCTTCAATCAATCATGAAAGAAGATAAGCTTATGCGCCCGATTCTTGAAGGTGAATTTGTTCCCAGCGGCATGATGCTCATGATACACTCAGTAGCCTCGAATTATTATAACTACAACAGCGCGATTGGTTATTCGTTTTTGTTTTATCTAAAAATTGCCGGCAGTTCGGGAATAAAAGTTTTAGCCGTTGACGGTGTTATGCCTTCGAAACTTACTATTCAAAATGGCAGTTACCCTTTTGCCCAGACGGTATATGCGGTTACTACCGGCAATGAAAGCAAGAATACAAAAAAATTCATTGATTGGATGCTGTCTGCCCAAGGGCAGGAACTGGCAGAAAAAACCGGTTATTTACCGGTAAGATAAAAACATATTGTTTCTTTATGGATTTTATTCTGCCGGCATGATATAACAATTATATGTAATTCTAAGCCTCAGTGGAGAAAAGGGGATGATCAATATTCTTGTCGTAGATGATGACGCTCTGCTTAACAAAATTGTCTGCACCTGCCTGAATGAACATAACTATAAGGCTGTTGGGTGCCTATCCGCCAATGAAGCCTTTGATAAAATGATTGATATTAAATTTGATCTCATTGTTTCCGATATCATGATGCCGGAAATTGACGGCTATAAACTAGCCTCGCTGGTCAGGGAACAGGACAAAACTATACCTATTTTGTTTGTGTCTTCCCGGGACGACATATCTTCCAAGCAGAAAGGGTTCCGTATCGGCATAGACGATTACATGGTTAAACCCATAGACATGGAAGAACTGGCGCTCAGAGTTGCGGCATTGCTCCGCCGGGCTAATATAGCAAACGAAAAAAAACTGACCGTCGGCGCTCTTATCTTGAACGCAGATGAAACAGCCGCTTACCTGAATGAAGAGGAGATACCCCTTACCTTAAAAGAATTTCAGGTTCTGTATAAATTGCTGTCCTATCCAAAAAAAACATTTACCCGCCATCAACTTATGGACGATCTTTGGGGTACCGAGACCGGAACCACCCCCCGTTCGGTGGACGTGTATATTACCAAACTGCGGGAAAAATTTTCCGAATGCAAGGATTTTGAGATTGTTACTATCCATGGGCTGGGATACAAAGCGGTATTGAAATGAAAAGAAACAAAGACCCCCGTATCAATGCCGGTTATATGTCTATAAAAGACTACTTGATAATGCTTCTGACATTGTCGGCCATTAACGGCTTCCATATGTGGATTTACCAGGTTTTGGGACAAAGCGGTTTAATGGAAACAAATATCAGATTGACCATCAATCTGCTTATGCTGTATATCATGATAACGGCGGCGGTTTTTTTGACAGGGATCGCCATAGTCCGCCATGTTATATGGAACCGTCCAATGCGGACTATCAGTGAGGCAGCAAAGAAGATAACCATGGGGGATTTTTCGGTCCGCATATCTCCTTCGCGCAGGGACGGGAAAAAAGACTTTGTTGAAGTAATGTTTGATGATTTTAATATTATGGCAAAGGAACTTGCGGCCATAGAAACCCTGAAAAACGACTTTATTGCAAATGTCTCCCATGAAATAAAAACGCCCCTTTCGGTTATACAGTCTTACGCAACAGCTTTGCAGAAGGAAAACTTACAGGCTGAAGAGCGAAGAGAATATACCGCAACCATTGTCGAAGCGACGCAAAGGCTTACCGCAATGGTGGCCAACATTTTAAAGTTAAATAAACTTGAAAACCAGGAAATTTTACCGAAAGCGGATTTTTTTGAGCTAAGTGAACAGCTTCGGCAGTGCGCCGTGGCCTTTGAGGAACGGTGGGATCAAAAAAACATAGATTTTGAGGCGGATTTGGACGAAGTAAACGTCTGCTATGATGGAAGCATGCTGGAAATTGTATGGAATAACCTGCTTTCCAATGCGGTTAAATTTACCAATCCCGGCGGAAAAATAATTCTAAGCCTGAAAATCCAAAATGCGCCGGAATCGGAAAGCTTTGCAGTGATTTCGGTAACCGATACCGGCATTGGTATGACAAAAGATACCCAAAAACGCATATTTGACAAGTTTTTTCAGGGAGATACCTCCCATGCCCAGGAGGGGAACGGCCTTGGCCTTGCGCTGGTTAAAAAAACCGTGGATTTGCTTGGCGGAACCATTACTGTGGACAGTGAAAACGGATATGGAACAACTTTTTCAGTCTGCTTGAAGGTTTGACGCCTCCATTTTCCGTTTTTTTCTGAATTTCAGATGATTTAATATTTCCTTAACAGATCATTAATAACTCATAACATCGCCTGTCTAAATTCAAAGTATCTTAATGATATTGAGGTATGAAGATGAAAAAAGCCATTTATTTATTAACCGGAGCGGCCGGGTACCTGGGGAGCAATATCTCCCGTTTGCTGATTGCTCAAAACAAAGCGGTTAGGGCCCTTGTTTTGAGAGGAGATCCTGCCATTACACAGGTTCCTGCTGAGGTGGAAATTGTTTCCGGCGATATTCTGGATGCCGGTTCAATTGAACAGTTTTTCGGCGTACCGAATGATACGGATATTATCGTTATTCACTGCGCCAGCATGGTAACCGTTTCTCCCGAGTTAAGCAAAAAATTGTACGCCGTGAACGTTACCGGAACTCAAAATATCCTTGATGCCTGCATAAGGCACAAAGTGAAGAAACTGGTATACGTCAGTTCTACCGGAGCTATTCCTGAACTCCCCCGCGGGCAGGTTATCCGGGAAATAAACTCTTTTGATCCTGATCTAGTTATAGGCGGTTATGGAAAAACCAAAGCTATGGCAACCCGGCTTGTGATTGATGCGGTAAAGGAACACGGTCTTGATGCTTCTATTGTATATCCCAGCGGTATTTCAGGTCCCAATGATTACGGCAACGGCTATTTTACCAATTTTATCATTGATTACTTTAACGGAAAAATGCCCGCGGGGATTGCCGGAAGTTTTAACGCCGTTGATGTCAGAGATCTTGCCGATGGCGTTATTGCCTGCACGGAAAAAGGCCGCCGGGGGGAAGGTTATATTTTGAGCAACAGCTCCGTTTCAATGCGTGATTTATTCCAGCTGATCAGCAGCAATACCGGAGCAAAGGAAATAAATACGATACTGCCTGTGTCCGCAGCAAAGGTTCTTGCCGTTCTTTCTTCGTGTGTCAGTTTTTTTACTAAAAAGCCGGGGCTGCTTACCAGTTTTGCCATTTATAACTTGAGCAGGAACAATGTTTTCTCCTGCGAAAAAGCAAAACGGGAGCTTGGTTTCAGGGTACGTCCATTCGAAGAAACTATCAGGGATATGGCGATCTGGCTGCATAAGGATCGGCGAATTTGCATCGCCGGTGAATCAGCGAGGACATTGAATCTGGATTCGATGGCAGCATAACAGCGCTGCACTTTTTCCCTTCCCGTTGGTTTGGGCTGGCTAATCTATCTATGAATTAGTCAGCCTCAGCCTATTTGTCAAGCGGATCAACATATCACCGTGCTGCGAAGCTAGTTTCATGTTTCTATTGAATAAGATATTGTTTTGCGGTATGATCACCTGTAAAAAAATCATTAAGGAGCAGGAACTGGGCTTGCATGAGCCGGCTGAGAATTATTATGAGACAATTCTTGTTTTGAACAATAAATGGGCAAAGCGGTTATATTGAAATTGACGAATACGCCGGCACAGGATGCCTGTAAGATGGAACGCTGACGAAAAAATTGTGCCGATAAAAACCAATTTTGAGGGTACTCAAATGAACAATAAAATTTTATCAATTATTAATGCCGGTTCTGTTGACATTTCAGAGTTAAAGGCCATGCTTTCCGGCATGAATACCGTTGACATCGCTGAAATATTCGAAGACCTGGACAGGGAAAAAATTATCCAGTTGTTCAGAGTTCTGCCAAAACCCATGGCAGCCGATGTATTTGCTTATGTGGACAACGATCGCCAGCAGATCATCATCGAAGCACTTGCTGATACGGAAATTGGCGATATTATCAATAAACTCTTTGTGGATGACGCTGTGGACTTTATCGAAGAGCTGCCCGCCAATGTGGTTAAGCGCGTTTTGCAAAATGTTCCTCCCGAAAAACGGAAGCTAATTAATCAATTATTGCAGTACCCTGATGATTCGGCGGGCAGCATCATGACCACCGAATATGTTGATCTGCGTGAAGATGCCACGGTGCGGGAAGCATTTGACGCTATCCGAAATACGGGTCCCAACAAGGAAACTATATACACCTGTTATGTGATACGCAGGGACAGGATACTGGTGGGGGTGGTGTCTGCAAAAACACTGATGCTCGCCCGTCCGGAGGATCGGATCGGCGATATAATGGACACAAATTTTATCTTTGCCTATACCACGGACGATCAGGAAGTTACAGCAGACCAGTTTCAAAAGTACGACCTGTTGGCAATGCCTGTGGTGGATACGGAGCAGCGTTTGGTCGGTATTATAACCGTAGACGACATCATGGAGGTTATAGTCGAGGAAAGTACCGAAGATATTGAAAAGATGGCCGCTCTTGCCCCTTCGGACGAACCGTACTTAAAAACCAGTATTATCCGGCTGGCAAGAAACCGTATGCTCTGGCTTTTGGTGCTTATGCTTTCGGCAACCATAACCGGCAGCATCATATCGGGCTTTGAGAAAGGGCTGTCGGTACTGCCCGTCCTGATGGCCTTTATACCCATGCTCATGGACACCAGCGGGAATGCCGGTTCTCAGGCCTCAACACTGATCATCCGCGGTATGGCGGTAGGCGAAATCAGCCTCAATGATGTTCTCCGCGTGCTTTGGAAAGAAATCCGCGTTGGAGCTCTCTGCGGCCTGGGGCTGGGACTTATCAATCTTGTCAGAGTTTATTTGATGAGCGGACAAGATTTTTTGTTATCCCTGACCGTTACCCTGTCCCTGTTCTGCACAATTCTTATGGCAAAAACGGTAGGCGGCCTCCTTCCCATTTTTGCAAAACGGCTGAAAATAGACCCGGCAATTATGGCGGCACCGCTGATTACTACCATCGTGGACGCCGCTTCGCTGATCATTTATTTTTCGATAGCTAAGGCGATTCTTGGGATTGTATAATTTGCGGTACATAGTTTTTTCGCCGTTACTTTTAAGGTGTTTTGCCCTCTGAGTCCAAAATAAGTTCGTGCCGCAAGAGATTTTTTTCGGCCGTAATGTTAACAAATTGAAAGAAAGCTTTTTTCAAAGACGGAAAACTGATTTCTCAAGAATGCTATGGTAGGGTTGGTAGTAATACCATACCGCACTATCTTCCTGGTTTTCAATTAAAGATATGGCAAATTAGCCATATCAAACATTCCGAAGCAGATTTTAACCCTCAAAAACACTCCCGCCGGGGGGTCGTATTTCCCGGCGGGGCGCACGGTCATTTATGGCGCAGCATAGCAAATAAGAAGCGTGTTTTCTTTCCCCGCAAGATAAAAGTTTGGAGGTTAACAAATATATAGTGTAATGAGAAAAAAACATTACAAAAGAATTAAATAATTATTATTTTTGTATTGACAGATAAATAGTTC
>WRIV01000002.1 GCA_009782555.1 Treponema sp. | reverse complement strand
GTCTGTGATGCCAAAAAAACAGGTTTTATATTTGTGGAAATGGTATTTTTAAGAATATGACATCAAATAATATCGTATGAGTACTGGTGATATGTCCTGATACTTTATGAAATGAACTTCCCCCTATACTACCCATTAACGGCTTTAATTCCTGTTTCTCCGTTTCCCTCCAGTTTTTTTCGTGCGGCATTAAAGTCTATGACTTGCGGCACATGGCTGTATTTCTTCATAACTTTTTCACTCTTATGCCCTGCCAATGCTCGTATTTCAACATCAGATATGCCGGAAAGTTGGGCAAGGGTAATAAAAGTATGCCGTAGGCTGTGGCACGTTAAAAACCTTTCCCGTTGTTGGGTTGCGGTAATGCCTAACGCTTCAAGTTCTTTGACAACGCCGTCCCGAAAGAAATTATTGCAAAGGGGCTTCCCTGATATTTGGGGACTTTCCAAAGCGTAACTTTCAGGGGAAGTATTAAAGGCGTTTTTTCTGGCTGTATCCAGCAGTTCTTGAACGGCTGATGTTACAGGGACTTTCCTGACGCTGTTACACTTGGGAAGTTTTAACCCTTCCTTGTTCAAAAAATTATGCTGTACGGTGATAATGCCGTCCGCTATATCCCCCCATTGTAAACCCCGCATTTCCCCTCGGCGTAGTCCGCAATAACTGCCTAAAAGCATTACAAGGCGGGTGCGGTAATCCGCTATTTGTAACTCGGTTAATTGCTTCCGTTCCTCGAAAGTCAGCACTCCTTTTTCCTTTTCGGTTTCTGAAACTTCCCCCAGTTTGCGGAAAGGGTCAACCAAAATTTCCTCGTTATCTACTGCCCAACGGATAGCAACCCGAACCGCCTGTATGACGATGTTTGCCCTGCGGCCTGTTATGGTGTCCCCTTCAATTACAGTTCCGTCTTTTTTGTGCCGTATGATTTTACGGCCTGAAAGCCATATCAGCCATTTTTTGAGGATTGCTTTGCTAAGGCTTCCAACGGTAACGCCGTCAAAGCCTGAGTAGGGTTCTACATGGCGGCGGACATCTTCATGGTTCATGTCGATGTAACCAGGGGTGAGGGGCTTTTTCTTTACGTCCCGCTTGAATTGAGCGTATTCGCTGTTAGCCGTCCAAAAGTTGGTAAGGTACTCAATGAGGAAAGTGTTCGCCACGGTTTTGTTTTTGGGGTTATTGGGTAAATCCTGCGGGGTTTGGGTAACCGCAAGTTCTTCAAAAATCTTCCTTGCCGTTTCCTCGGCTTCATAACGGCGTTCTTTTTTACCTTCAACCAAGATGCCTGTTGATCGGCTGTGTTTATACCTCTGGCTTGCTTCATCCCAAAAGCGGGCATACCAGAACGTACCGGATTTCGTGTTTTCTTTGTACAAGGTAAACGGTCGGCGCATAATCACCTCGTTTTGACTGAACAACTGAAAAAGTATCAGTTTTGTATCAGTCAAAGGATTTTGGTGTTATACTCCGCCCGCTGTATGGGTAGGAGATACACTGCTAATTCCTTACAACGTAACGAATTAACGAACTACTGCGGCCTAGAAGACTTGAACTTCCATGCCTCTCGGCACTAGCACCTCAAGCTAGCGTGTCTACCAGTTCCACCAAGGCCGCCTGATTTGGCAAGGAGATTGTTACTTCTTCACCAAATCCAACATATCGTATTAATAGCAAAATTAAGACTTCACTGTCAATATGCCGATTATCAATATATGAAGAAGTCTTACCATATCTCTGTTCTCTGTTTGGCGGTTCTTTTTTCGGCCTGTGCCACGGATCCTCTGGTTTTTAGGCTGTTGAATAAAGGAAAGACACAGGAAGCCCAGGCTCTTCTAACCGGTAAGGCGGCATTGACTGACCGGGATAGAAGGGGCAGAACCGTTCTTCATGCAGCTGCCGAGACAGGTAATGCGGAAATGGTCCGTTTCCTCCTTGCCATGGGATCGGAAGTGGATGCTCTGGATAATGAGGGGAGGACTCCTCTGGGTATTGCCGCCCAATTATCCGATTCGGAATCAGCCCGGCTTTTGACTGCCGCGGGGGCGGATATTCATCTTCCATTAGGTTATTCAAATTCCGGTACATCCGCCCTGCAGGGTGTCCGATCCGGTGGGGCATTGCTGGAAGCGTTGATTCATCCCCAAACCCTGAACAGCCGGGGACCCGGCGGGGTTACCCTGATTCATCTGGCGGGCAGGGAAGGCAAGGCCGAATCGGCCAGGATCCTCGTATCTGCGGGAGCTCTGGTTAACGAAAAAGACGACAGCGGCAAAACTGCCCTGGACCATGCCTTTGCCGCAACCGATTCTGCTAAATATGCCGAAACGGCGGAAAGACTGGTTCTGGCGGGATGCCGTTCGGAAGATCCCTTTTATCCCTACTTTGCCCCGGCGGCCCGGAGCGCCAATTACAATACCCTGGTGGCGGATGGCTATACGGCACTTCATTATGCCGCCCGCGAAGGATATACGGGGTATGTCAGTTTTTTCCTGGATAAAAAAACCGATGTGGACATCAAAAACAATTCCGGTGCCACGGCTCTTCACGAAGCAGTCAGGGAGGGCAGGGTTGATACCATGTCATTGCTCATCATTCAGGGAGCAAAACTTGATACTCAGGACGCCAAGGGCAATTCGCCCCTTCACCTGGCTGCTCCTGAAGATAAGCATAGAGAAGTGGCCGCCATGCTGTTATATAACGGTGCATCTCCTAATTTGCGGGACGAGCACGGTGAAACGCCCCTTCATGTGGTGATTACCCTGGGAAGGCCCAGGGAACTGATAGACCTATTTCTTTCCAGAGGTGCCGATGTGACGGCCCGTAATATCGAAGGCAAAACCGCCCTGTATCTGGCGGTGGAACACAACCGGCCCGGCCTTATTCCTTCGCTGTTGGCCCGCCGGGCTGATGTTTTTGCCGCCGACAATGAAAATATTACTCCCCTGGAACGGGCGATCATCGATAAAAATGATGTCGTGCTGGATGCGCTTTTAAACGACGAAACGATAATGCAAAGCGACAGCTCGGGGAATTCCCTGATTCACCTTGCTGTTAAGAACAAGGCGGACATGGAGCTGCTTGAACTCATTTTAAGCAGGAGTGGTGAGTTAAATGCCCGAAATCAGGAAGGAAATACACCTCTCCATATTGCCAACATTGTAAACTACGAAGCAGCGGGGACTATGTTGATTTCCCGGGGGGCAAATATTTTTGCTCCCAATTCCAAGGGAGAAAACCCGCTGTATCTGGCTTTCCATTCTCCGGGACCGATCCGGGAGTGGATGCTGACCCAGCAAACCCTGGAAGCGAAGGACGGTCTGGAAAATACCGCCCTTCATTATGGAGCCCAGTGGAAGCTGGCGGCCCATGTCCCCCTGCTGGTAGAAAAGGGTTCCAAACTGGAGGCGGTCAACGCCATGGGGGAAACTCCCCTCTTTTTGGCGGCCCGGGCCGATTCGCCGGAAACGATTCGGGCCCTTCTTGCAGCGGGAGCTTCGATTAACGCCCGGGACTCCCAGGGAAACAGCCCCCTTCACAGTGCGGTCCGGTGGGATGCCCAAAATTCCATCGATCCTCTGATCGATGCGGGGATCAGCATAGACACCCAGAACCTGATGGGAAAAGCTCCTCTTCACGAAGCAGTGCGGCTGGGTCTTACCGTTTCGGAAACCAAATTGATAAGTCGAAAGGCCAATATAGAAATCCGGGATGTCCAGGGAAACACCCCTTTTATGGAAGCGGTCCAGAACGGTTCCGCCGGTTCCATGGAACGGCTTGCCTATGCAGGAGCGGATCCTATTACCCGGAACAATACCGGAGACACCCCCCTTCACATTGCCGTATCCATACAGCGGATGGATATAGTGAATATGCTCTTAAGCTATGGCGCTCCTATCCATGCGCGGAATTCCTCCGGTCTTACTCCTTTCCAGATTGCTCTTTCAAATTCACCTGAGATGACAGCGGCCCTTCTTACCAAAGACAGGGTCGATATGGCCGATGACGACGGCTTGTCCCCGCTTCACATAGCAATTAAACAGCGGGCTTCGATAGAAACGATCCAGATCATCTTTGACCGCGGATGCCGTATCTCTGCGGTAGATTCCGAAGGCCGTACTGCCCTAAGGCTTGCCATGGATCTGAATGCGTTTGATGAAGCAAAAATGCTTTCCGATGCGGGCTCAGATTTGTTTGCCCTTGCGATGGACGGTAAAACCCCCGCCACGGCGGCGCTGGACCGGGGCGAAAAAGCAGTCAGAACCCTTTTTTCCGGAGACGCGATTCATGCCAGGGATGGAATGGGGAACACCGTTCTTCATTATGCCGCCCAGACAGGAAGGACCGATCTAATCGCCGTACTGCTGGAACTGGGGGCCAATAAAAATATCCGGAATATTGCCGCCGAAAGCCCCGCGGATATTGCCCTGCGCTGGAATCATGAACAGGCTGCGGCGATGCTGCGTTAAAAATCCGCATTCATATATCGTTAAGCGGCATTTTGCAATTTTTTTTATTCTCTGAGTTTGTTCCAAAAATCAAAGTTTTGGAACAAACTCATCCTTAACAAAAAAATTGTATTTATATAATATACTAATATGTGTTATTATATATGCCCATGTCACATAACATTTCAGGTTGACGCCGAACCGGCGAAAGGCGGCATAGCGATAGCCGTTTGTTGAGCGGCGTCTTTTGCTTGTACACACCCAGCTCTTTTATAATCCCAGGTATTCTCTTTTCTTTGTTTTATCATCTATTCTATTACAATCTAATAAAGTTAATTTCTGTGTTCCCCATCCGCTGCCTTTAGAAAAAAAAATACTATTTCCACCATTTTTCCACCCTTTATTTCCATCAAAATAAGTAACAGTCCATTTAGAATACCTTGTTGCAGTTATATAAAACCTTTTTAGTAACAATGGTTTATCATATATTTTTATAGATAATTTTTTTGTAAATCTTTAAGCTTGGCCTTGTTATATCCACTCTATTTTTCTACTTTTTTAATAAAATCATTTAATAATTCTTTGTTTTTATATAACCCGATATAATTGAATCGTCTCCATTCGGGAATGTTTAATAAAAGTTCAAACATTTCTGATGTAGATTCTGCTATTCTACCAGCTATACCAAAATCTACATCATAAAATGCAATTGAATTATCTTTAAGTAAAATATATTCGCAGTAATTTTTACTACTGTCCGGGGTTATACCAAAAGCCATTCCATCAATGTTATATTTGTTATTTTCACTTCCATAAAATTTCTCTTTTTCAGGAAGTATTTCAAAATCACAAAATATTTTTAAATCTTCAGCTAACAAATTATCATTATTAATGATTTCTATTATGTCCATTATTTATTAAATATAATCGCATCCTAAAAAATTGTCAATATAAAATATTGATAATAAAAATAGCGCCGGAATGAGGCGCGGGATCGAGTGAAATGATCGACCTAGCCGAACGTAGCCCAAACCGCCGAAAGGCGGCGAAGTGCTAATCGTTTGTTGTGCGAAGGTTCCATTTTGTTTTTATTTTTCCGCATATATTGTTATACTTTTTATTATTTCTGGATTTTTTTTATATAAAATGATTTCATTATTATCCAGGTGATTGCTTAATTCTTCATCGGGTATTATTATAGCTGTTTCTTTTTGAACCATAATATTTTTGAAACCAGTTTCTTTAATATATTCCATGTATAAATCTTTTTTAATTGCCCCAGAAACACAGCCAGAATACATTTCTGCCGCAGATTTTATTTTTTCGGGTAAATCCCCAATTAAAACAATGTCTGAAATACTAAAATGCCCGTTGGGTTTTAATACACGATAAATTTCTTTAAAAACTGCCTTTTTATTGGGAACAAGGTTTAGAACACAATTACTTACAATTACGTCAGCCAAGCCCGAATTAACGGGTATATTGTCTATATCGCCTTGAATAAATTCTACATTTAGAAAACCACGTTTTTTTACATTGTTTCTTGCTTTTTTAATCATTTCGGGAGTAAAATCTATTCCAATTATTCTGCCAGTTTCGCCAACTTCTGCCCTTGCAACAAAACAATCATTTCCAGCGCCACTGCCTAAATCAATAACGGTATCTCCTTTTTTAATTTTGGCAAATTTTGTAGGAAGCCCACAGCCAAGTTCTAAATCGGCATCGGGATTATATCCATTTATGCCATTATAATTTTCAGCCATTATGTTATCATTACCACCACAGCAACAGCCAGAACTGCAACAAGAGGCAGTTTCATTACTTTTTGAGGCTATTTTGCCGTATTTTTCTTTAACAAGTTCCTTTAAATCCAGTTCGTTTTCCATATAATTAGTATACCATAATTCAAAATATTAATCAATACATATTTTATATTATATTTCCAACCGATTCAAAATGCAATTTGCGCTTAACGTTCTAGGCTGGCAAAATGTGGTGGAGCAAAACACCACAAAGGGCGAAGCCCGACTGCTGTTTTGCGGAACCCGAACCGCCCGAACGAGGCGGTGAGTGCTAACCGTTTGTTATATGCCGTTTGCCCTTTTACAGCATCATATTATTACAATATATATCTTGTATTCAAATATTCAATCCACTTTTTATATTCATTTTCAGGGCAATATTTCTCAAAAATTTCAAATAATTCCTCATAAGTTATAAACAAACACTTATTTTTATGTTCTTCTTTTAAAAAATCCTTATACTCTTTACTAATTTTTTGGATAAAATGTTATTGAAGTAAAATACTGAAATTTATCTTGGTTTTTAACTAAAATGCTTTCTCCTAATAAGTGGTTCCTCCATGTTTGTCTATAATTATCTTCTTTTAATTTTATTATAATTTCATCTTTATATACATTTGTTTTTTCTGTTATTTTGTACATATAGATTCATAATTTTCTGTTTCGAATTTTTCTTTTTTTCCAATTTTATATTCACATTCGGTATATTTTACTTCAATCCCAATAATACCTCTTTTTTATTATCATTTGTATATTCTATATATACATCAAATGATGTTCTATCATTTAAATAATTTTCTTTAGGCTGTGGTGCGTATTCAATTATTAATGAATCAATTGCTTTTATTTTACAATCTAAAACTCTACAAAAAATATCTATAAAATGTTTTTATTATTTTTTAAAGGTATGAATATATTGAAAGGTATATGTTCACTGCGTAGCATATTTTGATATAGGTTTTTAGTAAATTTACTAGATTCTTTAACTGTTGTAAATATATCAAAACCGTTATAAAAATTCAATCCTTTTTGCGTCTTCTACAGTCAAATAGTTACCATACTTATCATATTCTTCCAATTTCAAATATTCTAATCTGAATTTTGATTGATGTTCTCTAGCTTTTTTTAAAAAACCAGAAGGATCGGTTTTATTATCTTCTATTATCATATCTCCTTAAATAGTAATTCTGTATATTCCATTATGGTTTGTCAAGTGTTACTTTAGAATATATTTTTAACTTGGGTAAATGGCATATAACCGCAATTAATTTCGTATAAAATATCTATTAGTAACAAAAAGCGAATACCTTAAAGCAGCGGCTATGTTGCAGCAGCCAAAGCCGTCGTTTTTATATACTTCTCGTTAAGGCGCAAAGCCGCAGAGTACACCAGGAAGAATTAATTTTTTTTCCTTCTTTACGGCTTGGTGGTCCCTGCGTAAAATTTTCCTCACAAATAACGTTCAGCCGGCGGTTTCACTGAACTGAAGCCGGTAGAGGCCGGCATAGAGGCCGTTCTTCGCAATAAGTTCTTCGTGGCGGCCTTCTTCAATTAGTGCCCCTCCGGAAAGAACGAGGATCCGGTCCGCATGGCGGATGGTGGAAAGTCGGTGGGCGATGACGATGGAAGTCCGGTCCGAAAGAACTCTTTCTATTCCCAGTTGAATTAACCGCTCCGTCTCGGTGTCGATGGAACTGGTGGCCTCGTCAAGAATCACCATGGCGGGATTGTGAGCGATCACCCGGGCAAAACTTAACAACTGCCGCTGGCCGGAAGAAATATTTGCGGCCCCTTCGGACAGGATCGTATCGTACCCCTGGGGGAGCCGGGAGATAAATTCATCAGCGTGGACTGCCCTGGCCGCTTCGACAATGGCATCTCGTTCCAGGGAAAGTCCCAGGGAAATGTTTTCCGCCACGGTACCGGAAAAGAGAAACACTTCTTGCAGCACGGGCAGTACCGAACGGCGCAGTTCCGGAAGAGGTATTTCCTCGATAGGTATGCCGTCCAGTTTTATAGTTCCCCCCTGGATGTCCCAAAGCCGGGCCAGGACATTGGTGATGGTGGTTTTTCCCGCTCCGGTATAACCCACAATGGCCGCCATCTCGCCGGGCTTAACGATAAAACTCAAATCCTTTAGGACTTCCTCTCCTTCCTTGTAGGCAAAAGTTACATGGCTGAATTCAACATGACCCCGGAGCATCCCTTCGATCTGTTTTGATCCGGTATCGGGAATTTTTTCGTCCGTATCCAGCAGAGCAAAGACCCGTTCCCCTCCCGCCATGGCGCTTTGCAGGAGGGTGTATTTTTCGGCGATATCCATGACAGGGGCATAAAAGAGTCCCACAAGGTTAATAAAGGCGATAAGGACACCCAAGGAAAGGGAGAGGTTGAGTACAAAATTGGCCCCCACGGCGATCACTGCGGCGGTGGTAAGGGTGGAAAGAAAATCAATGATGGGCCGGAAAGTCGCATAGACATACATTTCCGCCATGTTCGCTTTTAGGTATTCCCCGTTCCGTTCGCCGAATTCCCTTTGACTCCGCCGTTCTCCCAAAAAAAGCTGTACCACCGGAATTCCGGAAAGCCGTTCCGAAAGATATGCATTTACTTTGGAAGAAGCGATTCTCTGCTGCCTGAACGCATCCCTGGCCCGGACCCGCGAAAAGGCGGTAAGAACCAGCACCGGAGGAAGGGTCAGGAGTACCACCCCCGCCAGGCGCGGAGAAAGGATAAACAGGGTGATCAAAGAACCTGCCATGACAGAGAAATCCTTTAAAAAAGCAATGAGTACATTGGTAAAAAATTCGTTGATCGTTTCCACATCGCCGGTAAGACGGGTAACAATACGCCCCACAGGATGGCGGGAAAGAAAGGCCGTGGACTGTGTTCCGGTTTTTTTGAATAATTCCAGTCTGATATCTTTCATCACCTTTTGAGCAACCAGGGACGAGGTCCAGGTTTGAATAAAAGTAAAAACAAAGATCCCCCCCAGGATAGAAAGGATCATCAATACTGTCCTGGTAATTAGGGTTATATCCCTAAAGCGGATAATCTGTTTTTCTTCCGGCGTTAAGACCGACAGATTTTTGATGGTAAGGGCAGCGGCGGTTTTTCCCCGGACAAAGCGCTGGGGATATTTTTCCATCAGGGCCAAAACCTGGGAGTGCTCGTTAGGATCTTCAGGAAGGACAAATGCATACCATTGGCCATCCTCCAGAATTCCCGCTGCCTTTAACTCCCTTTCGGCGCTGCCGGAGATGCGGAGTTTTTCGTCCCGGGGAACAAAGAGGTATTCCCCCGCTTCCAAAACTCCCTGGACCAGGACCAGTTCTTTCAGCGTTTGCCGGCCTTCGCTGCCGAGGGTGCTTTGATCCTTTAGTTTGAGGGGAAGAAAACGGGCCATGATTGCCCGGTCGATAAGCCGCTGCTGGAGTACTGGTACCGCCAGTTCTCCCAGTGTAGAAAAGACCAGCGCCCCCAAGGCCAGAATTGCCAGGACACTATAGGGTTTTAAATAGGAAAGAATCCGGGCGGTGATTTTGGAATCATATTCTTTTACCACTGCTTCGGTTTCAAAATAACTGTCAGCATCAGCCATGCATATGCCGCCCCCTAGCGGCAAATAATGATAATTACCTTACGATCGGGGGCCGCAGGCCCTCGTACACACCCGCCTCCGCCTGTTCGCCCAGCCGTTGAAGTTCTGCTGTCCGGGAAAAGAAGCGGCCCGATTTAAGCAGTTCTTCCGGGTTTCCCAATTCGCTGATATGCCCTTCTTCCAATACTAAAACCGTTTCGGCGCAGCTTAACGTTGAAACCCTGTGGGAAATGATAATCGTTGTTTTTTTTGTTTTCCCCCGGCGGCGTTCGTCCAGAATGCCCGTAAGAATCCGTTTTTCCGTTTCGGCATCCACAGCGGAAAATGCATCGTCTAGTACCAGAATTTCCGGGGCGGATAAAACGGCGCGGGCTATGGCCACCCGCTGCTTCTGACCTCCCGAAAGGGTAAGCCCCCGTTCACCGATAAGGGTATCCCAGCCCTGGGCAAAACCTGCCAAGTCTCCATCCAGGGCGGAAAGGAATGCCGCTTGGGCCAGTACACCAATGCCAGGATCGGCATCTTCATCCCTGTGTCCATAGGCAATGTTGTTTTTAATTGAATCGGAAAAAAGATAACTGTCCTGGGGGCTTACCCCAAAGAGACGGCGCAGATCCCGCAATTTCCGCCGCCGTACATCAACTCCTTTTATAAAAACCGTTCCTTCCGGAGGATCAATCATCCTTACCAGGGTTTTTATCAGCGTTGTTTTTCCCGATCCGGTTCTGCCCAGAATTCCCAGAACACTGCCGGAAGGAATGGAAAGGGAAATATCGTTCAGTACATTAACAGTTTCTGCTTCCGCTGCCGTATAGGCAAAGGAAAGATTTTTGATCTCAATAACAGGATCGTCTTTGCGGGAACTTTGCGGCGGTACCCTTGAATCCTCTGGATCCGTAATATCCTGAATAGAAGGTTCGCTGTGGAGCAGCTCGTTGATCCGTCCCATGCTGGCGGCTCCCCGCTGGATCATATTCACCATAAAACCCGCTCCCATCAAGGGCCAGATCAGCATCTGTAGATAACTAAAGAGAGCCACCAGTTCCCCGGCGCTCAGATAACCCATTACCACCCGGCGGCCTCCCGCCAAAAGGAGGATAACCGTGGTAAGCCCCGCAAGAAAACTGACCAGGGGAAAAAAAGCACCGAAAATTTTTACCAGTTCCATGTTGGCGGAACGGTAATCATCGTTGGTCTTTTCGAATTTTCTGGTAAACCACCATTCTTTGACAAAAGACTTGACCACCCGGATTCCCGCAAAGGTTTCCTGGACCGTGTCGCTCATGGCTGAATAGGTTTCGTTTACCCTAAAAAAACGGCGGCCTATGGTCCTTCCGAAGAAGAGCATGATGATGGTGATCAGAGGCAGGGGGGCAACACAAAATGCGGCGGTCCGGGGGTCCTGGACAAAAATAATCACCAAGATCGCCGAAGCCATGATCGTGCCGTCCACTAGGGTAACCACCCCCCAGCCCAGGGCATTGCGGATTCCGCTGATGTCGTTAATCGCCCTGGCCATGAGATCCCCAATCTTGTGCCTTTGGTAAAAATCGTAGGACAGGGTAAGAAGATGGGAAAAAAGAGTATCCCGCAGTTCAGTCTCGATACGGCGGGAAGAACCGTGGATAAAAAAACGCCAGAGAAAACGGCCCGAAGAAATTAGGATCATAACAGCCAGCATGACCAGGCACAGCCGGAATATTCCCATCCATTCAAAGTTTCCAGTGGTGATCCGGTCCACCGCAAGCCGGATAAACTGGGGGATCAACACCTGAGCGGCGTCTACGATGATAAGGCAAAAAAACCCCAGCACATACTGGAGACGGTATTTTTTCAGGTAAGGCAGGAGGGTCCGGAATTCTTTCAGGCCCGATGGAGGGTTTTCTTTCACCCTTTTTTATGAGCCTCGTTACGCTTGATATCAGTCTCAAGCTTGGCCGACCAAATTTCCAGCTTCTTTTTTACCGTCTCCGCATCGTCCCTGTCTCCCATAAGCACATGTATTCGCCGGAGAGAGCCGAGGAAATTGATTCCCTGTTTAAAATCGTCGATGCGGTTGGTGGACAATTCATATTTTTCCCGGTACCGATCTGCGGCCTGGCTCAGGAGTTTTTTTATCATCCGTAAATGGTACACCGTTGGTTCATAGCTGGGAGAGCGGGGATCTGAATTGGATACGGCGTTTTTTAGATCCAGGATATTTTTTGCCGCCGCCGCATAGCGGCCTTCCAGTTCAACAAAAGACCATCGCCATTTGGTATTGTCGCCATAGGCATTTTCCAGCAAATTGATCGCCAGCCCCATTTTTCGTACCAACAGGTACCTGCTGGCGGCATCCAGGGAAGCAATTTCTTCCAGCTTTTCCTCATAATCCGAATAGGGGGCATCCACATAGTTGGTCACAATTTCTTCCAGGTAGATTACGCTTTTATAGAGGGATTTCCGGCCGTCGTTAAGGGCGTTTTCTTCTTTTATTTTAAGGCGCATCTGGGATACCAGGCTGATGACGATCTGGTATGAGGCAAGATTGAGCATTTCGTCCACCAGGGTAAGCCGCTTAAGGGCGGCCCCTTCGGGTTCTTTTTTTAAGGCCAGAAGGTATTCTTTTTCTCTGGCGCTGATTTCGACAATTTTATCCCGGTACGGCTTGATTTTGTCCTGGTATTGATTTCTTTCCTCGATGGAAATTTTACCCATCCCGCCTCCGATTAATTACCTTTTCCATATTTTGCCAGCAAATCATCGGCATGTGCAAGGGCCGCTTCCCCTGCCGAATCGCCTGCCAGCATACGGGCAATTTCTTCCCGGCGGCCCTTGCCGGAAAGCAGCCGGGCCGTGGTCTGGGTGCGACCTGCGGCATCCCTTTTTTCTACCCGGATATGGTTATCCGCCCGGACGGCGATACTGGCCAGATGGGTAATACAGAATATTTGCTTAATCACTCCAATTTTTTTTAGATATTCCCCCACCGCCAGGGCCACCTCTCCCCCGATACCGGCGTCTATTTCGTCAAATACCAGAGTTTCTATGGCGTCTGATTCGGCCAGGACGGTCTTGATTGCCAGCATTACCCGGGAAAGCTCCCCGCCGCTGGCGATCCGGGCCAGTTCTTTTTGGGGTTCTCCGGGGTTGGCGGAAAAGAGGAATTCGATGTCATCCGATCCCCAGGGGCCGCAGATCAGGTTTCCGCCGGGGCCCCTTCCCTTGGGGGCAACATTGACCGAAAACCGTGCCTTGGGCATACCAAGCCGCAGAAGGATGTCGTTAATCTGTTCTCCCAGCTTTTTGGCTCCATTCCCTCGTTTGGCGGAGAGTTCCGCCGCTTTGGCGGCCATCTTTTTTTCCAGTGCCGCAATTTCCAAGGCGAGTTTTCCCCGGTTTTCCTCCGATTGGGAAAGGGCTTCTATTTCTTGTTCCGCCCGGGTTTTATAAGCGAGGATAGCCTCTTCGTCGTTTATTTCCCTGGCCGTTTCGGGTTCTCCGGTCCGATCAGCCGGTTTATTGTATTTTTTTTTAAGCCTAAAGAGGAGTCCCAGCCGGTCCTCAACCTCTTCCAGCCGCCCCGGTTCATAGGAAAGCTTATCCCGGTAGCCTCGGAGTTCCTCGGAAAGATCTTCCGCCTCAAAATACAGATCATCCATGCGTTTGCAAAGTCCCGCCAGGCTTTCGTCCATAGAAGAAGCTCCTTCCAGAAAACTGCGGGTCTTCCGCGCCAGGCTAAGGACCGAACCCTCTCCGTCAAAAAGGAAGGCAGCGGCACTTTCCGTTTCCCGGCTAAGTTTTTCGAAAGAAGAAAGACGCTGGGCTTCCGTTTCCAGTTCCCGGCTTTCTCCGGGCCTGAGGGCGGCCTTGGTAATTTCATCCACCGCATAGGAAAGGAGTTCAATCCGTTCTTCCCGGTTCCGATCCGAATCGCGGGAAAGGTCCAGGGCTTTTTTCTTTTCCGCCAGGGTGGTAAAAAGACCGTTAAAAGCCGCCGCCTCTTCTTCAATACCGGCAAAACGGTCGAGACAGCGCCGATGGGTGTCTTTGCGCAGGAGAGATTCATGATCATGCTGACCGTGAAGATCAAAGAGCATCCCCATGAGTTCCGCCAAATCCCCCCGGGTAAGGGGAATGCTCTGTATGTAAATGGAAGATCTCCCCGATGCCTTGATATTCCGGCGTACCACCACGGTTTGATCCTCCAGGGCGATGTCACGGCTTTTCAGCCATTCCAGGGCATCGGCGTTATTCTTGGCAATGCGGATCACCGCTGAAACCCCCGCTTCGTCACAGCCGGTGCGGATCACATCGGCATCGGCCTTGCCTCCCAAAAGAAAACTTAAAGATCCAACAATGATCGATTTTCCTGCCCCGGTTTCTCCTGTCAGGATATTAAGGCCGTCTTCAAATGCAATAGAAAGATTATCAATCAAGGCATAGTTCCGGATGGAAAGCTCTTCAAGCATTGTTTCCCCCGGACCAGGCAAGTTTGGTCCGCAATGCCCGGTAAAAGGCCAGCCGGTCCGAGGCAACCAAGTGCAGTGAATGGGAAGACCGGCTCATGATGATCCGGTCGCCGCATTCCAGAGGCTTGGTAATCTGGCCGTCCACGGTCAAGAGAACATCGCTCCGTTGTTCTTGTTCAACCAGGGTAATAATCCGGCCCTCTGAAGGAATCACAATGGGCCGGTTGGTAAGGGTAAAGGGACAGATTGGGTTGATGATCACCGCATCCATCTCGGGATCGATGATCGGCCCTCCGGCGGCTACGGAATACCCGGAGGATCCGGTGGGGGTAGCCACAATAAGCCCATCGGCCCTGAATTGACCCAGATCGATTCGATCCCCGGCGGCAGTTTCCGCTTCTACTTCCAGCCGGACCAACTTGGCAATTCCTGCGGCGGAAATAACCGCATCGTTCAGGCAGATGCCCTGAAAAATAATTTCACCCCCCCGTTCGATAGCAACATCCATCATAAGCCGCCGGGAAATTACCGCTCTTCCTTCTTCCCATTTAGTAAAGGTTTCTTCCCATTGGGAAGGGGAGACAGCGGAGATAAAACCCAAGGTTCCCAGATTTACCGGCAGCACCGGCACATTCAAAAAAGCTATAATCCGGGAAGCGAAGAGTACCGTCCCATCCCCTCCCAGAGAAAAGCAAATATTGATGTTTCCCGGTTCATAGTGCCCGGTATTTTGTTCAAAGGAAAAAAAATCCACCTCGTAAGACCGGCGCGCCAGCACATTCTGGATTTGTTCTCCTAGGGGGGCGGCGGCAGGTTTTTTATTATTGACAAACAACAGGGCTTTTTTTGACATCCAAGCCTCTTTTATGGAAGGGTCATGATAAGTTTGACAACCCGGTCCGCGGCCTGGGCTCCAAGCCGGGGATACAGGGGAAAAAGGACGGTCCGCAGAGCCAGGGAAGAGGCGCAGGGACATTGGGCGGAGGGAATGGCTCCGCTTCCTGCCAGGCTGGCATCAAACGCATCTTCGACGGTAATTTCCTTGCGTTTTGCATAGGCTTTTACATCCTTTGCTCCGCTTTCCAGCACCAGGGAAAAGGCATAGTTATTGTACTCCAGCCCATCCGTTTCCCGAAACCGTTTATGCCTGGATTGGAGGCTTGCCTGGGTATAGATCTGGGCCAGTTCTTTCCGCCGGGTCAGGTTTTTTGCCCCATCCCGAAATTGGACCGCCGCCATAGCGGCATTAAGGTCCGGAAGGAGGTATTCCGGGGGCAGTTCCCCAATGGAACGGAGGATCGCCGCATCCCGGCGGTTTGCCGCAAAGAGCAGCGCCCCTCCTCCAGCGGTGATCATATCTTTTTCTTCCAGTCCCAAAAGAGCAAGGGTCCCAAAGGAACCGGCATTTTTTTCACCCAGCGTTGTTCCGGCGCTCTGGGAACAATCTTCGATCACCGGAATACCTAAATCACTCAGCATTTCCGCCTCAGGAAGGTATCCCAGGGTATGATGAAAAATAATACACAGGGGTTTGGCTGCCCTCAGGGCGTTTAGCTTTTCTGATGCCATCAGGGGTGAATCCTCGGCGGTATCGCAGTATAGGGGAAAAAGCCCAAGACCGCGGATTACTCGTTCATAGTACAGGGGGGAAAGGGCGGAAATGATAACACCTCTTCCTTTCGGCACCGTTTCATTTTCGTTGTCCCCCTGTAAAGCATCGAATTGAACCGCCGGCAATTCAGCGGGATTTCTGGCCAAAAGGGCCTGAAGGGCCAGTTGAAGGGCAAAAACAGGGCTCCGCAAGGCCAGGCAATAATCAAATTTTAGGATTTCCTTGGCCGTATGGATAAGAAACTGGGTATGTTCCCCGGGTCCTACCCGATCTTCCACCATTGTTGTCAGGACGGCATCCATCTCCTTTCGCCTAATGGTTGGAGAATAGCCTTCAATTTTCATGCAAAAATAGTACCATAAGAAAAGGGATAAAACTAGCTTAAGGCAAAACTGCCTATTATCTCCGTAATGTTATCTCCGCAATTCAGCTATTTTTTGGAGTTCCCGTGGATTAAAGAGGTCCCTGATATTGAGGATGATAAGATAACCTTCTTCCTGGCGCACCACTCCCTGGATATATTCGGCGCCAATGCCGGTGAGCATCTGGGGCGGGGGCTGTATTTGCTCTCTTTCGATGGTAACTACCCTGGAAACCCGGTCAATAATAACCCCAAGTTTCATGCCATCCACATCTATAATAATAAAGCCGGACAAAAGCTCGTCTTCTTCAGAGCTGGAGGCTTTTTTCAAATGAAATCGCTTATGCAAGTTGATAATGGGGATAATTTCGCCCCGAAGGTTAAAAATCCCTTCCACATAGCCGGGAGCGTTGGGAAGCGCCCGGGTGTCCTGAACTCGGACAATCTCTTTGACATCCATTATATTGATACCGTACAGTTCTTCACCAAGCTGGAAAGTGACTAATTGGCTCTGATCGGACATGCAGTACTCCTCATTTTATTGTAAGTTACTAATAGATTTTTTTCAAGTGGGAAAACCATGATTATTCCTTGTTTAGCAAAAAGGTACGAAGCATATGTAAAACCTCTTCAAAGTCCAGGGGTTTACCGACATGGCTGTTCATGCCGGCATCCAGACATTTTTCTACATCTTCCTTAAACACATTTGCGGTCATGGCAATTATGGGAATCCCTTTTGAGGACTCCCATAATTGCGGAGAATGTGCCGCTTCAAAAGCACGGATACGCCGGGTTGCTTCGTATCCATCCATTTCAGGCATTTGTATATCCATGAAGATCATGTCGTACTTGTCCGGCGTTTCGCGGAACAGGCGGACAGCCTCCAGGCCGTTTTCCGCACAATCAATTGTCAGATGGGTCGGTTCAAGGAGAGCCAGCACAATCTCGCGGTTAATCTCAACATCCTCCGCAAGCAGTATACAGCGGCCAGCAAAGTTTATCACAGCCTGCGTGCCGGTTTCAGATTGATTTGGTACGCATAAACAATCATTAATACAATCAGCGATGGAAGTTATAAATAAAGGCTTGGGAAGATATTTATTTACGCCGGCCTCGCGGGCATCATCCTGGATAACGCTCCAATCGGTGACGGATATCATAATAATAACAGAATTATCCGTGCCTTTTTCGTTGATCCTATGTGCAAGTTCAATTCCGTTCATTTCCGGCATGGCCCAGTCGATAAAATAAATATTGTACGGACCGTTTTTCTTAATCAGCGAGAGAGCTTCCGGTCCGCCGGAAGCCGTATCACAGGCAACGCCAATTTGTTTTGCAGTTTCCTTAAAAAAGGAAAGAATATCCGGATCGTCATCTACGGCAAGAATATGCGTGTTATCCAAATTCAACTCAGGACTTAGAAGTCTCTTGTGTTCATCCTTGCCGCAGGCTATGTTTACGGTAAACGAGAAGGTTGATCCTTTTCCAATCTCCGATTTAACCCATATACTGCCATTCATCATTTCGATGATATTTTTTGATATAACCAGTCCCAGTCCGGTTCCGCCGTATTTGCGCGAAGTGCTGGCTTCCGCCTGTTCAAAGGGATTGAAGAGCCGGTTTTGCTGTTCGTAGCTTATGCCAATGCCGGTATCACTGATAGAAATTAAAATTGTGCATATGCCGTTTTTTCCGGATGAAAGTTTTGCTTCCAAATGTATGGTGCCTTCCTCTGCCGTGAATTTTACTGCATTGGTAAGCAGATTTGTAATAACCTGTGCAAAGCGCTGTTCATCGCCCGTTAACGTATGCGGTATGGCGGGATCAATGTGAACCGTCAGTTTTTGGTGTTTTTCATCCACCCGGAAATTTATTACATCAACTACCCGCTGGATCATTTTCTCGAAAACAAATTCCGTGATCGACAAAGCGAATTTGTTGGCTTCAATCTTTGACATGTCAAGGATATCGTTAATTACCCCCAGCAAATGCGTTGATGCATCCTCTATTTTTCTGAATGAATAGTCTTTTTTTTCTATATCCGGCGCTGCTTTGCCGATTGAAGTCATACCAATGATTGCGTTCATGGGGGTGCGCATTTCGTGGCTCATATTGGAGAGAAAATTGGTTTTTGCCCGGCTTGCCTCTTCAGCTTTTTGTCTGGAGTTCTCTATTTCCGTAACATCGTTGCTCACAATAATGTATCCAATTTTGCTGCCGTCTTTGTTTAAGAGGTAATGTGCAATGCCCTTAAAGAAATGGCCGCGGCCCTCGTGATAGAGTACTTCCGCTTCCCGGTTTTCACGCAGAGCGGTAATCGGGCAGTATTTTGAACCTGGAGGATAAAGGCTTGTATCGCCGTAAGAGGTGCCAATCACTTCATCCTGTGTCTTGTCTAGAACCTTCAGGGCATAGTCGTTCATGTAAATGACCTTATGATTCATGTCAATAATGGAAAGCGGTTCATTGACACTGTCCACAATACTGTCGGCCATTTCATCAAATGATGAGGCCAGGGTGCCGAATTCATCTTTTATGTTTGAATTAAGGCGGAATTGCCTTTCTCCCGAACGGAACCGCGATATGCCGTTTATCAGGATCCTAATATTGTCTGTTAGATAGGACGACAGGAGGATGGCAATCATAACAACCATGGCGAATAAAAATAAGCTTGTGGCAATGAGCTGTAATGTATTGTTCAGCATATTGTCGCTGATAGCGGCTGTAAGTTTTTTCTGTGTATTGTGGGCAGGACGGTTGAAGTCATCAAGGCCTGCTCCAATAGTGACAATGCCAAAACCGCGCTTGGAATAATTATTGGCCTCCGATGGGGCGTATTGCCCGGTGTAATAGGGGATAGCACCGGCGGTTGTCAGTTTTTCGATGCCGCTCCAGAGTATATAAAATGAACCCGATCCGCCGCTGAAGGTTAGATCCATCCAGCCCGTACACTGCGGAGCATTGTTGAGGTACCGTCCGTCAAGCCCGACAAGTCCGGCTTTGGTAAGCTCCGGGGCAGGTTTTTTTTCCCGCGATTGCTGGTCAAATTTGGGCCAGCTTACAATATAATCCGTCCATTTTGCCGTGCCGCTGTTTTGCCATGCCTCGTAAATTTTGTCCTCCAGCCAGGGAACTTCTGGATCACCTGTTTCCGGATCGTAACCAACAATCGAATGATGTCTGGGATGGCATATGCTGCGGCATTGGTAATCCCATATAAAAGCATAATTGCCTTCGAAAGCGCTGGGCAATTCGGTATACCGTTCATTCATTGGAGTAATATGATCCACGAACTCCATAATGTGATCGTGGTTTAGGGCAAATGTTACATACCCGTTAATTTTGCCGTCCCTGTCTGTTACCGGGGCTGCCCAGCGGACGATGCCCTCAAAGCGCCGGCCGTGGGGATTTTCCATTCCCGCATAGGCATGCTTTTTTGCTTCTTCCAAAAAATTTTTCTGCGTTAATTTTCCTGTTTCGTTCAACGCATCTGCATTAGGATGTGCCGCGGGAACATTATGCTGCAGTACATCTGGAGTGTACATGCCGATGTAATTGGTGCCCACATAAGCGCCGATAACATCGGACACATAAATCTCGCCGGGTTTGAGCTTTTGCAATTCTTCAAAATAATTTTCGGCCCTGACATAGGTGTTTGCCTTGTCGGATATATTGTGTTTGCCGGGATTCATCGGGTAATTCTTTTTTGGCGAATACGGTGTTACATATTTATAGATTTCATTCCCGTTTATATCGATAAAAGCGACTTCGTCATACAGGGGTATATCGTCATGGGGAAAAAAATCCGGAGCCCTGTAATGGAAAGCGTTATTCCGGTTGTTTTCTTCGTTTGTGGTTTTTCCTCCCGGTCCGTCATAGATATAGGGATTTGTAGGTATCCATGACATGCCGTCTCCGGCGATTATCCATTCACCAATAAGTGTCACTTTGCTGCGCCTATTTTCGGAGAAAACGCGGTATGTCCCATCAGAAGGTGTCATGCCGGCAAGTAAAAGGATATCCGCATCCCGTTGATAGAGAAAATCCGCCACTGCCGCCGCCGTATCGGTGGTCATCCGTTCGATATTTTCGGTGGCCATGTCATTCAGGGCATTTGAGGAGTCACTGACTGCAATATCGCGCAGCAAATTGCCCAGCGAAGCGATCTGATTCCATGCGATAACCGTAAGCAGAATAATTGGGATAATCATGACGACAAGAAAAATAAGGATCAGTTTGGGGCGCAGTTTTAAATTCATCCGGTTCAATAACCGGCCTAATCCCCTTGAATTATCAAAGACCTGTTTCATTTTTTTGCCTCTTGTCTCATGGTCCCGGTGTGGGGTAAATAGGTGCGTAACTTATCCAAAACATCTTCAAAATTAAGGGGTTTCCCAACATGGTTGTTCATGCCGGCTTCGAGACATTTTTGAATATCTTCGCGGAATACGTTTGCTGTCATGGCAATTATCGGAACGCCCTTCGGGCGTTCCGATAATTGAACGGAATGTTCTGCTTCAAAAGCACGGATGCGCCGGGCCGCTTCGTAGCCGTCCATTTCGGGCATCTGCACATCCATAAAAATCATATCATATTTTTCCGGGTATTCAGTGAACAAACGCACAGCTTCCGATCCGTTTTCCGCACAATCTATGGTCAGATTCATCGGTTCAAGCAGTGTCTGCACAATTTCTCGGTTGATCTCAATATCTTCGGCAAGAAGAACGCTGTACCCCTCGAAGTTGAAAATATTCTGATGTTCATCTTCCGTTTGTTGGTAATCCACGCCAATACATTCGCAAATGATATCCGCTATATTGGATGGAAAAAAGGGCTTGAACAGGAATTTGTCAACCCCTGCCTTTGTTGCATCTTTTTCAATTAAGCTCCATTCAGCGGATGACATCATAACTACAGAACCTTTGCCGGAATTTTTCTTTTTTGCCTTGAGCGCTTCTGTTAATTCCATGCCGTCGATGCCCGGCAGTCTCCAGTCCACAAAATAAATATCATAAAGGCCGTTTTGTTCAATAAGCTGAAGCGCTTCTTCGCCGGTGGAAGCGGTAGCGCAGGATCCTCCAAAACCCTGCATAATTTCGCTTAAATATTCCAATATGGCAGGATCATCATCTACCGCCAGGATGCGAATGCTGCTTAAGTCCGGAAGTTTTTTTTGTTTTTCCTCCATTCGTTTTGCCTGAATGGTAAAAGCAAAGGTAGCGCCCTTTCCTAGCTCGGACTCAATCCAAATCCTGCCGCCCATCATGTCCACAATACTTTTGGAAATTGCAAGTCCCAGCCCCGTGCCGCCGAACCGTCTCGCTGTGCTGCTCTCTGCCTGCTGGAAGGACTGGAACAGCCGTTTCTGTTGGTCGTCGCTTATGCCGATTCCCGAGTCAGTGACGGAAAACTGTATGGTGCAAAGACCGTTTTCTTCCCCCAAAAATTGTGTGTTAATGCTGATAGAACCTTTTTCGGGCGTAAATTTGACTGCATTTCCGACCAGGTTTGTAATAACCTGTGCCAGCCGTTGTTCATCGCCAAACAGGGTTTTGGGAATAGCTTTGTCAATGTGTACCGTAAATTTTTGATTTTTTTCGCTTATTCGAACGTTGTTGACATTCACAACCCGCTGCAGCATTTTCTCGAAATTGAATTCTGCCGGTGAGAGTTCCAGTTTTCCCGCTTCAATCTTGGACATATCCAAAATGTCGTTGATTATGCCGAGAAGGTGCTTTGATGCGTCATCAATTCTGTTGAAACAGTAATTTTTTCGATCCGTATCGGCGGTAGACATTCCAATGGAGGTCATGCCGATGATGGCGTTCATTGGAGTCCGTATCTCGTGACTCATGTTAGCCAAAAATGCGGATTTTGCCTTGTTTGCCTGCTCGGCTATTTCCAGCATATGTTTTTGTTCTTCTGCTTTTTTTAGGTATGATATATCGCTAAAACTCTCCAATAATGCCGGACGGCCGTTATAATGAATTTTTGACACCGATTTTACAATCGGAATGATGGTACCGTCTGATTTTACAAATTCCCTTTTGCAGCGATCCATGGGCTGATCCTGGGTCCTAAACAGACACTGGCATTGCTTCGCCGGGCAAAAAACATTTTGGCACTGTTTCCCGGTCATATCTTCTTTTGAGGCGCCAAACAAACGGGCCGCCGCCGGATTGACATCCAGAACAATAAGAGTTTCTGCATCTATAACGATAATGCTGCTTTCAACATTTTTCCATACCGTTTCAAATTGTTCCAGCATACTCAGGTTTAATGTATGTTCCTCTTTGGCATTTTCCATGGTCTTTACAATGCAGTTCGACGGAATATTTACTCCGAGGGCTATTTTTCTTGCCATGTTGTAGCACGAATCGGAACCACAGGCGCCGCAATTAATGCTTTGACGGACATGATCATCCTTGCCAAGAAGCGAAAAGGCATTCTGAATATCCTCATCGGTTATCTTCGGAAACGGTATATGGGCCGGCTGGTATTTCCTCATAAACCGTGAGATATCGAAGGTTTCATCATATGCTTTGTATACCGCTTCAAAATGTTCTCTTGTATGGTTTTCTGTCACGTTTTTTCTGTTGTTTTTCATTGTCTTGTCAATTTCGAATACATTTCTCCTGTGCGAGCAGGCGGGGCCAATGTTGCAGCCTTCGATACAATTTAACACGTCAAATACTTCGGGCAGCAATTCCGCGGGGGTTTCTGCATAGGCGTTCAATTTTGTGTAAACATTAAACCCCTCTGCTTTGGATATGTGAATTTTTTTGCCCATAAAAAATTCGATGTTTTCTTTTAGTCCACCAGGCATGGGAAACAGAGAACCTAAGCCGCCCTCGATATGGTCAAACCCGGTTTTTTCAGATGGAAGTTCAATATTATTTTTTTCCAGATATTCAATCATCTGGGCAAAGGTAACATTGTATTGAGCCAATCCTGTGTCCTCAAACTCATTTGCTTTGGCAACACAGGGGGAAAGCGCTGCAATCCTGTCATTTATGCCCTTGTATTCTTTCATATAAATGGAAGCGCAGGCCATCGGGCCCTGTATCGGGGACAGGCTTGGGAGTAAATCAGGCCGGTACAATTCGCAGTATGTAACAATTGCGGGGCATGGCTGTGTTATCAGGGGGGCGGAACCGCCCTGCTCAATATATCTGACATGGGCCCAGATGCAGATATCGGCCCCCAACGATACGTCATAGATATGTCTGACGCCAAGTTTTTTCAGATAGGTAAATAATCGTTTATAGGCTGGTATATTTGTTCTAATAGAGGGTGCAACAATAAGCGATATGGGAATTCCCTTCGGCAAATCATTAAAGAAAGATTCGGTATCATCATGGTAATACCTTGCGTTATGCTTGCATGCGGAAAGACATCTGCCGCAGGCAATGCACTTTGTATGGTCCACTTTTACTTTGATGCTGCCATCAAAGTCATGGCAGGTAATATTCGCCATTTCCATCGGGCATTCTCTTACACATCTGTTACAGCCCGTACATAATTCCTGTTTTGTTTTGATTATTTCTTTAATTTCTTTTTTTTCTTTCATAAATAATGCCGGTATACAGCCGGGATATAACCAGTATACAACCTATAGAAAAAATCAGCAATAACCACAACGTTGCTGAACAAAGAAAAAACCCCGCCGAAGCGGGGTATGTGCAGCAGAAAATTTACCGGATGGAGGTTTAGTAGTCCATTCCTCCCATTCCTCCCATTCCTCCTCCTGGCATGGGGGGCGGATCTTTCTTCTCGGGAATGTCTGTAATAGCGCATTCGGTGATCAGGAGAAGGCTGGCGATGGAGGCTGCGTTCTGCAGGGCAGAGCGGGTTACTTTGGCAGGATCGATGATACCGGCCTTAACCATATCTACCCATTCCATCTTGGCGGCGTCAAAGCCAATGCCCTTTTTTTCGCCCTTGGCCTTGTCGGCAATGACCGCTCCGTCCAGTCCAGCGTTTTCGGCGATCTGGCGGATCGGTTCTTCCAGGGCCCGCTTTACAATTTTAAAGCCCACCTTTTCGTCGTCCGTAAGGTCTGCGGTGTCTGCCTTGTCCAGAGCGAGCGCCGCCTGGATCAGGGCGATTTCGCCGCCGCTTACGATTCCCTCCTCAATGGCGGCTCGGGTAGCGGAAAGGGCGTCTTCGACCCGGTGTTTTTTTTCTTTCAGTTCAACTTCGGTGGCGGCCCCTACATTAATCACCGCCACGCCGCCGGCCAGTTTGGCCAGCCGTTCCTGGAGTTTTTCCCGGTCATAGTCGCTGGTGGTATCTTCGATCTGGGCCTTGATCTGGGCGATCCGGTCCTGGATTTCTTTCTGTTTGCCGGCACCGTTGATGATCGTGGTATTGTCCTTGTCGATCTTAATGGTCTTGGCCTTGCCAAGCTGGGAAATTTCGGTGTTTTCCAGTTTAAGCCCCAGCTCTTCGGAGACAACCTCGCCCCCGGTAAGGATAGCGATGTCTTCCAGCATGGCTTTGCGGCGGTCGCCGAAACCCGGCGCCTTGACAGCACAGGTCCGCAAAGTTCCCCGGAGACTGTTCACCACCAGGGTGGAAAGGGCTTCGCCGTCCACATCTTCGGCAATGATCAGAAGAGGTTTGCCGCTCTGGGCAACTTTTTCCAGCAGGGGCAGCATATCCTTCATGCTGGAGACTTTTTTGTCATGAATCAGAATGAACACATCTTCGTAAACGCTGGTCATGGTATCCCGATCGGTTACAAAGTAGGCGGAAATATAGCCTCGGTCGAACTGCATCCCCTCCACAAATTCGATGGTGGTATCCATGGTTTTGGATTCTTCTACGGTAATGACGCCATCCTTTCCTACTTTTTCCATGGCATCGGCGATGGTAGTGCCGATTTCGCTGTCATTATTGGCGGAAACCGACGCCACATGGGAAATTTCTTCCTTATCCTTGATTTCCTTGGAATTCTTTTTGATTTCATCCACGGCAATTGCCACCGCTTTGTCGATGCCTCGTTTAAGTTCGATGGGGGTCATTCCGGCGGCTACCGATTTAAGGCCTTCTTTTACCAAAGAATAGGCCAGCACCGTCGCTGTGGTGGTGCCATCTCCGGCCACATCATTTGTTTTGGTGGCCACTTCTTTTAGAAGTTGTGCTCCCATGTTTTCGTATGGATCGGCCAATTCGATTTCTTTTGCAACCGAAACGCCGTCTTTGGTGACCGTCGGGGCTCCAAATTTCTTATCCAGAAGGACATTCCGTCCCTTTGGACCCAGAGTAACCTTGACAGCCTTGGAAATCTGCTCAACTCCGGCAAGCAGCTTGCGCCGGGCTTCTTCGTTGAACAACAATTGTTTTGCCATAGTAATTTCTCCTCTCATTACATTTACCGGGACGCTTAACAGGCAAGCCCCGGAATTTTTAAGGTATATTTGAGCGCCCCCGCCAACGGGGGGACGTCTAAAAAATACCAAAAATGCGCCAAAAAAGTCAATAGGGGCCGGAGGTTTGCGGATAACTATTCTTGCATAGGAAGAAATAATAATCTGCAATGATTATCCCGTGATATTCAGGAGCAGGTGTTCACCAAGGCCGGCAATAACCAAAATAATCCAATACCTTCAAATCGGTTGATTTTTTTCCTTTAGGTGGTATTTTAGGAAATACTTGAAAAATGCTATTTCCTTATGGAATAAGGAAATAGCATTTTTCCCCAGGGAGGATTTGAACCCCCACAAGCAGATCCAGAGTCTGCCGTGCTACCATTACACAACCGGGGAGAGCTGTTTTTAAGTTATCCTGGGAGGAAGGAAATGTCAATCCAGGTCTTTTATTGTAAAAAAAACCGTTGACCTCTACAAAGGCGGAACGTATTATTGATCCTATGGAAGAAACCGGGAGTTTTAACCGGCTGGTATCGGAACTAAGTATTGAAGAACGAGCTCAACTGCTGGAAAAACTTACCAGTCAGGCAAGCATGGTTTCTTCTATCCTTTACGAAGAACTAAAAGATGAAGATGAACCTATGGCAGATGTCAGTTATCCGATGCTCCCCTGGTACTACAAGTTCTGGTTTTTTATCATCAGTTTTTTTAACGCCAAGCCTCCGGTAAAACTTTTTGAAGACCATCTTATGAACCGGATGTTCCGGAATTTGGATGATGCAAGCCCTGGTTTTTATCATCCCCAAAAGAATATGCTCCTCCCCAAGTTCCATGATGAATTGATTAATTTGAAAGAAGGCTCCCGGTTTTTTTATAATGCCCTGGATTTGAGCTTTAACCAGGACAAGGGGGGCCTTATGGTATTTTTGGGTTCCTTGGAAATGCCGGAAATTCACAAACAAATCGCCGCCGATACGGATCCGGCGGTCCTGACTTCCCGTTATCCGGAAATGAATGAAGTGGAACTCCGGCAAAGGGCGGTAAAGACCCTTGAAGATGCTCTGGCAGGAATAACCGAAGAAGAGCGGAAACGAATGTATCGCAGTGCCAAATCACTATTCTGCCTTAAGCAGCTTTCGTCGTTCCTCTTTGACCGGTTAATCAATACCTTTATCTATGATTCTTCTTCTCAGGGCAATATCTGCCCCGCCGCTTCGGCGGAGGATCAGCTGTCATCGCTGAATAATATCCTCTGCTCATTAAAAGTACCGCCCCCCATCAGCCTGCTGGAATCCCTTTTTATATTTGTCCTTATGGAAAAAAGCGATCAGCCCAATCTTGATGTTCATAACGAAATGCGGAAGCTCCTGGTTAAGGCGGAAACATCTCTCCAGGCCATTCGGGATTTTAACCTGGCAGTGCCCCTTACCAGGCTGCTCCGGTGCATAACGCGGAATCCGGGCTATGCACCAAAAAATATTGGGGGCGGTGAAGATTGGTATGTGGTATACCGTGATCGCTGGAAATTCCGGGTGGAAGAAAATTTTTTGTCCTTTACCAGAACAAAACGGCAGAGAGATATACAAAATTCACTCCGGTATTTTTTCAAGGGAGCAAATTTGAAGATGCTGGATAATATGGGGTCCACTCAAAATCCAATGGGGATCAACGTCAGGGGGAATTTCAGCCTTTCATTTTTGCAGACCTTTTATTCCGTTATTTTTATGGGCGAGATCAACAAATATTTAAGACCCATTTTGATCGATGGCGAATTTATCAGAAGGGAAAACCGGACGGAATTTACGGAGTCCTACAATAACCTCATAAAACTGGATGATATTATCAGCCGCTTTGACCATGCCATTTCTCCCGAAGGCGACTACGGAAAACGGTATGTTCAGGCCAAGAACGATATGTCTTCCCTGCCGATAAAGCGCCGAAAAGTCCAGATCGTGGTAGAGGAAGCCGCCCATGATGCAGGGCAGATCATCGGTGAGACCCGGGAAGCCCTGGAGGGGATGTTCAAAATTCTGGAAGGAATTTTGAAAAAAAACGCCGATGAAAAATACGATACCCTCTCCAATTTTTTCTTTTTTGCAGGCCGGAGTACGGTTTTTCAGGAAGGATTAAACGAATCGATAAAACAATTGAAAAAAACTCTCCAGCTCCTTGACGACATCGATGCCATGGAATCCGGACGGTAGCGCCGCTTGTTCTAACGGCTGTTTTTTATTATAATGAAAAAGTGATAAGCGTTACAGACCTTAGCCTTTCTTTCGGAGAAAGGATACTTTTTAAAGAGGTCAATCTAAAATTTACTCCCGGCAGCTGTTACGGGATCATTGGCGCCAATGGAGCGGGGAAGTCAACCTTTTTAAAAATTCTTTCAGGCAAAGCAGAACATGACAAGGGAGAAATTGCCGTTTCTAAGGGAGAACGGCTGGCTGTACTTAGCCAGGATCACTTTGCCTTTGATCAATACCCGGCACTGGAAACGGTGATCATGGGTTACCCCAAGCTCTATCAAATTCAGAAAGAACGGGAAACAATTTACGCCAAGGAAGATTTTAACGAAGAGGACGGCATGAGAGCCAGCGAACTGGAGGCGGACTTTGCCGACCTTGGAGGCTGGGAAGCGGAAGCCCAGGCGGGGCAGCTTCTTTCCGGCCTTGGACTTGATGAAGATGATCACGGCAGGATGATGCAGGAACTGGACGAATCAAAAAAGGTCCGGATTCTTTTGGCTCAGGCTCTCTTCGGCAGCCCCGATATTCTCCTCTTGGACGAGCCCACCAACGGCCTGGACCTGGAATCGATCTCGTGGCTGGAAGATTTTCTAATTGATTTTCCCAATACGGTGATTGTCGTTTCCCACGACCGGCATTTTCTTAATGCGGTGTGCACTCACATCTGCGACATCGACTTCGGCAGAATCACCCAGTATGCGGGAAACTACGACTTCTGGTACCAGATGAGCCAGATGCTGCAAAAGCAGTCTCGGGATCAGCAAAAGCGGAACGAAGAAAAGGCCCGGGAACTGCGGGAATTTATTCAACGCTTTGCCAGCAATGTGGCCAAAAGCCGGCAGGCCACGAGCCGGAAGAAAATGCTGGACAAACTGGATCTGGACAGTATCGTCGTTACCAGCCGTAAATTTCCCTTTGTGGGATTCAAACCCAGCCGGGAAATCGGCAACAATGTGCTGCGTTTTGAAAAAATCTCCGACAGCGAATCGGGACTCTGTGATTTTTCCCTTACGGTTAATAAGGGGGAAAAAATCGCCTTTGTAGGAGCGGAACACCTGGCCAAGACCGCCCTTTTTGAAATGGCATCGGCGGAAAACCCGCCCCCCGGCGTATACTGGGGGCAGACCGCAAGACTTTCTTACTTCCCCAAGGAGAACTCCGCTTTCTTCGCTTCGGACCTTTCCATCACCGACTGGTTAAAGCAGTACTCCCCCGACGAGGACGAAACCTATATCCGTGGGTTTCTGGGACGGATGCTTTTTTCCGGTGACGAAGCATTAAAGCCGGTGAATGTCCTTTCCGGGGGCGAACGGGTCCGTTGCCTTCTTGCTAAGATGATGCTTTCTGGCGCCAATGTGCTGATTCTTGATGAACCCACAAGCCACCTGGATCTGGAAGCTATTACCGCCCTTAACGAAGGGCTTATTGCTTTCCCCGGAGTGATTCTTTTTAATTCCCATGATCATGAATTTATCAGTTCCATTGCAAACCGCATCGTAGAAATTCTTCCCGGTTCACCTTCGGGGATCGTCGATCGGATAATGAGTTTCGACGACTACCTTAACGATGAACAGGTTAAAGCCATCCGTTCCGGTGCGTATCATCATGTACAACGGCTGCAGATTTAACGGATTCTACCGCTTCTTTTAGGGCCGCTTCCAGCATTTCCGCCGGCGGTTCTTTGATATAATTGGACTTCTTCATATCTTCCACCAGAGCCCGGGATAAGGCTATGTCTGCTTTTGTGCGCTTATATACTTCGTCCCAGGAAAGATTGATCCGCGCCACGCCTTCCTTAACAGCCTGTTCTGCCACATCGGCAGCTTCTACGGCAAAGATTTCAGGATCGTCCATTGTTACGATGATGCATTCCGGATTGATTCCCCGTTTTTCGGAATAGTCTGCAATAGAATGGGCGCAGCGTATTACCATCCCATCGGTAATTTTTCGTGCCCGTACTAAAAGCGCTCCCTTAAGGATACCGGGAAAACACACGGAATTATTTACCTGATTGGGAAAATCCCCCCGTCCCGTTCCGACAATATATGCACCTTCTTCCTTTGCTGCATAGGGCCAAATCTCGGGTACCGGGTTGGCACAGGCAAAAACAATGGCCTTGCCGGCCATTGAACGGATCCATTCCCGTTTTACTGTAGTCGGTCCTGGAGTAGAAAGGGCAATTAGGACATCTGCACCCTTTATCGCTTCTTCCATGGTGGAGATCCTGTCCGGATTGGTTTTTTCGCAAAGTTCCCATTTCCGGTAATTCATTTTATCGGCTTTTATGTCTTCCCTTTCCAGATGAAGGCTTCCTTTTGTATCAAAAATGATCATCTTTGCCGGATCTCCTCCATCGGTCAGGATGAGCTTTGCAATCGTAGTATTGGAAGCCCCTGCCCCCAGAAGAACGATCTTTGCATCATGAAGTTTTTTCTCTGCCAGTTTAAGGGCATTAAGCAGCCCTGCCAGCATGACACATGCCGTCCCTTGGGCATCGTCATGCCAGACAGGAATGTCGCAGGCTTTACGAAGTTCGTCCAGCACTTTGAAACAGTTGGGCTGGCTTATGTCTTCCAGATTTACCCCTCCAAAACTATGCTGGACCATCTTAACAAAATCGATGAGCTTGTCAGAATTATTTTTTCCATCCGGACCTCTTGAATCCACGCAGAGTGCAATCGCATCAACCCCGCCCAGATATTTCATGATCAGTGCTTTGCCTTCCATAACCCCAAGTCCCCCCGGGGGGGTACAATTACCATCCCCAAGCACTCGTGTTGAATCGGAAACCACAGCGACAAGATTCCCCCGGTTTGACAGGGAAAAGGAAGCATCGTTGTCATCCCGAATGGCGGTAGAAATTTTTGATACCCCCGGGGTATACCACACATTAAACCAATTAAGCCCGTTGAGGCCGCATTTTGGTATGGTCTGCATCTTTCCGCCGTAAAAATCGTGGGTTTTAACGGCCAAGTTTTTAAAAAAATGCGTCTTGGCTTGTGCTTTTTGTTCTTCGGAAAAATCGGCAGGAAAGAGCTGGTCAAGATTTTTTAGGGAAGGATCAATCATCTCTGTTATTATAAAACTTACCGGTGTAAATGTCGATGTCCGGCAGCTTTGAGTATATCCGGGAATAATTTGATTAACGCTGGAATCAAGATGCCGGCACAAATGGCGGAAACGGCCACCCCAAGGGCACTTACCAGCGACAGGGTTTTTACCACCAGGGCGGCAGCGGAAAACGCCATAGTAGGAAACAGGGTCAATGTAGTATGCTCCAGGGCGTCCGCTACCAGCGCTGCAGGTTTACCGCCAGCGACGCAGTCCGCGATAATGACTGCGTTTCCGCCGGTACATTCCATTCCGGCGAATTTGCCTTATTCACAGTCAATTCTCCTGATTTACAGGAAAACAACGCCGGCAGCACCAGGGGCAGCAATAGAAAGGGGATATTTTTTTGTACACAACAACTCCTTCTCCCAAATCATCTCCTATATGGCAGAAGAATTGTTTTTGCTTGTATCAAAATAAAAAAAGCGGATTTTTTCGGGTTTCATGTATCTTGACTGATACAAGGGACTTTTGTATTTTTTGTATATGCCGGGTCTTTTGAAGGGGTTATTAAAATGAAAAGAATCGTATGTACCGTATTAATGGCAGCGGCCTTGCTAACCATGTCTTGGGGGCAGGGAGCGCCGAAGACGGCGGAGGAGTTTGTTACCCGGGGCATAGCATCTGCCGTCCGGGGTAATTACGAGGCGGCCATCGCGGATTTTACCGAGGCGATCCGGCTGGACACGAAGTTAAGCGCAGCGTATACGCTGCGGGGCAGGGCTGTATACGCCAGCGTGTCAATGATAACAGGCGTAGGAGCCAATTTCAGCAGCGTTGTAACCCGTTCTTCCGGCGGGAAAGTAACGGCTGAACAGGCACGATCCTACGATAGAGCGATCGCTGATTTTACCCAGGCACTGAAACTCGATCCAAATAATGCCGATACCTACAGGGAACGGGGTAATGTATATTCCGACAAGGGCGATCTAAACAAAGCCATCGCCGACTATAATCAGGCGATCCGGCGGGATCCCAATCTTGCCCGGGCATATAACGGCCGCGGCAATGCGTATTCCGACAAGAGCGATTTCAATAAAGCTATCGCCGACTATGACCAGGCGATCCGGTTGGACCCCGGTTTTGCCAGTGCATATAATAATCGTGGCAAGGTGTATGGAAAAAAGGGTAACCTGGACGATGCCATCGCCGACTTTAATCAGACGATCCGGCTGACTCCCAATGATGCACAGGCGTATAACAACCGCGGTATTTCGTTTTTTGGCAAAGGCGATCATGACCGGGCTATCACGGATTTCAATCAGGCGATCCGGCTGGATCCCAATTATGCCGCTGCCTTTTTTAACCGCGGCACTACCTATGCAGCAAAGGGCGACTACAATAAGGCTATCACGGATTACAACCAGGTGATTCGGCTGGTTCCCAACGATGCCGAGGCGTATAACAGCCGGGGCTGCGCATACAATAACAAAGACGATACTGACCTGGCGATAGCAGATTTCAGCATGGCGATCCATCTGGATGCAAATTTTGCGGCGGCGTATAGCAACCGCGGCAATGCGTATGTAATAAAGGATGATCTGGATCAGGCCATCATCGACTACAATCAGGCGATCCGGCGGGACCCAAATCTTGTCCAGGCATATCTTAACCGCGGTGTTGTGTATATGGGAAAACAAGACTTTAACAAGGCTATCACGGATTTTAGTCAGGCAATCAGGCGGGATCCCGATAATGCCGCCGGGTATAAAATCCGCGGCGCCACGTATGCGGTAAGGGGCAATTATAACTTGGCTATTATAGACTTTGGCCAGGCGATCCGGCTGAACCCCAATGATGCCGAATCGTATAGCGTCCGCGGATTTATGTATGGAATGAAAGGAGACCTCAACCGGGCCATTGCCGACTTTGACCAGGCGGTTAAGCTGGACTCCAAAGATGCCGGTACATATTTTCTCCGGGGCAGTTTGTATTTAAATAATGAAGACTTCGACCGGGCCATTGCGGATTTTTCCGAGGCGATCCGGCTGGATCCCAAACATATTATTGCATATTCAAATCGCGGTGCTTCATATGGAATAAAGGAGGAATATGATAGGGCCATTGCCGACTACAATCAAGTGATCCGGCTGGATCCAAAAGGACCTCTTGGATATGCCGGCCGCGGCTTTATGTATTATTTGAAAAAAGACTATGACCGGGCCATCGCGGACTGCGAAACGGCACTGCAGTTCGATCCGAAGAATAACACTGTCAGGAAAGTGCTCGAAGCAGCCCGGAAGGATCGGGGCCGGTAATATTCAAGGGCATTAGCATAAGGATAGTAAATTCGCTTTCTTTAAGAGTCTCTGTGTCCATCAAAAACAAAATATAGAGACTATTTTGTTAAACCGTAGTATACTATTAATAATGCGGGTTTCCATGCTGATTCTTTCCCTGTTATCCCTTTCACTCTCTTTGGGAGCCCAGTCTCCCGGTCCGGATACCGGAGCCTCGATTCTGCCTCTGGTTCCAGCGGAGACGCCGTTTTTTTCCGATACCGGGGACGCCGCCATTGCCCGGCGCTATCTGGAATGGGCCGGGAAAGAAATGGCCGCCGGCAGGACCTCCGAAGCTCTGGCCGCTCTGGAACGGGGCGCCGATTACGGTGACGCCTCTTCGGATATTTCTTTTCTCTTGGCCATACTGCGTTCGGCAGAAGGACGTTCCCGTTTTTCCGTTCTAGAAGCCTGCCGCCGGGCCCTGGAAACAGATCGCTGGGAACAGTACAACTCCCAGGATGCCCGGCTTCTGGAAGCAAAAATCCTGGCCGGACTGCGGCGTTTTGAAGAATCTTTGAATGTCCTGGACCGCTGCGATCCAGAGCGCTATGAAACCCAATACCAGAGGCTCCTGACCCTGCGGGGCTTTGCCTTTTTCTATGGAGAAGAAGCTGAATTGATTAAGGTTCTGAATCATACCATGGATAGCTTTCCCCGGGAAACTGATCCGATCCGGATCCTTTTTGATTATGCGGCCCGGACAGAAGCGAATAACAGCCTGCGCCCCCTCATTGATCTGGCTCTCCGCCGGCTTCCGTTTTTGATGGATTCCGATCCGGAATTAGCCTATTTGGCGGTTCCCTTTATCCGGGATAGGGAAGAATCCCGCCGTTATATCGCTTCGTACCGCGCCGCGGGAAACCCAAATCCCGCTTCCCTGCCGGCGGCGCTGGAACTTGGCCTTATTAACGGAATGGAGGCAGTAGAAGAGCTTTTTGCCCGCCCGGATTCCGGTTCAGCGATAACGCTGGACAAGAAACTGATTACTGCCGTCCACAGGCTCCTGCAAAGCGAAGATGAACGGGAATTGCTCAGGCGAAACCTTTTGCAGTTTTCTGGTGTTATAACAGAAGACGAGGATTATGACGGCATTGTTGAAGCATGGATCACCTGGCGGAACGGCATGATACTTGAATACCGCTGCGACACCAATCAAAGCGGCGAGGCAGAGTTGATCATCACCTTTGCCCAGGGACTTCCAGATAGGGCAGAAGTTGTTCTTGCTCCTCCGGACGAAACACCGCTGGGCATAAGCAGGGAGAAACGGGTTTTGATCCGCTGGGAACAATACCCGGCGGTGCTTGATGCGGAACTGGAAGGAAAGCGTTACATTCCCCGGCCATTTGATTACTTTTATACGCCGGTCCGCTTTGCCCCCCTGGTTTTTGGCGGCCCCGATTATCCTGAACGGGAAACATTTTTGCCGGTGCTGACCGAAAGAAGCCTTCTTTCTTTTGCCAGTGTTTTGGAACAGTCCAGCGAAGAATTTACCGGCGGACTGGAGCGGATTGAGTTATCCAACAGTCTTCCGGTAAAATCAGTGGTATATGTAGAGGGCAGGAAAGTATCGGAAACGGAATTTCGCCAGGGACGGCCCATCATTCAATATTTGGATCTTGATATGGATGGCAGGATGGAAACGATCCGCCGCTATGACCCAGATGAAGCATACCGGGTTTTATCAACGGAAAGCGACTGGGACGGGGACGGAATTTACGAATATGCCGAAACCCTGCAGGACGATGGAACCATAAAAAAATCCTGGGATTTTAACCGGGACGGAATTCGGGAAACAAACAGGTAACGGGTATATAAGTGAATAGATCATGGAAAAAACCTCAAATATTGCTTTTTTTTGTTTTTGCTGCGGAGATCTTTTTTTCCTGTAAAACGGCGGAAGAAAAACTCAATCCCGTTAAATCCACCGCAGAATACCGGCTGGAAGATATCGAAAAATACACCGCCGAAGAACCCGCCAGGGCTATTCATCTTATTACCGTATTTCGAACTCTTTACGGAACAGAAAGCCGCCATTCCCGGGTTTTTACTTCCGAAACGGCGGAGTACCTTAGCAAGCTGGAAAACCTGGCGGCAGAAAATCTTAAGGCGGCCCAGGTTTTAGCCTTTAACGAAAAACGCTGGGAAGATGCGGCATCCATGGCCCGATCCCTGGCCGCCCTGGGAATTGCGGTGGATGATACCGGCATGGAGCCGGGGATAATCCTGGCCGAAGCAAAGGCGGCCCTGGAAGAAGGAAACAACCTAAAGGCCTTTCTTTCTGCGATCCGTTCCCATGGACTGGAACGGCTTTCCATTTCGGACCTCCTGCCTTTTCTGGAGCGGGCGGTTGAGTTGGGACAGCGGCGGACAGCGGCGCTTTTTCTTGCCGCTGCCGACGAGGCCAGAAGGACGGAACGTACTTCCCTTACCATCCCCAGGGAGCTTCGGGAATATGCCGAAGGTAAGGATACGGTCAGCGATATGGTTAAGGGAGTGGCCACTGTTTTGGTGGACCGGGGTATCCGTACCGAAGGAGGCCGGGCTTATCCCGACCGGGTTTTGGGGTCTGCCTTTTTTGTGGATTCTTCGGGACTCCTTATTACCAACTACCATGTGATTGCCAGCGAAGTGGACCCTAAGTACAAAGGGTACTCCCGGATGTATATTCGGATGGGAGATTCTTCCAGTCCCCGAATTCGGGCCAGGGCGGTAGGATGGGACAAAGCCATGGACCTGGCGCTAATACGGGTGGACTATAGGCCCGAATATGTTTTTCCCGTGGTGGATCGGGTTATTCCAAAAATAGGAGATACGATCTATGCCATCGGTTCTCCGGTGGGATTGGAAAAAACCGTTACCCAGGGGATCGTTTCTGCCATGGGACGGCGTTTTCTGCCCCAGGGAGACGTAATCCAAATCGATGCGGCGGTCAACGGCGGTAATTCCGGCGGTCCGGTTATTGACCGGGATGGCCGCTTGGTAGGGATCGTCTTTGCAGGGATGGAGCGTTTTCAAGGATTGAATTTTGCCGTCCCCGCCGAACGGCTGGCGGCGGCCTTGCCTGCGATGATCAATGGAGGCAGGGCTGAACGGCCCTGGCTTGGCCTTGTCATTGCCGAGACAGGTTCTTCTTTTCCTCAGGCGGAAATTGTCTATGTGGCGCCCTTTACCCCCTCCTGGGAACAGCAGTTCAAGGAAGGATTGGTGATCGAGAAAATTAACGGAGAAAAGATCAACGCTGCCCAAGGTTCTTTGATACCGGCACTGCAAGACCGGTTTTTTTCTAATAAGCCCGGAGAACTGGTAGTTTTGGAGCTTTCCGATCCTGAAACAAAGGATACATTTAAGCGGATAATCATCACCGCCTCCCGGCCTGAACTGCCCCTGGCGGATGCGGCGGACAAGGACAGCAAGGAAAGAATGGCCGCCCCCCTTTTTGGAATGATTCTAAGCCCCGGAACGGGAAGGGGCATTTCTTCATCGTTTCTTATCAGAAAAATTATCAGGGGATCTATCGCCGATGAAGCGGGACTTTCCGAACAGGATCCGGTTTCTATCAAGGGGTTTTATGTTGAAAGGGATATGGGTCTGGCTCTGATGGATATTTCAGTCAAAAAGCGAAGCAGGGGTTATATTGAAACCTCCATGAGGCTTCCCGCTCTTCTTGATTCACCGGATACCTTGTAAAACTGCGGGGTTGATCCTATTATGGCGTTATGAAAAAACGGTGGTTGTTTCCGGTTTTGTTTTTCTTTGGGACGATCCTTTTTGCCCAGCGATCTTCCATTCCTTCGCCGGCGGACCCATCCGCTGCAGAACCGGCGGAAATTGAGCTCCCGGTAGAAACGGAAACCGCCGGTGATTTTGATTTGCTGCAAAACCGTTTCGGGGGCATTACCATTACCGGTTACAAAGGAACGGATAGGACCGTGGTGATCCCCGAAACTATCGGAGGACTTCCGGTAACCATCATCGGCAACAAAGCCTTTCTTCGGAAGGACCTTTTCGCTGTGACCATTCCCGAAACGGTGGTTACCATTGAACCCATGGCCTTTGCGGAAAATTTCCTGCAATCGGCGAATATTCCCGGCTGTGCTTCTATTGGCTATGAAGCCTTTGCGGGAAACCATCTGACATCCCTTGTCCTTTCCGAAAAACTTTCTTCCATTGGTCCCCGGGCTTTTATCAACAACAAACTTTCTTCTATTACGATTCCGGGCAGAATTACAAACATCGGCAAAGATGCTTTTGCGGGAAATCCCCTTGTTTCTATTACGGTTGGAGAAAACCGGAATCTTTTTTCCAGCCAGGGTTTTGAAATTTCATTTGTAAATTACTATATTGGCACAGGCAGAAGGGCCGGAGTTTATATAAAAAACGGACGGATCTGGTCGCTGCGGGAAGAGGACCCAAACCTTATTTTATCGAATTGAACGCATTGACGACAGCCCGCATGATTTTTGGGAATTCGATCCTCTCCTTACTGTTACAGAAAGTTTTAGCCCCTAGGAGAATCGAACTCCTCTTTTAAGATTGAGAATCTCATGTCCTAACCGATAGACGAAGGGGCCGAGGTTGTGATCACTATACTAAAGGCTGGTTTTTGAGTCAAGGTTGCGCTTTAGCCGGATTTTTTCCTATTCGCCGTGGTATTGAATCAAGGTAGTGACAGGAGTAGGGGCCAGGATTTTTTCGTAATCAAGGAAGGGGAGACCCACCACGCCGAAAACTTCCGTTACCTCCGCTCCTCCTGCCTTGATAAGCTCCCGGGATGCGTTAAGGGTGCCCCCGGTGGCAATAAGATCATCTAGAAGCAGGATTTGTTTTCCCGCTGGTACGTCAGCCCTTTGTATTTCAATTACCGCCTGGGCGTATTCCAAATCGTATTTTTTGGACAGGGTGACGCCGGGGAGTTTGCCTTTTTTCCGTATTAAAAGAAGGGGTATCCCCATGCGGACCGCAAAGGGGGCGGCAAAGAGAAAGCCCCGGGCTTCGATGGCTGCTACGGCGTCAATTTGCCTGCCGGCGTACAGATCTACCATGGCTTCTATGCAGTAACTAAAGGCTTCCGGAACGGTTAAAATACTGGTGATGTCATAAAACAAAATTCCCTTTTTGGGGAAATCAGGAATTTTTCGAATATAATCATCAAGATTGAAGGCCATCAGAACTGCCTATTACATCGACTGTATAGAGTTTAACAATTTTTTCGGTCCATGTTTTTATATCTCCCTCTCCAAGGAAAGGATCGGGATGCAGAGCCAGTTCCGAATCGCGGACCATGTTGCGCAGATAACCGGCGGCTTCTTGTGAGGCGGAAAAAATGCCGCAGAGCCGTCCGGCGAGGTTAATGTGCTGGAGCATTTTGTGCAAATAGGAAAATGAAGGGGGGTTAGACTTTTCTGCCCCAAAAAAATATATATCCGCTGGAAGCAGCTGTGTTCCGTCAAAATCACCGGCGGTAATAGAAACAACTTTCCATGTTGTCAATAATGAGGCGATGGATTCTGCAGTTTTCCTGGTGCTTTCTGAGTCGTCAGTTATGATGAGAGCGGTTTTTTCCACAAATTGCAGTATAAATATCCCTCTGGGTCATGTCAAGTATTTTGCAGACGTCCCAGTTTTAAGGCCCTTATATTTGTTTCCGCCAGTTTTGGATCATTGGCGGCAAATATTTCTGTTATGGTTTCTTCCAGGGTTTCTTCCGGAATGGGAAGGAATAAACTGGCGGCACCCACCATTACCATGTTAACCGCCCGGGGGTGACCCGCTTCTTTTGCCAGTTCCGTCGCGTTAATCAATATGGACTTTGGAAGGCTTTTAACAGCCTTTTCTATTTCCGTCGTTTCGGGATAGTTGGGAATATTGATAAAATTTTCCGCCGAACTAACCAACATTCCTTTTGGCGAAAGCCATGAAAGATAACGGAGGCTTTCCAGGGGTTCGGTGGCAATAATAAGATCCGCTCCGCCCCGGGGAACCAGATCTCCCGCTATTTCCGTTTCTGCCAGCCGCAGGTGGGCCAGTACGGCGCCTCCCCGCTGGGCCATGCCGTGGACCTCGCTTTGCCGTACTGAAAACCCCGCCTTGCCTGCCGATTGGGCAATAATGGCGGAGATGGACAGCACTCCCTGGCCGCCTACGCCCGCCAGGATGCAGTCGCATTTCACTGTGTTTTCTCCGATTTAAGGCGTTTCCTGGCTGCTTCCAGGCATTCCCGTTTAAAAACAGCCACCGAAAGGCCCCGGTATTCCGCTTCCTGCTGCAACTTTGCGGCATTTTCTTCGATAAGTTGTTTTTTTGCTTCCAGTTCCAGATAATGGGCCGGATCAAGTCCCGTACCTAGGATCAGGTTTTTGAGCTTGGCCGAAGGAAAGGCTGTCATTTGGCAGCCTGTCATGGCGACGGTGGAATTGTCCAGGATGATTAGCGTCATGGGGGTATTTGCTTCTGCCGCATCAATTAAGGCAGTGATCCCCGAATGAATAAAGGTAGAATCTCCGATAACCGCAAAAGCATAAGGGATTCCTGCATCGGCGGCCCCCCGGGCCATGCTCACACTGGCCCCCATGCAGACAATGGATTCAATAGCTGAATAGGGCGGGGCTGCCCCCAGGGAATAGCAGCCGATATCCGAATTAACGCATACCTTGGGATGGCCTTCTGAATCGTCCAGGGCTTTTACAACCCGGTTCAGGGTTTCATAACTGTCTGCGTGGGGACAGCCCTGGCATAACTGGGGAGGGCGGCCAATTTTTCCTTCGGCAAAAACGGCGGCGGGATCTCCCGCGGGAAGAATCTCCAGCACCGAAGTCCGGGGCGGAAGTCCCAGGGCCGCCCGGACATTGTCCGGATCCAGTTCTCCGGTCCGGGGGATCTTTGGTTCGGAGTCTTTATTTTCTCCAAGCCGCCCCCGGATATTTATAGATTGGGATAGGATTCCCCTTAGGCGTTCTTCGATCAGGGGCTGGCCTTCTTCGATTACCAGGATTTCCTTTGCCTTTTCGCACAACTTTCGGATGGATTCTTCCGGCAGGGGATATACCCCGATGTGGAGCCGGGATGGCATCCTGTTCCGGACCGCCGCCAGGTCCGTCAGGTTTTCTTCGTAATAGTTTCCCCCCAGGCCGGAGGTGATCACCGCAAAGGCCCGGTCCTCCAGTTCCAGTTTGTTCACCGGATGGGCGGCGGACCAGCGGCGGATTTCCTCCTGCTTGACAATAAGAGCCGCATAGTTCCGCCGGGCATGGGCAGGCAGAAGCATCCACTGGGTTTTGTCCTTTGCCTTAGAACATGAATTTTGAAATTTGCCGGGGGCTGGGCAGACCACGGAACGGGCATGGGAAAGCCGGGTTGCCAGGCGGATCACCACCGGTACATGGAAGCGTTCCGAAAGATCAAAGGCTTCCCTGCACATATCGTAAGCTTCCTGCTGGCTGCGGGGTTCCAGACAGGGGATCAGGGCAAAGAAAGCGTAAAACCGGGAATCCTGTTCTCCCTGGGAACTGTGCATCCCCGGATCATCGGCGACGGCGATAACCAGTCCCCCATTGATTTCCAGAAGAGCGCTGTTCATAAAAGGATCCGATGCAACGTTAAGACCCACATGCTTCATAGTTACTATGGAGCGCTTGCCCGCAAAGGAAGTTCCCAGAGCCGCTTCCAGAGCGGTCTTTTCGTTGGCGCACCATTTTGCGATAAATGATCTTTCTTTCCAATCCTGGATGAATTCCATTATTTCTGTGGAGGGAGTACCGGGGTATCCGTAGGCTGCGCTGAGACCTGCATGAATGGCCCCCAGCGCTACCGCTTCGTCTCCCAGCAGAGTCAGGTTATTCAAAGGCTTTGTCCACCAGTGCCTTGTCAGGCGGTGCAGTAAGGGCGGAAACGATACTCACCACGATAAAGGGGAGAAGTATCGAAATGGATGCTGCCAGGGGCGATTGGTTTGCTCCCAGCCAGAAGAACAGGATGATCATCGCTGCTATTCCGGTGAGCATCCCCGCATACGCCCCGGCCTTGGTAACCCGGCGGGAATAAAGCCCCAGTATGTAGGGCGCTGCAAAGGCGCCGGAGACAACCCCCCAGGAAAGAGACATCAGGTATACGATAAAGCTGAACTGAAACCGGGAAATAAAATAGGATATTACAATGAAGATCGCCGAAAGAAACCGCATCATCGCCACGGAACGATCCTTGCCGGTTTTGGTGTCTACCCTGGAGGGGTAGAGATCTATGGCCACGGCGGAAGAAGAAACCAGCACCAGGCTGGACAAAGTGGACATGGATGCGGAAAGCACCAGGAGGAGTATCAAGGCCAGGAAGAACTGCAGATTTCCCGTAAGCTGACCAGTAAGCAGGGCGGGAATGATCTGGTCGTAGAGAATTTTTCCTTCGGCCTGGGGAACCGTTTCGTTATTAAAGAATACATGGCTGAATGTTCCAGTGGCATAGGCGGAAAAACCTATCATCAAGGCAAAGGCCGTGGTAACAACCGCTGCCTTTGAAATCACCTGTTCGTTTTTTATGGCATAAAACTTCTGGGCCATCTGCGGCAGCCCCCAGGTACCAAAGCTGGTCATAAACACTAGGCTTGCGATGGTAAGAATGGCGGGTTGTCTTTCCGGCGGGATATGGAGGTGATAAGCCTCTGCGGCTTTTCCAAGCATTTCAAACAGGCCGCCCCCCTTGCCGGCGATGATCAGAACCATGGCCCCCGCTCCGGCGAACATAATGATTCCCTGGATAAAGTCGGTGATGGCGATGGCAAAATAACCGCCCAGGATCAGGTAGACCCCGGTAAAGGCAATCATAATAAGGAGGGCCAGATCGTAGGGGATGCCAAAAACCGCTTCAAACAAATGCCCCAGGCCTTTAAATACGCTGGCCGAGTAGGGAAGGAGGAAAAAGAAGATCACCGACGCCGCCAGAGGTTTTAGCTGTTTGGCACCGTAACGTTCCTGAAGGAATTCGGGCATGGTCATGGTATTCAGGTTTTGAGTCATCCGCCGGGTCCGGCGGGCCAGTACAATCCATGCAAGACCTGCCCCGATCAGGCCGTTGCCCAGGGCGATCCACAATGCATTCAGGCCAAATTGCCAGCCCTGGGTGCCGGCAAAGCCGATAAAGATAACCGCGGAAAAGTAGGTTGTTCCATAAGCAACTGCAGAAACCCAGGGTCCCAGAGTTCTGCCCCCCAGAAAAAAATCCCCCAGGTTTTTTGTCTTTTTCATTCCCCAAATGCCAATGCCGGTCATGAGGGCGAGAAAGGCTGCCAGAAAAACAATGCCGATGCGCACCATAATAAAGAAACTGTATCAGGATTGATGATTTTATTCCAGCGCTTTATACTCAAGGCGCATGAAAATAGTTATGTTTTCCGATGCATATTGGCCCCGGGTAAACGGCGTTACCGTTTCGGTGGATACCTTTTCCCTGGCGCTGGTCAGGGCAGGCCATGATGTGATGATCGTCTGTTCCCAATATCCTGTTGATTCCATGACGGACATGATTACGCCGGTAACCGGAGCGCAAAAAGACCCGGCCAGGGAAAAACTAAAGGTTCTTCGGGTTCCTTCCCATGGAGTGTTTTTTTCCAAGGAAGACAGGGCAGCAAAACTCCACAAGCGCCGCTGGATGGAAGGGGAATTGGACGCCTTCGGTCCTGAGGTGATTCATGTTAATACGGAATTTATCATCGGCGATTTTGGTTTTGGCTATGCAAAGAAACGGCGCCTTCCGGCGGTCTATACCTTTCATACGATATGGGAAGATTATGCGGTGAATTATTTTCCCCTGATCCCCGATTTTTTTCTCCGTTTTATTATCCGGCGGTATACAAAATTTCTTCTTGAACGTTCTGATACGGTGATCGTCCCCACCGCCCAGATCGAAGAAATGGTAAGGAGCTATCACATTAAAAAAGAAATCCGCCAGCTTCCCACGGGGATCGATCCGGCCCTGTTCCGGCACAACGCCGAAAAACTCGAAAACTTTCGGTATCAACTGGAACAAAAATATCCGGCCATCAGGGGAAAGCGGATACTGCTCTTTGCCGGCCGGGTGGCAAAAGAAAAAAATTTAAGTTTTGTCATTCAGCTTTTTCCCGAACTTCTGGCAAAGCATCCTGATCTGGCTTTGCTGATTGCCGGCAATGGCCCCTGGCAGAACGCATATAAGGAAGAAGCCAAAAATTACGGGGTGGGGGAGAACTGCGTCTTTACCGGTTACCTGGAACGGGAAGATCTGTCCATGGTCTATGCCGTGTCCCATATCTTCGTCATGCCATCGTTAACGGAAACCCAGGGCCTGGTAACCATCGAAGCCATGCTGTCGGGAATCCCCGTGGTGGCCATTGGCGTTATGGGAACCCTCCAAGTAATGGAAGGGGACCGGGGCGGTTTTATGGTGCAAAACGATCGGGCTGAATTCAGAGATCGGGTTCTGCAGTTATTGGGTAATGATGATCTTTACCGGAATAAAGCGGAAGACGCCCGTCTTTATGCACAGCGCTGGACCATTGGTAGCATTACCGAACGGCTGGTGGAGATTTACAAGGAATCTGTTAACCGCTCCAGCTTGCCATGATTTTATGCGGGCTTATTTAGTTAGAAATATTTATTATGAAACACTTTGCAATTAATCGGGTGTTTTTATGCAATTTCTTCTTTTTGAAGGGGCCGGATAATATGCACCCCTTCCTGGGAAGTTTCGATAACTTTGTTTTTGCCGTCGGGATTTAGTTCGCCGAATACCTGAACTATGGGGAATTTGGGGTTTTCCGGGTTTACATCCACCACCTGGCCTTTTCCGCCGCTGGAGAGGAGTACATAAAGGCCTATGGGATAAATCGAAAGGGAAAAAACCAGGGCCTTGACGACAGTATCGTCGTACTGCTTGCCTTCGTTTTTCAGGAGATCCAGCATCCCCGAATACCCGTCTTTAGCATCCTTGTGGGGCCGGGAATTGGTCAGGGCTTCGTAGGAACAGGCCACGGCAATGATCTTTGCATAGAGGCTTATTTTGTCCCCGGTTAATTTTTGAGGATATCCGGTACCGTTTTCCCGTTCGTGGTGTTCCAGAGCCGCCAGGTTTACCACCAGGGGAAAATCATAGTTTTTTAACAGATTAAAACCATAAATGGGATGGCTCAGGATCAGTTTCTGTTCCTGAGGAGTAAGTGTCCGGTCGCTTAAGTAGGTATGGGTGGGAAGTTGAATCATTCCGGCTTCATGAAGCAGCGCTGCCACCCCCAGTTCAATAAGACGGTAAGGGGGGAGTTTAAGATAATTGCCGATGATGATTGCTATGATGGTGGATCGTAGTGCATGGGAAGCAAGATAATTTTTGATTTCTATGTCATTTTTCATGGCCCGCAGAATATGGCGGCGGTTATCCCTGATAATATCACAGAGCTCTTTTATACGCTCCGATATTTGGCTAAAGTAGAGTTCTTTCTTGGTAAGCATCTGGGTAAAAAGGTTTTCTACATATTTAAGAAAATCGGTGTAGAATTTTTCCGCCTCCCGTAACTCCGCCCCATCGCTTAAAAGGGATTTTTCCCCCTCCGCTTCCTGGACAATTTCTTCGGCGCCGGAATAATCCTCCTGGGGATCCCCTTCGCTCCGGACTTCTTTGAATTCCCAGATTTTAAGGGTTTTCAGGAGTTCTTGGGAAAAGTTTACCTCCGGAGCGGTCAGTATGAAATTTTTATCCAGATACACCGGTTCGCTGAAGAAACTCCCCATGGGGATACTGTCAATGCCATAGTTCTTCATAAAAATAGCGTCAAAAGAAATTGACGAAGCTCCCTCCAATTTACTATTATGAATTATAACGCCAAAAAAGGCAATTACTTAAGGATTCACATTGAAATTCAAATCGGTAATCATTTTTTTTAACGTCCTGATGGTCCTTTTTCTGGGGGTGATCTTTGTTATGCCCCTGGTAATTCTGGGAAAAGACATGGCTTTTGGTTTTTGGCGATCCGGCTGGTTTTTGGCACCCCTGATCCTCTTGATCTTGGCCGCAGGAGACCTTTATTTTGGACTAAATTACCGGATTTACACCTTGCTGGAAAAAGAAGACTGGCCCGCCCTGATTCAGGAACTGGAAAACAAGGTGCTTCAAAAAAGACGCTACAGTTCCCGGCTGGTGATACTCCTGCTCAATACCTATCTGGTTCTTTCCGACACCCGGTCTGTGACGGAACTGGAAAAAAGACTTTTCATGGCAAAGAAAAACCTGGTAAACGGCAATGCGCTTAGTTTTGGTACCGCCCGGATCCTCCAAAAAGATTACCAGGGGGCGGCAGAATTTTTTGCCGCCCGGCTGCCGGAGAGCGGAATCAATGGACGGATCAAGGGCAGAGCGGAGTGGCTGCGCTGGTATCACGGTTTTTCTCTGCTCCTTTCCCGCCGTTTTGAAGAAGCGGCGGAATCATTTTCCCTTTTGGCCCGGGAGGGCCGGGATGCCGTCCCATCGGGCCTTTCCTCTTATTTTTTGAACGAAACCCTGGCCGCATTCCTGCCTCGCCTGTCCGCCGAACTGAAAAAAGATGCGGAGGCAGGTAAGGAACGGGTAAAAAAGAGCCTCCCTGGCCGGAACGGCTGGAACCGGGAGCATAAACGCATCGAGACCGAAGTATATGCGGCGGTTCTGCAGCCCTACATGGAAAAGACAGCAAACTACCTTTATGGAGCGGGAATATGAAACCCATCGTAAAATCGGAAAAATTGAATAATGTCTGTTACGATATCCGGGGGCCGATCCTCCAGGAAGCCAAACGGCTGGAAGAAGAGGGTTTTTCTCTGATCAAGCTGAATATCGGCAATACCGCTCCCTTTGGCCTTAATACTCCGGATGCGATTATTCACGATATCATCCTGAACATGAAAGATGCCGAAGGCTACGGGGATGCTCAGGGTCTTTTTTCGGCCCGGAACGCCATTGTACTGGACCTTCAAACCAAGGGGATCATGGATACGGGAATCGACGATATCTACATCGGAAATGGGGTTAGTGAGCTTATTTCCATTTCCATGCAGGGGCTCCTGAACTCCGGCGACGAGGTGCTGATTCCCATGCCTGATTATCCCCTATGGACGGCCGCGGCAACCCTGGCGGGGGGAAAGGCCGTCCATTACCGCTGCGATGAGGAGGCCGACTGGAACCCCGATCTGGCCGATATTCGGGCCAAAGTAACGGACCGGACCAAAGCCGTGGTGGTTATCAATCCCAATAACCCCACCGGGGCGGTTTATGACCGGGAAATCTTGGAGGGGATCGCCGCCATTGCTGCAGAAAAGGCGTTAATCGTTTTTGCCGATGAAATTTACGGCCGTATTACCTATGGGGGGGCACAATACATTCCCATGGCAACGATTAATCCTGAAATTTTAACCATTAGTTTTGACGGTCTTTCCAAGGCGTACCGGGCGCCGGGGCTCCGTTCCGGCTGGATGAGTCTTTCGGGGAACAAAAAAAGTGCTGCCAGCTACATTGAAGGGCTCAATATGCTTTCCAATATGCGGCTTTGCGCCAATATGACCGCCCAACTCGGCATCCAAACCGCCCTGGGGGGCTACCAAAGCATAAAAGATTTGCTTCTTCCCGGGGGACGGTTAAAGGAACAACGGGACATTGCTGTGGAGATGGTGAACCACATCCCCGGTCTCTCTGTGACCACCCCTAAGGGAGCTCTCTATTGTTTTCCAAAAATAGACTGTGAACGGTTTGGTATTACCAGCGATGAACAGTTTATTATTGATTTGTTAAGGGAAAAACACCTTCTTTTGGTCCATGGAACAGGTTTTAACTGGGACAAGCCGGATCATTTCCGTATTGTTTTCCTTCCCGACCGGGAAACTCTTAAAGAGGCGCTTAAACGGATGGGGGACTTTCTGGCGGGTTATAAACAGCAAATTTGATGATTTTTCACCCTTTTTTAAATAAAAAAAAGACGATGCGCCTGGACGTCGAGGCCCTTCGGCCTGCTGCGCACCGTCTTTACTTTCGTTGTATACAATATCGGCGGTTTTAAGCCCCTGCTTTAGCTAAAAACACTTTTTTTTTCGGGTTTTTGGTCAAAAGAGTTCAGTCAGCAGGTTTTCCAGCGCTTCCCGGTCGAGCATATTGGCGGCAAATTGCTTTGCCAGGAGATGGGGCGGTAGGAGGTAATCGTACTTGTCTCTGTAGGGAAGGTCTTTCCGGCGGATAAAATCAGGGGCTTCTCCTCTGATCGAAGATTCGGCAAAGGCAGTGATCGCCCTTTTAAGGACCACAATAAGGGAGACCCGGAATTCCTCCGGTTTATATTTTGTGATGATCCGGAAGTACAGTTCTGTTTCTTCTTCCAGGAATACAATACGGAGGATTTTTTTGAATTCATCATTTCTAAGAACTTCGGCGATGGTTCGCATTCCTGCGCTTCCGGTCCAGGGAAAAAGAAACAAAGTCAGCCCTTCGCCTGTTTCTTCTTCATCATAGACCAGGGGGCGTCCGGTGATTCCCAGGAAGCGGGCGGCGCGGCATCCGTATTCAAGGGCTTTGAGGGCGCCGACACTCAGGTAGGGATAGGGGAGGGTACCGTTTTCTGCAAGAATTCGCCGCATGGTTTCGGCGATGCGCCGGTGGATTCCGCCTCCCCTGCCGCGCCAAAGCCGTTCACTTCCTTCGTCATCCGTTTCGGCGACCCAGATTTCCCGTTTTCCGGGATCGATGTTTTTTACGACCCAGCGCCGGCCCCCTACCGCAAGTACCGATAGGGGATCCGGAACAAAATTGACTGTACCGATTTCCCGGCCCTCCAGGACAACCCGGAAGGTTTCATCTCCGGGAAAAATCGGATAAAAACTGTGGCGATTGACGATCCGTTCTCCTTCGAGGCCCAGGATCAGCGTTCCTTCCTCGGTGGAACCTATACAGCCGCAGTCTTCGAGCCATGTTATGAGGGTTCTGAAATCTTCGGGGGTAATATGTTTAAAAGGAGGGAGGGAAAGGATGTGCCGGATCAGAGCTTCCGGATTGTGTTCGCCCAGGGAAGCAAGGATCCCCAGGCATTGGTGAATCAGGAGGCTGTAGGGGAGAGGTTTTTCTTTCGGCGGTTCAATCCATTTTTCTTCCAGGTAGAGTTGGATCACCGCCATGGTTCGCAGCAGTTCCCAGGGGAGGGATGTCAAATCTTCGATAGAAAGGGCCGCCGCTTTCCGCACCGTTTTACCGGTTATTCCAAAGTACATTTCTGCCCTGCCGCTTCTCCGCCCCGAACGGCCCACGCGTTGTACAAAAGCAGAAACCGACCAGGGCGGTCCCAGCTGGATAATCCGGTCCAGGTCTCCGATGTCGATTCCCAGTTCCAGGGTGGCGGTGGCGCAGATGACCTGGGGACCTTCGCCGGATTTTAGCTTCTCCTCCGCTTCGTCCCGAAACAGGGCGGAAACGCTGCCATGATGAACCCGGAAAACCGCCGCTTCGCAGTTTCCCCTGGCCAAGGCGTTAAGAGAAGCGGCGCATTCTTCCGCTTCCAGTCTGCTGTTGGTAAAAATGATAGCCCGCTTGTTTCTTGCCTGATCGTAGAGGGAACGGTAAAATGCTTCGCCCGTTCCCGAGGCCGCATAATCCAGGGCCAGGCTGAGCTGCTTACCGGAACTTTTGCTCTCTCCCTCAACAAGGACGGTAAAGAGATTACTGCCCTGGGAAAGCCACCGCTGGGCGCCGGCATAATCTCCCAGGGTTGCCGAAAGGCCGATGCGCCTAAAAGTAACCGCATTGCAGCCGGCGGATTTTTTTTTAGAGTTACGCTGTTTGCCATAATCCGCTTTTGCTTCTTCGATGCGGGCAAGCTGACAGATAAGCTGGGAACCCCGGTCGCTTCCCATAAAAACATGGACCTCATCGATCACCACAAAAAGGAGTGAGTAAAATATCCGGCCCAGTTCCCGGGACCGGCGGAGGAGGAGGGATTCCAGGGATTCGGGGGTGATAAGCAGAATCCCCGAGGGATCTTCGAGAAACCGTTCTTTTTGACTTTCGTTTACATCTCCGTGCCGGCGCCAAACCGGTATTACCGGCTCCCCCGAATCCCTTCCTGTCCGGAGGATCCGTTCCAGCCGCCGGGCCTGATCATTGATCAATGCTTTTAGGGGGCTGATGTACAGGACCAGCGGCTTCCCGCCGGTACGGAACAAAGTGTTCAGTACCGAAAGGACCGGAAAAAAAGCCGCCTCGGTTTTGCCCGAAGCAGTTCCTGCGGCAATAAGGAGGTGATCCCGCCCATTAAAGACGGCATCCGCCGCTTCTTCCTGAATACCGTGCAGGGCATCCCATTTTTCCCGGTAAATGTATTCACGGATAAAGGGGGCAAAACGGGAGTACCGGGATGCATTATTCATGGAATAAAGTATAAACCATAATAATTTGAATGTATTGACGCAAAAAAGATTATTCATATAATATTGAACAGCCAATGAATGCTAAAAAAATATTTTACATGGCGAATTTTTTCAAAAACTCTGTTGGTCTTAGAACCCCCCTGGTTTTCTTTTTAATTGCAGCATTTACGATGAATGCAGAGGCGCAATTAAATTCATCTCAGCAATATGACAATGAAAATGATTTTGTAGTGGAAACTGTGGGCGATAATTTTGTAGCGCGGATTACCGGATACAATGGAGAAAAAGCAGAAATCCGCATTCCAAAACAAATAAGAAGGATGACTATTGTCGCGATTGGGGAAAGAGCGTTCTATAAAAAAGGGTTTACCGGTGTAACAATTCCCAACAGCGTAATTCTTATTGGAAACGGCGCATTTTCGGAGAATAATATTACCAAAATAACTATTGGCACAAATGTAATGATCCATGAGAATTCATTCGACATGGGATTTGCCGGGTTTTACTCCAGAAATGGATGCAGGGCAGGAACCTACATTTTCAGCGATAATAGCTGGATCATACAAACAGTTACTGAGCCGCCCCCAAATAATGAAACCGTCTCCGTTGAAACGCCAAAAACTGCCAAGGGCTTTGACTTGGAACCTTATGCTGGTTTTTCTGTTGGCATTGGACTTTTGGATTACGGACCAAGTTCACTAATTCCCAGACTTGGCCTTCACCTTGGCTTGCTCACAAGTATCGGTAGCTTTTCAATAGGCATTACAGGGGAAGGCGGCGGTTTTCTGGGCATGGCATACCCTGTTTTTGAGGATATCGGAATAACCTACGGTTTTTATTTCGGCAGTTTCATGGAAATTTACTATTCCGGTTTTATCGGCTTTGGCCTTGGCGGCGGCATGACCCGGGGCTATTTTACCACCAAAAATGATATGGGAGAAAAATATTTTTTCCCCTTTGCAGAGCTTGATATACTGTTTGGCGATCAAGAAGATTCGATAAGCATTTTTTTCCGGTATTATATCAATGACTCGGACAATTTTTACAATAAATTTTCTGTTGGGATAAAAAAGAAAGGCTTTTAGGCAATTAATGGCAAAAAATGCAAATTTAAAGGCGGCAAATAAAAATAAAAATGATGAATTTTACACGGGATATGAAGATATAAAAAATGAACTTATTCATTACGCAAAATATTTTAAGGGTAAAACAATATATTGTAACTGCGATGACCATAACGGCATAGGATTAGGAACTCCAAAATCAAACTTTATCAAATACCTGGCGGATAATTTTCAGGCATTCGGCATAAAAAAAATTATCGCCACCCATTATGAGAAAGACAAAAAATCAGCCAAATATATACTCGATAAAAACAATACAGGAAAAAACGTTATCTGCATTGAAGATGTGATGGAAGAACAACTAAAAGGAGACGGCGATTTTCGTTCAGAAGAATGTATTGAATTGTTAAAACAATCTGACATTGTAATAACAAATCCTCCATTTTCATTCTTTCGTGAATATGTTGCACGGTTATATAAATATAAAAAAAAATTTGTAATAATCGGAAATACAAACGCTATTACCTATAAAGAAATATTTACACTTATCAAAAACAATAAAATGTGGACGGGCGTAACAAATTTTAATGTGGGAATGTATTTTGAAGTACCTGATAATTGGGAAAAATATCATAAAATGGTTAATGGGAAAAAATATGTTAGAAATTCAAATTCATGCTGGTTTACAAATATCAAGCATGCAAAACGCAATGAAATGCTGGACACGGGGAAAAATTTTCGCGGCTTTGAAAATATGTATCAAGTATATGATAATTATAATGCAATTAATGTCGATACATATTTAAATATACCAATGGATTATAATAAGGCAATGGGCGTACCAATTACTTTTATAGATAAATACAATCCTGAACAATTTGAAATTGTTGGACAAGGACAAGGAAACCTATATAGAGAACTTGCAAAAAAAGGTTTAAGTCAAAAATTCGTTGATGATTATTACCAATCAGGAGGAAAAGGTGTAATTAAGGAAGACCATCCGGTTTTAGGTTATTATGATTTGGAAGGAAAAGCAGTTATTCCATATATGAGAATTATTATAAAAAGAAAGAGGAAAAAGAAATAATATGGCAATGAAAACAGATACCCCGATAATCACAATAAAGGATTTGGTAAAAAAATATAAAGATGATGGTGAAAAAGGCGTAGTAGCTTATGGCGGCAAATTAAACGTCCGCCCTGCCTTCCAAAGAGCTTTTGTTTATGAGCCTCATGATCGTGATCGTGTTATGCAAACTGTATATAACGGCTTGCCCTTAAACAGCATTTATTGGGCAATCAACCCCGATAAGACCTATGAAGCAATAGATGGTCAACAACGCATTATTTCTATTTGTCAATTTATAACCAACGATGACGCCAATGGAAACCCCATAGCCATTAATTTTAACAATAAAAACAATCAGACTTTTGAAAATCTATCAAAAGAAATAAAAGAGGAAATATTAAATTACAAATTACAGGTTTTTATTTGCAGCGGCACAGACGATGAAAAATTAGATTGGTTTCATACAATTAATATTGCCGGAAAACAAATGACCAATCAGGAATTGTTAAATGCCAATTATACTGGCACTTGGCTATCAGATGCAAAACTATATTTTTCAAAAAGACGCAATAATCCTGCAATAAATACGTCATTCTATGACAATATGGATAAGAATACATTATTGTCTACAAGCGGCGATGACGCAAACAGACAGGCATTATTGGAATTAACCTTAAAATGGATAATAAATTCCGATCCTGAAAAACACCCTGAAATAAAAAAATATATGGCATTACATGGAGACGACAAAAATGCAGAGGAGTTATGGAAATATTTTGAAAAAGTTATAAATTGGGTAAAAAAGACATTCCCAAAATATCGCAAAGAAATGAAAGGACTTGAATGGGGAATTTTATTCAATAAATACGGCAGTAAAAAACATGATAAAGAAAAAATGGAAAAAGAATTGGAACGATTATTTGACATATACGCAGACGATCCCGATGGGCTTAATAAAAGCGGTTTTTATGAGTATGTTTTAAGCGGTGATCGAACTTTAATATGGGAAAGAGTATTTTCCGAGAAGCAGCAAAATCAGGTTTATAAAAAGCAAAACAAAAAATGCGGCAGATGCGGTAAAGTTTTCGATATAAAACAAATGGAAGCCCATCACAGAAAAGCATATAACGATGGAGGCGAAACAACAATAGAAAATTGCCAATTATTATGTGACGACTGTCATATTAACATTACGGCAAAACAAAATCAAAAGATGGCAAAAAAATAGTTTGTCACTCCGGCCCTTCCCATGGTATGCTCTTTCAGTGCAGCAAAAAATCACGGTTTCTGAACTAACCGGACTTATCAGGCAAAATTTGGAAAGCGCTTTTCCCCAGCTTGTGGTAGAGGGGGAGCTTTCTAACTTCCGGCCTTCTAGTTCGGGACATTTGTATTTTTCCCTTAAAGATCCGGGAGCCAAAATCGATGCGGTGATGTTTAAAAACCGGCTGTCCTTTCTGGACTTTGAGCCCAGAGACGGCATGCTCCTGCGGGTCCGGGGACGAATTTCGGTTTATCCCCAGCGAGGAAACTACCAGCTTGTCTGCGAAGACATGGAACTGGCCGGGGTGGGGGATATTCTGGCAATGCTGGAAAAACGCAAGCGGGCTCTGGCGGCGGAAGGGCTTTTTGATGAGGATCAAAAAAAACCTATTCCCCGGTTTCCCGGGACGGTGGGCGTGGTCAGTTCTCCTACCGGAGCGGCGGTGCAGGACATTCTTAATATTCTCCGGCGCAGAGCCGCCGGTGTCCGGGTGATCATCCTTCCTGCCTTGGTTCAGGGCGAGGGGGCGGCGGCGGAAATTGCCCGCCGCATTGAACAGGCAAACCAATGGAGGCTTGCCGATGTACTCATCGTAGGCCGGGGAGGAGGCTCCCTGGAGGACCTGCTTCCCTTTTCTGAAGAAGTGGTGGTCCGCTCTGTGGCGGATTCGGAAATTCCTGTAATCAGTGCTGTGGGCCACGAGATAGACAATGCCCTCTGCGATTTGGCGGCAGATCTTCGGGCGCCCACCCCGTCCGCGGCGGCGGAATTGGTCAGCTCCAGCCGGAGCGAGGCGCTGGAAAAAATCATTTCCCTCCAGGAAGATATGGAAGGAGCTGTAAAGTCCAGAATTGACCGGGCCCGGCTGCTTATCCGGCCCTTCAGCATCGACGATCTGGAACGGCGTTTCAGAGCTATTCTCCAGCCTGCTCTTCTTCGTTTTGACGATGCCAAGGAAAGTCTTGTCCATTCTTTACAGGAAAAATTAAGAGGATGGCGGCGGCGGCTGGAACTGGCTGCTACGAGCCTGGAAGCGGGAAGCCCCCTGGCAGTGCTGGATCGGGGTTTTTCGGTGGTGTTGAACGAAACAACCGGAAAAATACTCCGGCGGGGAATAGAGGCAAAGCCTGGGGATAAACTTACCATCCGGCCCCGGGAGGGATTGGTCCGGGCCGTAACCGAAGAAAGTACGGCAGCGTATCAATAACTTGAATAAAGGCGGCGATGTCATGAAAAATTTTGAAGAACGGCTGGAAAAACTGGAAAGTCTCGGCGAAACAATATGCAAGACCGATGTTCCTTTAGAAGACGCCATTAAGGCTTTTGAAGAAGGAATCAAACTGGCCCGGTCCCTGGAAAAGGATCTGGAAAAAATCGAAAGCCGGATAGAAATACTCCTGAATGCGCCGGACGTCAAGGGTCAGGATAATCCCGAGTTGGATCTTTTCGGCGGTTAATAATGATTCGGATCCTAAGCCCGGGGGAAGCAAAAAAAATCGCCGCCGGCGAAGTGATCGACCGGCCTGCGGCGCTGGTTCGGGAACTCGTCGATAATGCCCTGGATTCCGGCGCATCGACCATAGAAGTTTCTATTGAGGGCGGCGGCATAAACAGAGTCGAAGTGATCGACAATGGTATGGGGATGAAACGGGATGATCTTGCCCTCTGCGTTAAAACCCACGCCACGAGTAAAATACAAACCCTGGACGATCTTTCCCGGATTACTACGCTGGGCTTTCGCGGCGAGGCACTGGCGTCGGCGTCGGCGTCACTCGCCCGGCTGGAGATTATTTCCAGTGTCGACGGCCGGGAAGCATGGCTGCTGGAAACGCAGGGCAGCGCCGCTGGAAAAACAGAAAATGCAAAGCTTGCCCAGTGCCGCCGGACCCGGGGTACCAGCGTCCGGGCCTTCGGCCTTTTTGATGCGATCCCCGCCCGGAAACGTTTTTTAAAAAGGGAAACGGGAGAAGCGGCCCTGTGCCGTCAGGTTTTTATTGAAAAAGCCATAGCTTTTCCCGGAGTTTCCTTCCGTTTTGTTCAAAATCAATCGCTGAAACTCCAGTTTTTGCCCTGCGCAGGCGATCTGAAAAAACGTTTTGGTGAAGTGATCCTTAATGCAAATGAACGATCCTTTCTTCACGCGATAGAAACAGCGGGCAGCGGTTTTGCGATCACCGTGATCTTCGGCGGACCGGAGCTGTCCCGACGGGACCGGAAACAGCAGTACATCTTTGTCAATCGGCGGCGGGTACAGGACTTTGGGCTGATGCAGGCCCTGGAATTCGGCCTGACGGGTTTTTTTCCCAACGACAACCATCCGGTGGGAGCGGTCTTTGTAGAGGTGGATCCCGCCCTGGCGGACTTTAACATCCACCCCGCAAAACGGGAAGTCCGCTTTGCCGATGCCGGAGCGATCCATCATGCCATTTCAGCCGCCCTCCGCAGTTACGCACACAATACAACACACGGCACATTTCAAAATGCCGCGTATGATGCTTCACGTAACCCCTTGCTTTTTGGATCAAGGGGCGCTGCGAAATCTTTGGCCATGGAAGCGTTGTTGGAAAGGCGGGATGATTTTGCCCCGCTGCCGCTAAGGGGCGGAAGTGATAAAAAAACGGATGGAGCTTCAGCGGCGGAACCGGAACCGTCCTACGGCATGACGGAAATGCGGGACGGAATTGCGGGTCCCCGGGTTCGGCTGATTGGCCGGGCCTTTAATCTGTTTATCATCGTTGAGCGGGGAGACAAACTCTATCTGATTGATCAACACGCCGCCCATGAACGCATCCTTTATGATCGTTTTTTATCCGGTCCCGTTACCGCCCAGGAACTTTTGGTTCCGGTTCCTTTTAACACCGCCAGTGATGATGATGATATTTTTCTTAAAACAAAAAAAGAAGCCCTCGCCCGGCTTGGCATAACGCTGGAAACCGAAGGCGGCGGCGCATGGCGCATAGAAGCTCTTCCTGCGGACTGGAAGGGCGGTGACCCGGTAGAAGAAATTCTTTCGCTGCAAAAGGCGGGTAAAGACCTGGCCGAACGCTGGGCTGCAGCCTGCGCCTGCCAAGGGGCGATCAAAGACGGCGGCTGTCTGGATGACGGTGCGGCACTGGTTCTGGCGGAAGCTGTTCTGGCTATAGCCGATGAAACGGGACAACTTCCCCGCTGCCCTCACGGGCGACCCCTCTGGGCAGAACTAAGCCGGGACGATCTTTTCCGTTCCGTCCGCAGATTGGAGTAAAATGCCGCCGCAGAGCCGTTTGCCGATTTACCATGTAAACCGGATCGACATGGACGTCGCAAACGGCGGCACGGATGCCGCCGCAGAGCCATTTACCGGTTTACCATGTAAACCGGATCGACATGGACGTCGCTATTGACAAGAAAAAACCGTTTTTTCATGATTAAGCGATCATGCTTTATCGGAAAATTGCGGAATACAAAATATACCTGAACAGTTTAACCACCCGGGATTTGATAAAGCTGGCGGATCGTGCAGGTATCGATATACCTCCCGATCTTGACCGGACCTTTATTATTCGGGAACTGCTGGAAAGTAGAATTGACAACGACAATGACAATGACAATGACAATGTCTTGGAATTTCTGGACGAAAAATCCAGCCTGGCCACGGCGGAACTTCCCAGGCAATACCATATTACTTACTTGGAAATACTGCCCCGGGATCCCCAGTGGGTTTTTGTTTTTTGGGAGATCAAGGCCCAGGTCAGGGAACACTTTGAAAGGGATCCCCGCTTTGAAGGTTATGCCCTTAAAGCATATGTGCGAAAATGTTCTGAAAACACCTTTGTCGAATCCTTTACCGTACCAGTAAAAAAGGAGGATAATTCCCGGTATTTGGGATTCCCCAATGGCGGTATTTTTCGTATCGCTCTCTGGGTGCAGGGCATTGAAACTTCCCTGATTGTATCCCGGATCTTTTCACTTCCCCGGTTTTTAAACAATCCCGAAAATGATGAGTATTTGACTCGTCCTCTGATCCGGCTTTCTGGTGCCGCAGATTTTTCGGTACTCCGCGATGCAGAGAAAATTCCCCGCAGCCGTTTATGAATATGCAGCAAACTTTTTCCATCATCATCGTTGGGCATCATCCTTTTGTTTCCCCTGAAAAGGGAGAGTTTTCCGAAGAAGAGCGGGATTTTTTCGAAACTCTGTCGGAAACATGGCTTCCCCTGCTGGAATTGTTTGCCCGCATAGAAACGGAAGGTATCCCCTTTCGTTTCGGCATGGTTCTTTCCCCCTCCCTGTACGGACTGTTGCAGGATCAACATCTTCTGGAGCGTTACCTGATATGGCTTGATAAACGGATAGATTTCGGCGGAAAGGAAATAAAACGCTGGGCTTTAAACCCGGAAATGAAGGCCTTGGCGGAACAGTACCACAGCCAGGATTGCCGGCGAAAAACTGCGCTGCGAGAACAATACGGCATGGATATTTTGGGGGTCTTTGAAGGTTTTCAAAAACGAGGCCGGCTTGAATTGCTTTTAACTGCTGCCACCAATGCGTACCTTCCGTTTTATGATTCCATGGGAGAGATAATCCGGGCGCAGATAGAAACATCCCTTATTCATCACCGGAAAAGTTTTGGAAAAATTCCCGCCGGTTTTTGGCTTCCTGAACTGGGCTGGACGGAGGAACTTGGATCGTACCTCCGTGAATATGGCTTTAGCTATACAATTACCGATGCCCATGCCCTGATTTTGGGAACCCCTCCGGCGGAGGCAGGATTTTTTTATCCGATAAAAACCTCTTCGGGCCTTGTCGTATTTGGCCAGGATAACAATGCTCGGCGGGATTTGGAACAGCTCTTATGCGCCAGGGCGGATGTATACCGTTCTTTTTTGGATGCGGGATTTGAATTTTCTGTAAAACAGCTAAAACAATTCATAGGTTCCGAAAATCACCGCTGTTCTACCGGCTATCGTTATTGGGCCGGCCCCTGTAAAGAAAAACTCCAGTATTACAATCCCCAGGCAGCGGCGGAAGCTGCAAAAGATGCGGCAAAGACCTTTCTTGATGCCCGGACCTCCCGGCTGGAAGCGGCAGGACAGCACCTGGATAATCCCATAGGCATTTGGACCTTTGATGCTGATGCGCTTCTCCGTTTTTGGCATGAAGGATCGATTTTTTTGGAAACCTTGATAAAGGAAATCGCCCGCCCTTCGCCTTCGCTGTCCTCAAGTCAGGCGGAAAATACCGGTTTGCAGCTTTGTACCCCGGCAGATTACCTGGCGGATTTTTCCGGGCCCTTTCAGATAATGGAACCGGGATTTTCCTCATCCCTTTTTAATGGATATGCGGAGCTTCTTCTGGACTCTTCCAATGACTGGATTTACCGTCATCTTTTTCGTTCCATAGATCGCATGGCGGAAATTACCGAACGTTTTTCCGGCGACACGGGGCTAAAGGAACGAGCCCTGAACCAAGCGGCCCGGGAACTGCTCTTTGCTCAAAGTACGGACTGGTCCAAGGCGTTAAACCCCCAGTATCAGGGCAGGGTGAGCAGGGAATATGCGGAACAGGAACTGGAGGGGGCGCTCAGGAATTTTACCACTATTTATGAATCCTTAGGCTCCGGCCATATCAGCACCGAATGGCTTACCGCTCTGGAACGGAAGCATTCATTTCTTCCCCACATCAATCACCGGGTATTTGGATATAAAAAATAACCGGGTTACCACTTGTAGTCATCCAAGCTTTGCATCTGCATGATGCGATCATCCAAGGAAGATGAATTTTGGATAAGGGACAACGCTTCCTTGGCCGGATCAAACCTTGGGTTAAGGCGGAGTGCCTCTTCCCAGTTGGTCCGCGCTTGCAACATATTGCCCTGATTGTAAGCATCGAGGCCGGTAAGGTACAGGGTGTCCACCCGGCTGGATAATTCCTGCCTGCCCTGATCGCCTAGATTGATCCTTGCTCCCAGGCTTATCCGGTTCAAGGGAGTAAACTGGGTAAGAAGGTCCAGAGAGTAGTTCATTTCCAGGGCGATTTTTCCCAAATCCACGGCGCTTCCTATGGTTACCCGGTAGCCGCCGTAGCGGCCAAGAAGGCCGGCCCGCATGGAAAGAAATTCGGTTATATCCACGTTAAACCCCGCCGCCCAGGAAGGTTTTTCCGACAAGTCAAACTGCTGCATATTGACGGGCAGGGTATAATCAAAGGCCACCGTTACGGGGCGGACTGGTTTGTAGGCCAGGGCGGCGGTGAGTGAAGTGGGCAGGGGTTCGCCCTTGGCCTTGGGTCCCAGGTTGCGGATCACCAGGGCAGCGGAGGTATTTTTTTCCCGGGCATTGTACTTCTTAAAAACGTTAAATTGGACCAGGGCGCCCAGGTCCATCATGGCCATGATCGCCGACTGGGAACGGCCCGAACTGCGGAGGACTGATCCTTCGTTATTGCCCCGGTCATCGGCGCTGGAATAATCCGGCATAAAGCGGAAGGCGCCCTTAAGGTTTGCCCCCACGGAAATACCCGAAAAATAGTACCCCGCCAGGAAATTATAGGAAACATTAAGGGTTACCACCCCTTCAGAATAGTAACCTTTTGAAACGCGGTTCCCGTACATATTATATTCTGAAAAGGGAAGATAGAGCCATTTGATCCCCGCGGCGTACCCCAAGTGTTCAATCCGGGAGGCAAAAACGATGCTTTCCAGCTTGGTATCAGCGATCCAGTTGTTGTGGAAAAACCCCACTTCGGTAAATTCCAGCCTGGAAGAACCAGCGGGATTCCATTCAATAAAGGTCAGGTCTTCTGCCAGGGCGGCAAAGGCCGTTCCCATGCCCTCTGCCATACCCCCCATGGGAATCCGGAGTACCGGAAAGGCGGTCAACCCCGCATTGTCATCTATTCGGTAGAAGTCTGAAAGGTTACCATAGGCATCAGAATTAAAATCCAGGGCCCCCAGGGAACCGGCGGCTAAAATGAGGAAAAACAGCCAAAGTCCGCGTTCTAGTTTACACATCCCTATTAATATATCGGAAAGCCGATTACTTCTTATCATATTATCTATCATACTCTGTTGTATAGTGTTATAATTGGACAGCCGATAGATAATACAGGTACTGATTGATGTGGCCACACCGTCCAGAAAGGCGGACCCCCCGGCGTGGAGCGGGGTATTTGCTCCGCCGGACAGTATTATTTGTAACTCTTTTTTGCGCCGTCCCGGCATTATACGGCAGGGGGCAGCAGGAAGGAGTTTTGTCCAGGGCGGACGAACTTATTGAGCAAAAGCGCTACAAAGAAGCAATGAGCATCCTTGTCCCCTTTGCCCAGAATAACCCAAAACAATTTGATGAAGCTCAGCAGAGAATACACCATATCCTCTTCGTCTATGAAATATATAACGAAGTGGTCAAGGAGGTTCTGGTTGAACTGGAGAAGCCGGAGCCCAACGACATTACGGTAGTGGCCCTGACAAACCGTCTTCTTGACCTGGATCCCGAACGCAGCAGTGAAACCCAGGAATTTATCAGGCAGACTAGGGAAGTAGCTCTGTTTAGGGCAAATATGCGGCATTTGGATCGTATTCTGGCCCAGGGAAAGGAGTTGGTTGACCGGGGAGAATATACCGAAGCCCTCCGGACCTATGCGGAAGGATTCACCATATACCAGGAAGAATTCTTTTACCGGGACTATAACCAGGGGATGAAAAACCGGGCCAGCCAGTCGATTTCCACTATCGACAACAATATCCCCGCCGTAACCTCCACCGTTAACGGTCTGGTAGAGGCTGTTAATGCCCTGGAAGCCCTATCCAGCCAGGGCGTTGACCCGCAGAACCTTGCCGTCTACCAGAATGCGTATGAACGGGTGGCGGCGGAAATGGACCGTGTTACTGCCCTGCGGAATGTCTTTGCCGGCACCAATGCGGTTTTTCGGGATGATCTGGCCCAGCTGCGGAATAACTATCCCGAGGATAGGGACCGGAATTTTCTGGCCTTTGCGGTCCGGCTTATGGAAGGCCGGGGTGATTTACCGGGTATGCTGGGGGTCTTTGATACGGTCTGGAACAGGGCAGTACCCAAGGCCAGGGATTTGCTGGACACCAAGTCCCGGACCGCCTATATCGCAGCAGTGAACGATGCTGCCCAACGGGAATATGGCAGAATCGGCGTCCGGGCTGATGTTTTGAATGCCTATGCCACATTCCCAGCGGATCTGGAAGAGCGCTGGGGCCGGTATGATGCGATGGCCCCCAAAACAACCCTGTTTGGCCAGGATATACTCAACAGCGAAGCGGGAAATTTCATCAAATTTTATTCCCTTGGGGACACTTCCGGCTATTGGCGCACCCTGGGACAGTTGGGAAGCCGTTTTGCCGTGATCCAGGATGAAGATACGGTGCAGATCTGGCGGGATGGAGGCAATTCCGATGAACTGATCCGGCAGGAACAGAATTCCGTCAATTCCTTTCGGCAGATCCGCCAGGATGTCGACACCCTGGTTGCCGCCATAGGGCGGGAAACCGAGGGTTACCGGAATTTGGAAAACCAGTTCCCCAATTCGGGATCCCTGGGCTATATCGATGGAGTGAATTCTGCCGTTTTCGACCTGCTCAATGCCATTACAATCCGGGAAACAGCTTCTACCACCCGCCGTTATATCATTGCCAATGGTTCTTTGGAAAACCGTGTTATCGCCAGAGAAGGAGAATTCCGGCAGGGCGAGATTCTTTTCCAGGGAACTCATCGGGATGATGGTTACCTTGCAAAGTATCCCACCCGGACAGCGGATCTGCTGGCCCGGATGGATGCCGCCATAGAAACGGACCGCCAAGCCCTGCAGTCTCTTATTGCCCAGTATGATGCAGAACCCTCTGCCCTGGCCGGAAGCATAAGTTCCCTTAGGGGAGAGGCAGAAGCCCTGCAGCGCCGGCTGGAAAACACCCGTTCCCGGGGGCAAACCATGATGGCTGCGGCCCGGACACAATCCGCAGATGCGGAAAACCTCCGCCGCGAGGGGGACCGCCTTCTTGATGAAGCACGGCAGCTGCTGGCCCGGAGTGACTTTGAAACCGCCCTGACTAGGGTAGAAAAGGCCGGAGATGAGTACTACAAATCTTTGGAATTGGAAGACGATGACCCTACCTGGGACAAACGGAGGAACACCGTCTTCAATTTGAGCGGCACCATCATGGCCGCACTTAATTTACAGGTGGAGCGCGATGTAGAGGAATTATTGGTCCAGATTCAGGAAGATTTTTTTAACGGCGATTTGGAACAGGCCACACGACGTATTGCCCAGGCTAAATCCAGATGGATTCGAACCCATACAGAAGCAAATGGCAATGTTGAGTATTGGGATAGGATGATCCAAAATGCAGCCATTTCTAGCAGAACCATATCACCCACGGCCCCTCTCTATGCGGAAATGAGCCAACTGTTAAGCGACGCCAGAAGAAAATTTGAAGAAGGAATAATACTCCTTGCTTCTTCCCGGACAGAAAGAGAGGGCAATCAGAAGTTAGAATCCGCCAGGCAGGATATTGTAAAAGTCAAGCTGGTCTTTCCCATGAACCAAGAAGCGGGGATATTGAGTTTACGGATCGATCAACAGATGGAGCCCGATTTTGACAAAACGCTTGGTACAAGAATTGACTCTGCAATTGCACGGACAAAATCCGGCAACAATCGAATCGAGGCTTTAAATGAACTTTATAATCTGGCAGACATTTTTAAAAATGAACGCAACTGGCCGCCCATTATTCGGACGGCGGAAATTGATGCCGGGATCAGGCCCCCGGATCCCACCCCTGAAGGAATAGCGGCGGCGGCGGCAATTGTAGCCCGTTGCAGGCCTATCATTGCTTCCGGAAATGTGGATGCAATAAAGGCGATACAGCCCGATTTGCTCGAAGCCCAGCGGCTCGATCGTAATAACCGGAATGCAAGGGACCTCTATACCCAAGCAGCCAGAGTTATTGCAATAAAAACTACGGTACTCGATCCTGAAGCGGAACGGCTCTTTCAGCAGGCTTCCCAGGCGTTAACCCAGGGGAACCCGATCCAGGCACAGCAGCAGCTCCAGCAAATCTATGCCCGGAATCCTAATTACAGATATGTTGATAAAGTGCAAACGCTTCAAACGCGGGTAGATCGGCAGTTGTCATGAGACATAACCTTTTTCTTCCAGGTTTTCTTGTCCTTCTTGCCTCAGGGTTATTTGCCCAGGAAATATACTGGGAAGACCCCCGGCTTTTTTCTTCCCGAAGCGGCAGTTTTCCGGTCTCTTCCTATCAGGGAAATGTTTCTGCCATAGCCTGGCAGGAAACAACCCCCAATGCTGACGGAACCGGAGGCCGGATCAGCGTAAACCTGGCGGTAAGGCAGGGCAGGGGCAGTTGGATTAACCGCCCCCAGGTGGCGGAATATTTCTACTCAGGCCCGGCGGAACCGGCGATCCTTAGTATTACGGTGAATGCCTGGGGAATGATCCTGATTGCGGCGGCGGCATCGGCGGAAGAAACGGAAATACTCATGTCTTCCGATTTGGGAGCGAGCTTTACCAGCCGTATGCTGGAGATGGGTTCGGAAAGTTCCGTAGCCCCCCGTATCTTTGCCCGCTCCGACGGAGGGTATCTTCTTTTTATTACCCGGGGTACCAGGAGGGAAAGCTTAAACCTTTACTACTCCCGGTCCGATAACGGAACCGTCTGGTCTTCCTTTCAGCCCTTTATAACTGAGCAGGGGCGGATCATCAATTTTCTTCCTGCCCACATCAGCTTGAATGACCGGGAATATGTGGTCTACCAGTCTCAGGTTACCGAAACGGCCATATCATTTCAACTTTATGCAAAATATTCTACTGATAATGGCAGAACCTGGTCCAACTCGGTCCGGATTACCAATTTTTTGAATACCCCCAATCAGGATGCCCATCCGGATCAGTTTGATAACCAGCGGCCCCATCTGTCGGTTCAACAGGGCAGGCTCTTTGTGGTCTGGGAACGGCGTAACCGGATAGCATCTCCCCAGATTTATGGGGCCTTCCTGAACAGTAACGGTTCCGTTGCCGAGACTCCGGAAAAGATCAACTTTGACGATGCCTTCTGCAACAACCCCATAGCCTTTGAACAGAAGGGAAGGACCATGGTGATCTGGTTTGACAACAGCCGGGGCGCCAACCGGATCATGATTTCTTCCCTGGCAGAGTGGGGCTGGGAGCGCGGGGTTGATCTTTCCCGCGGCATCGGAGGGGAAGCATACTTTGGAAGGCCCCTTATCTCCGGCGACAGCCTGGTAGTATTCTGGCAAAGTTTCGCCCAGAATCAAAACCGTATCTATTCTCTGGTCCCCGATACTTCCATTGCCCAGCCCCGGCTTCTGGCCCGAAATTTTATTCCCGGACGGCGGAACAGAAATGATTCCGCCGTGATTGGCTGGGATCCTCCCCGGGCCAGCGTTCGTGGCTATGCCTGGTCCTGGACCAGGGATCCCGATGATGAACCGCCCCATCAAATTATGAGCAGTACCCCCATGTCCGCGCTGGAACAAGTTGCCGCCGAAGACGGTATCTGGTATTTTGCCATTATCGCCCAGAACTATAACGGAGAATGGTCCGATCCAGTCCGGATTTCTTTTATCCGGGATACCACTCCGCCGCCGGCGGCCCAGATCATTACCCCCGAAGTGGATGATAACGGTTATCTAATTTCCAACACCTTTTCCATGCGCTGGAACACTCCTCCCGCCTCGGATGTGGCAGGTTATACCTGGAACCTGGAGTATTTGGGTCCCGCATCTCTGGCGGAAGGAAGAACCGGAGAAGAAGTAAACCGGCTTGCAAAGGAACGTTTCGGCCTCCTTGCCCAGCCCCCCCAGGCTATTCTTGGGCCGGGGAATTTTACCTCCTATGAAAACCAGGATAATGGATTATGGGTATTTTCTGTTTCCGCAGTGGACGAGGCGGGAAACATAGGTCCCGCCAACTGGTATTTCTTTAAGACAAACAAATACATTGCTCAAACCTATGTAAGCCTTGTGGAAGCCCGCCAGGATGAAGACGGCAGCATGGTACTGCATATTCTGGGACGGGGTTTTGCCGATGGAGGGCTGGTAACCCGGATAATTCTGGATGCGGACGGCATGGCGCCTTACGACCGGGAATTCTTTTTGGGCGAGGATTTCCAGGTTCTTAACGACCGGGAAATAGGCGGGCTGGTAGTCAGCGAGATTCCCGCTGGAGTGTACCGGATCCTGGTGGAACATCCCCTGCGGGGTATGTATGTTTCCCCCCCTAATGTGACCATTGACAGGTTTGGAACGGTTAAGTACGGCGATTATTCCCAGGAATGGCAGCCTTCCTGGGCACTGAGGCAGCGAAACCGCATTCCCGTTGATGCCGCCGTCCTTGCTCTGGTTGTGATTATGATATTCGGCGCCCTGGGATTCCTGGCCTCTGCCAGGGGAATTAGCAATGCCGCCGCCGAAAGCGCTGCTATTCGGCTGGAAACCATCGCCCTTATCACAGGAGATATTATGCCTTCGGAAAAGAAAAAACGGATGACCCGAATCAAACGGAAGGGTGGAGGACTCCGCCTTAAGATGGCTTCTTTTACCATAGCCCTGGTAATCCTGGTGGTGGTGATGATCGCTTCTCCTCTCTATGTAATGATGGGGCGTACTCAGGAAGCAACTCTGCTCCAGGGATTGTACGATCGAACCAGGGTACTTCTGGAAGGAATCGCCACCGAGGCAAGGGTGTTCATGCCCGCCAAAAACTATCTGGAGTTGGGGTACCTGCCCTCCCAGTCTGAGGTAATCCCCGAAGCCCATTTTGTAACCATTACCGGCTACGGAGAAGAAGAGACGATTTTCTCCGACTATGTCCTGGCCACCAATGATAAAAAAATTATTTCCAAGATCAACACTTCCGAATTGGATATAGGCCGGTCCCGGCTGAATGATTCCCTTTCGGCCAAGATTGCCGGAATAGAACAGGAAATGGACAGCCAGGCTAGGGCGGAAATAGGGGAAATATCTAGAACCATCTCCGCCTTTAACCGGGAGGCAATATTATTGATGGCTCTTCCCAGTCCCACGGAAGCACAGAGACGGCGTATCGATGAAATTGCCGTTACCGTTCAATCTCTGCAAAGCCGGATCAGCGAAACCCTTGCCCAGATCAGCGGAGAAATTGGTTCAGAGCCGTCCTTTTCGACCCAGTCTCTAAGGGAAAATACCGAAGATATTTACCTGTTCTTTAAGCCTATCCTGTATCGTCAGGGGACCGACGAAATCTTTTACCGGGGCATGGTCAGGGTGGAATTGAGCGTTGAGTCCATTGTCCGGCAGATCCGTTCCGCCCGGTGGAGCATACTCCGGATTATCCTGATCATTGCCTTGATTGCTATCGCCATTGGGGTCCTGGGGGCACTAGTCCTCTCCACCCTGATCATCAGGCCCATCATACGCCTGGTAAGCCATGTGGAACGGATCAGAGATACGGACGACAAGACCAAACTTGAGGGCGTAGATATTGAATTAAATAGCAATGACGAGATAGCCGCCCTGGGAAATACGATCAACGACATGACCCATGGTTTGGTAAAAGCCGCCGCTGCCGCATCGGACCTTTCTCTTGGTAAGGAAATACAAAAAAAGTTTATTCCCCTGGAGATCAACCGGGAAGGAAACAAACTGACTAGCGGCTTTAAGGATACCAAGAACGTTCAGTTCTTCGGTTACTACGAAGGGGCCAAGGGTGTTTCCGGAGATTATTTTGACTATCAGGACCTGGACGGCCGGTACTTTGCCATTATCAAATGCGACGTTGCCGGTAAAGGGATCCCCGCGGCGCTGATCATGATCCAGGTGGCCACCATGTTCTTGGGTCACTTTAGGCGGTGGAAACCTACCGAAAAGGGTATGCACATAGAAGATTTGGTCTATCAGATCAACGACTTTATCGAGGCCCTGGGGTTTAAGGGCCGGTTCGCCGCCTTCACCCTTTGTCTTTTTGATTCCCAAACCGGCGTTGTCCGGTTCTGCAATGCCGGGGACAATATCATCCACTGGTACGATGCTTCGGAGGGGACGATAAAAATTGTTACCCTCAAGGAAACACCTGCCACCGGGGTGCTTCCCAACTTTCTGGTAGAATCCAAAGGGGGTTATCCCGTCCAGAGCATCACCATCGATCACGGGGATATCCTCTTCCTTTATACTGACGGCATAGAAGAAGCCAAGCGCCGTTTCCGTAATGCCGAGTTTGAGGAGATCCTCTGCGAAGAGGGGGAAAAAGATACTCCCCATGCAACCCACACCGTGGGACAGGGAGACGAAGAGATGGGGCCCGACCGGGTGCAGGATATTATCAATGCGGTAATGAACAAGCAGGTCTATACCCTCCACAAATACCACAACCCCGAAGGAGAGAATCACGATTTGCAGTTTGATTTTACCAGATGCGAAGGCAAAGTAGAGGAAGCGATCATGGCCATGGTCTCGGTGGAAAAAATGTTCCGAATGTACAAGAGCACAAAGGCCGGACCGGATTCCCGGGTGTTGGTGGATAAAAAAGTTGATGAATTCCTGCGGAAATACTTCCGCCAGTACCGGAATTATTGTTACGATGCCATAGAAAATCCTGGCAACGATGCGTATATGTACTATACTCATGTAAAAGAGGATGAGCAGTACGATGACCTGACCATTTTGGGGGTCAATCGAAAATAGGAGGCATGGTATGGGTTTTAGCGATACTTTAAAGGAACTTTTGGATCAGGGATTGGCGGTCTCCAAGGAATTGGCTGCCAAGGCCGGCGAAAAAGCCCAGGATTGGAGCGCCAAAGGACTGGAAGCATCCAGGGATTTTGCTTCCAAGGCAGGAGCCAAAATCCAGAAAATGGGAGAAAAGGGAGTTTTGATGCTGGAGATCAAACAGCTTGAAGGCCAGGCAAAGAAACTAATCGCCCTTTTGGGAGCCGAAGCCTATAGTCTTTTTGAACAGAATACCTTCAGCGCCGATAATCCGGAGATTAAAAAAATATTGGATCAAATCACTGCCATTAAGGAGATCCTAGAAAGAAAAGAAACGGAACTAAAAAATGTAGGGGCTAATTAAAAAATGTCTTTGCTACGGGATCACTCGGTTCTTTTTCCAGGACCACCCGGAAAAAAGCTGATGCTTTTTCGCCGTTTCCCTGCTTCATGGCAAGAATACCCATGTTGCTGATAATCTTAACGTTGTCCGGATCAATCCGCAGGGCTTTTTCCAGTTCCCGCTCCGCTTCTTTCAAGTTTCCCGTTTCCATCCGGCAGATCGCCAGTTCATTGCGGACATCGGCGTTAACGCAGTCCAGTTCCAGGGCTTTTTCAAAACAGGCGGCGGCATCCAGCCAGCGGGAAAGGCGGCGCAGTCCCCAGCCCAGAACAAACCAGCCCCTTCCGGTGCCGGGCCGGCGTTCAAGAAATTCTTTTGCCTTTTGGATCCCCTCCTCATCATTTCCATTTCGAATCAGGGCAATAGCTTCAGAAAAGGTCTTGTCATCCAGACCGTCGTTCCGAATTTCCTTTAGAAGCTCCCGGGCACCGGCATATTTTTCCTGATCCAGTGATTCTTCATGAGCATCATCTCCGCTGTTTTCGTTTTCCGTATCCAAATATGCTTCGAGTAAAACTGAGGCTTTGGCATAGTTTCCCTGTTTCTCATAAAAAAAAGCGGCGTAAAAGAATGTGTCCGGAATAGAGTGTGCAAGAGCTTTTTCGTAGGCCGATTCTGTTTCCGCCGCGGCAATGACCGCTGCATCGGCTGTGCTATTATCCAGAGCGGCGGCCCGTTCTTCCAATATCAGCGCCCGGTTAAGGAGCAGGACCGGATTTTTACCCTGGAGGGCTTCCAGCAGTCTGAGTATTTCCAGGGCCGCTTCATAATTTCCGTTTTTTGTCTTGATAACCGCTGCCCCCTGTAATTCGGCGGCAATGTCCGGTTTAACCGCCGTAATCAAACGCCGGTAGTACCCAGAATGCGGGCCCTCGGGGGTTTCTGTTAAATCCAGCAGTATTCCCGAAAGGATCATTTCTGCCGTTAGATCATTGGAGCGATCCGCTCCCGGCGGCAGTTCCACCGGCAGGGGTATGGCCGGATCAAAGGCAAAATTCCCTGTAAACCTTTTTTGCAGGTGTTCGGGGATGGTTATGTACACAAGCGTGCCGTTTTTCATGCGCCGTATGGTTAATGTTTTTTATTCTGCCGGCGTTCCGCCGCTGAAGGCAGCTTTCGGCGCATTTTCGGCTGCATCAGGAGGGCCGCTTGGGGGTACTGCGGGAGCCGGATCGCTGTAAGGAGATGCTTCTGGTCTTTCGGAAGGAGGTGTTTTGTTATCAATTTTGGATCCCAGATATTCATTCAGCCGTACCTTATATCCCATGGGAACTTGATCAGTGAACTGGACTGCCAGGGCGATAAGTTCCTTTCTGCCCTCCACCGCCTCGGAACGGATAAAGGTACCCTTAATGGAAAAACTTTCCCGGGGATCATCAAAATCAATTCTCAGCGCCGCTTCCCTGTTTACCAGGAATTTAGAAATCCCCATCATGATGATCTTTGCCCCGGAAAAGGAAAGATCCCGAAGCATACAGCGCCGGGGTACTCCCTGGATAAAGACCGCCGTTTCTTTGGCAAGGATATTCAGTTTGCGGATTGAATCGGGAGTCAGGATGATACGTTCTTCCCTTCTTTTGGCGGAATTAACAGTGGCATCCAGTACCCGGCCTATGATCTCGATAAGATCATCCGGCGGGCGCTGGGTGTATTGCAGGGAAAAAAGGGCCACATCGTTGGAACCGTTGTGGGGAGCATACCCTGCAACCCGGGTAGAAACAAAAAAGGTGACCGGCGTTTCTTTGTCGGGGTTTTTGAAACAAAACCGGAGGCTTACCGAATTATTCGCCGCCTGGAGTTTTTGGATCAGTCCCGACTGGACACTGGCCGCCACTTTGGCGCCCTGAAAAGAACTGGAATAGATCACGCAGGGCCAGAAATCGCCGCTGCATTTCAGAAATACCTGTTGAGTGATAAGGCCTGTAACATTGATGATTTCTTTTGAAAAGGTTACATCTATGGCTTTGAACCGTTCGTAGTATGTTGTAATTTTCTGACTGGTTATAACTCCCATGTACAAGCCGTCCCCTGGCGGCGTCTCTTGCTTCCTTTTGGTTTCTGGGCAAAATCCCGCATTAAAAATAACTATAAATCCCTTTTCGAGGGAAGTCAATGACAGGTAGTATGCAAAAATGATATATTGCAGCATGGGGGCTGACATGAAAAAAGTGTTCTACCTTTTCCTTATGCCGTTCATTTTTGTTTTGATATGCTGCAAAACCGTCACCAAAACATCCAAAAAAACCTCATCTGATATGCCGGCGGGACTGTACTTTGAAGCCCAGGATCTCCCGGTCTTATCCATGCCGATTGAAATAGGAGCCCGCCAGGAAAACCCGGTGGATGAAAAAGGGATACTCTACGATAATTTCCGGAATGCCTACCTGGAAGCCCTGCTTCGGGGTGTAAGTCTTACGGGAACCCTGGGAAGCGACAGGGTCAATCCCTGGCCCGCCGATAATCCCCAAAGCTGGAGCCAAAACTGGGCCTCTGCGGAAGAGCTGTCGATCGATAATTCCTGGGGCTTTTCTAATCTGGTCCTGGCCCTGGGAGATTACCGCCTTTTGGGTGCAGCAGAGACAGATGGAAACAGGGATCTGATTGTAGCTCCCGTCTTTGCCGTGTATGGACCGATCCTGGATTTGTACGGCAAAAGCACCGGATACAACCGGGCCAATGGCGTTGTCGGTTACGGTGTTCCCGTGGGAGAAATTTTCTTTTCCGAAGGTGCGGCGGTACAGCGTTTCAGCAGGGGAAGGATGATCGCTTCCAGGGAAGGAGGCCGCTTTAGTTTCCAGCAGGAAAACACAACATCACTGCTGTCTAGATTAAGCCCGGAAAGAAAAGCAAGCGAATTCGGCGGACGGGGCATTCCGCAGGAGGTGGCCAATGCCTTTGCCTATACCTGGGCTTTTGTATTTTCTGAGAAAGAAGGAACAAGCGACGGTCCGGTTGTCAAAGTTATTTTTCCCAAGCCCTGGGTTTTTGAGGCCGGATCAGAAGAAATTGTGGTAAAGGGTTTTTACTACAAGAGTTACAATAGAGGCAGGGATATACTGGTGCTGGCAGATTCAGACCGGCTTCCAACCCGGGCACATATCCTTTCCGGTCCCATTTTGCAGGCGATTCTTTCCGGTAAACGGCTTCCTGGCCTGGGATTAGAGCGGGTCCTGGGAAAAGCCTCCGGTCAGGGTTTAAGAAAATCCCTAACCACGGGGTTTGCCCTGTACGGACCGCCCCTTAGCGATCCTCTGCCCCTGCCTAATAAAGATGCAAAAGACGGAGACCTCTTTTTGGAGGCCCAGCGTTTTGCCCGGGGCTGGATTGTGGTCAAGGCTCCTTCAAAATTAACAGGGCCGGAAACAGGATACTACCCGGATTTTGCCGGCGAACAGCAAGCCCTGCCGGAGGACTTCGTTGACGCGGATTTCCTTCCTGATGAGCCTGATATGTCCAATGCCGGCTTTGCGCTGGAAACGGAGGAACCGGAAAAAGATGAATTTGATGAAGATGTGACTGCAGGCAGCACAGAGTTCATGGATATCCCGCCGGATGACACAGTTGAAGAATAAAAGAGCCCTGAAGGCATTGGTTTTATTTTGTATGCTGGTACAATCGCCCCAGGATTAGTTCGATTTTTTCCGCATAGAGTTTATCCGCCGCCCAGGAACCGGCCAGTCCCTGAACCGCCGGCGATGAGCCCCGGCGGACGAGGGGAAAGCGGGGATCCACCAGCTCTCCTTCCAGGGGTTGATCACTGGCATAGGCCTTTAGGTGTTGAATATGGGCCCGAACCCCAAGCTCTACCGTGGGGAACCATTCCCCCGGCTGACCGGGACCTATGGCCCCCAGGCCGCAGAAGTTATTCATTTCTGAGATGACCAGGCCCCCATAGCGGAGAAAGCCCGTTTCCAGGCACATTTGGGCAAAGGCAATATCGTGGTTGATCCCCTCGGTTTTCGATTCGGTAATATAAAACCCCGCTAGAACTTCAATGAATTTTCTGTCCGCATTGTTGTTTTCGCTCATCAAAAAAGAAACCAGCGTATCCGATCCGAGTTCACCTCTTCCCATAATGAGCCTTGGGGGTTTGGGCAGATCCTCAATTACAATGCTGGGAAAAGATTCAACTGGAAAAACAGCATCTTCGGCAACGGGGATATCCATTTCCGAAGGACCGGAAGGATTCGCCGGAATGGAAAAAATCCTGAATTCTTTTGCAGTTTTTTCTACGGCAGTTGCCATGGCCCCGGCCTGTACAACAGCGATAAAACTAAAAAGCAAGGATAGTACAAGAGAACGCATTACTATTGTATCGGTATGGCTTGACAATTCTTAAAGGTTCCATTGTACTAATGCTATGAAAAAGACGCTAATCTTTCTGTCCCTTCTGTCTTTTTTGGGTCCGCTTTTTGCCTTTGAAATTTCTGGATTGGAAAAAGAAATCATCATGGCCGGCCCGGAAGATATGATCCGTCTGGTGCTGGATCGGGGCAATGAAGAAGATCTATACAACATTTATAAACGTATAGAAGCGAATATTGACGGATATGATGCGGAAGAGGTGTTTAATGCCTTTTCACTGGTTTTTCCCGAAACTGATAAAAAAGAATACATATTCATGATGTTTAAACTGTTTCTGGTTGTCTCCCTGGGTTCAGGGGATCGGGAGATGATAGAAATGGGTCTGGAACTTTTAGAATACTTGGATGAGATTAATGTTGAATTAGCGGAATCAACGGATTTAGCGGAAATGCTGAGAGATGATCTGTACCTGCTGGACAGCCAATATCTGAAAGACTGCCTTGCCTTTACCGGATTATTTGATTCCGATTTGTTTATTCGGCAGCGTTTTCGTTAACGCCGCCGGATTGGGGATGCGGCCCCGCAGGCAGCGCAGCGGTAAAATGCCGTTCCCGTTGTGTTCCGTTTTTGCTCATCCGGTAAACGCAGTCCCTTTGTATCAAGCCGGTAACCACGACGCGTAACCAGCACCGCGCCGCAGTGTCCGCAGATCGTATTGTTATGCATTCCCGCTATGTTGCCGGTGTATACGTGGGGAAGAAGGGTTTGGGCTTTTTCTGCGATGGCGGAAAGGGCCGCGGGATTCGTGGGGGGAGCATTCCATTTCCAGTCCGGGTGGTATGCGGAAAGATGCCAGGGTGTAGTTCCTCCCAACCCGGCAATGAACTCTGCAATTTCCATCAATTCCTTCTCACTGTCGTTAAGGTCCGGTACTACCAGGGTAGTGATTTCCGTATGCACCCCCAGCCCAACGGCAAGGCGGATAAAATCCAGCACCGCCGGAAGATCTCCCCCTAAAACAGCACTGTAGGTTTTTTGGGAAAAGCATTTTAGATCGATGTTGGCCGCATCGGTCCGGGAAAGAATTTTTTCCGCCGCTTGGGCGTTTATGCAGCCGTTGGTAACCAGCACGCTGGCGATTCCTTCCGTGAACGCTTCTTCCATGCAGTCGCAGAGATATTCCACATGGACCAGCGGCTCCGAGTAAGTGTAGGCGATTTGCCTGTCTAAAGAGCTTCCCGCTGCGGCCTTTGCTTCTGCGATAAGCTCTTCGGGCTTAAAAAAAGTTCCGCCGGATTTTTTTTCGCTTATTTGGGAGATGCGCCAGTTTTGGCAGAAAGGGCAGTGAAGATTGCATCCTGCGAAGCCCGCCGAAACGATAGAAGAGCCGGGCCGCCAGTGGTAGAGGGGTTTTTTTTCTATAGGGTCAACTGCCAAGGCGCTAAGGAATCCGTAGTAGGGAAGAACAAGTTCCGGATCATCCGCGTCTCCTTTTTGGCGCACCCGGCAAAGACCTTCCGCCCCCGGTTTAGTAAGCCGGCAGCGATGGGGACAGAGGGTACAGCGAATCCCTGTTTTGTTTTTTTCTTTTTCGATAGAAAAAAAACGTGTTATTTTGGTTTTCCTTCCAGCAGCAACCAGCCCTGTTTGTCCCTGCTTTTATTGATAAACTGAATAGGATCGTCCACTTCAAAGGGTTCCAGCAGCACCCCCCGGGCGCCCCGACGGACCCAAATTTTTACCAGAGGTATTCCTTCTCCCGATTCGGTTACCGCCTGGGGGATATCTTCCACAAACAAGAGGTCTTCGGTTTTGAATTCCATCACAGAGGGGTTTACTCCCAGCGGATCGTAGATCAAGAGCATTTTGTCCTTTTCCGAAGGATGAGCCCGGGGATATCCCGTAAAGGGTATAGCATTTTTGGGGGGCCTTCCGGCAGACTTGATAATAGTGTTAAGCGGAGTGGTTTCCAGATAAATACGGCCTTTCATATTTCTATAATACCTTATTTTAGCATGTTTTTCAAAACCGTTTTCTTAAAACCCTTTAAAACTTGTTAATAGCGATCAATTTTTATACAATAAAAAAATGGCCGCCCCCGGGGTTTATTTATTTCAGGGAAATTGTCTCGTCATTCCTGAATCGGCAAAGGATGAGCAAGCCGCGGATTTTGTCCGAAAATTCCTTCCGGACGGCGTAGACCGGGAAAAGGCGGGCGAGGCCTTTGGTGATCTGGAGTATGTTACCATTCCCGGGTTAGATGGCCGGCCCATAACCGGATTTTTATTCAAAGACAATACACCTCTTCCCGCGCACTGGCGTTCTTTGCCGGTGCGCCAGGGTTTGCAAATTCTGCCGGAGGGCATGGTGCAGATTCTCCGTTTATACCATGTTCTCCAATGGTTTAAGGATTCGATTTACTGTGGAAGCTGCGGGGAAAAAAACGGTGATTCCCCGGATGAACTGGCCCGGCGCTGTCCCCGCTGCGGAAGGATCGAATACCCGCGGATAACGCCGGCGGTGATCGTCCTTGTAACCGATGATTCCGGCCGCGCTCTCCTGGCCCACAACACAAAATTCAAAGACAAGATGTACAGCCTTATCGCCGGTTTTGTTGAGGCGGGAGAAGATCTGGAAACGGCGGCGTACCGGGAAATAAAGGAAGAACTCAACATTGACATAAAAGACCTCCGCTATGTATCCAGCCAAGGCTGGCCATTTCCCAGTTCCCTGATGATTGGTTTTACCGCTCGCTATGCCGGCGGCGAGTTAATGCCGGACGGCATAGAGATTGCCGATGCCCGGTGGTTTACCCGCGGCTCGATCCAGGAAGTGATAGCGGACCCTGAAGGAAATTCCGCCGGAGTAGAAATGCCCGGTCCCGGTTCGGTATCAAGGTTTTTGATAAATCGGTGGCTGAGCGCTGCCGAATAAAAAAAGCTCCTCTGGTACAATTTCTGGTATAGGTGTATGCTTGGTTCACCATGGAGGACTTATGAAGATCAGGGGTGTTTTCTGTCTGATAATGCCGGCGTTTGTTTTTGCCGGCCTTGTTTCCTGCGGCAAAAAAATTTCTGCAGATCCCCCTAACCCGGAACTGGTGGCCGCTTTTTCCGGCGGAGTGGTGGACCGGCACGGCCCCATAATCGTTCAATTTACCCGGGATTTCGACAGCTCTGTTTCCGTACCGCAAAACACCTTCCGCCTGGATCCTTCAACGAAGGGAACCGTTTCTTGGGAAAACAGCTATACCCTTCAGTTTTTTCCGGACCAGCCCCTTAAACCGGGAACAACCTATACCGCCTATGTAAATCCTGTCCCATTGACCATGCTTCCTTCCCAAACGGAGGTTGAGATCGATACTAAATTGATTCTCCCCGAACTTAAGCCCTTTTCTTTTTCCTTCTCTACCTCGGTACCAACCCTGGAACTGATTCTTGATCCGGTTAGAATCAACGCCGATGATAAGGTTCTTGTTTCGGGCCTGCTCATTACCGAAATGAGTGCCGGTAATTCCAAGGTCGAAAAAACCCTTCAAGCTAGGGAACTGGGCAAGGTGTCCTGGACTCACGAAAACGATGAACACCGATTCAGTTTTGATCCGGTTTCCAAAGACGAAAAACAGCGGACGGTAACACTTGCCTGGGATGGGAACCCCATCGGTGTTGAGGACAAAGGCTCGGTGCCGGTTGTTATTCCGGGCAGAGTCTTTGAAGTGGTAGAGATCCGCTTTGTTAATGGTGTACTGGAAGTAACTTTTTCCGCATCTTTGCAGGCGAATCAAAATCTGCGGGGATTTATAAGCCTTTCTGGAAATACCGATGTCCGCTATTCCCTGGAGGGAAACATAGTCCGTATTTACGGAGAACAGGGCAAGAGCGGCGGCATCGCGGAAGGGGCCGTTCTGATCATTCAGGATCTTCCCGATGCATACGGCAATGTCCTTGTCCAGCAGGTACAGTACACCGTTCCCGGAAAATGGGAGCTCCCAGAAGTCCGTTTTGCCGGAAGAGGAACGATCCTTCCTTCCAGCCAGGGTTCCCAGATGGTAATAGAAACCAAAAATCTTTCGGGTATTCTGGTGGAGGCATTTAAAATTCACGGCGACAACATGATCCAGTTTCTTCAGGTAAACTCTCTGGAGGGAATCAGGGAACTGGAGCGGGTAGGAGAGCCGGTTTGGACCAAGTCCTTTGACCTTTCGTGGAAAGAATCGGACAAGAACAACTGGAAACGCCATGGGCTGGATCTTTCGGATCTTGCAAAAAAATATCCCGACGGCATGTTCCACATCCGCCTTTCCTTCCGGCCCAGACACACAAAGTATGAATGCCGGGATGAACATGCCGATTTTTCCACCCTGGAATTTCCTCCCGATTTCTTTCCGGACGCCGGCAGTTCCACCGAAGAAAGTTATTGGGACTATTGGGAAGGAAGATATGATAATAACTGGTACCGGTACCGGATGGATCCCTGCCACCCGGCGTTTTACCTGAACTACTATGATCACAACGTAATCGTGGGCCGTAATGTACTGGTCTCGGATCTGGCCCTTATGGCAAAACGGGGTCTGGACGGTTCATGGATTGCGTCAGCCAGCAATGTAAAAACCGCTCAGCCCGAAAACGGCGTCTCCATTGAGGTTTTAAATTTTCAGGGAAGATCCCTCTATAAAATCAGGACCGATTCATCGGGAATTGCTTCCTTTAGCGGCGCCGCAGTTGAAGGAGATGTAAATGGCAGAAATATACCCGCGCCGGGAAACCATGTTCCGGCCTTTCTCTTTGCCTCCGGCAGTCCCGGGCGGTCATGGCTAAAAATCGGGGAAAGTCAGGCGCTGACGGTAAGCCACTTCGACATAGCTGGGGGAAGACCCGCCTCGGGCCTGCGGGGACTTATCTATGGCGAGCGGGGTGTGTGGCGGCCCGGAGATGATATTTTTCTCACCTTCCTCCTTTCTGACCCGGAAAAAACCCTTCCCGCTAATCATCCGGTGTCCTTTGAACTGGAAGATCCCCGGGGCAGGATCAGCGGACAGAAAACTTTTACTTCTTCGGTAGATGGTTTTTATTCCATCGCCGCTTCCACTTCCATTGACGCTCCCACGGGGGATTGGATCGCCCGAGTCAAGGTCGGAGGCAGCACCTTTACCCGAAACCTGAAAATCGAAACGGTCATTCCCAACCGGCTCAAAATAGATTTGGACTTTGGTTCCAGAAACTATATCGAAAAAGAACAATCCGTTGGTTTGGAGGCGGCCTGGCTCTACGGCGCCCCCGCTCCTAACCTTAATGCGGATGTTTCCGTTACCTTTACCGAAAAAACCGGAGTGTTTCCCGCCAACGGTGACTATAGCTTTACCGATCCGTCCCGGGCCGTTTCCGGTGAACGGCAAAGGGTCTGGGACGGAAGGCTGGACGGCGAAGGGCGGGCCCGCTTTAGTCTCGCCCTTGATCCGGGCGCCGTCCCGGGAAAACTCAACGCCCGTTTTATGACCCGGGTCTTTGAACCTTCCGGCGCTTTTTCGTCGGAACAAATGACTCAAGAATTTTCTCCCTATAAACGTTATGTGGGGCTCAGGCTTCCCAAGGGAGACGCTGCCAGGAATATGCTTCTGACCGATGTGAATCACAAGGCGGACATCCTCCTTCTTGACCCGGACGGAAAGCCCATAAACGGAAGAATAGAACTTGACTGCGCCCTCTACAAACTTGAATGGCGCTGGTGGTGGGAAAAAGGAGAATACGAAGCCGCCGAATTTGCTTCGATTCAATCAAGGAAGCCGATCATGAATGGCACCGCCGTCGTCCAGAATGGCCGGGGAAACTGGGAATTCCAGGTTAAATACCCCGACTGGGGACGCTACATGGTGGTAGCAAGGGACAAGGACGGCCACTCAGCATCCAGCGTGGTGTACATCGACTGGCCGGGCTGGGCGGGCCGGGCCACCGAGGGAGCAGGGCAGGGTGCCGCGGCGATGCTGGTCCTGAGCCCCGATAAATCCCAATACAGGAGCGGCGAAAAGGCAAGTGTCAGCTTTCCGTCAAACAAGGAAGCGGGTGCCCTAGTGGTAATTGAAAAGGGCGGTAATGTGATCAAACGGGAATGGATACGCTGTCAGGATACTCTAACCCGTTACGAGTTTACCGCCGAGGCTTCCATGGTTCCAAATGTTTATGTGCATATAACCCTGGTACAGCCCCACCTTCAAACCCAAAACGATCTGCCCCTGCGGCTTTACGGCGTTACTCCTATTATGGTGGAGGATCCCAGAACACTGCTTACTCCGGTGATCACCGCCGGTGAAAACTGGGAACCTGAAGCGGAGGCGTCCTTTACCGTCAGCGAAGCTTCCGGCAGGCCCATGACCTATACGGTGGCGGTGGTAGACGAAGGGCTCCTGGGCCTTACCCGTTTTTCCCTGCCCAACCCCCGCAATACCTTCTATGCAAAGGAAGCGTCGTTTCTGAAATCCTGGGATCACTATGCCGACTTTATGGGGGCCTATTCGGGCCGGCTGGAGACCCTCCTGGCCATAGGCGGCGGCGATGATGAACTAGCCGACGGAAACAAGGAAACCCAGCGGTTTAAGCCCGTGGTGCGTTATTTCGGCCCCTACGAGTTAAAGGCGGGTGAAAAGAAAACCGAGCGATTTGCCCTGCCTCCCTATATCGGAGCCCTGCGGATCATGGTCCTGGCCGCTTCTTCTTCCGCGGAGAGCGGCGGAAAAACAAACCGGGCCTATGGAACGGCGGAAAAACAGGTAAAAGTTTCGTCGGATTTGATGGTGTTTGGTACCCTGCCGCGGGTAATTTCCCCCGGAGACGAGGCAATTATCCCCGTGTCGGTGGCTCTGTACAAGCCGGGGTCCCGGAATGTGGAAGTTAGCATGACCGTCCAGGGAGCGGTGTTGCAGGGACGGGGGAATCAAAGCGTTTCTTTTACCGCCGCGGGGGAAAAAACAATCCCTTTTACGATTAGAGCGCCCAATTCGCCGGGTATAGTCCGTTTTACCATCACCGCCTCTTCTCCGTCACTCAAGAACGCCCGGCATATTACGGACCTGGAAGTGCGGAGTACCGCCCTTCCGGTGACTACCGCCCAGCTTAAACTTATTTCTCCCAATGAAACCTGGACGGGAACTATTGCCTATCCGGGAATGAACGGAACCAATGAGGCGGTGCTGGAATTGTCCCGGCTTCCTCCCATCAACCTGGAAGGCAGACTCAATCACCTTATCAACTATCCTCATGGCTGCATTGAACAAACCACCAGCACGGTCTTTCCCCAGTTGTATCTGGACAAGGTGCTGGATATGAGCGCCGCTAGGGTTAACGAAATTCGCTCGAATGTTCGGGCGGGCATCGAACGACTGGGAACCTTCCAGGTTCCAGACGGCGGCTTTGCGTACTGGCCTGGCGGGGAATCCGCCGATGACTGGGCTTCGAGTTATGCGGGTCATTTTCTTATAGAAGCAAAACGTTCCGGTTACACCGTTCCCCAGGGACTGCTCAATGGCTTTATCAACTTCCAAAAAAACAGGGCCGTGCTTTGGGCTTCCAGGGATGGCAATCAGGCTGAGCAGGCCTATCGGCTCTATACTCTGGCCCTGGCGGGAGATGCCGATCTTGGTTCCATGAACCGCCTAAGGGAACGGCAGGGCCTTGATCCCCTGGCCCGGTGGCGGCTGGCGGCGGCCTACTGGTATGCGGGTCAGCGAGACACAGCCCGGAATCTGGCAAACGGCCTGGGAATAACGGTCGCCCCGTACCGCGAGTACGGCCAAACCTTTGGGTCAGCCTTCCGGGACAAGGCGATCATCCTGGAAACCCTGGTACTGCTGGGGGGATCTGAAGCGGATGCAAAAAGCCTGTTTGAACAGGCGGCCAATACCCTTTCGTCCGGCGATTGGCTTTCCACCCAGGAAACTGCCAATGCCCTCAGGGCGGCCATGCTGTATATGCAGGGCAGTCAGGGATCATCCCGAAATGGAGAGCTAAGGGCGGAGTATTCATTCGGCTCAGGGAACGGGAAAAATAATGTCAGCTTTAATTCCCAGACAACCCAGGTTTCCCTGGGGAACCCTTCCGGCACATCCGGCGTTTTTTCCGTTAAAAACAATTCGGTCTCGCCGGTCTATGCTCGTATTGCCGTCCGGGGACTCCCTGAAGAAGGGAAAGAACAGCCCCTTTCCAACGGCCTTAGCCTGACCGTGGAGTACCGCACCGAATCAGGTGCCATTAACCCCACAGCCCTAAGTCCCGGAAATGACATGACCATCCGGGTTACAGTTACCAATACCCGCCGAGTTAAGGTAGAAAACATAGCCCTGGTTCACCAACTCCCCGCTTCCTGGGAAATTGTCAATGACCGGATAGGAGCGGAGGGACGATCCCCATCATCTTTTGATTACCAGGACATCCGGGACGACCGGGTTATGACCTACTTTGGCCTTGAACCGGGCGCCTCAAAAATTGTTTCCATCCGGATAAATAACACCTACGGCGGAACTTACTTCCGTCCGGCGATTCATGCCTATGCCATGTACGATGAATCCGTGGCGGCCCTGATTCCGGGGGTGCGGTGATTGCAGGAGCGGGGGAAGATTGAATGGATTCGGCGTAAATTTTTTACGTTAAGGCACGATAAAAGCCCCCTTGTACTTTGTGGTTTGTTTGTTTTTATTGTTCTGTTTGCCTTTTCTCTGCCGCGGCCGCTTTTTTCTTCGTACTATTCGCCGGTGCTCTATGACCGCAGCGGAAAGCTCCTGGGTGCCATTGTCGCCTACGACGGCCAATGGCGTTTTCCCGAAGGGAGTACGGTACAGCCGGTAAATATAAAATTCGGTGAAGCGTTGATTGAGGCGGAAGACCGGCGTTTTAGAAACCATGTGGGGATTGATTTTTTTTCCATTGGCCGAGCCTTTGTTCAGAATATCCGGGCGGGCAGGATTGTTTCCGGCGGATCGACGATCACCATGCAAACGATCCGCCTTTCCCGATCCGGACGGAAACGCAGCATTGCGGAAAAAATTTTGGAAGCCTTCCTTGCCCTTAGACTTGAGTTTTCTTTTTCGAAGGATCAAATTCTCGGCCTATATGGGGCCCATGCGCCCTTTGGGGCAAATGTGGTGGGGATCGAAGCCGCTTCCTGGCGCTGGTTTGGCAGGTCTAGCGCCGATCTTTCCTGGGCGGAAGCGGCAACCCTGGCGGTGCTACCCAACGGCCCCGGCCTGATTCACCCCGGACGGAACCGGGAACTGTTGCGGGAAAAAAGGGATGCCTTGCTAGACCGCCTTTACGCCAGAGGGCTGTTTGATGAAGAAACCCTCCTTCTGGCCAGATCAGAGCCTCTTCCCGGTGAGCCTCTTCCCCTGCCTTCCCTGGCACCCCATCTTCTGGCTCGGATTGTTATGGAGGCCGGAGGCGTTAAAGAATTCAACTCGGAAAACAAGAATCATCCCTTGTACAACAGGGCATTCTCCTTGGTTACAACGATAGATTGGGAAGTTCAGCGGCGGGCATCGGCGATTCTTGAACGTTGGGCCCTTAATTTTGCCGAGAGGGGGATCAGCGCCGGCGCCTGCATCATCCTGGATACCGGGAACGGAGAGGCCCTGGCTTATGTTGGCAATGTGCCTTCCGCCGATGCTCCGGCGGTGGACATCGCCGCTTCTCCCCGCAGTTCCGGAAGTCTCCTAAAACCATTCCTTTACGGAGCCATGCTGGATACGGGAGACATTCTTCCTTCTTCGCTGGTCAGCGACATTCCCACCCGGGTAGGGAGCTACAGCCCGGAGAACAACTCCCGCACTTATCTGGGAGTTGTCCGTTCCGACGAAGCCCTGGCCCGGTCCCTTAATGTTCCAGCGGTCCGGTCTTTGCGGCTCTACGGGGTTGAACGCTTTGCGGATTTGCTCAGGGGATTTGGCATTACCACGCTGTTTCGCCGGGGGGAAGATTACGGGCTTCCCCTGATCCTCGGCGGTGCAGAGGTAACCCTCTGGGAAATTACCGGCCTCTATGCGGGCCTTGCCCGTTCTGCGGATCCCGCGAACAGGGAAGCTTTTTTCCCTCCCCGTTTTTTTGCAGGTACCGGTGGAGATCGCCGCCGCCGCAGAAAGGAACTTTCCGCCGGTGCGGCGTGGCTCACCCTGGAGGCGCTGACCTTTGTTACCCGGCCGGGAGAAGAAGCCCACTGGCAGGAATATGCAGGGTCCAGGCGCATAGCCTGGAAGACCGGAACCAGCTACGGAAACCGCGATGCCTGGGCGGTGGGAACCACTCCCCTCTGGACAGCGGGGGTTTGGATAGGAAACGCTTCGGGAGAAGGCCGGGCTGAACTGGTCAGCACCGCCACTTCCGCCCCGGTTCTCTTTAGTTTATTTTCCGCCCTGGATTCCATATTTGCCTCTTCGACCCGTTTCTGGTTTCCTCAGTATGCGGAGGAATTTACCCCCATCGAAATCTGCGCCCCTTCGGGATTCCCCGCGGGAGTCGACTGCGAAAAAACAGCGGTTTCTCTCATTCCCCGGGAAGCTCCCCGGCACGGCCCCTGTCCCTACTGCCGTACCGTGGCCCTTAACCAGGCAGGGGATCGGCGGGTTACGGCAGGAGCAGGATCGGAACCGGTTCGGCTGGAAAAGTGGTTTGTCCTTCCTCCTGCGGAAGAATGGTATGTCCGGCGCTGGAACCTGGACTACAAGCCCTTGCCGGCTCTCCGTTCCGGGCCCGGTGATCTTGATGGTTACGGATCAGCCATCCCTTCTTTGGCCCTCTTTAATCCCGAGCCGGATGGAAAAATTTACATCCCCAGAGAACTGGACGGCAGAGAAGGGCGGGTTGTGTTTCAGGCCGCCCACCGGGACGGAGGAGAGACAATTTATTGGCATTTGGACGATACCTATCTGGGGGAAACCTTTGTTTTCCACGAACTGGAAGCCCGACCCGGTCCTGGTTTTCATATTATTACCCTGGTGGATGGAAAGGGGAGCAGGATCAGCCGCCGTTTTGAGGTCCTTAGCGATGCGGATTAACGGCATGGCGAAAAAACGGCTTTTTCCGGCGGTTGTTTGCAATGTTTCAAATCATGGAATAATGTACGGCTAGCTGTCAAAATGATTATAATAATCAAATCTTGGCGAACACAGCCCAAGGCCCATCTGTATGAAAGTGCCGAATGAATTTATTTTTTCCCCCAAGTTGTATGTGCCGCCGCAAGTAATCTGTTATTAATACTGCTTCGCATTGTATGCAAAAATGTTTTTTGTTCCATTTCATTTTTATTGAAAATGCGTATTTTTTCGCCAAAATTCGCTTCGGAAAAAAATTTGGCGTTTATTACCTTTAAAAAATAACTATCCATTATTTCATCCGGCAATGATTCAATTAACCAGTGAAAATACCTGATATTATTTACATGCTTATTATTATCCACATCTGACTTATAAATATCATATTCAAGCTGATGTTTTTCATCATTTAAAACCTTTATTTTTTCAAAATTATTTTCCCGGGATATTTCCGGATTAATGCCCCACTTTGTTTTTATTTCGTCAATTATGGGAACAGGTTTTTTCTTCTCAATATCATAAAATACCCATATGCCTCTTGCTCTCCCAATAATATCTCCAGAATCGTCAAAAATTATATTTTCTCTATATCCTTTTACCAAAGTAAATTTCGACACCCATGTTTTTATTAAGATGGTTTCCTTGTATTTTGGATATCTGATCATATCAATCGTTCCAGAAGTTAATACCCAGCCGATATTTTTTTTTTCGAGGTTATATAAGCAATAATCAATACTATAAGAGTGTTCTGCTGCCGTTTCTTCCAATAATGTCAAAATTGTGGTTGGTGAAGCAACTCCATGTTTATTCATATCAAAATATCTAAGCTCAAATTTTTTATAAAAATAGTTTTGCATGTTGCCCCGCAGATCCTCCAAAACTATATGACCCCGGTTATGGGAAAAAGTTGCAATTATCCAATAAGAGGGCAGAAATTGTTTTATCGTCCTTGGGTTATCAATGGACACATTTGCTGTTTCAATAATGTTTGGTTTGCCCGCAAAAAATGTAATTTTTTTTATATTTAATTCCCGGAATCTATTTTGGATTTTCAGGCATTAATGCCTTTTATTGGATATTTTCCGGGACGTTTTTTACATATGGAATCAGGAATTTTGATTGTTGGACAGCTTTTGTCTTTCTTGGATTCATTGGCGGAAAAATGATAAAAGAAAGTTTTTCTCAGGATGAAAAAAAACGGAGGAAAATTCTTTTCAGTTAGGCAGGATACTGCTGTTGGCAATATCAGCAGTATAGATGCCCTTGCAGTCGGGGTAACATTTGCCTTTTTCGAAGTTAATATTTTTTTTACCGTAATAATTATCGGGTTAACAATTTTTTGCATCTCGATAATAGGGGTAAAAATTGGGAATGTTTTTGGAAAAAAATGTAAACCAAGGGCAGAATTTATCGGCGGCACGGTTCTTGTGCTGTTAGGATTGAAGATATTGCTTGAACACTTGTTCGAAGGCATGATTTAATGCCCTGTACTCACTCTTCACATAAAAGGCAAAACAGGGTAGCATGGTGCATTGTTTTTTTGGCAAAATGAAACCTGCATCCTGCCAATAAACCAGAGGGGATTTTGGTAATGAAAAAATATTTATTGTTGACCTTCTTGTTTTGCGTTTTGGCAGACAGTTATGCTCAGGATGCCTACAGAAATTATAAATGGGGGATGACTGTTGCAGAAGTAGCCCAGAACAGCAGCCGGTTATTGCCGGTGAATAATGTAACCAGGTTTTCCGATGTGATTTTCGATATAATAGCTTATTCAAAAAACTATATTGTTGACGGAAGGATTATTAGGCCCGTTGTTTTCAGCAGTGCAAGAAACGAGCGGCAATTATATGATGAAAACATTGCATTTTATTTTGAAAACAATAAATTAACGGCCATCAGTATTTATCATATGGATTTAAACAGCCCCGCGATCAGCAGGGATGATATTGTAATAAGATATGGAGAACCAAGAAAATACCAGTGGAAGACAGAGAACAAAGACGAAGACAATATTTTAGAATTATTTGCCGGCGATGCCAATAGATATATAGTGCTGCAGAGTATTACCCAGGGATCAGGAGCAGCAAAAAAGCTAATATTAAAGCATTTGATATTTGTTGATAAAAAATGGATTGATGAAAAACTAAAAAAATTTTTCGATGACTACAATAATGCGAAAGTTAATGAGGCAAACAGACTGTTAAATTGAGCTGTGTTTGTCAAGATTATACATGGTGCTGCTCCGGATAAAATTTGAATTTTCGGCTTGTCATTCAACCTTAAACCGGGCGATATCGGAAGTCAGGCTGCTGATATTCTCTTTGTTTTCCTGGCTTATTTCCAGCACACGGGTAACGGCGCTGGTGATCATTTCAGCGTTCTGTGTTACATCATCCATTTCACCCGCCACATTACCGCTAATCTGTTTAAGCTTGGTACTTTGCTTTAACACATCTTTGCTGGTAAGCGACATATCGGAAGAAGCGCGCTGAACCTCGCCGGTAACTGAATTAAGCCGCATAACCGCTTCCAGAATTTTTTGGCTGCCGGTTTCCTGTTCCTGCATCGCGCAGCGTATCTGTGTTTCTTGATTTGACACCGTTTTTACTTCCTGCTCAATAGTGCTAAAACGTCCCAGCACAACACTGGTGGACATAGTGATGGCGTCAATAGAGGTTTTTATTTTTTTAAGTACGGCACTGATGGTTTTTGATTGAGTACTGGAATTTTCCGCCAATTTGCGGATCTCGTCCGCTACTACGGCAAAACCCTTTCCTGAATCCCCGGCATGAGCTGCTTCGATGGCGGCGTTCATGGAAAGAAGATTAGTCTGGCTGGCAATGTTCTGCATTACCGAATTAATCTCCAAGAGCCCCTCCGACTCACGGGCGATCTCCTGAATGTCCTCGGAAACTTTTTGCAGGCCGCTTCGCCCGGCTTCAGAAGATTCCGCCAAAGAACTGATGTTTGTTGAATTCTTCATCAAGGTTTCTGTTACTGAACCTATACTTGCCAGCATCTGTTCAATAGCCGCCGAGGACTGTGATACACTTTCCGCCTGGATGGTGATTTGGCTGTTAAGACTGACCAGTCCCGCGATAATCCGTTCCATTGATGCCACCGAGCCGTTTACTTCATCAACTTGGGATAACACCATTTTCCGCATTTTCTGGATTTCTGCATCAATTTTTGTAATTGCCCGGGAGGTTTCATCCATGGTGGCGCTCAATTCGTCGCCGGTATCTGAAAGGGTAAAAGCTTTATTTTTGATGCCCCTAAGGAGCCCTCCGAATTTATCAAAAGTAAGGTTAAAAAAATCTCCCAAATTTCCTATCTCGTCTTTCTGTCTGACATTAAGCCGCCGGGTCATATCCCAATCGGCGGAAATTTGGTCAAGAGTTGACACCATTACGTTAAGAGGTTTCATTAGCCAGGTAATAAACACATAGAAGATGATGAAAATTGCGGCGATAATTGCCATCATCGCTGTAAAAATTACCGTCATGCTGCTGTTCAGGGAATCGGCAATGGTTATGGGAAGAATAGCGGCAATATGCCAGTCCAGGGTGGGGACCTTGCCAAGGGCGGCTACTTCTCCGGGCATATCAAAATATTGAATCTCCATGGAGTTCATTAGCTTGGACTTGGCAATAATTTCTGCGCCAATGGTGCCAAATTCTTTTTCTACAAGAACCTTGTCGGCCACGAGCGAAGAATCTTTTGCGCCTGTTATTTCGCCTTCTGCGTTAAAAAAGTACAGATCTGCATTGCCTGTATAGTCATCGTACATGGCATGGATAAATACTGACAGGTCGACACCGGTTCCTAAAATGCCAATGGGTCTATGGGAGGAATCAAAAACAGGCGCGTTGATCCAAAGATTTGTAACATCGAGGTCGGGGTTATAATTTATATTAAAATTATAGCGTTCCGTTTCATTACAATGTCATTAAATACCAATAATTATTGGGGTCATCAACATCAAGCGTAAAGGCATAGGCATCATCGGAATAAAACTTTTTGTCTGCGTCATTAACCCAGAAAACCGAATTACTTGCAAAAGCCCTGCGATACCCGCCAATTTCGCTAAAAGCGATTTTTTCCAGTTCCGGATCTCCGGGATTGGCGAAGTATGCCTGAATAATTGGAGAATCGGCCATTTTTAGGGCCACGGTAATTTCGCTGTTTACAGACGATTCCAGTTTGATCCGCTCAATTTCCACCGCCCGCGCCAGTTCCTGCCCCGCGTTGATATGGGCAATCTGCCATGTGGAAAGAATAAAAGCTGTGCTTCCGCCGATAAAAATCACCAGAAATAAAATAAGCGAAAAGAGCATTAATCTGCGCCTTATTGAAGTACGGATTGCCATAATATGCTCCTTGTTATCATACCATCCCCATTCCTTTGGAATGTTAAAATTTCCGGGACGGTTTCATTATTACAGAAACGGCTCTTTTTTGGAAGAGTTTTTGGTAATCATGGGATTACTGCTTATGAGCGGTTATCGCCATATATTATGCTTAATATATGTATACCATATATATGGTTAAAAATAATTATTGGTTTTTTTGCCATGGCATCGCTGGAACTTGATCTTCTCCTTTTTTCTATGGTACGCTTTTTTTACTAATTATTTTAAGGACGGTTTATGAACAATTTTGTTTCTTTCCTGCTCTTAGCCGCGTCCGGCGGCAATCCACCCCCTGGGAGTACCGATGGTCCGTCGCCGTTTATGAATCTTTTGCCCCTCGCTGCGATTTTTGGCATTATGTATTTTCTTATGATACGGCCCCAGAAAAAAAAGCAAAAAGAAACCCAGCGTATGCTGGCGGATCTAAAAAAAGGCGACCGGGTGGTAACCATCGGGGGTTTGCATGGGGTTGTTCAGACCGTAAAGGAAAACACAGTGCTTTTAAAAGTGGACGATAATTGCAAGGTTGAATTCAACAGAAGCGCCATTGCTTCGATAACAACCGCCGGCAAGGGAGAAGGCGAAGAGAGCGCTGACTGATAATGAGAAAGCGGAACCGGTTTATTATTGTTCTTCTGGTGATAGGTGTTTGTTTTCTCTTTATCAGCCCGACGATCCGGTGGTACTTTTTTGTTCCCGCCGAAGAACAGACCCTGGCCATGGGGTCCCTGGAGCAGATTCGGGACTATGCCCGCAAGACCGCAGAACAGGATCTGCAAAGGCTGAACGCCGCCCAAAATGATCTTCCGGAGGGCCTTGAATTCCTGTCGGATGCGGCAAAAAAAGCTTATAAGGGCAGCCGCCCTCCTACAGTCTGGGATGCAGCGGCGATCAAAAAAATCTTTCCCCGCCTGGACGTTCAGTTTATGATCGAGTCTCATTATGCGGACAAAATCCTAAAACTAAAGAGACTTCAGCAAAACTCCGTCCAACTGGGACTGGATCTTTCCGGGGGGCTTTCCATTGTACTCCAGGGCGATATGGACGGACTAAACGAAACCTTTCGTGCCCAGTCCGGCAGATCCTTAACCGACCAGGAAATGAACATCCTGTTTGAGCAGACACTAGAAGTATTAAATGGCCGGGTGGATCGTTTTGGCCTTACCGAACCGGTAATCCGCCGGCAGGGGGCGGATCAAATTTATGTTGAAATTCCCGGTGCCCAGGAACCGGAAAAAATCAAGTCGATCATTATGGAGTCTGGGGGGCTTACATTCCATCTGGTTGATCCGGAAGCAACCCAGATATTTACAAATTACCTTAGGGCAAATCCCGGTGTGGTTCCCAACGAAGACGGAACACTTCCTGTCCAAGGTGTGATCCCCGACGATACGCTGGTATTTGGGGTTTATAAAAAAGATCATTTTGGGCTGGATGAATTTGTCGAATACAAAGCGGTAGAAAAAGAAATAGGACTGGACGGCAGTCATATCCAGCGGGTCAATGTTGATCGAGATGACAAGATGGGTGATTTGGGGGTGTCTTTTTCGCTTGATTCAGCGGGGGGAGATATTTTTTATGAATTCACTTCCGCCAACACTGGAAAAAACCTAGCTATTATAATGAACAACCGCATAAAAAGCTATCCAACGATTCGGCAGCCTCTCCGTGATTCGGTAAGAATATCCGGCAGTTTCAACGCCGAAGAAGCAAACAACCTTGCCGCCACTTTAAGAAGTGCTTCCCTGCCGGTAAAACTCAACGTGGTCAGTCAGCAGTCCATCGGCCCTTCTTTGGGGGCGGATACGATTGCCCAAGGGCTCTATGCCCTCTTGGGGGGTCTTGCGATGGTACTGATCTTTATGCTCATCTATTACCGGACCGCGGGGATCAACGCGGTGGTGGCCCAAATATTGAACATCTATTTTATGTTCAGCATCCTTTCAGCGTTTAACTATACATTAACCTTGCCCAGTATTGCGGGGTTCATCCTAACCATCGGCATGGCGGTGGATGCCAACGTGATTATTTTTGAAAGGATGAAGGAAGAACAGCGGCTGGGCAAGAGCCGCCGGGCTGTAATTGATGCGGGCTTTAACAAGGCCTTTTGGGCGATCATGGATTCCAATATCACCACCCTTATTGCCGCCCTTTTCCTTTCGCAGTTGGGAACCGGCCCCATCAAGGGTTTTGCGGTATCCCTGTCCATCGGGATTTTTTCTTCGGTCTTTACCGCTCTCTTTGTTTCCCGGCTTCTCTTTGACTTCAGCACCGATGTAATGGGAACAAAAAAACTGCGGGTTAGCTGGTTTATTAAGCAGGATCCGGAGGCCCAGGGCAGTATCCGGGCCGGGGGGGTATGATGAGGCGGATAATTTCCTTTTCCCACTTCTTTATTCCCGCAGCGGTTTTTTCCCTGGCTTTGATCATTTCCGGCCTGGCAGGATATGTGTTTAAAGGCGGCTTTAATATGGGGATTGATTTCCGGGCCGGTCTTATACAGGAAGTCCAGCTTGCCCCCCGGGGATTCAGTCTGTCCTACGATGGGCCGGGTAACGCCATGATTTCCCTGAACAATACCGCCCTCTCCATTACCATATCAGGCGTAGGAGTTCAAGGATTTACCGCCCAATACCTTCTCTCCGATTACAATACTGTTGGTGCCTTTGCCCTGGCGGTAAATCAAATAGAAGGTATTTCTGCCACCCCCGCGGTATCGGTCTCTACTCCCTTTAGAGTTCTGGTGCTGGACGCCCAGGTTTCTCCGGTTTTACCGTCCTCCAATATGGAAAGCTACTGGATTCATTACCTTCCCATGGGCGCCGATCTGGTTCCCCTGGACGAACTGCGTTCCGCCCTTGCTTCTTTTGGGACTCCGGCGGTACAGGTATTGGGCGATCCAGTGGAACGGCGCTTTTTAGTCCGTATGCAGGACAGTGATATCGGGGCAAATTTTAATTCCGCCGATATTGGTATTGCCTTGGAAAATTATTTTGGCCCGGGATCGGCGGCGGTTACCAGTTCCAACTATGTGGGTTCGCGGTTTTCCAAAAACCTGGCAGATCAGGCAGTGTGGCTTTTGGGGGGAACCTTGTTGCTGATCCTGTTCTATGCCGCCATACGATTTAAATTTCAGTACGCAGTCGGGGCGGTGATTGGGATTATTCACGATGCCCTTATCATGGTTGCTTTTATTGTCTGGTCCAGGATGGAATTCAACACCACTACCATTGCGGCAATTCTGACGATCCTGGGTTATTCCATCAACGATACGGTCGTTGTCTTTGACCGGATTCGGGAAAACATCAGAATTTATCCCGATGAAGATTTTGAAACAGTCCTTAACCGGGCCGTCACCGAAACTTTAAACCGGACCTTTATCACAACCTTGACTACCATGCTGGCGGTGATTTCGCTCTATGTTTTTACCACCGGATCGATGAAAGACTTTGCCCTGGCTTTGCTGGTAGGTCTTGTTTCTGGGGTGTATTCCACAATCTTTATCGCCGGCGGAATTGTATTTCTTTGGGAAAAAAAGATTAATCGTAAAACCATAGAAAATAAAACGGTAAAAACGTAGCCGCTGCGCGGGTTTCTCCGGCATGAAGATAATTAGGGCAAGGGTTTTAGGATTCTGCATGGGCGTGCGCCGGGCGGTGGAAATGGCTGCCGCGGCGGTTTCTGCTGCCCCCTCCCCCCAGGCCGGATCTTCTATCTATACCATGGGTCCCCTGATTCACAACCCCCAGGTTCTTGCATCCCTGGCAAAACAGGGTATAATTATCCTGGAAGAAGCGGACCTTTTTGCCGGCACCGACGGCGCCGGTTTTCTCAAGCCCCTTAGCGGATCGGTGGTAATCATCCGCGCCCATGGGGTAAGCCCCGGGATAGAACAAGTACTCCGTGAACGGGGAGCGCAGATCATCAACGCCACCTGCCCCCGGGTCAAGGCCATTCAAAACGCCGCTCTGGCACTGGCAAAAAAAGGATACCGGGCTTTTCTGGCCGGAGAAAAGGATCATGCGGAAGTAAAGGGAATTTATGGTTATTGTTTGGAAGGATCGGAAACATCGGAAACACCCTGCATCATTGTAGGAAACCCCGAAGAAGCGGATAGCTCCGCCCGGGAACTACGGGAAACCGCAGGCGGGAAAACACTTCCGGTCAAGACTGCCCTAATCGGCCAGAGTACTATTTCCGAGGGTGAATACAATTCCATTGCGGAGGCAGTCAAAAGGCATTTTCCCGATCTGGAAGTAAAAAATACGATCTGCGGCGCCACTAGGGACAGACAGGATGCCCTGCGAGAACTTTGTTCGGCGGCGGAAGCCGTGGTTATTGCCGGGGGAAAGGAATCCGCCAATACCAGGCGGCTTCTTTCTATTGCCCAGAGCTGCGGCAAACCTGCATGGCTTGCGGAATCTGTGTCCGATTTACCTGAAGAAGCCAAGGCTTTTAATGTTATCGGCCTTAGTGCCGGTGCTTCCACCCCGGACAGTGTAATTGATGAAATAGAACGGGCATTGTTATAGTAAACAAGGTGAAAAATGAAAGCAAGTGAACTGGAAAAGGCATATAATCCAAAAGCCTTTGAAGACAGGATTTACTCGCAATGGAAGGAAAGCGGTTCTTTTAAGCCCGAAGGCAGAAATGCCGGAAGCAAAGCCGCAGCCTTTACCATCGTCATTCCTCCGCCCAATGTAACCGGTGTGCTCCACCTGGGTCACGGGCTGAACAATACCATCCAGGACATTATCATCCGTTTTCGCCGCATGAAGGGCGAGAAGACCCTTTGGGTGCCCGGTGCCGATCATGCGGGGATTGCCACCCAGCATGTGGTGGAAAAGAAACTTCGGGAAAAGGGAATCTCCCGCCACGATCTGGGCCGGGAAAAATTTGTGGAAGAAACCTGGAAGGTTGCCAGGGAACATCTATCGATCATTGATCGCCAGCTTGCCAGGATTGGGGCATCGGTGGACTGGTCCCGGGAACGTTTTACCCTGGACGAAAGTCTTTCCCGGGCCGTGAGGGAAGTCTTTGTTTCCCTTTATGAACGAAATCTTCTCTATAAAGGGAATTATTTGGTTAACTGGTGCTGTTCCTGCGGAACCGCCCTTTCCGATGATGAGGTGGATCACGAAGAAGTGCCGGGAATGATGTATCATCTCCGCTATCCCGTTTCCAAAGGAACCGGAGCCGGCGGGAGCGGGACCGTGGATTATATCGAGATCGCCACCACCCGGCCCGAGACGATGCTGGGGGATACCGCTGTGGCGGTCCATCCCGAAGATGGGCGTTACAAAAACCTCAAGGGTAAAAAAGTTCTCCTTCCTCTGGCGGATCGGGAACTGCCGGTCATCGTTGACTCCTATGTGGACAAAGAATTCGGCACCGGGGCGGTTAAAATCACCCCCGCCCATGATCCTGCTGACTGGGAAATGGCAAAACGTCACAACCTTGCGGTGATCAACATTCTTACTCCCCAGGGAACTCTGAATAATGAGGTCCCCGTAAAATATCGGAGCCTTCCGGTAAAAGAGGCCAGGGAAAAAGTCCTGGAAGATCTTAAGGATGGGGGGTTCTTTATTCGGGAAGAAGAGATCAAACATGCGGTGGGCCACTGCTACCGCTGCCATACGGTGATAGAACCCTTCCTTTCTGAACAGTGGTTTGTCAGGATGAAACCTCTGGCGGAAAAAGCCCTGGCCTCGTGGCGGCGGGGGGAATTAATCTTTTATCCCCGTAAATGGGAAAACACTTACCAGCATTGGCTGGAAAATATTCGGGACTGGTGCATAAGCCGCCAGCTTTGGTGGGGACACCGGATCCCCGCCTGGACCTGTGCCGTCTGCGGGGAATTGACCGTATCCCGAATGGATATTACCGCCTGTCCCAAATGCGGCGGCGCCCAGGTGGATCAGGACCCGGATGTACTGGACACATGGTTTTCCAGCTGGCTTTGGCCCTTTAGCACCCTGGGCTGGGAAAATCCCGCCTGCGATACGGCGGACTACAAAACCCACTATCCCACCACAGCCCTTGTAACCGCCTACGACATCATTTTTTTCTGGGTTGCTCGGATGATCATGGCTGGTCTTGAATTTACCGGCAAGGCGCCGTTCCGGGATATTTATATCCACGGCCTTATCCGGGACAAAAAGGGCCGAAAGATGAGCAAGAGTCTGGGGAATGGATTGGATCCTCTGGAACTGGTGGACGAGTTTGGTGCCGACGCCCTTAAATTCACCCTGGCCTTTATGTGTGCCCAGGGTCAGGACCTTCTTGTAGACAAGGAGTCCTTTAAGCTGGGATCAAAATTTGCCAACAAGGTCTGGAACGCCAGCCGCTATATTCTGATGAACCTGGAGGGCCGGAACCTGATGGAAAACCCTTCCCTCCTTCCCGTGGACAAATGGATCTATTCACGGCTTAATACAGCGGCCCGGGATATGAACGCTGCTTTTTGTTCTTACCGTTTTAACGATGCTTCCATCACAGCCTATGAATTTTTCTGGAACGATTTTTGCGGCTGGTATGTGGAGACCACAAAACTTTCCCTGAAAGGCGGCAGCTCCGGCGCAGAAAAAGACAGGGCCGCGGCGGTACTTCTGGATGTGCTTGTCCAATCACTTAAACTCCTTCATCCCCTTATCCCCTTTGTTAGCGAAGAGATATACGGCAAACTCCCCGCCGAATGTAAAGGGGGCAGCGGACTGTTGATCAATGCACCCTATCCCGAATACGGCGAAAACCGCAACGATCCCGAAGGGGAACGGCGCTTTGCCTTTCTACAGGATATTGTGCGCCAAATCAGAACCTGCCGCAGCGAATGTACCGTTACGCCGGACAAAAAACTCTCTGCCGCTGTACAGGCAGACGGGGAATTTTCTTCTTTTTTGAAAGAAAATGCAGAGATGGTAAAACTTCTTGCAGGACTGGAAACGCTTCAGTTTGAAGCACCCGGAACGGCAAATATGATTCAAACGGAAGGGGCGATTGGCCTGGCGGGAACGGATTGGGAAGCTCTGCTTTACCTGGGCGAAGCGGTGGATATTAAAACGATAAAAATAAAATTCGAAAAAAATATGGAACGGGACAAAGGGTTTATTGCCGGGCTGGAACAAAAGATAGCCAACCCAGAATTTGTAAAAAACGCCCCCCCCGAATTGGTCGAAAATGAAAAACAAAAACTTGCAGAGGCAAAAGAAAGGACCGGCAAAATAGAATCGTACCTAAGAGGACTAAAATGAACAGGCGGTTCCCGTGACTTCTTATGAAATGATGCTCCTGAAGGGTACATACCTGGCTCCCTATATGCAGCTTGCCACCCAGCTAATCGGAAAAACCCGGGAAGGGGGGGGCAATATGTTCCGCCACCAGTTCGATACCATGGCAACCCTAATCGACTACGGGTATATGGAATCGGTTCTTCTTAAGGCATCCCTGGTTCACGACATAATAGAGGATGTTCCGGACTTTAATCACAACCTGCTCCTTTCCATCGACTTTGAAAGCCCCGCAGTATACGATTTGGTTTTGCAGGTAACACGTAATCCCGGAGAAACAAAGGCCGAATTTCTTGCCAGGATACGGGAGTCCGGTTCTCAAAATGCAAAGATACTGAAATGTGCGGACCGGATCTCCAATATGATCGCCCTGGGTTTTGTGATACATACCGAATTCATCGCCCGGTACACCGAAGAAACGGCAAGGCATATTCTGCCCATCGCGGAGGAAGTGGACAAAAACATGTTCCATGAACTGGAATCTTTGGTTGCTTCCCGGCGAAAATACCTGGCCGCCCTGATTAATCCTGGGTGACCATAGAAATTGCTTGATATTCTCCCAGGGGTATAGTATTTTTGGACAGGAGCGGCACTTTTGAGCATATTATGAAAAAAATTTCTCTTACGGGCATTAAACCCACGGGCAGCCTCCACATCGGAAACTATTTTGGAGCAATAAAGCCTGCCCTTGATTTGACAAAAGAATATGACGCCCGGTATTTTATCGCCGACTACCACGCCCTTAATACCGTAAAAGATCCGGCGGAACTAGAGCCCTCTATCAGGGAAGTTGCCGCTGGCTGGCTGGCTTCGGGTCTTGATCCGGAAAGGGTGATCTTTTACCGGCAGTCTTCCGTTCCCGAAGTGTTCGAACTGACCGTCATGCTCATGGCCTTTACCAGTAAAGGGCTTTTGAACCGGGCCCATGCCTACAAGGCGGCAGTACAGGAAAATCTTGATAAAAAAAATGATCCCGATGCGGGGATCAACATGGGCCTCTTTACCTATCCGGCACTGATGGCGGCGGATATCATTCTCTTTGATTCCGATGTGGTCCCCGTAGGAAAGGATCAGGTTCAGCACATAGAAATGGCCCAGGACATAGCCCAGTCGGTAAATGCCAACTACAAGAAAAATATCCTAAAAGTTCCCCAAGCTGTAGTAACGGAAAATGTGGCGATAGTGCCGGGTCTGGACGGCCGCAAGATGAGCAAAAGTTACAATAATACCATTCCCCTTTTTACCCCGGAAAATCATCTCCGCAAACTAATCATGCGGATTGTTACCAATTCTCAATGCGTAGATGAACCCAAGGATCCCGAAGGAAGTCAAATTTTTCTGTTGTATAAACTCTTTGCTTCCAAAGGTGAACAGGATGCCCTGGCCGCCCGGTACCGCGCCGGAGGTATGGGCTGGGGCGAAGCCAAGGAAGAACTGTTCCGGGTGGTAAACCGGGAACTTGCCCCTTTGCGGGAACGGTTTAACGCTATCTATGCGGATCGCAGCGGGCTGGACCGGATCCTTGCCGCCGGGGCGGAAAAAGCCCGGTCCATCGCTGCCGCTACGGTAAAACGTTTTCGTAAAACCGCCGGCATAGATTAAATCCGCTGTTTTTTTGTATATTATATAAAGAAAACAACAAATCAGGAGTGTGTTATGGAAAAGAAAACAAAGCGGATTAACCTTGGCATTACCGCCTTCGTTTTGTTGATGATTTTGTTATTTGACTCCTGCCGGTCGCAGCAAACAGCTATTTCCGGAGGGCTTTCTCCCAAGCTGCAGAATCTGGTTATCGATGCAGTGTTTGAAGTGCTTATCAAGAAACCGGAAGAAAAGAACATTGTTTATGACAAGGAACCGGACTGGACCTTGATTCCCTATGCAATCCGCAGCGACAACTATTATTCTATCGGTACAGCCTTTGCCGTTTCTTCATCCGAGGTGATTACCGCTTTCCATGTAATTGATTTAAGTTCCAGAAGCGATGTATTTACGGAGTACTTTATCCGGGATTCAAAGGGAGAAGTATACGAGATTGATAAGATTCACAAGGCTTCCAACGAAAAAGATTTTCTGGTTTTTACCGTCAAGAACAGAACTTTTTCTTCTTGGTTTAATCTGGAACCTTCTTTTAAAATAAATACCCAGGTCTACAGCATTGGCAATGCCCTGGGGGAGGGAATTGTTGTGCGGAACGGACTCCTTCTGGGAACCGTTCCGGAAACTGAAGAAGGCCGCTGGAACCACCTTAAATCTTCCGCCGACGGCAACCCCGGTAATTCCGGCGGCCCCCTGGTTACGGCAGACGGTAAAGTTGTGGGAGTGGTAGTGGCCCTGCGGGACAATATCCTCTATTCCCTTCCCATATCAGAGGTTATTTCCGCCCCCTCCAACACCACCCATTACCGGTACCGGGCCAGCTACCAGCACCTCCTCCTGTCCAACCGGGTAGATATGGCATTTGAAATGGATGCGGATCTTCCTGCCGGCTACAAGGAACTGAGGAATGAAATTTCCGATGGTTTCGAAGCCTATTATCCGGAGCCCATGACCGAATTGTTTGCAGAAGCGCCGAAATATCTGAACGGTCCCAATAACCGGTACCTGCTGTTTCAGGCGGTACGATCGGACTTTCCCGAACTTGCCTTTGTGGACAAGAACGATGATCAGTGGAAAATTTCAGATCTCCGAGTCCAGAGTTTTGATCTTCCCGACGATGGAGTTTTGCTTCAATCAGAAGTATCAGGATTTTTGCTGATCAAAATACGCCGTCCCAAAACGGAAAACCTTGAGAAAATCAACACCGACCCAAGAACAATTATGGATACCTATCTTTCCGGGGTAAGTATGGAGCGGACTTTGGGAAATACCGGCAAATACCGGATTCTTTCTTTTGGCGATCCGGTGGAACGTTCCGAATACCGGGACAGCCAGGGCAGGACTTGGATAAAAACCTACTGGCTCCTGAACTTTGCAGATTCAATTGTTCTAGCCTATATACTTCCTATGCCCAACGGCCCGGTGATCCTGATGACCCGCCAAGATTCGGATGCCCGCCATGTGTATGAATGGGACATGGAAGCGGCCTGCGACCGTGTTTTCGCCGCCTATCGAGGGAACCTGGAAGAGTGGAATGAGTTCCTTTCCATGAAAAAGTGGATTCCCGATTCCCTGACTTCCTTTTCCTTTTCCTGGGATGAAAGAGAGAAAAATCTTTCCCTGACCCTGCCCCAGTTGTCCCTTCAAACCGGAGATTCCGTTTTTAACTGGACTTCCCAGACTTCTCTGCACATGGTCCCCGGCTATTACCTAAAGGATGAAAAAATAGAATACGGTTTCCGCTCGATCGTTGTTGAGCGGGATGTAAAGGGCACCGATTATTTTATCATCAGTCAACATATAAAACCCGATGAAAGGCTTGGAGTAAAAATGGTGGAGCAATGGAATGATGTTAAGGCTGCCAGGTATCCCTTCGACGGCATAAGCCGCCTTTCTGCCAAGGACAATACTGGTACCGCCGGAGGTCTCCTGACCCAGCCTAATGTGTCCGACGATGTCAGGTATTCTCTCTACATGGGCATGGAAAACCCCGGAGATGAAGAATCCCTCACTGTCCGTTACAAAAATCTGGAGGGAGGAATCTCGATCCATAAATAAGGAAACTGTGTGATTGTCTGCGAAGGGGTATGTTGATAACCCATCGCGGGGTTCATAATTTTTCGGTAACGAGTTTTCCCTTGGATCGATCAAGGCGGATCCGGACATGTTTTAAGGGTTCTGACACAAAAAGGGCTACTTGGCATATTTCGATAAGTGTCCCCGCCATGATTATTCCTGACGATTCTATTACGGCGTCCTCATCGGCGTTAAGCCGAGCCAGGACGGCGCTTGCTTTGGCGGCGGTTTGCCGCTGTTCTTCTTCCAACTGGGCTAGGGTATCTTCCATTTGTCTGCGCCTTTCTGCACCGGGGCTGGCCGGTTCAGGATTTTCGGCGCCTTCAGCCGCCAAAAGTTCCCTGAGTTTTTTTAGTTTGAAAGAAACAACCTTCAGTTGGTTATTCAATTTTTCCTGTTCCTGTTGAGCTGTAAAATCAACCCCGCAGTGGATTCGGGAAGATTTCCCGGTTTTTTTTCCGATGCCCCCGGTTCGGACACCATGGACAGCGTAGATCTCGCTTCCCAGGATCATCCCCTTATCGGTCATTTCCACTTTTTCCATCGTGTATACCGAGGAATTGACAATTTCCGCGTCAACCGTTACGGTTTTTCGGCATGCAGTTTTGCAGTTATCAAGAAATTTTGATCTTAACTCACCGCCAACTTTGAGCAGCGCCTTGCCCCTGCCGATGATTCCCCCGGATACGATCAGATCTGTTTTGGTTATCGCTTCGGTAACATCGAAGGTTTGCTTGATCGTTACCGAGCCGCCGGAATAGATCTTGAATCCGTCCGAGACAGGACCTTCAATAAATACATCACCGGGAAAAATGATATTTCCCGTACGGTAATTCACCGCCCCCTTGATTATTAGGGTTTCCTGAACGTTAAGGACACCCTTGTCTGCCACAAGCTGGCCGTTGATATCTGAATAGATAAAAATGCCGTCGCTGTGAGTATTGATTCCGGCGGACACCCCGTCGGGCCGTATCGTCCCATGGGGGATCTCCTGGCCGTAAATATCCCTGCCGTTTCGTCCTTCCTTGCGGGACTTGCGTTTTGCCAGAGCCTGTCCCTTTTTGACGATGACAAAGGGTGATATTGAGCGGTAATCAATCCGTTCGTTTTCCAGGGGAATAATTTCAGCGGGTTTGAGTTTTGGATTCACCTGGAAATATTCAAGGACTTCCGCTATCGGAGGATTTCCCCGGGCAACAGCTATGTCTCTTAACAGACGGCGGTTCAGATTACACTCTTTTGCCGCCTTTTCTATATTTTCCCGAAGTATCCCGTGGATCACCTCGGCCCGGGCCAGGGCGGCGGTGATCTGTTCGGTATCCAACGGTCTGCCTCCCGGCTGAGGAGGATAAAAATCGGCTTTTAATTCAAGTTTGCCGCCGGAAAATAATACTACAATATTTCCGTCGCTTCTGCCTCCTGAAAGAAGCAGCATACGATTAGCGTTTTCATTTCCGATTCCATCCGAGATTGCCATGTTATTCCAATTATCGACAACTGGGCTCTTTTTACAATCCTGTAAAAAAGATGTATTGAGTTTTTTGTTTTATTCTGCTAGTTTTGATGAGGGGATAATTATGAAAACAATATCTGTCTTAGGATCGGCGGCACTTGCCTTTTTTGTCATGACCGCCTGTAAAACCATTCCCAGCATTATAAATGAACCTTCCGTCAGTTTTGAATCCGTAGTGCTGACGGGTATCAATTTTAACGGCGCAGATATGAAGGCCCGGATCAAAATACAGAACAATAATCCTTTTTCCATACCCTTTCCTGAAATCACCTGGAAGCTCTTTGTAACTGATGCCCCGTTTCTTTCCGGAGTTGTTAAAAACAATAACAAGATCGCCGCCAACAACGCTGAAGTAATTGAACTGCCCTTTACCGTTTCCTACGATGGACTTTACAAAGCCCTAGATAACCTTATCCGGGCCGATGAAGCCCCTTACCGTGTTGATTTAAGCGCCCGTTTTTCCCTGCCGGTGCTGGACAGTAAAATCTTTTCCGCTTCGTTCAGCGGGTCCCTCCCCATGCTTAAAACACCAGCCCTTTCCTTTTCCGGAATCCATTTTAACTCCCTGGGCCTCAGCAAAGTTGAATTTGTTCTTACCTGGCTTGCGGATAACAAGAACGCGTTTGCCATTAATCTGGAAAAATTGGATTATGGCTTTTCGGTAAACGGTGTTTCCTGGACTTCAGGAACAGCCCCCCGCGTTTCTCTGCCTGCCCGCCGGACAATCCAGATCCCGGTCACTGTGAGCATCAATTCCCTTTCCATGATCCAGGAAATCGCCGCCTTGGCCGCCGAGGGAAAAGCCGTGAACTATACCTGTGGAGGAGAAGCAGTTTTGAGCCCTCAGGGTTTTGAAAACTTTGCCGCCCTGCGGCTTCCTTTTTCCTACAGCGGAACTACCAGCCTCATGCGCTAGACACTGCGGGTTTTATCAAGAGGAGTACATAATGATCATCGCTTTAAAACAGGACGCTTCCGATGATGAGATAGCCAGGTTTACCGCTGTCCTGGAACAAAGAGGAGTTACCGTTCATGTATCCCGGGGAACAAGCCAGACCGTGCTGGGCCTGGTGGGAGATACTTCGGGTTTTGATTCCGAAGCCATCGGCGCTCATCATCTGGTGGCCAAGGTTATCCGGGTACAGGAACCTTATAAGCGGGCCAATCGTCTTTTTCATCCCGAGGATACCCGTATTAGCGTTCAGAGCGGAACAGAACACCAGATCATAGGCGGCGGAATGCTGGGAATAATTGCCGGTCCCTGTTCTGTGGAAAGCGAGGATCAGATCATTGCTGTGGCAAAGGCGGTAAAGGCCGCCGGCGCTTCTTTTCTCAGGGGCGGAGTTTTTAAGCCCAGGACTAGTCCCTATAGTTTTCAGGGCATGGGCTGTGAAGGGATGAATTTACTAGCGGCGGCCAAAAAGGAAACAGCCCTGCCCCTGGTCTCGGAATTAATGGAAATTCATCAGCTTGAAGTATTTGACGAGATCGACATTATCCAGGTTGGGGCCCGGAATATGCAGAACTATAACCTCCTTAAGGAACTGGGAAAATGCAGTAAGCCGATTCTATTAAAACGGGGTCTGGCTTCCACTGTGACAGAACTTTTAATGGCGGCGGAATACATCATGGCCGGGGGAAACGAACAGGTGATTCTCTGTGAACGGGGGATCAGAACCTTTGAAAATTTTTCCCGAAACACCCTGGATATTTCCGTTGTGCCCTGGCTTAAACAAAAAACCCACCTGCCGGTGATTGTAGATCCAAGCCATGCTACCGGCATTGCTTCCCTAGTTCCCGCCGCTGCCAAAGCCGCCATTGCCGCCGGCGCCGACGGCCTTATTATCGAAGTCCATAATGATCCGGAAAGCGCCCTCTGTGACGGAGAACAATCTCTGACACCGGAAGCTTTTTCGGATCTTATGGGAACCTTAAAAAAATATGCCGAGATGGAAGGAAAACAGTTCTAGATATGGAAAGAGAACCCATGCCGCTTGAAAAGCGTATCGTTGGGATTGCCGGCCTTGGCCTGATGGGAGGAGCCATCGCCAGGGCTATGGGAAAACTCAATCCCGCTCTTATCCTGGCCCACGACATTGATTCTGCGGTTCTTCGATCCGCAGAACAAGGGGGCGTAATAGCCAAGGGCTTCGAGGATCCTGTTTCCATGCTGAGCCGCTGCGACCTTGTGTTTCTCTGTCTTAATCCTTCCACCTTGATCCGTTTTACCGAAGAACACATGACCAGCTTTAAGGAAGGCGCCATCCTTACCGATGTTGGGGGGATCAAGGAAAGTATCGCCGCTCTGGCGGATCGGGTGCGGCCTGATTTGGACTTTATTCCCGGTCATCCCATGGCGGGATCGGAGAAAGACGGCTTCCTTCATTCGGAGATGGTTGATTTTACGGGGAAAAACTATATCCTCACCCCGGTGCAGCGAAACAGGCCGGAGAATCTTACTTTTTTTAAGGATCTGATCCTCCGTATGGGATTCGCACGGATCACCGAGACCACAGCGGAAGATCACGATGATAAGATTGCCTTTACCAGCCAACTTTGCCATGTAATCGCCGCATCCCTGATTCACTGCGAAAGGGATACGGGAATTACCCGTTTCGGCGGCGGCAGCTTCGAAGACCTGACACGCATCGCTATGCTGAATGCGCCCATGTGGACAGAGCTTTTTCTGGAAAATCGGAAAAAACTTCTGGAACGCATTACCAGTTTTGAAAAAAGCCTGGATGAAATCAAGGAGATGATTGGCGCAGCCCGGGCGGAAGAACTGGAGGCCAATCTCTCGGCAGTCCGGAACCGGCGCAGCGCCATGGCGGAGTAAAGAATGCCTTGACGGGCAAATATATCACCCGGCAAGTGCTTCCCTTTGGTCTTAATTGAAAGTCAGGTTAAATACTCCGCTGCTTGCCGCGGGGAGACTTATGGTACAACAATATTCACAAGCTTGTCCGGCACGGTGATTACCTTGCTCACTGTTTTGCCTTCCAGCCATTTTTTTACATTGGGTAAAGCTTTTGCCTGCTTTTCCAACGCTTCCTTTGCAGAGCCTGCCGGGACGGTAAATTTATCCCGAATTTTTCCGTTCACCTGAACCACAATGGTTACTTCGCTTTCTGCGCAGAGACTTTCATCCCATTCGGGCCAGGTTTCTTTTGAAACAGAATTTTTATGCCCCAGTTTTTCCCAAAGTTCCTCTCCCAGATGGGGAGCATAGCAGGAGAGCATCTTAACCAGCGGTTCCCAAAGCGGAACGGGAATGTTTTCTGTTTTTGCCAACTCGTTGGAATAGATCATCATGGCGCTGATGGCGGTGTTAAAATTCAGTCCCGCCGTATCGCCGCTCACCTTCTTGATCGTCTTGTGAAGGATCCGGGTTAATTCATCATGGGCCGCATCGCCGGATCCGGACGGCGGACCGCCAATTTTATCGCTTAATGCCCATATTCGTTCCAGAAAACGGGACACGCCGATAAGCCCCGCTGTATTCCAAGGTTTGCTTACTTCCAGGGGACCCATGAACATTTCGTATACCCGCAGGGAATCGGCGCCGTGGTCCCGGACAATTTCGTCGGGGTTGATGATATTTTTTAAACTTTTGCTCATCTTGGCGATTACTTCGGTTACTTCTTCGCCGGTGGTTTTTTCTGCAAAATGACCCCCGGGCTTTTTTTCCACCTGATCGGCGGGAACCAGGGTTTTGTCTTTCCGCTGGTAGGCAAAACTGGTGATCATCCCCTGGTTCACAAGCCGCTGAAAGGGTTCCGTAGTGTTTACCAGGCCAAAGTCGTAAAGGACTTTGTGCCAGAACCGGGCATAAAGGAGGTGCAACACGGCGTGCTCTACTCCTCCCACATAGAGATCCACCGGTGCCCAGTAATCGATCTTGTCCCTGTCCGCAAAGGATCCGCTGTTCTGCGGGTCCAGGTAACGCAGGTAGTACCAGCATGATCCGGCCCATTGAGGCATGGTGTTAGTTTCCCGCCGGGCCGGGCTGCCGCACCTGGGACAGGTTGTGTTTACCCACTGATCAATGGCCGCAAGGGGGGACTCTCCGGTGCCGGTGGGAGTGTAGGACTGAACATCGGGCAGTTTGAGGGGAAGTTCTTTTTCTTTTAATGGAATGATGCCTGGACGCAATTTGCTGTCTGAATCGTATTCAGTATCTGGGCTGCCTTCGGCGGCGCATTTTTCGCAGTGTACCACGGGAATCGGTTCACCCCAGTAACGCTGGCGGCTGAAGACCCAGTCCCGGAGCTTGTAGTTTACCGCTCGTTTTCCCAGGCTGTTTTCTTCCAGCCAGCTTGTCATGGCCTTGACCGCTTTGGCAGTAGGAAGGCCATTGAGGAAACCGGAATTAACCGACCAACCGGCAGCGGTGGTGCATTGATCAGGAACCGCCGGAGAATCTGTCCCGGCGGGATCTGCCGGCACATCATTGACAACCTGGATGATGGGCAGATTAAAGGTTTTGGCAAAATCCCAGTCCCGTTCATCATGGGCGGGGACCGCCATGATCGCTCCCGTGCCGTAGGAAATAAGGACATAGTCGGCGATCCAGATGGGGATCTTTTTTCCGTTTACCGGGTTGATTGCATAGGCCCCGGAAAAAACACCGGTCTTTTCCTTTGCCAGATCGGTTCGTTCCAAATCGCTTTTCTTTGCCGCCGCTTCCAGGTAGGCGGTAACGGCGTCTTTTTGTTCTGCGGCTGCGATCTTTTCTATTAGGGGATGTTCCGGGGCCAGAACCATATAGGTGGCACCGAAAAGGGTGTCCGGCCGGGTAGTGTAAATTTCCAAGGCCAATTCATCCTGGTTTTTCGGATTAGCCGTATCATTTTGATTAGTTTCAATTTTAAAGATTGCATTAGCCCCTTCGGAACGGCCTATCCAGTTCCGCTGCATCTGTTTAACCGGCTCGGGCCAGTCCAGGCCTTCCAGATCTTCCAGCAGCCGCTGAGCGTAGGCGGTGATCTTCAAAATCCACTGACGGATCCGTTTGCGGATAACCTTGGTCTTACAGCGTTCGCAGAGGCCGTCCACCACTTCTTCGTTGGCCAGCCCTGTTTTGCAGGAGGGACACCAGTTGATGGGGCTTTCCGCTTCGTAAGCCAGGCCTTTTTCAAAAAGTTTAAGGAATATCCACTGTGTCCATTTGTAGTAATCCTTATCGGAGGTGGCCACTTCCCGGTCCCAGTCGTAAGAAAAACCCAATGCCTTGATCTGGCGGCGGAAGTGATTGATGTTGTCCGCTGTGGTTTTGGCAGGGTGGATCCCCATTTTAATTGCATAGTTTTCCGCCGGAAGGCCGAAGGAATCAAAACCCATGGGATGAAGCACAGCATAGCCATTCATCCTTAAATAACGGCAGTAAATATCTGTGGCGGTGTAGCCTTCCGGATGGCCCACATGGAGTCCTTGGGCGGAAGGATAGGGGAACATGTCCAGCACATAGCGGCGCTTTTCTTTGGGGATCGTTGGATCTTCAATTGTTTTAAAAGTTTTTTGTTCTTCCCAGTACTTTTGCCATTTGGGTTCTATGGTGCTGAATGGATATTTGGCCATGATGAAAAACTCCTATTTTATCATACGAATTGTCCGGCATATGTGACAATAGCGTACCGGTGCTGCATTGACCAGGACCATACGGGAACTGGTATGATAGAAGCATGAAAAAACATGCAGTTTTGCTGCTTCTTGCCCTTGCTTCGGGCCTTGCGGCTCAGAACTCCCGGTTTTCTCAACCCAATTATGCAGATTTTTCCCTGAAAAGTTTACAAAATTATCCCTACAAGGCAAGTCCCATAACCATACAAACCCTGGCTTTTAAAAACTCGCTGCAATATGCGTACAATGTCAGTTATACATCCATGAATTTGACGATAAGCGCCCGGCTGAGCATACCGGCGATAAAGCTTGATAGTATCAAGGGAATAGTGATCATGCTCCGGGGACACCAACCCCCCGGGGGCTACTATACGGGGAAGGGAACGGAAAATCCCGCCAAAGGCTATCTGCAGCGGGGCTGGGCGGTGATATCGCCGGATTTTTTTGGCTATGGCGCTTCTTCTCCAACTCCCGGGCCGGGGCAGTTCCATCAGTTTTATTCTACCATAAATGCGGTGGAATTATATAAAAGCCTGGAGCAGCCCGATTTCCGTTTTGCCTCCGCCGTTTCCCAGGCAAACCGGATCGTGCTTCCCGGCGCCTTTAAAAAAATTGTTCTCTGGGGCCACAGTAATGGAGGCCAGGTGGCTTTGCATTTTCTGGAGATCATACAGAAGCCCGTTTCTACGGTACTTTGGGCGCCGGTAAGCTTGGCCTTTCCGGACAGTTGGGTCCATTACCGCGGCAGTATTGAATGGGCGGAACAATTTAAAAAAGAGTATCCCCCGGCGGATTTTTCCCTTCTGGTGCACCTGGACAAGATCGCTCCCGGCACGCCCATACTCCTTGAACAGGGAGACAAGGATTACGCTGTTCCCAAGGCATGGAGCGACGCCCTGGCCCTGGCCATCGCTGCGGAGAATGCCCGCAGGGAACGAGCCGGCAGGGGCAAGATTGAACTGCGTTACGAAATTTACGCCAACGCCAATCACAACCTGAACCCCTATTGGAGTACGGTCCTTCCGCGGGACGCTGCATTCTGGGAACGTTAGAGGATGAGATCATGAATATTTTTAGTGAAGAATCGGTAATCCGTTTTTCCAACATCGATCAAAGCGATACCCTGACTATGGCTTCTACCTTTGATCTTTTTCAGGAAGCAGCAATGAACCATGCTGAAATTCTCGGGGTGGGCCGGGAAGCGATGATGCAAAGCGGCAATGTTTGGATCCTCTCCCGGCTTTCGGTGTTTATGACCCGCCGTCCCAGGTTCAGGGAAAAAATTGTTATCCGGACCTGGCCCCGCAATGCAAATAAACTCTTTGCTGTTCGGGATTATGATATACACTACTCAAGCGATAACTCCGGCATACAAGGCGGTCTTGGCCATGATACTGCTCTGGTCCAGGGCAGAAGCGGCTGGCTTGTGGTTGATATTGAAAAACGCCGGCCCCTGCGTCCTCAGGCCGCTGTGGAAAACCTGCCCCCCAACGAAGGGATCAACGCTTTGCCGGGAGAAAATTTAGCAGGCAATGACCCGCCCCCTTCCCTGGCAGTCCGGGATTTTTCAGCCGCCGGCCACATTCTGCGCCGGGCCTGCTATTCCGATATTGACTACAACGGTCATGTAAACAATGCCCGGTACATCCAGTGGATCCAGGATTTGTTAGATCCGGTTATTCTCGATAATGCAAAACAGATAAGGCTGGATATCAATTATCTCGCCGAAGTCTTGTACGATGAAATCATTGGCCTGTTTCTTTTGCCCATAGAAACGGAAAATGTCCCCGATGACAGCCCCTTGTGCGGGCAGACACCCCGGCCCTGTACGGCGGCCTTTGCTATAGAGGGCCGGCGCTTTCTGGAAGCCCGGCAGGACCCGGAAGAGGCCATACCGGTATTTCGGGCGGAACTGCGAACCGGCTAACATTCTATGGCGTCAAAACAAGTGAGCAGAAAGGGCTTTTTTGTAACCCCGGCAATTCCTTGCATAGATAAGCATTGAAAATGACATAATAAAGATATACAATTTATGCAGAATGACTGTCCCAGATAATTTATCTGCTAATGAACTAGACGAACACATACGAACGCTGGTACATTCAGAACAACCGATCATACTTATCACCCCTACCTTTCCCCGGGCAATGGAACAATATATGGAACAGGTATTGACTATATTTTTGAAAGCAGTACAACAAGAAGCAATAACAGATTATGTCGTTTATTTTGTTAAGGAATTAATGGGGAATGCAAAAAAGGCAAATACAAAACGGGTATATTTTGATGAAAAAGGACTTGATATTCATTGTTCGGAAGACTATCTGGAGGGGATGAAGTCATTCAAAACCGACATAGTGGAAAAAAAAGACTACTATTTGACCTTACAGGAAAAACATGGATTATACATACAATTAAAACTGTGGAAAGAAAAGAAGAAAATTAAGATAGAAGTAACAAACAATGCGAGGATTACGATGATAGAAGAAAAACGAATGATGGACAAAATCGAGATGGGAAAGCAGTACAAAGCATTGGAAAAGGTAATAGCCGACACAATAGACGACATGGAAGGATCAGGATTAGGCTTAATAATTCTTGTTTTGATGATGAGAAAAATGGGAACAAAGGCTGAACAGATAAAAATAGAGAAAGGAGAAAACGAAACAAAGATTGGGGTGGCGATACCGGTACGTAAATAACCTCAATGGAAATATGTTTTTAGGATGGTACGATTGCCAATGAATACAGTTATTACTGAATTTGATATTGTTATACGCCTGGGTATGGGATTTATTGCGGGCGGTATTATTGGTTTTGAGAGATCGAGCCGCCGTCAAGTTGCCGGCCTCAGAACTCATATTCTTATTGCCCTGGGTGCAACATGCCTTATGATGCTTTCGGTATGGATCCCCCAGAAATTTACTTCAGGGACCGGCGATCCGGGACGTATTGCGGCCCAGGTTGTTTCCGGCATGGGCTTTCTTGGGGCAGGGGCAATTATCCGTCTGGGCAGTAACATTAAAGGGCTTACTACGGCTTCATCTTTGTGGCTTGTTGCTGCAATCGGCATGAGCATCGGAGCGGGAATGTATGCTGCGGCGCTTGTCGCCGAAATCCTAAGTCTTATTACCCTGATGCTCTTAAATCCGCTGGAACGAAAATTCTTCCCCGAAGTACAGAATAAATTACTGGAACTATACTACAATCGTTCTGTCGAACCCGATACGGAAGCGGCTCTGGAAATTCTTAAAAACTTCGGCATAGAAAGCCATTCCCTGAATGTGAACCTGGCCAAGGGAAAAAGAAAAAACAACAAGGCCCGTTTCCTTGTAAGCATCCCTGATATGGTCGATATTTCCAAACTTGCAAAAGCCCTTAAATCTTCAGGCAATATTATCCGTCTTGAGATAAAAGAAAGAATCTAGCCCAGGGTACCAGATGGCAGCTGTCCTATAATGCAAAGTATGCCGTTGTGTGCGATAAAAGCACTATGCGGTTGCTGGTTCCTGCTGGGTTCGTTGAATTCTGAAAAGCAGACCCGATCCCCAAACGCTGGTACGGTTGCGGCCGTTTTCCTTGGATTGATACAGGGCTTCATCGGCCCGGGAGATTATGTCTTCCGGGGCGGCATTGGTGTGCTTGTCAAAACTAACTACCCCTAAGCTGATTGTTACCTGAGGGAGAGGAGGCTTCCATGGGACCTTCAATGCTGATACCGACATACGCAGCCGTTCTGCTACCAGCCAGGCGGTCTGCCGGGGTGTATTGGGAAGCAGAATAGTAAATTCTTCGCCTCCAAAACGGGAAGGAATATCCCCGGTTCGGACGGTTTGTTTTATGGTATATGCCAGACTTTCCAGGACCCGGTCTCCCGCTAAATGCCCATAGGTATCGTTAAAGTTTTTAAATTTATCCACGTCCATCACCATCAATGAAGAAACCGCCGATTCCCGTCTTGTCCTGGCAATTTCTTCGTTTAGACGGGTCATAAAATAGCCATGGTTGTACAGCCCTGTTTTTACGTCTCTCACCGAATGCTCATAGTGCAAATTGTTCTGTAAGGCCTGGGAAAGAAAAGACATAAGCTGTTCAAGAAAAAAAAGTTCATCCGGGGTATAGCCTATGTCAAGAGCTTTTTTTTCTACCATCATTTTTTTTCCAATCAGCACAACGCCATATAGGCCAAAAGGTCCAATAATGGGAACAAGCAGTTCCGGGTTTAGTTCCTCCAGAGTTTTTTGTATCTTAGGATTAAGGTTGCTTTCCTGGAGGGCAAAAATTTCGTAGGCCACCGGTGAAGGGTATTTTTTAAAAAAAGATTCAAAAGGCGCCATTGACTGGATCGGTACTTGAATATCTATCAGTTTATAATTTTTGTAATTTTTTATGACCACATCCTCCCGGTTTCGATGGGGTTTCCATAAAAAAGTAATGAGCAAAGGTAAAAACCGATCAGAAATTCTCCAAATCGCCGCATCCAGGATTTCGTCAATAGTAACCTTGTTAAAGATTTCTACCGCCCCGGCAAGAAGGTTTTTGCAGTTTTTTATTTCCCGGTTATAATTATCAATGAGATTAAATACGCCCAATTCTTCCAGGAGCATATAATTTTCAACAACCTTGGGGTTGGAAATAAAATCAAGATTTTCCGCATCTTCAATCATGTTATTGAATAATGGTCAGCAATGGCGCCGCGCCATTCCGCCTTTTTTTCCTTGTCTTCCCATTCAAAGATCTTTTTTATGGTAAAGTTTCTGGATTCTCCTTTTCCGTTGTTAAAATGAACAATTCCAAAACGGCCGCCGCCAATGTAGCTTAAGGAATCTCCTGTTTCCAGGATTTCCTGCTCTGCCAGTTCTGTCATAACGCAGTCAAAATGAACGGGTTCTCCGGTATGCTTATCCTTCAGCGCCGTATGAGAATCCGCTATGGAATGACCACATCGGCAGCAATTTAAAACAGGCAGGGGGTCGTTATTCAGTTTGGGGGCAATCCAGCGGGGGCGTTCATGGGGGGATCCATTTTTGCTGCTTGGGGTGAATCGTTCCTGTTTCTTTAATCGAAGGGGGCCATCGGTCTTATATGGAGGTCGATCCTGGCCTAACCTTTGGTTTTGGCTTTCGGTGCGGGTTTCAAGGCCCTCAACGGATCCGGGCCGTCCAACTCTGTTTTGCCGCCCATTGGCACCGGACAGCGGCGAAGTATGCTGAAAATCACCCCTGCCTTTGCTCTCCGGAGTATTTCGGGAATCCTGGCCTGCATTTTCCTGGCTGTTCCTTCTGAAATGCCGGCGGCGGCTGTGGTTATTTTTTCCGTTCAACGGCCCCTCCCCTGTGACTACCGGTAATTTCATTACTGAGTACTTGGGCAATTCGCTGTATGGCTTCGAACAGGTAGTCCTCGTCGTTTATTTTTTGCTTGAGAAGATTTAGCCTTTTTGACAGATCATTTTCCGCAATAGGAAAAATGTCTTCTTCCACCGCAATCATGGGGACTCCGTAAACGCCGAAACCAGATGAACCATGGGTTCCCTGGGCCGTAAAAAAACGACATCAAACCTTATCGATCTATTATTATATTTTCGATGGGATTCAAGAAAATACTTAGCTGTTTCTATGATACGGCGCTGTTTTTTGGGGGTTATCCTAAATCTGAGATTTTCCAGCCCATAGGCAGGCCAGGTTTTTACTTCTACAAAAACCAGAACCCCTCCGTCCAGCACAGCTAGATCAATTTCCCCTGATTTGGATCGGATATTGCGGCCAATGACCTGCATCCCCTTTTTTTGCAGGGCCAATGCGGCCAGTGATTCCCCTTTTTGCCCTATTTCTTGTCTAGATCGGCCGGGAAAAATGGGGCAGCCGTTGTCCTTGCTTTTTTTTTCCTGAACAATAACCGGTTTTATCATAATTTTTTTGAAATTTCCTTGGGATCCAGTGCCCGGGCAATAAAAAAACTCTTTTCGGTCAGGAGGTCGATTAATTCTCCTTCGTCTTGCCTGTACATTTTACCGAATTCGTCGATCAAGATGCGGATTTTTGGCCGCAATGGAGCATCACCTTGTACTTCCGTTACCCTGGCTATGACACCATTGTTAAGCAAAATGATGGACCCAATGGGATAGATACCCATGGTTTTGATAAAGGCTTTTAGAATATCCGGGTCAAAACGCCGGGAATTGTCGGAAAGCAGGTTTTTCATGGCCTGGTAACCCATCATGGAATTTCGGTAAGGCTTTTCGCTGACCATGGCTTCAAAAGCATCCGTCACGGACACAATCCGGGCACCACTATCAATATCGGTGCCGGAAATACGCCGGGGATATCCTTCGCCATCCCAGCGTTCATGGTGCTGCAGGGCAACCAGTCCCACATCCTCGGGGTAAAGCAGTTCTTTGGTTATGATTTTATAAGCATACAAAGGGTGGGCCTGCATACGCTGCAGTTCTGCCTCGGACAGTCCTCCGGATTTATCGGTTATTTCTTTGGGCAGCCGGAGCATTCCAACATCATGGAGGAGGGCGCCGGTAACTATTTGCATCACTTTGTGGTGCGTGAATTTCAATTCCGTGGCGATCAAAGCGGCCAAAATGGCGGTGTTCACCGAATTTTTTGCCAGCATATGCCCGGAAACTTCTCCGCCCAGGATAAACCCTATAATATGGTCTCGTTCTTCCCTGACTGCCTGGAGAAGCCGCCCGGTCAGGTTGTCTACGGTCCGGGGCTCCACGGAAATGCCTGATTCAACATTGGAAAAAACCGCATCCAGCCGTTCAATCAGGTCGATATAACTGCGATAAGCCCCTTTGTTTTCCTGGACATCTACCAGGGAAAGAACATTTCCGGTAGTTTTTTTTGGCCCCCCGGAAAGTCCTGGAAAAGCCTCATCGGGTTCTACGGCTGGAATGTCTGGTTGTTCTGTTAGTTCTAATTCTTCGGTTACTTCATGTGCAACTTCGGCCTTTACCGGTTCTCCCTCAGTGGATACAACGGAATAACCCCAGTTTATCAAGTGATCGATATCTTTTTTCCGGATCGCAATACCTGCGGGGACTAAAAGGCTGTTTCCTTCGATATACACCGGGGCGGAAAAAACCATTCCCGGGTGGAGGGTTTTTACTTCGATTTTTTTCATCCCGTGTGTCCTTTTTTATTCCAAAGATTAATTCTCAATGGATGCTGATTCCCTTGCAAGTATAAAGGCAAGGATCTTTGCCACTGCCTCCCAACACCAGGGAGGAATATAATCTCCCGGTTTGGAGGCTTCAAGCATGGCCGCTAAGCCAGGATCTTCCACTATGGCAATGCCTGCTTTGCGGGCTTCCTCCAGAATGCGTTCCGCTTCCCGGCCTTTTCCGCCGGCGAGAAGCAATGGCGCCGGCTGGGGGGGATTATAGGCAACGGCGGCGGCTTTCTTCCCTTTATTCACTTTACACCTTCTCGTCTATTGATAGCAAGAGTTCTTCTCTTGAATCGGCAAAAAGGGGAGGTCTCTCCATGAAAAATACCCTGTTTGAGGCGAGGCCGAGGGTTTTTGCAAGTTCCTTGGCGAGGTTTTTTTTATCTGCCGGTGTGTATTCCGGTTCAGTAAAGATGATTACCCGATCTTCTGGATACGTTGAATTTTTGGCAAAATTTGCCGGATTTGGTTTTTCCAGGGTAATTAGCCAATGTTTTCCTTTGCCTGCGCCTGACACCTTGATATCCGCAGTTAATCGTTCGGAAAGGGTGGTTTCAGCCGAAAAGGGGGTTTTGCTTAAGAAAATTCGCAGGGAAACGGTGAATTCAAGGCCGTTTTTGCAGAAGGAAAAAGGAATTGCTGCCCAGCGGCCGTTTTTTCCGGTGAGCCGGTTGATCAAGTCAAGGAGGGGTCTTTTTTCCAGGATTTCCGTTATCTGCCATTGCAGTGCCGGAACCTGTAGTTTGGGCTGGGCTTGGCTGTCAGCTTCCGGGGAGTGTGGAAGATTTTCCTGCGAAGGATCCCTGAAATTGCCTCCTGCTTCTTCTCCCTGGCTGCGTTGTTTCTGGTTTCCCAGAGGAGAATCCCCTCCTTGTTCCGGATTTTGCTCTGGCGGTTCCTGATTATCTGGATTGGCTGAATGTACCGGGGTTCCGGCAGGATTGTCCTGGATAAAACTTTTAAGCGATCCTTCAATGGCGGCGGTATATTCGCCAAGGGCTTTTTCTCCCAGTTTTATGCCCTTGTCCGCGGCGGCGGCGGATCCCAGGGCAGCAGCTTCCTGTCCGGTTTTTCCTGTTTGTCCCAGCACTTCCCGGCGGAGGGTATTCAGCAGTTTTGACTCCAAGGGCAGGGAAAAAAAACGAGCGAAGGCGAGAATTGACCGGGATAGGTTATCCTGGGGCAGATTAAGGGAAGAAAGAAGCGCCGGTAGTTTGGCGGCAGATCGTTCTACCATGGCCGCCGGTTTAACGGGAGAAACAGCCGGTTTGGTTTGGGCAGCGTCTTGTTTATCTTGAACGGCCCTATCAGCATTTTTTACGGTGTTTGACGGAACAAATGTCTGATTAGTACCATGAACTTTCAAGGTAGTTTCAGCGTACTATGCCTGGCTTTCAGTTTTGATTTCCATAGCTTTGACCTTGGAGGCTTTTTTGATGATGAGTTCCTTGATTTTCGCGGCCTTACCGATCTTGTCCCTGATATAGTACAATTTGGCTCGCCGGACCCTGCCGGGCCGTACCCGTTCCACCCGGGCAATCCGGGGGGAATGAATGGGGAATACCCGTTCCACTCCCACGCCGTAGGAATTTTTCCGGACCGTAAAGGTCTTCCCAACCCCGGAATTCTTCATCGCAATAACCAGCCCTTCATAGATTTGGATCCGTTCGGTTTTTCCTTCCACGATCTTAAAATGGACCTTGACCGTATCGCCAACCTTAAAATTGTCTAGTTCCGACTTCATCTGGGCGGCTTCAATCGCCTTTATCTCGTTCATTGTCTTCTCTCACTTTCTCTATGAGTTTCACGGTTTCCGCATCAAAAAGCCCTTCCCTTAAGCCCCGTTCCAGGAGCTCAGGCCGGAAAGCAAGGGTTTTTTCCACCCGCTTTTTTTGACGCCAGCACCGTATATTTTCATGATGTCCCGATAACAGAACTTCAGGAACCTTCATCGTATCAAAAATTTCAGGCCGTGTATACTGGGGATACTCCAGGAGTCCCCCGGAAAAACTTTCCTCCGTCAAGGATTCGGGGGTAATCACCCAGTCCACCAGCCGGTATATCGCATCAACTACCGCCAGGGCCGCAGCCTCGCCGGAGGACAGAACATAGTCTCCAATAGAAAGTTCCTCGTCCACATAGGTATCGATGATTCTCTGATCAATCCCCTCGTATCGGCCGCATATTAGAACGATTTCCTCCATGACGGCAAGCTCCTGTGCCCGCTTTTGAGTAAAAAGCCGACCCGATGGAGTAAGGCAAATTACATGAGAACTTCCGGCAGTATCTATCGATTTCAAAGCCCGGCTTAAGGGTTCCGCCAGCATGAGCATCCCTGGCCCGCCGCCATAGGGAGCGTCGTCGCAGGTTTTATGTTTGTCCAGGGCAAAATCCCGGATGTTTACCGCCCGGTATTGAATAATTCCCTTTTCCAGCGCTTTAGCCATGATGGAACTGGCAAAATATGCGTTGGTGATTTCCGGAAACAATGTTAGGACAGTAAATTTCATTCTAATATCCAGGGAGCCAGCAGTTCTGTCCGGCCTGCCGCCGGATCAACCGGGCCAAAAAATTCGTTCCGGAAAGGAACCAGCCGCTTTTCTCCCGGTACAAGGAGAAGTTCCGCCAGGAAACCGCCGCCCCCTTCGATCACATCGGTGATGAATCCTATTGTTTTGCCCCCGGCAATGACTTCCAGCCCCCGGAGATCCTCAACATAAAATTCCCCTTCCTGGAGGGGTGCTGCTTGTTCCCGGGGCACGAGGATTTCCGATCCCTTTAGGGTTTTAGCCGCCTCGGGGCTGTCTATTCCTTTCAGTTTGATCGAAAGGGGGGCGGTAAAAACTTCTTCAATGGTGTATTCTTTTTCCAGTGTTCCTAAGCGGAGGAGCGCCTTTTTCAGGCCAAGGAGATGGCCTTCTTCTCCCGAAAACGGTTCAATTTTTACCCGTCCGGTCAGACCAAAGGGTGAACCAAGAAGGGCCGTAGCAAAACGTTCGGTCATAATCCGGCTTGTCCGGAAAAACGGTTAACCCAGGATGTTAATCCAGGATTTCCAAAACCGTGTGTTTACCGTTTTTTGCGGTCGCCGCCTGGAGTACGGTCCTCATGGCCTTGGCAATGCGTCCGTGCTTGCCGATAACTTTTCCAATATCATCCGCCGCTACCCGGAGTTCCAGGATGGTGGATTTTTCTCCTTCAACAAGGTTAACCGTTACTTCGGAAGGGTTGTCCACCAGGGATTTGGCGATATATTCAATTAAATCTTTTTCCATTGTTTGATCCTTAAGGCTTTTCAATTTTCGGTTTTGAAAAAGCGCTTTTATTTTAGGGAAAAATCCTTTTTATTCAGAAGGCTCCGTACCGTATCGGTTACCGTAGCCCCGTTTTGAATCCAGGTTTTGACCTTTTCGGCATTAAATACAATCTGCTTGTCTTCGGCCTCAATGGGATGGTAGTAACCCAATTCTTCTATGGTTTTTCCGTCCCTGGGTACACGGCTGTCCATTACCACAATACGGTAATACGGCCGTTTTTTGGTCCCGAATTTTTTGAGCCTAATCCTTGCGCCCATGCAACAATCCTCCTAACTTCTGCAATCAATCTATACAACCGTCACCATGTGCAGCGCTGTAGAAGGTAAATCATACCCGAAAGGGGCGGGTTAGTCAAGGTGGCGGCTATTCAGGCTGTCTCATCGATTCGCCGGCAGTTTTTTTGACGGGGGTCCCCGCAAGGTCCCTGACGCTTTGGATAAAATCGCTGTCTCCCCGGATCTTGCTTATGGGAGCAGGAATTCTGTATGTCCAGTTAAAGGCGTTGGCGGTACCGGGCACATTGATCCGTTCCGAGGCGGGATCGGCGGCATACCATTTTTGGGACAGGTGGAGCAGGTCCTGGATTTGGAAAACCCGGAACCGGGAAGCGGCAGCGGCGGTATGCTTTAGAATGATCTTTGCTGTGCCGGGATTGTACACTTTTGGCAGCGAGGGCACGCCGATAAAGCCCGCAAAAATTTCCTGGTCCGCCTCGGTATTCCACCATTCCCTCAGGGTGGAACTATCATGAACCGAAGTCGTGCAGACCGACAGTTCAGGGTAGTTTTCAAAGGGTATATAGGGCTGGTCCTTTTTATCCCATCTGCGGCACCACCGTATTACCCTCAGACCCAAAATGTGCAGCCGGGAAAGAACCAGGGGTACGCATTCCGGCACGGCGCCCAGATCCTCTGCACAGGGAAGCATGGAAGAAGATTCGGTGAGGACCGAAAGAAGCTTCATTCCTTCCTTTTCCCAGATTTTTTCCGATTCGATCCTGTGTTCCATGATGAGTTTTTCCAGAGTTTCCCGTTCCTTTTCCGAGAGGGAGTCCCAGGCCGTTGAATTGGGGTAGTACCAGGAAGGAAAAAATTTCCCTTCTTCATATTCATAAAAAAGCCGGTTATGCCAGGCCCGGGTCAGTGTTTTTTCCGCCGCGGGGTGGAGACCCAGGCGGGCGATATCTTTTTCTCCCTTGATGGTTTCCTTAAAAAACCACAATTCCTCACTGCCGATCCGGGAGAGTGCCCGATCAAAGACCTGTTCCGCTTCTGCGGCAATTTCCCCCGCCGAGGTTGAACTGCCCCAATTCTGCCGTATGCCGTCCCATATTTCTTTCGATGGGACATGGGGTCTGGAAAGCCAGCGTATTCGATCCCCGTTGAATTCAAGCTTTTCCAGATCCTTCCTGGTTACCGGTATATAGGGAGCAAACCGGCCCAGGATGGAAGTATTATCCGTCCGGGAAGAAGCCCAGATGCGGAAAAAGCCCAGCACATGATCGATCCGGTAGGCAGCGTAGTATTTTTCTGCCTCCTTAAGCCGTCCCTTCCACCAGCTATAGTTGTCTTTGGCCTGGGCTTCCCAATTATAGATGGGAAATCCCCAGTTCTGGCCTTCGGGACTGTACATATCAGGGGGTGCTCCGGCGGATAAATCGGAACGGAATATTCCAGGATTAGCCCAAACGTCACAAGAATCTTCGTTCATTAAAATCGGGAGATCCCCTTCGAGCAAAAGACCCCGGTCCCGAATGGCAGCGGCGGCCTGGGAAAACTGCCGGGCCAGGGCTTTTTGCAGCCAGGCCCAGAAAAGGTGCTCCTCCTTTAGGACGGGATCATCCCAGAGATTGTTGATATCTTCCGCACTTGCCTGGCGGTGGTTTTTCCATTCTTTCCAGCTTTTTTCTTCGTTGGACTCCTTTAACCTGCGGAATACCGCATAGGCCCTGACCCATGAATTTTCTTTTATCCATCGGGCAAGTTCTGGATCCTTTTCGGCGGTCTCTTTGTTCTCCCTGTAGATTTTTCGTAAAAGTTCCATTTTTGCACACAGTATCTGGTAATAGGGAAAACGGGTTTCCCCTTCGAATTTTTTTCCCAGTTTTTCAATTTCATTCGAAAACGGTGCAGCTTCTTCCATGGCGCTTAATCTGATATACAGGGGGTGCAGGGCAAATGCGGTCAGGGCGCTGTAGGGGGAGCTTTCGTAGCCCGTATCGTTGACTGGAAGTATCTGAATCAGTCCCACTCCCATATCAACGCAAAGCTCAGCAAATTCAATAAGATCAAGATATTCTCCCACTCCGGTATTTTTGCCGCTGCGCAGGGCTCCCACGGGAATTGCCGCTCCGATGAGCCGGTTTTTGCTGTTTTTTGCCATGTGCCCCTCCTGTATCCAGTATAAAGCAAAATTTCTCGTTTGTCTCTAAATATCTGTCATGCAGAGGATATTTGACACAAACTTTAGTTTAGGACTATGCTGGTTTCATCATTGAATTACCCAAGGAATTACCCAAGATTGAAATACTAAAACGAACGGCCCAGTTTGCGGGGCTTTTTTGTTTTGCCGCAGCCTTCGCCTCTGCCCCGGCCGGATTTCCGGCCAGGGCAGAAAAGATTCTTTTTTTCGCCGCATGGATCCTTTCGGGCGCCGATGTGATGATCCAGGTGCCTCAGAATATGATACGAGGCAGGGTTTTTACGGAACACTTTCTTATGACCGCTGCAACCATCGGAGCCTTTGCCATAGGCGAGTATCCCGAAGGATCGGCGGTGATGATCTTTTACCAGGCAGGAGAATTTTTCCAGGACCTGGCAATACGGCGATCCCGCAGATCCATCACCGGCCTTATGGATCTGCGCCCCGATCATGCCTTTGTCAACCGAGATGGTAACTTGATGCAGGTGAGTCCTGACGAAGTCCGGATAGGGGAGTTTATTTCCGTAAGGCCCGGCGAAAAAATCCCTCTGGACGGTGTGGTAGAAGAGGGCAATTCTCAGATGGATACTTCCGCCATGACCGGGGAATCCCTTCCCCGTCGGACCGGACCGGGAAGCGAAGTGCTGGCGGGGATGATTAATCTTTCAGGACTCCTGACCATTCGTACAACAAGGGAGGCCGGTGAATCGGCGGCAGCCAGGATACTAAAACTGGTCAGGGAAGCGGAAGAAAAAAAAGCTCCGGCGGAAAAATTCATTGCCCGTTTTGCCCGTTACTATACTCCAGCGGTGGTTTTTTCTGCGGTCCTCCTGGCGGTGTTGCCGCCTCTTATTCTCGGTGCAGATGCTTTTGATGTTTGGATCCGGCGCTCTCTTGTTTTTCTGGTGATATCCTGCCCCTGCGCCCTGGTGGTTTCCATCCCTCTTAGTTTTTTCGGCGGCATCGGCGGATCCTCCCGAAGGGGAATCCTCGTTAAGGGAGGCAATTACTTGGATGCCCTTAACCGGGCGGGAATGGTAGTATTCGACAAAACCGGTACCCTAACCAGGGGAACTTTTTCTGTTGTTCAAGTGTTTCCTGCCTCCGGTTTTAGTCCTGAAGAACTGCTCCGCCTGACCGCTTTGGCGGAAAGTAATTCCACCCATCCCGTTGCCCTGTCGATCCAGGAAGCTGTCGGCGAAAAAGGTTTGGCCGGGCCGGCGTTTCCGGCGGAAAAGATTCGTTCTTACAGCGAAACCGCCGGTAAAGGAGTTCTGTTTCAGGCGGAAACCGGACAGACGATCCTGGCGGGGAACCGATCCTTTTTGGCGGAAGCGGGAATAACGGCGCCGGAGGGAAATGAGGGGATGACCATGGTATATACGGCGGTGAATGGAGTATATGCGGGGCGTCTTGTTATTGGGGATGAATTAAGGGAGGACAGCAGGGCCGTCGTGGAAGCCCTCCATGCCAGGGGGCTCAGGACGGTGATGTTAACCGGTGATTCGGCGGATGCTGCCGGGGCAGTGGCGGAGGCCGCGGGGATAGGCAGTTTTTATGCGGAACTCCTTCCCTGGGAAAAAGTGGAAAAACTAGAGGAATTGAAAAAGGAAACGCAGCGGGGCCGGGAAAAAAATTGTTTCGGAAACCGGGACAAGGTGATTTTTGTGGGAGACGGAATCAACGACGCTCCGGTACTGGCATCCAGCGATATTGGGATCGCCATGGGTATGGGTTCTGATGCGGCGATAGAATCGGCGGACCTGGTATTAATGGGCGGCGAACTTTCCAAAATTACCGGGGCCCTGGAGACGGCAAAAAAAACCGCCGTTATCGTCAGGGAAAACATTGTGTTTGCCCTGGGCGCCAAGGCGGCACTCCTTGTGCTGGGCGCTCTGGGTTATGCTCCGCTTTGGGCGGCGGTAATAGGCGATGTAGGGGTGGCGTTAATCGCTATACTGAATGCAGCAAGGACAATATAATAATTCGGTGGAGTAATTCAATGAAGATATTTTATTATGATTATCCCATAGGGAAAATGGGAATTGTTGAAGAAGAAGGAAAGATATCCGGTTTATTTTTCCGAGGTAAAGAAAAATTCCAGAAAGGAAAAACGAAACCTGACAAAACGGAAACTCCGCTTATCAAAAAAACGGCAGCCCAGCTTTCTGAATTCTTTGCGGGACAGCGAAAGCAATTTTGCTTGCCCCTCTTGCTGCGGGGTACGGATTTTCAGATATCAGCATGGAAGGCCCTGCAGAAGATACCCTATGGGGAAACCCGCAGTTACAAGGAAGAAGCCGTTATGGCAGGAAATCCCAAGGCGTGCCGGGCGGTAGGCATGGCCAACAATCGCAATCCCATTGCAATTATTGTTCCCTGCCACCGGGTTATTGGCAGCGACGGCAGCCTGACCGGTTACGGCGGAGGCTTGGACAAGAAACAGTATTTGCTTGATCTGGAGCGGCGGCATTTATAATTCTGGCCTGCCGCAGAAATGCAAATCCAATGTCTATTTTTTTAATTTTCATGGAGGAAATATGAAAAAAACTGTTCTTTTGTTTTGTCTTTTTTTCTTTGCGATCTCCTTTGCAGCAACACAGAATAATACCGCCATTAAAACGATCATATATCATTATGCGGCGCGGAACTTTTTACCCGGCTCGGTAAGCCAGTCCGATTTGGATCAAATTATCCAGGCCGCCGTTCAATCTCCCAGTGCAAGAAACCTGCAGCCCTGGCATTTTATCGTAGTTCAAAACGCCAATTTAGCCCGGCGAATCATTCCCGGTACAAACGAAGGCAATGTGCTTGTCGTTATTTCTGCCCAAGGGGATGGTAAAACCAACGGTGTCGAGATTCTGGATTGCGCCCTGGCAGCCCAGACCGTTTATCTGGCCGCCCAGGCATTGGGACTTGGATCTCGGATCTATACGGGGCCGGTGGCGGAAGTAAACCGGAGCCTAAAATCCGAATTGAGCCTTCCTCCCGGCCATAATGTGGTGGTAATCGTGCGGATTGGCAAAGTTCCGCCGGTTGACGCGGCCAGCGCCGCTTCGGTCCGCAAGCCGGTGTCCAGCGTTGTTACCTACAAACGATAGGATCCGCTGTCCAGCGAACACAATTAGACATCACGGCAAAATGCCTTTATGTTTCCAGTAACCGCCCCCGCTTGAGAGCCGCCCTGGGGAATTTGCTGTTGATCTCGAGGATTGATTTTTCCAGTTTTCGTTCTTTCTCGCCGGCGGCATTAAAAAGTTCTTTTTGTCGTACGGCGCTCCGCGGCTCCAAATTACCCATTCCCGCTCCAAGGAGCCGGATTCCCCGGCCAGCGCTGTATTTTTTGTGGAACAGCGCCAGAAGGTGATCATATAATTCGTTTAAGGTATTTACCGGATTTTTAAAGGTTTCCCGGCATCCTTCGGTGGAAAAATCTTCACCGTAACGGATTTTGATAGACACAGTTCTGCTTAGATATTCCGTTTGAAGGAGCCGAAAAAAAACTTCCGAGGCGATGCTAAAAAGCTGGGTTTCAATTTCAAATTCATCGTAAAGATCATAAAGAAAGGTCCGCTCAGCACTCATGGATCGGGTTCTCCGTTCTGTTTCAAAGGTTTCCGCTCCCTGACCCCGGACGGCGCGGTAAAGAAAAGCCCCCAGGGCTTTGCCGAAAAGAGATCTGAGAATTTCCAGAGTCAGACGGTGCAGATCGGCGCAGCTTTTTAAGCCGTGTCTGGCAAAAAGTTCCTGGGTTTTTCCCCCGGCCCCCCAAATTTTGCTTAACGGCAGGTCCAGCATAAATCGTTCCTCTTCCCCCGGCGCTATGATACAAAGGCCGTCCGGCTTGGACATACCCGATGCGATCTTTGCTGTATATTTGTTGGAAGCCAGCCCTGCGGAAACGGTAAGGCCCGTTTTTTCAAAGACGGCTTTTTTTAGTTTTCGGGCCAATACTTCCGGGGGGCCGAACAGTTTTTCTGTCCCGGTGATATCCAAAAACGCCTCGTCCACCGAAAGCTGCTGGAGATCCGGAGAAAAATCAGCAAATACCGCCATCACTTCCGAGGATTTTTCACGGTACCGTTTCATATTGCCCCGCAGGTAAATTCCGCCGGGACAAAGTTTTAACGCCTTTGCAATGGGCATGGCGGAATGGATCCCGAATTTGCGGGCTTCGTAGGATGCTGTGGATACCACACTTCGACGGTCTCCGGGAAGGCCCCCTACGATGACGGGTTTTCCCCGGTATTCAGGATGATCAAACTGTTCTATCGAAGCGTAAAACGCGTCCAAATCCGCGTGGACGAAATAACTCATTGCCTAAGGGCTCTTTCCACCAGGACAAGATCCTGGATCAACTGCCGTTCTCCGGGGAATTCCTGTAATGATTTTTCTATCGAGGCCTTGGCGGCGGTATAATCCTTTTTGTTAAACAGCGAAGCAAATTCATTGTGAAGCTCGCTTACCCTGTTTTGCCGCAGGGTGTTAAAAGCTGTTTCCATCCTGGGATTGGATCCGTACTTTTCCATGGCATTTGTCAGCCATCGCATGCTCCCGGTCCAGTTCCGGGTTTTTCCAAGACGGTCCACTTCGGAAAGGATCGCAGCGGTTTGCAGATCGTTCCGGCGTCCCGGCGGCAGCCGTTCCCATACTTCAGCAAGAAAGACCAGAACCGCTTCGGCATCGCCGGGGTTTTTGACAGCGTTTATTTTATCCCCTGTCTCGGCATCGAGAACCATGGCATCCAGTTCCCGGTAGTTTTCATCACTAAGTTTTGGTTTTAATTGGGTAAGGGCGGAACGGGCATCGGGTGTTTTTTTTGCCCGGATCAATTTTACCAGTTTATTGTTGGCCGCGGCTTTAACCAATTCCTGCCAGCGCCGGGGATCGGAAAAGCGCCCTTCCACATATTCAACCCAGGCTATGGCGTCGTCTTCTTTTCCGGTTCTGATCAAGTAGGCCCCCAAATTATAAAGGCGGCACATCATATCCTGCCGGGGGTCCTCAAAAAAATCCGCTTTATTTTGAACTGTATTTTGGGCGCCGGTGTTTTGCATTGTTTCCGCCGAGGGATCACCGGTTAGAAAAACCGCCCGATTGATCGCCAGAGGCACAGCTTCGGCAAAACGGTTTCCTTTCTCCAGTACGGCGATACGGTTGGACAGGATCAGGGATACCAGTTCAGCCCCATTGATCGCCGCCCGGTCCCGGTAATTTTTTGAGGGCACATAGGCAAAACCCGTGGTCTTTCCAAACGCATCGTGAAATTCCTTACGGTTTCCAGGATCAAAACCATAGGGATTGGTGGTTTCTACATCGATCTTTTCTGTTCCGGTATTCACCATAGCAAAGGCATGATCCCTGGTCATTACCCCTTCCACATCAAGGTTCACGGAAAGGCCAAGTACCATATACAGCACCGCAGAAGAAACACAGTTGTACCGTCCCGACACAAAAATTTCATCCACCCTGGTTTGATATTCTGAATAGGATTTTAAAAATCGCCGGTGAAGAAAGTTAAGGACATATTCTCCCCGTTCCTTTGGATCTGTGGGAATATCCTCGGCGGCCAGATCCGCCGCCGCTGCCATGATCCGGTTCAAATAGACGGCGGCTTTTTCCTCCGCCCCCGGTCCTGCATTCACAGAAGAGGCCCACAAGGAAGCTTCCGCCAGATAGCGCCAGTTGTTCCCTGCCATGAGACTTGCATATTCGTAAGCTTTGGGCGATGCATCAAGGGAGGGAAACTGTGCTTCCAGCCGGATCACCCCGGCAAACAAAAAAAACAGAACTGTTTTTGAATAAAGGGCTATATTTAATTTCATGGTTAACAGTATTATGGATATATGTCAGATTTCAATATACAGAATTCCGGTGATGCAGATCTTTTGATTGTCGGTGCCGGTCCTGCGGGGCTTAGCGCCGCCCAGTACGGCGCCAGGGCAAGCCTGAAAGTGCTGGTTCTGGAGCAGATGGCCCCCGGCGGCCAGGCTCTGAATATCGATGTGCTGGAAAACTATCCCGGTAATACTGCCCGGGGGGATTTGCCGCCCCGCAGTGGTTTTGATTTTTCCCAGGATCTCCACAAACAGGCCGAAGGATTTGGAGCCCAGTTTATTATGGAAGGAGCCGCTGGCCTTACAAAGGCGGAGAACCGTTTTGAGATAACGTTGAGCGGCGGAAAACTCCTCCACGCCCCCGCTCTTATCTTTGCCACAGGGTCGGAACGGAGAAAACTTGGCGTCCCGGGCGAGGCGGAATTATATGGACGGGGAGTTTCGTATTGCGCCGCCTGCGATGGTCCTTTTTTTAAGGGCAGGCGGATCATAGTGGTAGGCGGTGGGGATGCGGCATGTGATGAAGCTCAGTATCTAAGCCGGCTTACCGATAAAGTGATCCTGATCCACCGAAAAAGCATGTTCCGAGCCCAGCGGACATTGGCGGAACGGACTCTGGCTAATCCCCGCATAGAGGTGCGCTTTAACACCAGGATTCTTGAAATCAAGGGAGATACCAAGGTTGTATCGGTACTGTTCGAAGGTCCTGGCGGACAAGCGGGGGCTGGTCCCGCGGCGGACGGCATCGTGAAGACCTATGAGGAGCCTATGGACGGAGTGTTTATCTTTGCCGGTTCCGTTCCTCAGACCGCTTTGATAAAAAACCTTGGGGTAAAACTAGACGAAACCGGGTATGTGATTACCGGACAAAATATGGAAAGCTCTGTGCCGGGTCTTTTTGCGGCCGGTGATGTCCGGTCCAGCCCCTTTCGTCAGGTGGTGGTGGCCGCCGGAGAAGGGGCGGTGGCAGCCCATTGTGCGGCGGCGTATCTGGACAGCCTTAAGGGTCTCAGATACGGTTGATGCTGCAGAATGAACGGCGTTAAATTCTGGAAGAAACTGAAAAAACCCGTCCATTACAAAACAAAAGAATTTTTGCAGAACCGGGAAGAGTACTGCGTCAGCGCTATTTCCCGGTTTAACTCCGGAACAATCGATAATGCATGGGCCGCTTTTTCAGAAGGCGCGCTTTTCTGCAAAAAACGGATTTCCGGCCTGCTTTTTTATGGCAAAGGGCTTCTCTTTCCGGTCTTTCATTTTTCCCCTGGGCAAACAAAAAAAATTTTTGCGGAGGGTTTACCTTTGCCCTTTTTGTTTTCGCTGATCTTAAAGAATGATCCCCTCCATGCAGCGCAGGGACTGGCGGATGATATGGAAATGCTGGAAACCGTTTTGCAAAAGGAAAAAGGATTTTATCCCGCCTCAACCTATGATTATGAACTGCGCAGCTTGAGCTATTCCGCGAGTTCTCCTGCAAAAGATTTTTCTTCTTCTGCTGCGGAACTGGTGATCCGAAAAGCGGAAGCATCCGACACCGGTGCGCTTTTCCCTTTGCAGGCCGGTTATGAAAAAGAAGAAGTACTGCCGGAAGGCGCAGAGTTTAACCCTGTCTCATGCCTAAAAATATTACAGTCGCTGATAGCGGAAAAAACGATCCTGGCGGCGGAACTGAAAGACAAACTTGTGGGAAAAATCAACATCAATGCCCAATCTTACAATCGCTTCCAGATAGGGGGAGTATATGTCCTGCCGGAATACCGGTCTCTCGGCATAGCCCGGGCTATGACCGCAGCACTGATTCGGGAATTTGCTCCGCAAAAAGACCGTTTTACCCTTTTTGTAAAAAAGAACAATATCCCCGCCCGACGGGTATACGACAGCCTGGGCTTTAAAAAGATCGCAGATTACCGGATCAGCTATTTTTCTTAACACTGAGGCTGTTCCAATATTGGTTGTATCGACGGTATCAACGTTTATTTTTTTGCCTGCCGGATGGGACCAGATCCGCAGTTTTGCCCGTTTTTTTGCGGTTTTTCCGGCTGTTAAGGTATTGTTCGCCCACAGCTTTTTCTACAGCCTCGCTAACAACCCGTTTTATATCACGTAAGACTTCCTGATGAAGCTTTTCAAGGGTATTTTCGGGAGAAACAGGAGCGGCAAACAGTTCATGGGCGGCGATACCCAGTGCCCTTGCCAGCCTTGCCAACACTTCGGGGGTTGGGAATTTACGGGATGTTTCAATCATGGAAATATAGTGGGCGGATAAATCCGCCATTTTGGCCAGTCTTGGCTGGGAAATATCCAGTCTGCGCCGGTTTTTTCTTAAATTGTCAGCCAGAATGTCCCGAAGATCTTCCACAGGTTTTCTCCTTGCCCATAAAAGATTTTTTCCGTGCTTATTGGCAATAATAATATATGCTTGTTGCAGGTTGACAAATTGTCCTTTAAGACCAATAATAATGCCTTTAAGGCATATATTATTATGAAAAAACATTAACAAATCGAAGGGGAAATAAAATGAAAATTCGTACAAAGCTTTTCGGTGGTTTTTTTACGGTTGCTGCAATAGGGATTTTCCTCGGGGCAATTGGGTTTTACAGCAATAAAAAACTTACGTCCATGGCAGAAGATATGCTGCATTTATCTGAAACACGATCAACTATTGTTTCAATATTGAATTCGCATTATGCCTGGAGACATGGGCTGTCTGAGGCAGTATACGCCGGAAGTACATTCACCGGATCGCTCGATTCGGGCACTTGCTCTTTGGGCAGATGGCTTGAAAGCGATGAAATTAACATGGTAACCGACCCGGAAGAAATTTCACTTTTGCAGCAAATTATTGAACCGCACGATTTCATTCATGCCAGGGCAGGGGATATTATCATGCAGGAAATAAACAAAAAAGCGGTAAACAGGTATGGGCGGCGAAATGACGAAATCGGAACGACAATTCGTTCCTTTATTCATTTTTTGGATAAAATCAGGGAAATGGTAATCAGCCTCATAAATGAGGCAAAAGTATTATCTGACATAGGGATCGCCCTTGCAAAAAATATGAAAGAAACAGCCGCTGCAGTAAACGAAATTACCGGCAGTATTCAGAACATCAGGGGCCGCGTGCTGAACCAGAGCGCCAGTGTCAGCGAGACCCATGCAACCATGGAACAGGTTGTGGTAAATATCAACAAACTTAACGGGCATGTCGAAGAACAAAGTTCCAATGTTTCACAATCTGGTTCGGCAATAGAGGAAATGCTTGCAAATATCAATTCAGTTACGGCAACACTTGTTGATAACGCTAAAAATGTAAAAACATTGCAGGAAGCCTCCGAAACAGGCCGCATCGGTTTACAGACTGTAGCCGAAGACATACAGGAAATATCCCGCGATTCCGAGGGGATTATGGAGATTAACTCCGTGATACAAAACATTGCAAGCCAGACAAATCTGCTTTCCATGAACGCCGCGATAGAAGCGGCCCATGCGGGGGAAGCTGGCAAAGGTTTTGCCGTTGTCGCCGACGAGATTCGCAAGCTGGCAGAAAATTCCAGCGAACAGTCAAAAACCATCGGCAATGTGCTTAAAAAGATAAAGGAATCGATCGACAAGATAACCAGTTCCACAGAAAACGTGCTTGCCAGGTTCGAGGCTATTGATTCAAGTGTAAAAACTGTGGCGGATCAGGAAGATCAAATACGCAGCGCAATGGAAGAGCAGGGTATTGGGAGCAAGCAAATTTTGGAGGCTGTTGGTCATGTTGTTGAAATAATCCAACAAGTTAAGAACGGTTCCAATGAAATGCATGAAGGTGCAAATGAAGTCATAGATGAAAGCGCCAGCCTGGAAAAAGCGACTCAGGAGATATCCATGAGTGTAAATGAAATGGCAGCGGGTGCGGATCATATTAACGCTGCTGTAAACCACGTTAATGAGACAAGCGTCAGGAACCGTGAAGCCATAGACATCTTGATAAAGGAGGTCGCACAGTTTAAAGTATAGAACAATTAGACAAATCAAGGGGAATCCAACGTGGACAAAGAGGCAAAAAACCACGAAAGCGGACTGTTGTGTGAATTAAAACGCATCGCTGCCGCCGGAAAGGCTGGTGATTTCGATGTTGCTCTTTATATGGCAGGTTTTTCTCATGAAGATACGGAGATTGCCCGCCTTGTAAACGAAGTTGTCAGAAATTACCGGATGGTAACCGAATATGATCTGATGAAATACAAGCTGGTAAACGACGCCCTTGGCATTGCGCTGTGGGATATGGATGTAGAGAAAGAGGATCCGACAAGCCCAAACAACAAGATCACCTGGTCACAGGAACTGCGCGATATGCTGGGCTTTTCTAATGAAACTGATTTTCCAAACACCATTACCGCTCTGGCCAGCCGGTTCCATCCCGACGACAGTGATATGGCATTTGCCGCCTTTGCGGCGCACTTTAACGATCGAACCGGAAAAACCCCGTACAACATTGAATACCGTCTAAAACATAAAAACGGAGAATATCGCTGGTTTCATGGGTTTGGAACTACTTTAAGGGACAGCGCGGGCGTTCCGATCCGGGTTGCCGGTGCTGTAATGGATATAAATGAAAGAAAAGAAACACAGAACCAGCTGATGATAATGTCAAGCATTGTACAGCATTCGCCGAATTTTGTTTCTTATAAAATACTTAATGGTGAATGTTTGTACGTTAACCCTGCCGCTACAAAATTAACAGGATTTACGCAGGATGAACTAAAAAGGGATTATATCGGTTCGCTGTTTGATAAAGAAACGGCTCAATTCATTTCAAACAAAGTGCCTAAAGAACTTATTGAAACAGGCATATCCCACTACGAAGCAAAAGGGAAGACAAAGAACGACGAGGTAATAATATTTGAGGGAACGTCATTTTTGGTAGAAAAAAACGCGTTCGCAACTGTAGCAACAGATGTTACCGAAGCGAAAAAAATAGAAACTGAAAGAATGGAGGCGCTTAATGCGCTGGAATACAGTAAAAAGCTGACAGATACCTTAAACAAAGCGGCAATAATTTTTCTTTCACAGCACGAAGAAACCTTTGAGAATATGATGACTTCCGGGTTAAAGCCCTTTTGCGATGCGGCGGATTTAGACAGAGTCTCGGTCTGGCGTAATTTTCCAAAACCGGACGGGATGCATGTATCTCAGATTTACCGCTGGGACAGGGAATCCGGCGGTACAACGAAGCCGACGGCAGGACTGGACAATGTTACATACGCTGAGCTTGCACCGCGATGGGAAGGGCTCCTGGCGAATGGCGAATTTATTAACAGCCCTACAAGCCTGCTTCCGGAAGCCGCCATGCTTAAATCTTTCGGCATTGTTTCGGCATTTGTGACACCGGTGTTTATCAGCAATGTCTTTTGGGGCTTTACGCTGTTTGAAGACCGTCAGAATGAGCGGTATTTTGATGATGACTTTATAGATGTTATGCGTTCCGCAGCGTTTCTTTGCACAAACACCGTAATACGTTACGAAATGGAACAGGAAATAATAGAAGCGGAGGTGTTAAAACAAACCCGCGAAGCGGACGAACGCACAAAAATTATCTTTGATACTGCGCCGATTGCCTGTCTTATGTTTGACAAGGATTTTAACATTTATGACTGCAACCAGGAAACGGTAAAAATGTTCGGCCTGCCGGATAAACAGGTTTTTCTTGAAAACTTTTTCAAACTTTCACCGGAACACCAGCCTGACGGGGGAAACTCAAGAGAGATGGCCCTTGAACATAACAGGATTGCGTTAAAAGCAGGTTACGACCGCTTTGAGTGGATGCATCAAACCCTGAGCGGGGAACCAATGCCCTGTGAAGTCACCCTGGTGCGTGTCAAATACCGGGATGAATATAATGCCGCATGTTATGTCAGAGACTTAAGGGAGCATAAAGCCCTTCTGAACGAGATACATAAAGAGAACGAAAGAAATAAAACCATGGCCCACTGGTATGAATCGCTTCTTGATGCAATTCCGTTCCTGATTTCCGTCCAGGATAAAAATGAGAACTGGACATTTATAAACACCGCAGCCGAAACATTTTTAAATAAAACGCGGGAAGAGATTGTTGGCTTACCTTGTAAAAGCTGGGGGTTGAGCATTTGCAATACAGACGAGTGTGCCATTGACTGCGCGAAACGCGGGCAAATGCGTACTTATTTTTCCCACGAAAATACTTTTTATCAAGTGGATGTAAAGATATTGGAAGACCTGGGAGGTAAAGTCGCAGGCTATATTGAGATCATACAGGACATTACAAAGATGGAACGTATGGTGAGACAACAAATGGAAATCGACGCTGCCAGCAGTGCAAAATCATTCTTTTTATCGGCAATGAGCCACGAAATGAAAACGCCGATGAATGCGATCATCGGAATGACGGCCATCGGTAAAAATGCGGATAATATGGAACGAAAAGATCATGCGCTGAATAAAATTGAAACAGCCTCAAAACAGCTAATGGGTCTTATCAACGATGTTCTTGACATAACAAATATCGAGGCAAACAGACTTGAATTGGCAAATATTGCCTTTGATATAAGGGATCCGATACAAAAAGCGCTTTTTCTCGTCAGATCTGCCATGAAAGACAAACGGATCCACTTGACCATTAATTTGGATAAAAATATGCCATTCTTCTTCGTTGGCGATGATCAGCGATTAACACAGGTAATGTCGAACCTCTTGTCAAATGCGGTAAAATTCACGCCCAATGAAGGTAAAATCAGCTTTACTGTATCTTTGGTTGAAAAAAAAGATGGAATTTGCGATCTGCGTTTTGAAGTGTCTGACACGGGTATAGGTATATCCCCTGAACAAAAGGAAAGGATATTCCTTGCGTTTGAACAAGCGGATAAAGGGTTAACCCGCAGATACGGCGGCGCTGGCCTTGGACTTTTTCTTTCAAAACGCATAATTGAACTTATGGGCGGCAGGATTTGGGTGGAATCAGAGCTTGGAAAAGGGTCGCTGTTTATCTTTACCGTAAAACTGCTTTGTAATACAAAGATAGAGTGAAGTGATTTTGCGGTGCAGCAGCAATGCCGTGCTTGATGTTCCTACATCCGTATTCTGCCCCGGAAACTCCGGGAAAGGGTAAGCCGGTCGGCGTATTCCAGATCGCCCCCCACAGGCAGACCCGATGCAAGCCGGGTAATGGCTGTCCCAGTATCTTTCAATACTTTTTGAATGTAGAGAGCGGTCGTGTCCCCTTCTACGGTGGGATTCATAGCGAGGATCACTTCCTGGATGGTTTCCCGGCGGATCCTTGCCAGAAGCTCTCCAATGGAAAGATTTTCCGGATTTACTCCTTCCAGGGGAGCGATAACTCCTCCCAAGACATGGAAACGACCTTGGAATTCTTTTGATTCCTCAATTACGCGCACATCCTGGGCCCGCTCCACTACACAAATTACCGGCTCCCTTCCTGGATCGGCGCAGATGGAGCAGGGGTTCGATTCGGTAAAGGAACCGCAGGTGGTACACCGTTTAATTGCATGGTGAAAGCCGAGGAGTTCTTCTCCCAATGCCCGGGCATAGGAAGGATCGGCATCCAGGATATGGTACACCAAGCGGGCGGCGCTTTTTTTCCCTAGACCCGGCAGCCTGGAAAAAAGAGAAGAAAGCCGGTCTATGGCATTAAGCGATTTGGCCGGGGAGTTTAAAGAAAAGCCCATTAGCCGGAATCCATCAGCTTCCGCCGAAACCCGGAATGGGAATTCCTATCCCTCCCGCCAGGGAGCCGATTTCGGCGGTAATCTTCTCCCGGATCTTTTCCAAGGCCTGGCCCAGGGCAGCGGAGATCAAGTCTTCGAGTACGGTGATGTCACCGGGGTCTACCACTTCGGGTTTTATCCGCACTGACAGTACTTCCATTTTTCCCGAGATTGTTATTTCCACCATGCCGCCCCCGGCGGTTCCAACGGCGCTGATGGAACCAAGGCTGTCCTGAATGGAACCGACCTGCTCCTGTATCTTCTGTGCGTTTTTCAAAATATCAAAAGGGTTTATATTCATTGATTTTCACCATGATTGACATAGGTTCCCCGGAAAACCCGCCGTACCGTTTCTGCATCTTCGTTTATTGTTTGTTCTTTTTTTTGTTCCGAACGCTGGGCCAGATATTGTTTAAACCCCTCGGTAAAAACGCCGGGATCATCCGTATTGGTGCCGGCAGCGTTCTGGCTTAATGGATGTCTTCCGTCAAGGGGAGATGGTCCTGAATCGGGCTGTCCGTTGAGAACGGGCCGCCCATCAAGGACGAACTTGGCTGTTTCCACCGCCGCCCGGAGTTCTGTGGGGGAGATCCATCTGTCCAGCCAGCACAGTTTGGACACCGCTGTTTCCAGTTCAAACCGGGGAGAAAGGGAATAGCGAATGTTCCGGTAAAGGTCTAGGAGAGTGGACAGACCCTCTTCCAGCTGGGAGAGGCTGAGTTTTTTCCACACCTTGGAAAAACGATCTACCCCATAGCCCAGGAGTGATTCTTTGGTGATACCCGCCTTAATGAGCAAAAGGCTCCGGTAATAACCGGCCAGGTCAATGACAAATTGTTCAGTGGTAATTCCCGCTTCCAGGATTCGGTCGATAACTCCAAAGGCGGCGGCGGCGTTATTCACAGCGCAGGCTTCCGCCATGGTGTTTAATTCTTCCAGTCCTGCAATGCCGAGCTTTTCTTTGATTAGGGCGGCCCGGATATTTCCTTCGGAAAAAGAAGCGATCTGATCAAAGAGAGTATAGGCATCCCTCATGCTCCCCGTAGCTTCCCGGGCAATCCAGAACAGGGCTTCGTCCTCCGCCTGAATCTGCATTTCGCCGCAGGTTTCCCGAAGCATACGCTGGATCATTTCAAGGGGGATGGATTTAAAAGCAAACTGCTGGCATCTGCTTTTGATCGTGGCCGGCACTTTGTGAAGTTCCGTGGTGGCAAAGATAAAAATAATGTAAGGCGGCGGTTCTTCGATTGTTTTTAGGAGGGCGTTAAAGGCACTGTTGGAAAGCATATGTACTTCGTCAATGATATACACCTTGTACTTTCCCGAATTGGGAGGAAAGAGGACTTCGTCCTTGATCTGGCGGACATCGTTGACCGACGTATTGGATGCGCCGTCTATCTCGATAATATCCAGGCTTGTTCCGCGGCCAATCTCCTGGCAGGCAGGGCATACTCCGCAGGGGGTTGGGGTGGGTCCCTTCTCGCAGTTCAGTGCCCTGGCCAGAATACGGGCGGCACTGGTTTTGCCGCAGCCCCGGGGACCGGAAAAAAGGTAGGCATGGGCTATGCTCCCTTGTTCCAGGGAGCTTTTTAGGGTGGAACTGACAAATTCCTGCCCCGCCAATTCGCCGAAGGTTTTTGGCCGGCGGCGGGTGGCGGTAACTTCGTAGGCCATAAAAAAAAGTATACCGGGAAGGGGGAATTTTTGGAAGATCGATATGACAGACAGCGGCATGAATGCACATTGATCTATTTTATAAAGGAAGAGTAAAATGATACTGCCCCTGCCAGGAACCATGCGGGAGGCCGCCGCCTAACCCCGTCAGGTCCGGAAGGAAGCAGCGGCAAGCGTCCGGCCTCGGCGCCGTGGCCCTCCTGGCGCGGGCTTTTAAGGAAGTGTATATTGGCGCGAAAAAAAGCCGAAAACACGGCTTCTATTGAAAAAACATTCGTTACCGCCGGTTCAACAATCCGGGTGGCGGCAAAGATACTGCCTGATGATGCTGTTCCTCGTTCAGAAAAAATAGCTCTTAACCCTTCGACAGAGGAAAGGGCGCACCCCATATTGCCGGAACCTGCAAGTCCTGCCGGTAATTTCAAAACAAAAGATGTCAATTCCGGCAATTTCGACTTGGGGCGTGCCAGGACTGAAATTGTCAAGACAGAACGATCCATGACCGGAATTGTCAGGATAAGGAGTGCTAAAATGGACAGCGTTGGAATTAAGAATGTCCAAGCTGGAATATCAGGGACCGCCAAAAAAACCAGCAGCATTAGTTTCAAGGTTACTTTTCTTATCCTAGTTTTGTCCCTGGCTTCCTTTATTGGTTTGGGCATACTGGCCGTTAACGGTCTGCGTATGCAGAGGATTTCCCGTGATCTTACTGGGCAGTATGAACAGGCGCTGGCCAGCGATTCTTTTTCCCAATTCAAATCTTTTTTGGACGCAATTCAAGCAAGTTCCGGCATATCTCAATCCCTGGCCGAAACCTTTTATATGTTAAGGAATACTCTGAGCAGACAGGAACTGGCCGCTATGATGCGGGACGACTATCACAGGGTATTTGCCCGCGAAACCAGCCTTCTTGGCGGCGGTGCTTTTTTTGAGCCTAATGCCTTTTACTCCGATATTTACCGGTTTCATTATTTTTGCAGCAAGGAGTTGACTCCTCTAGGTACGATTCCTCCGGAAGAAGAAGCAAAGTGGATCGGCTATGATGTCCAAACGGATACGGCTGATGAATGGTCCTGGGATGAGGACACCTATGAAACAGACTGGTACCTCGTTGCTCTGCCAAAAGACTGGAATCGCGCATCTTCCCGCAGCGATCGTTATTATTGGAGCGAATTATATGTAGATGACTCGGTAGACGCGTTGATGGTTACCGTGAGCCTTCCGATTTACAGTCCGGCCAAACGCATTGTAGGGGTCGCCACGGTAGATGTCTCTCTTTCGACTTTGCAGAAAATGGTAGCCGCATTTCCGCCGCCAACCCCGTCAACGCGGATAGCAGGTTTTTCTGTCATCAACAACGCTACCTTTGCCGTCTCGGGCACTGAAAGCTATGATATTGTGGAGTATCAGGAAGGGAGTTGGCTGGCCCATTTGACTGAACTCGATCCCGGAGAAACCATTACCAGCGATATCAATCTGGATGGAGATGACTACACCCTCATGGCTTCGGTCCACGATTCAGGTATTGGGCTTGCGATACTGATACCCAACGCTGAAAAATATGAGGTGATCGAGAAACTGCAAAACTCCAATAAATTTACGGTCATTCTTATTGTTCTGGTAATGATCAGCATTATCATTCTCGTGGTCTTTGCCCTTTCCCGCTGGGTTGTACAGCCCATTCGCCGGACTTTCCGGGTGCTGGAAACGCTGGCCATGGGCGACTTAACCCATGTGATAAGCGCCAGCGGCAGCGGAGAACTTGCCCAGATGATGCATATGATCGGCCAAACTCAGGAAGGAATCAAAAGCCTAATCACAGCTATCGGCGAAAAAGCCCGGGCCCTTGCCAATGTGGGGATTGAACTGCAAAACATGATGGCCGATTCCATAAAGACCGCAATTCGGATAAATGAGAACGCTCAAAACGTAAAAACGAAATCGGTAAATCAGGCGGATGGCATTATCAAAACCAGCGCTACTATGACGGAGATTATCGGTAACATAGAAAACCTCAATAAACACATCGAAGACCAGGCGGAAAGCATTTCCAGGTCTTCCGCGTCGATCGAGGAAATGCTCGCCAATATCTCTTCGATTACCGTAAGCCTTGGCAAAAATGACCGGGACCTGCAGGATCTGCAGGAAGCATCATCCGAAGGGAACAATTCGCTACAGCAGGTTTCTGCCGACATTCAGGAAATAGCGAAGGAATCGGAAGGATTGCTTCAGATTAATGCTGTTATGAAAAACATCGCCAGCCAAACTAATCTGCTTTCGATGAATGCGGCGATAGAGGCGGCCCACGCAGGAGAAGCGGGCAAAGGTTTCGCCGTAGTCGCGGATGAAATTCGCAAACTGGCGGAAAATTCCGGCAATCAGTCCAAGACAATAAGCACGGTACTCAAAAAAATAAAAGAATCCATTGACAAAATTACCATTTCCACCGGCATTGTCCTTAACAAATTCGAGGCCATTGGAGTTGGTGTTAAAACCGTTTCGGAGCAGGAAGAAAATATCCGCAACGCTATGGAGGAGCAGGGGCAGGGGAGCCAGGAAGTGCTGGATGCCATTGGTCAGCTTAAGGAGATAACCCAACAGGTTAAGGAAGGTTCCAGGGAAATGCTCAATGGATCCAGGGTTGTAGTAGAGGAAAGCAAAAATCTTGATGGGGTGACCCAGGAGATCGCTGGAGACATGAATGAGATGGTTGCCGGATCGGATCAGATCAACGGGATAGTAAACCGCGTTAATGAGTTAAGCGGCAAAAACCGGGACAACATAGATCTTTTGGTGCAGGAAATTTCCCGATTTAAAGTATAGAGGACTTGTTCGATAACCCGATTAGTTGTCTCACAAGCTTGCTTTTTTGCGGTATTTGTATTGCGCCATATGTTTAAGAAGGGACACTAGTACTGATCCGGCGGTCATGTAGTCACCGGAGGCCGCATATTGTGTTATGCTTTTCCCAACTCTTGGGCCCGTTTCCAGGCGGCCTCCACAGCGGATATAACCGATCCCCTGAAACCGCTCTGCTCCAGGGCAGATATTCCCTGAATGGTGGTACCTCCGGGGGAGGTTACCATATCTTTTAGTTCTCCCGGGTGTTTTCCCGTTTGCAGTACCATGGCGGCGGCACCTAGTACGGTTTGTGCGGCGTAGCGCAGAGCCTTATCTCTGGGTAATCCCGCCAGCACTCCGCCGTCCGTCAGGGCTTCGATAAATTGGTACACAAAGGCGGGCCCTGATCCGGAAAGGCCCGTAACGGCATCCAAAAATTTTTCGTCCACTTGATCCGTCGATCCTGCGCCGGAGAGCATTTTTTCCAGTTCCGCAAGTTTTGCGGGGGGAATTTTTTTGGATGCGCTGTAGACAATCATTCCCTGGGAAATCAAGGACGGCGTATTGGGCATGATTCGTACCACCGGCAGTGAAGCCTGTGGTACTTTGACGGCGGCGTTCATTTCGAAGCCGCTTACAAGGGTTTGTATTTTGCCGATAGACCAGCCCGCCGCCATGGATACCAGTACCGCCGGATTGCCGGAAGCGATCCTCTCCCGGATCACCGGGGAAATTTCTTCCAGTACCGCAGGCAGCACCTGGGGTTTCAGGGCCAGAAAAACAAAATCGCCGGTTTTGGCCGCTTCAATGTTGGAGGCAAATACCGTACCTCCCACAGTTTTGGCGGCGTTCCTTGCCATGTTTTTGCAGGTATCAGCAAAGCCGATTTTGGCCTTGCCGACGGCGCCTTTCATTAAGGCGGTCCCCATATTTCCGGCCCCTATGCAGGCAATTGTCTTCATGATTTCAGTATAAGCGCAGGCAGTTTCGGGGTCTAGGCCAGAAATGCCGTACCTTGTCCGGTTCCATCCGCCAGGGATTCGAGCGCCCGCTTCCGTCCGCCGTGGGCCAGGATCATGGGGATGCCGTAGGAAACGACCCGTTCCGCCGCATCCAGCTTGGTAATAATACCTCCGGTGCCGAATTCACCGGCGCCGCCATCGGCTTCGCCCCCGGCGGTTTCTCCTGTTGCCGAACGCCGGGCGGCGGTTATGTCCCGGACCTCCTCTGTTAGTTGTGCATCAGCGTGGTTCCTGGGGTTTTTATCGTAAAGACCGTCGATATCGCTGAACAGTACCAACAGGTCGGCGCTCCATAAAATTGCCGACTGTGCCGCCAGGGTATCGTTGTCGCCGATCTTGATTTCTTCTACGCTTACTGAATCGTTTTCGTTGATGATGGGTACAATCCCCTCATCAACTAATGTAAACAACGTGTTCCGCATATTGAGGGTGCGGGTATTGTCGGTAAAGTCATCCCTGGTCAGCAGTATCTGGGCGATGTGAATACCCTGGGGAGTAAAGGCTTTTTCCCACGCATTCATCAGTTTTACCTGTCCCACTGCACAAAGGGCCTGCCTGTAGTGGATGTCCCGCTTGCGATCCCACCGGTCCATGGCGGAAAGTCCCGCCACCTGGGCGCCGGAAGAAACAATGACGATCTGTTTTCCCTGTTTTAAAAATGCATCCGCCTGTTCTGCAAATTCAGCCAGCAGAGTGCTATTTATTCTTCCGTCTCCGCCCGTCAGAGTATTAGAACCAAATTTAAAAACAATTTTACGGGCTTTTAAAATAAGTTTTGCAATGGCGTTCATGCTTTCCTCAGAATGGGTCTCAGCTCTGCTTCGCTCACTTCGGCGGGATCATTCACCCCAAGAGGAAGTTCCCGGCCTTCTTCAAACTCTACCTCTTCTTCGACAAAGGGTTCTTCCGGGAGCATATCCCGGCCTGCCGCTGCCTGGTCTTCGTTTTCCAGCCGCACCGAGATCAGTTTGGTAATGCCGGATTCTTCCATGGTGATTCCCAGCAGAGTTTGGGCACCGACAACGGTTTTTTTATTGTGGGTGATCACGATGAACTGGCTGGTCTTGCCGAATTCCCGCAAAAGATGAACAAATCGGATAACATTGTTTTCATCCAGGGCGGCGTCGATCTCATCCAAAAGGCAGAAAGGCGAGGGCTTTACCATATAAGTGGCAAAGAGCAGGGCCACGGCGGTCATGGATTTTTCGCCTCCGGAAAGAAGGGCAATATTTTCCAGTTTTTTTCCCGGAGGCTGGGCAAAAATTTCTATTCCAGATTCCAATACATGGTTGGGGTCTGCCAGGCGCAGTTCTCCGCGGCCTCCGCCAAAAAGCCGGCGGAACATATTGTGGAAATTTTTCTTGATCCTGTTATAGGTTGCTAAGAAAAGTTCCGACGATTCATGGCGGATTTCTGCGGCCATCGCTTCCAGATCAGACCGGGCTTTGGCCAGATCTTCCATTTGGCCGGACAGGAAATCAAACCGCTCTTTTGTTTCCGCAAATTCTTCTGGAGCCATGAGGTTTACCGAACCCAATTCCCGAAGTTTTCCTCTGGCGCCGGAAAGCTGTTCCCTCAGTTCTGCCGCCGGTGCGGTTATGGTAATGATCCGGCCTTCGAATTCCATAAGATCCCGGGAATGGGTTTCCCTGAAATTTTCCTGCAGGTTTTTGATTTCCGTTTCGGATTGAACCAGATCAAGGTGAATTTTTTCCAGGCCCTCCTGAACTTTTGCAAGGTCTGCGCTGCGGCTTTTTAATGTTTCCTGTTTTCCTGCCGTTTCGCTGTTCTTTTGATTGATGTCGTTTTCCAGTTTTTTCTGTTCCTCGGAAAATTCGGCGCCTCGTTTTTCTATGCCGGCAATTTCCGATTCAGTTCCGGCAATCTGCTGGGCCAGTTCTTCCAGCCGTTTCCGGTCCGCCGATATTTCGTCCTGGATATGATGCTGGAGGTTTTCCTGTCCCGCCAGTTCCCGGCGGAGCAGCCGGGCCTGTTCTTCCGCCGCTTTTGCCTGGGCATCCATCCGAGCCCGGTTTACACGAAGCTCTTCCAGAGTTGCCCTGTATTGATCAATCTTACCGGAAAGTTCTTCATTGTCCCTGCGAAGCTGGGCGATCTGTTCCCGGCACTGCAGAACCCCTTCGGCCCTGGCCCTGATGGCGGCGTCGATTTCCCGCTTTCTGGTGATGATCCCTTCGGGTGCGACAAATTCATCGATAAAGGCCGGAGTTGTTTTCCGGTAATTTTCAAACAGCCCCAGCGCATGATTTGCCAATGTCAGCGCTTCCGGCAAGGCATCTGCAGTAACATGCGCCGGATCTGCCGCTCCCCGGGCCAGCAGTTCCCGCAGACGGCCCAGAGTTTCTGTCAGGGCTGTCTCTGCGCTGCGCCGTTCCTGAGAGGAGTATCCAGCTTCCCTTAAGCCTGCATCCAGGGCAGAGACGATGTCGTCGGTGATCGCTTCCAGGTCTTTTTCCAGTTTTGCCCGTTCCCCGTCGAGTGTTCGGATTTCTCCTTCCTTTTCCCGGACCAAGGCGTCGTTTTCCGTTATCCGGGAAGCAGCAAGGCGGATACTTTCTTCGAAGGAAATTATGTTTGCCTCGATATCAGAGGTTTGCTTAAGGAGTTTCTTTACTTCTTCATCCTGAGCCGAAGCGTCCCGGTTTAATTCTTCGACCCGGGAAGCCGCCGCCCGTTCCCGTTCTTCGTTTTGGCTGACCTTAACCCGGTGTTGAGCGCTTTGTTCCGAAAGAAGCCGGGCTTCTTTTTCCCTGGCGGTCTTTTCCACAGAAAGGCCGTATATGTTTTTTTGGTACTCTACCAGCCGTTCTTCCAGGGAATTAACCTCATCAAGATTTTCTTCCAGCGATTTAGCAATGCCGTCAATTTCCGTTCTTATTGTATCCCGTTGATTCCGCTTTTTGTGGAGTTCCTCGTTTTTACTGTCTCTTTCGTGACGGGAGGCTTTAAGCTTTAATAATTGAATGTCCAGTTCTAATTGAAAAATTTCATCCCGCAGTGTCCGGTATTTAAGAGTTTTTTCCGATTGGTGTTTAAGGGATTCGTAGGAGCGTTTTACTTCGCCCAGGATTCCTTCCACCTGGCGCATATTTTCCTGAGTTTTTTCCAGTTTCCGTTCCGCTTCGGCGGTACGAATCTTGTACCGGGTTATGCCCGCCGCTTCTTCAAAAAGATAGCGCCGTTCCTCGGGTTTGCTGGACAGCACCTGGTCTATCTTACCCTGTTCCATCACCGAATAAGCGGCTTTGCCCACTCCGGTATCCCAAAAAAGCTCCCGTACTTCCTTTAGCCGTACCGGGCTGCCATTGATGTGGTATTCGCTTTCCCCCGACCGGTAGAGCCGCCGCTGGATTTCTATTTCCGCTCTGTCCAGGGGAAGGAGGCCCTCGTCGTTGGTTATAGTCAAGGTTACTTCCGCCACATTCAAGGGTTTGCGGCTTTCCGCCCCGTTAAAAATCACGTCTTCCATTTTTTCAGCCCGCAGTGTCTTGGAAGACTGCTCACCCAGAACCCATTTGACGGCATCCACCACATTAGACTTTCCACATCCGTTGGGTCCCACGAGTGCAGTAATGCCGCCGGCAAATTCAACCTGGGTCCGGTCCGCAAAGGATTTAAAGCCGAAAATATCGAGACGTTTTAGAAACAAAAAAAACTCCGTATTGCCCCGCCGATTGTTCTTTGGGTCTGGTTAGTATAGCAGAAAACGGCCTCCGTGTCTGCCATTTGGGGGGTATGAAAAATTGCGAAGAGTATATTAAGATCATGATATGCTGCTGGCTGTACATTTTCCATCATGGCTTAAGCCGTGGATCATCCCCGGTCTTCCTTTTCGCTGGTATGGCCTTATGTATCTGGTGGCCTTCGGCGCAGCCTGGCTGCTTTACCGTGCCCAGGTTCGGGAGCGGAATTTTCCAATCACCGATGATGAGCTTTCGGGGCTTTTTTTCTGGGGCATCCTCTCCCTGGTACTGGGGGCCCGGATCTTTGCCACCCTGGTTTATGAAACCAGTTCCATTTATAGAGAAAAACCCTGGCTGGTCCTCTGGCCTTTTCAGGATGGGCGTTTTACCGGCCTTTCGGGGATGAGCTACCACGGCGGAGTTATTGGGGGAATTCTGGCGATTTTGATGTATTCTGCCCGCCATCATTTTGACTACCGGGAAATTGGGGATATGTTTGCAGCGAGTATCCCCCTGGGTTATACTGCGGGGCGGATCGGCAACTTTATCAACGCCGAACTGTATGGCCGGATTACCGCAGGCCCTCTGGGGATGATCTTCCCAGGGGCGAAACTACCCATTTCGGATGGGTGGGTCAGGGAAATGGCGGAACAAACCGGCATAGCGGCGGTAAATGGCTATGTTAATCTTCCCCGTCATCCTTCCCAGCTTTACGAAGCCCTTTTTGAGGGGATTGTACTCTGGGTTATTATCTGGTTTCTGAGAAACAAAAAACCCTTTAAAGGTTTCCTGATTGGGATATATCTGGCCGGGTATGGATTGTTCCGTTTCTTTATCGAATATTTCCGGGAACCCGATGCGGAACTGGGCTACCGGATTACCCTGGTAAAAACTGATCTGCCTCCGGCGATTTTTAGTTCACCTTTTAATTTCTCTACCGGGCAGGTTTTTTGTTTTGCCATGATCCTTCTGGGGTTGGTTTGGCTCTTAATCGCTTCCAAACTGCCGGATAGGGAGCCGGTTCGAATATATTCGGCAAAAAAAGAAACTGCCCAGGATAAGAAAAAGGAACGCCGCCAGAGGCGCAAACTCAGAAAAAAGCTGGGTTAGGGGCTTATTAAGCGATGGAGTTTTTTCAAAACCTCAATTTTAGAAAAAACCCGATGGATTCATTTTTTGCGTCTTGTCGAGGGGGAACCCTATTCTTTGCCTTCTTCACCCAGGACAGATTTTACCCGCTTAATTAATGCTTCAGGAATGAAGGGTTTTACGATGTACCCCTCCGCTTCAAAGGCCATGGCTTGATCGATAAACTGAGGGTTTGCATGGCTGGTAACAAAGATCACCGGAATGGCTTTTAGTTCAGGGCTTTTCTTTAAGAGTCCCACAAATTCCAGCCCGGAAATTTCAGGCATTTCGATATCCAAAAGAATTAGATCGACCCTTACCTGTTTAAGCATTTCCAGCGCCAGGGTTGCCGATTTAGCCAGTCTGACATCGTACTCATGCTGGAGGATCGTGCGGATTGTAGTCAGGCTAACCGCCATATCATCCACAGCTAGGATTGTCTTTTTTTCTACTTTTTCAGCCATAGAATGAGCATAACATGTATGGTATACTTGTCAAGCCCCTTGAGCCCTTTCTGGCGTGAGTGATGGATCCGGCAGGGTCCATGGAAATTATTATAGTAATGAAGCTGTTATCGCAGCAATTTTAGGGACAGAGAACGGCGTGCGCTACATCAGTACTAAAAAAAGTACAGAAACCTTTTCTTTTTCCCAGGCAGCCCTGGCTGGCCTGGCCCCGGATGGCGGTCTCTTTATTCCCCAGGCCATTCCAGTCTACGGGGAAAGCGTAAAAAAATCACTGCATTCTATGGCGTTTTTGGAAGTTGCCCTTGAAACCATACGGCCCTATGTGGAGGGAGAAATCCCCGGTCCGACACTGGAAGATCTCTGTGCCGGAGCCTTTTCCTTTGCCGCCCCTCTGGTTCAGGTAGAGTCTGAAGATCAATCCACCCCGCTGGTGCTGGAATTGTTTCACGGCCCCACCGCCGCCTTTAAAGACTTTGGCGCCCGTTTTATGGCCCGGACCTTTTCCTGGCTTCGTCGGGGGGAAGACCGGCCCCTCCGGATCCTTGTGGCAACCTCCGGCGATACCGGCGGTGCTGTGGCGGACGGTTTTTTCGGCATTGAGGGCATTTCCGTAACGATCCTCTATCCCAAGGGCAGGGTCTCGGAACTTCAGGAAAAACAGATTGCCGGGCTGGGAGGTAATATCAGCGCCCTGGCTGTGGAAGGCAATTTTGACGATTGCCAGTCTTTGGTCAAGGCTGCCTTTGGAGACTCCGCCCTGCAAAAGCAGGTTGTTCTTTCATCCGCCAATTCCATTAACATATCCCGGCTCATCCCCCAGGCTGTGTATTATGCTGCCGCTGCGGGAAAGGCCAGAGTAGGTTTCTGGGACAGCGACGGTGATGCTACCCCCAGGGCTGTTCAACCAGCCGCCCGGGCCTCTCCAACTGCCGCAGGTACTCCCCGTCCGGTTACCATCTGCGTACCCAGCGGCAACTTTGGAAACCTGACCGCTGGTCTCTATGCCCTGTCCATGGGGGCTCCCATCACCACCCTCGTCGCCGCCACAAACATCAATAAAACCGTACCGGATTACCTGGAAAGCGGCGAATATCAAACCCGCCTTTCCCAGGAGACCATTTCTAACGCCATGGATGTTGGGGCTCCCAGTAATTTTGAACGGATGACCGCCCACTGGGATATTGCCCAACTCCGGCGGATGATCCTGGGGTTCTCCGTTACCGATGATGAAACCCGTCAAACTATGGCGGCAGTATACCGGAATTACGGATATTACACTGATCCCCACAGCGCGGTGGGCTGGACCGCAGTACAAAAATTGAGCGCCGGCCCGGCAGTACCCGGAGCGATGATCGTTGCCGCCACCGCCCATCCGGCCAAATTTTCCGAAACGGCAGAAAATATTACCGGCCCCGTACCAATACCTGCTTCCATAGAAAAGGCCATGAACAGAACCGCCCGGGCGCTTACCATTCCCCCGGATATTTCTGTCCTGCGGGATTTTTTGCTGAGTAAACCGTGAGCAAGGCAAAAGCGTTTTTCTTTTTGTTGTTTTTCTTTTTCCTGTCTTATGCCTTTGCCTGTGATTTACCCGGGCATTTTGATTTTGAGGTTTCGAATGAAGACAGGGTGCTTTATACAGGATGTTATGATGCAGTTCATAAGGGACCCCATTTAATTGTTTACTTTTTGACAAAGGAGCGGCTGGAAGGAGAATCGGTAAGGCGGCCCAATACAACATTTACACAAGACAGGGATGGAGGAATATTACAGAATCTTTTGAACGAAAACGGGTATTCTTTTCCCGAACATGGTGATTATACTAATTCCGGATATGACAGGGGCCACATGGCGCCAAATGCAGATTTTAATGATACCCGTGAAAACGCGCTGATGACTTTTTTTATTGCCAATATTTGGCCCCAGACACCAGATGTAAATAGAAAAACATGGCTAAAAACAGAAAATGAAACCAGAAAATTAGCGGTAGAATATTTTATTGTTAAGGTAGTAATTATTGTGGATGAATTCAGTGATAAAAACATAAACGGCATACAGGTTCCCTTAAATTTCAAAAGAAGGGTATATAATGAGGAAGGTGATCTTATATATGAAATTGACATCCATCAGGTTGTTGGGGGAGCCTTTGACAGCATCTGACAGCAATTTCTGGGCCGGTGCTGCGCTGCCTTTTTGCGGCAGCACAAGCGCCGGCCCGCTTGCAATTACCTTGCGTATTCCGTAATTCTGGTCTCCCGGATGATCGTTACCTTAATCCGGCCAGGATAGCGGAGATCTTCTTCAATTTTTTTGGCTATATCCTTGGCCAGGTACTTGGTTTGGTCATCATTGACGGCATCGTTATTGACGATGATCCGGAGTTCCCGCCCGGCCTGGATGGCAAAAGCTTTGTTCACGCCGTTAAAGCCGGCGGCGATGTTTTCCAGATTTTCCAGCCGTTTGATGTAGTTGTCCAGGGTTTCTTTCCGTGCGCCAGGCCGGGCAGCACTGATGGCATCGGCAATTTGTACCAGCACCGACTCAATACAGGAAGGTTCTATGTCGTTGTGGTGGCTCCCCACGGCGTTGATTACCCTAGGGTCTTCTCCCATCTTGCGGGTCATATCCATGCCGATTTCCGCATGATTCTGATCCGAATCGGATTCTGCGCCCTTGCCAATGTCGTGGAGCAGGGCGGCCCGCTTGGCCAGATCCCGGTTTACTCCCAACTCTGCCGCCAGTACCCCGGCGATAATTGCCACTTCTTTGGAATGAGCCAGGACATTCTGGCCGTAGCTGGTACGAAAATGAAGCCGTCCCAGGGATCGGATAGCTTCCTGGCTGATATTGTGGATCCCTATATCAAAAAGAACTTTTTCGCCCTCTTCAAAAATCTTTTGGGAGATATCCTTGCTGACCTTGGAAACCACCTCTTCGATTCGGGCGGGGTGGATTCGGCCGTCAACGATGAGCCGCTCCAGGCTGACCCGGGCGATTTCCCGCCGGACGGGGTCAAAACAGGAAATGACCACCGCTTCCGGCGTATCGTCAATGATAAGATCTACCCCCGTAAGAGTTTCCAGGGTCCGGATATTCCGGCCCTCCCGGCCTATGATCCGGCCTTTCATCTCGTCATTGGGAAGGGTAACGGCCGCCACTGTTACATCCCCGGTTACTTCTGTGGCAAGCCGCTGTAGGGTGGCTACCAGGATATCCCGGGCTTTTTTTTCCGCCGAGAGATTGGCTTCCTGTTCAATTTTGTTGATCAGAACCTGGGCATCGTGTTTGGCGTCATTTTCCAGATCCGCTATGATCAGCGCCTTTGCTTCCTCTACCGTTAGGCCGGAAATCCGCTCCAACTCCCTGCGGTACCGTTCTTCTTCCTTATCCAGCTCTGCTTCCCGCTCGGCAATTTTCCGGCTTTTTTCAGCATTCTGTTGTTCACTTTTTTCAACTTGATCAGTTTTTTTCTCTAAAACCTCTTCTTTCTGTACAACGCGGCGTTCATACCGCTGCAATTCGGCCCTGCGTTCCCGGGTTTCCCTCTCTTGCTGGTTTCGTTCTCGGATAACTTGTTCTTTTGCTTCAAGAAGAATCTCCTTCTTTTTAGCCTCAGCTTCTTTTATCGCATCCAGTTTTATACGTTCGGCGCGCTGCTCCGACGCTGTAAGTTGGAATCTGGCATAAAACCATCTTATTGTCCAGCCCAAGGTTAACCCGGCAAGAGGCAGGATTATATAAATCCCTGCCATATGTATCCCCTTACCGATGGTATAACTAAATTTTGATTTATCATAAGGGGAATATTGGATATTGTCAAGAAAAAGTTACAAATTATTGGGAAAACTGGAAAGAAACGACCAGACTGCTGTATCAAAATGATACAATAACCAAAATTCTGAACTATATTAGCTGATGATTTTATCTAGGGGCAGGTATTTGCTTAAAGTTTCTTTAAGATCTTTAATCATAATTGGTTTGGCCAAAAAATCGTCCAATCCTTCCCTAAGGAACAATTCCCGAACCCCCGATATGGCATTGGCAGTCAAGGCAATAATCGTCAACCGGGTGTATCGTTCCCCCATGGAACGGATCTTTTTTGTAGCTTCGATCCCATCCATGCCGGGCATCATATGATCCATAAAGACGATGTCGTAGTTGTGGTTTTGGACCATTTCAATGGCTTCTTCACCCCCTGAGGCGGTATGAACTTCCGCTCCGTACCGGCGGAGAAACCCCTCCGCCACCATCCGGTTTATCTGGTTATCGTCTACCACGAGGATCAAGGTATCCCTGATCAGGAAAGAACCGCCGTCTTCCTTGGTTCTGCGTTGTTCATAATTTTTCCTGCCGTTTAAGACGGCGGCCAGCTGGGTTATCAGGACGGGCCTGTTCAGAGCATTGGGGACTTCTTTATCGAATTTTTCTGAGACTTCCTTGATAAGAAAAAATTTGCTGGTTGGTTTTTCGGCATTATAGAAACTTCTAAATCCTTCCTTGGCGGCACTGTCAAAAAGAACATGGCTGTAATCTTCATTTTCATAGAGCTTCCTGGCCTGGTGGAGATCCGTGCAGATATTGTAGCGGACTTCCAGATCACGGAGCATAAACCTCATACCCTCCGCATTGTATGGGTTTGGTTCAAAAACCAGGATATTCTTTTGTTCGCAGTTTTCAACTTCCGCCAAGGATCCTTCCTGCTTGCCTGGACAAACCACATAGAATGAAAAGGTGGTACCTTCGCCGTAAACGCTGCCCACGGTAATTTCTCCCCCCATTAATTCTACCAAGCTTCGGCTTATGGCAAGTCCCAGGCCGGTGCCCTCTTCGTTGCGGTTCCGGTGGGTATCCAACTGCTGAAATTCGTTGAAAAGCCGGCTCATTTCTTCCCGTTTGATGCCCTGACCTGTGTCGCTCACGGTAAAGTTAAGCCGGTAGGTAGTATCATCTGTTTCGGAAAGAGGTTCGGTCCAGGCGGAGAGTGTTACTGCTCCTTCTTTGGTGAATTTTACTGCGTTGGTCAGGATATTGATTAGGCATTGTTTAAGCCGTATTTCATCGCTTGTTATTACCGGCGGTATGTTCCGGGAGATGGAAGCCACCAAAGCCAATCCTTTTTTTGATGACTTTATGTTAATTATATTCAAGGTATCATTGATGAGTGAAGCAAAATCAAAGGGTTTAAAGAGCACTTCCATTTTATGGGCATCAATTTTTGAAAAGTCCAGAATATCGTTGATTATTTGAATCAGGCTTAAGGTAGATCCCTTGATCGTATCCGCCCGGGTTAGCTGTTCATCACTTAGGGGATTGGCCAGCATCAGGTCTGTCATACCGAGGATGGCATTCATGGGAGTTCGAATTTCGTGGCTCATGTTGGCCAGGAAGTTGCTCTTGGCCAAGGTTGCTGATTCGGCCTGGTTTTTTGCTTCTACGATGAGGGTAATATCGTTCCATTCAAAAAGACGGGCTATTTTTTCTGCTGTAAGCTGTGAGGACCGGAGCAGAAAGTAGTACCGGGTGTCTCTTTGGATAATGGAAAACTGCCGTTCCACATACCCTTCCTGTTCCATAATTTCCTGGAAGAGCATCCGCATTTCCCCATTGGGTAAAATATCCAGCAGGGGCATACCTTTTAGATGTCCTTTATCATTGACATTAAGCCATGCCGCCAGGGAATCGCTCAAAAATTCAACCTCCGCGTTGTTATTGATGATTACCATGTAGGAAAAGGTAGTTTTCATTAATGAGTCAAAGGTAACGCCGGACTTTTCTACTTCGACGACGCTTTTCATAAAAAATCTGCTAAAAAAATAAAGAAAAAGTCCCATCAGTAAAAACGTAACAAAACCAGCATAATTCTGGTATACCGGAATTGACGGTCCTAAAATGCGGTATCGGAATACTATCAACAGGAAGAACAGGGATATGGTGGAAATGGCAAAGAATTTTAAGAAACTTCTGTGATCCAAAAAGCAAATGGTGGTGGCCACACAAATGAAGATAAGAAAAAAATAAAGAAAGTCTCCTTCCAGGAATATAGATGCAGCGGTGATAGTGATAAAAAAAGAGCTGGGAATAACCCATGCAATGGTATGACGGGAAAACCCGCTGAAAAAAAGAACCCAGGAAAAAAAGGCTGAAAAAAGCAGCGTCGATCCGGCACGGATAAAAAAAATTCTGAGAGAAAAATCAAAAACAAGATATAACAGAACCGCTGCCGCAAAATAAACTGCCTGAATGGTATAGATAATCAACGGTATATAGCCGTAGGCTTTTTCGCTGCCTTGCAGCCATCTTTTTTTCAAGAAAGCTCTCCGCTCAAGAATCTATTAGGAGGCCCTTTTTTTTCCAGTTTTCGAATTGTCTCATCAATACCCGGCGGACAAACAAAGTCCAGTGAAGCCGATTGCATTTTCAGGTTTAGTTCTGCGTCATAAAATATTTCGCCATCCAAAGATATAATCATATCTTTAGAGGAAGTAATCCGGAGTTTTTTACACCGGTAATGGGTAACATATTCCGGCCACTTGGCGTACTGGCCTTTCCGGTAATCCATGATACCCTTAATTATTTTATTCCTGGGGGCTGGTTTTATCGTGTACACATTCATGTAACCGTCATTAAACTGAGCTTCCGGGGCGGGTTTCCCTGTGCCATGCCCGGGGACATTACTGACAAGGATACCCATTAAGTCTTCTTCCAGTGTAAGCATTTGCATTTCTATGCGATAATGCCTGATTTCCGCTTTTAAAAAGGAATAATAAAATCCCGCCATAATATAACAGAAGTGTAAAGGAAGTGAGAACCGTTCCGACAGCTTTTCCCCCAGTTGATAGGAAGCAGCTTCCGTGCCAATGAGTATTGTGGATACCACATAGTGGTTTCCCGCCTGGATCGTATCAATAGTTAATACCGGAGAAAGGGAAAGGTTTCTCATGGATCTAAAAAGGTCTTTTTGATCATTTCTGAAGGCTGTAAGCAGATCATTGTTCTTGCCCAGGGGATAATAGGCAACCTGAACATTGGGAAGCCCCATTACCCCATTGATCACTTCAAAAAGGGTTCCTCCTCCGCCAAAGGCATAGACCCGGACCATTTCCGAAGCATTGTTGACATAACGCAGGGTATATCCCGATGCATCCCGTTTCCACCTGGTAATATGTATGGTATAATTCATTCTTGGGTTTCCGGCAAAATAATTCCGTATTTCTTCTTCAATTTCGTTAACCCGTCCCACAACAAAGCCCGCCATGGGATTGATGATGCAGAGGTGTTTCATGGTTCCTTGTCCTTTACGATCCCCAGCAGATGGGAAATCTTGCCCGCCATCCCGTCATATTCCAGATTTTCCATGTCGGAAAAAATATTTTGCAGGTGTTTCTGAATGGTTTCATTATCCCATTTTAGGGAAGAAAGGGGGCTTAAAATGGAATTGACGGCGGAAATATCAAAATTATTGCAGGCTTCTCTGGCCTTTATCAGGATTTCCGCCAGTTCCTGAACATTGCCTTTGTGATAATTTTGTTCCCGCTGTGGGAAAAGAGCCGCCAGGTTCCGGGAAAAAGTTCTGAGCTTTTCTTCGAAAAACGGGTAGTTTTCTTTACAGTATTCGGCATCATCGGATTTGGCGGCAAATTCCAGCTGCCGGGCTTCGTCGCCCAGGGCTTCATTCCCAATGCTATACAGGGACCCCTTGATGCCGTGGATTTCAATGGCAAAGGCATGAAGATCCCCGGTATGGAAGCGGCGCAATTTGATGATCACATCGGAAATTGTTTTTATGGTAACCTTGAGCAGTTCGGTGTATTTTTCCTTTTCATCCCCGATAAGGAGAATACCCCTTTCGACATTAAGATTCTGGATGGTTTTTGCTTTTTCCAGGAATGTGTCGGTATTTTCCGGCATGAACATTTTCATGCCGTTTTCCCCGGGTGCAAAAGAATCGCTGGGGTTTTGTTTTGCAGTTGCGGACAATTCCTGTTCCCAGTTTGCCCTGTAATTCAACAGATAACACAGAGTATCCCCCAGATAAAGCAGGGTAGTATCGTCATGAATCAAGGCTTCCGTTTCTTTTCCTTCCAGGATGATGTAGCCGTTAAGTGTTTCTTTTATCCGAAGAGGAAGGATGCACAATGATTTGGTATTGTAAGCTACGAAGGAAAGTTTTGCCGCCTCCAGGGTATTGCTGTTCATGGTTAGATATTTTTTCCCCTCCAGGAGATTTACCATCTGATCATGGGCAATGAATTCATTTGTTTCTTCTTTTTGAATTTCGGAGGGGTATGACGCAACAATTTTTTGATGATTTTTGATCATAAACACCAAGGCTGCCTTGTAAACACTGTAGTATTCGGAGATCGCTATAAGTGTTGCATTAATGGCTTCGCTCAAACTGGGACTACGGAACAGCGAATAGTGGATCCGCAGTATAATGTCATACCGGTTACGATACCTTTCCTGAAGCAACTTGCTGGCTTTAAACTGTTCTGCCATGCGGGAAAGGGATTTGGAGATCATCTCCATCTCGTCATGGGAATGGACAATCTCGATGTGTTTGTCCAGGTTGCCCGTTACAAGGTCTTCGCTGTCTATGATTAATTTTTTTAATGGAGCGGCGATACCCCGGGAAAAATACAAAAGAAGCATCAAAAAAATAACAAGGCTTATTGTTAACGAAGTTGCAATGGGCAGGAGTATTGAAAAAGTGTTTTTCCATACTTCCTGCAGGGGCAGGGATGTATGGAGATAAACAATTTTTTCCTTAATTTGGACCGGATAGAAATAATTATAGCTTTTAACGCCGGAAATTTTTGAGTGTTCACCGTACAGGTATATGGGTTTCTTTTCTTCCATCTGCATCCTTATCTGGCCGGCGCTGGTGAATCCCAGTTCTTCCAGGGTTTTGCCGAGTATTTCTGTTTTCAGGGAATAACCCACCGTGCCTCCGGGGAGGAAGATCGCCGAAACCATTTCAGGAAATATTTCGTCCCCCAGAGTTTTTTCATTTAGCGCGGCATTAAGTCCCACACAGCCTATGATCCGCTTGTTTCTAAATATCGGCGCTGAAATGCCAAAGCTGCTTGCGCTGCCAGAACCATAATCCCAAAACGTTTCATCGGAACCAAGGTCGGAATAAAGGATGCCCGTATCCCTGGGTATGATATACCAATGCGATTTACTCTGGTTCTTTAAATCAGTTTCGTTTATATCATTTGTTATTTTCCATGAATTCCCGTTCCTTGCAAAGGAACGGATAAACCGCCCAGAAGGAGGGTATTCTTCCGTATGCGGGTTGTCATTCCCGTCAAAGGCATGGGGTTCAAAGGCCAGCCACGCGTAAATAATATTGGAATTGTGAAATCGGGAAACAATGATGGTTTCTCCCATTTCCCGGGCGTTGGGATTGTTTCCATCGATGGTTTCCAGTTCTGCAGCGCAAACCATGACAGCAAGTTCCAGAATTTCGTACAGTTTTCTCAGGTTTGATTCGTTATATACCGCCAGAGTATGCAGCTGTTTGGCTGCCTTGTCGATTTGATGATTGTATGCCTGGTAAAAAATAACTGCCGAAAGGATCATATAGATTGCCAAAAAAGGCAGTACCACAAAAACCAGTATCTTTTGCTGTATAGATTTCATGAGGTGCTTCCTAAAAACACTCCATGGCCTGTAGAACGCCGGGCTACCATTTCTATTTCGTCATGGATTGATATAAAGGCATCAATGATCCGGGGATCAAAATGAGTTCCTTTGCCTTCTACAATAAGGTTGTACGATTCTTTTGGATCCATGGCTTTCCGGTAAATCCGATCCGCCGCCAGTGCATCGTAAACATCCGCCACTGCCATGATTCGGGAACAAAGGGGAATGTTCTCTCCCTTGATTCCATTTGGATACCCCGTGCCGTCGTATTTTTCGTGGTGTCCCTCTGCAATCTGAATGGCATAGTAAAGATAATGCTGGGTGGGAGTCCGTTCGTACATATCCCGGAGTATGGTCGCACCGATGGTGGTGTGGGTTTTCATAATGGCAAATTCCCGATCATCCAGTCTATCCGGTTTTAGGAGTATGGTATCGCTGACTCCAATTTTGCCGATGTCGTGGAGCAGCGCTCCCCGGGTTATAAGGGACAATTCCTGTTCGTTCAATTCGTTTGCAAAATGGCCCTGACGGATCAATTCCCGGCTCAGGAGCGTCACATAGATTCGGGTCCGCTGGACATGATCGCCGGTGCCTTTATCCCGGTTTTCGACTATTTCAGCAAAGGAAATGACAATACTGTCTTCTAATTCCTTAACGGTATTTTCCAGGTTGTTCTGGTACCTGGAAAGGTTCAAATGGAGTTCCAGCCGGTGGAGGAGGATGCTTTTTTCTACCGGCTTGGTAATAAAATCTACCACTCCCGACTGCAGGGCTCGAACTTCCGTGGCTATATTATGATTGGCGGTAAGAAAGATCACCGGAATTCTTTTTAATATTGTGTTTTCTTTGAGCCGTTTTAGGGTTTCGAAACCGTCCATGTCCGGCATATCTACGTCCAACAGGATAAGATCGGGGATTCGTTGAATACAGATTTGCAGGGCCTGGGCCCCGGATTTTGCCAGCAATACCTGATAAGAATCGGAAATTTGCAACTGGATGTTTTTTAGATTCGCCAAGTTGTCATCAACTACCAGTATTTGATCCATCAATCCTCCGTACCATAAGTTTACCCCTCTATACCATAATTTATACCAAAAAATAGCAAATACCAGGGTTTTTTCCAAAAAAACCGTTAAATTCTTATCCCAAGACTTTCTTTTATAGAGAAAATATAGGAAAATGGATAATATTCCAATAATCAGGAGAAAACTATGAGTGCTATTGAATACATTGAAGGAAGAGAAATCCTTGATTCCCGGGGAAATCCAACCGTAGAAGTTGATGTGGTCCTGGAGGACGGATCCTTGGGCCGGGCGGCGGTGCCTTCCGGAGCCTCCACAGGAGAACACGAAGCGGTAGAACTCCGGGATGATGATAAAAATCGTTATTTGGGCAAGGGAGTGCAAAAAGCGGTAACCAATGTTAACGACATTATCGCCCCGGAACTTATCGGTTTTGAGGTCACCGATCAGGTTGATATTGACCGGACCATGATTGAACTGGACGGGACGGAGAATAAGGGCAAACTAGGGGCCAACGCCATTTTGGGTGTGTCCATGGCCTGTGCCAGGGCCGCTGCTGAAAGTCTGGGTATTCCCTTGTACCGGTATCTGGGAACCTTCCACGCCAACCTGCTTCCTGTGCCCATGGCAAATATTATTAACGGCGGCAAACATGCGGACAACAAGGTAGATTTTCAGGAATTTATGGTCATGCCTGTGGGGGCTGATTCCATAAAAGAGGCGGTGCGCTGGACCGCGGAGGTGTTTCACAATCTGAAAAAACTCCTTAAGGATGGGGGCAAAAACACTGCCGTGGGGGATGAGGGCGGCTTTGCGCCGGATATTGGGAACGAAGAAGCCCTGGAATTCATCATGAGGGCCATAGAAAAGGCCGGTTACAAGCCGGGGGATGATTTTGGCATCGCCCTGGACTGCGCCAGTTCGGAACTGTTCGAAGAGGGAGGCAAGAAGGGTTATAAATTCTGGAAATCCAACCCGGACAAGCTCTTTTCCGCCGGCGAGATGATCGACATCTATACCAACTGGGTTGGCAAATATCCCATTATCTCCATAGAAGACCCCCTGGATCAAAACGACTGGGACGGTTATGTTCAGATGACCAAAACCCTGGGCGGTAAGGTCCAGATTGTAGGGGATGACTTTTTTGTTACCAACACCAATCGTCTTTCCAAGGGAATCGGCATGGGGGCCTGTAACTCGATCCTGATCAAAGTGAACCAGATCGGCACGGTAACCGAAACCTATGAAGCGGTGGAAATGGCCAAGCGGGCGGGGTATACGGCGATCATTTCCCACCGGTCCGGCGAAACCGAAGATGCTTTTATTGCCGACCTGGTGGTGGCCCTGGAAACGGGCCAGATCAAAACCGGTTCCATGAGCCGCACTGATAGGATCTGTAAATATAACCAGCTTATCCGCATCGAAGATGAACTGATGGGTGTCTGTGAATATGCGGGAAAGAACGCGTTTTACAACATTAGGAAGGGGTAATTTTTTCGGAATACCTCATGCAGATCTAGGGAGGGAATCGAAGAATTTAGCAGCGAACAGTGCTGATACTCGCGAACAAAAGAGAATTGGACAACAAGTTTGTGGCCGTACCGTTGATATGATTTGTGTGGTTCGCTGTAAAATTTCAACCTCCTCCCTCTACGTCTTTGGGTGAGAAAATCCAAGAGAATTTTGGCAAATGAGCCTTGTTCAAAAACTGAAGTTTTGGACAAGGCTCATTTGCCAAACAACCCTTTAACCGCACTTTTTAAATCTTCTGAAGTAAAAAGAACATAACCCAGCCCTGCGGCGGTCTTTTCCCTGACCGGACGGCGGCGGACTGGCAGTACTTCACCTGCCAGCGACAGTTCCCCCGCGATGGCGGTCATGGCGGGCAGGGGAAGGCCGGTCTTTGCTGAATAGAGGGCCGCAGCGAGGGCTAGTTCTATCCCTACTTCGTTTATGCGGATGCCGCCGGCCACATTGACGTACAGATCCTGATCAGAAAGCCGCAGGCCCAAATGTTTTTCCAGGGAAGCGGCTACTCTGGATACCCGGTTTGTTTCGATGGAACCGGAAAAAACACGGCTGATGGAACCCTTGGCGGGGACTGTCAGCGCTTGGAGTTCCACCAGCAGGGAACGGGAACCTTCCAGTACCGCCGCAGTGGCAATACCAGCGGGAATATTCCCTTCCCGGCGGACAAGAAAAAGCAGGGAAGGGTCCTCCACCACGGCCAGGCCCTTGTCGTCCATGGAAAAAATGCCGATTTCGTCCACCGATCCAAAACGGTTTTTTACAGCCCTAAGGAAACGGCAGCCGGTATTTCCCGCATCGCTGGAATTTCCCTGATCAAAATACAGTACCGTATCGACCATGTGTTCCAGCGTTTTGGGTCCCGAGATAAGACCGTCCTTGGTAACATGGGCTGCCAGGAACAGGGCCGCATCGTGTTCCTTGACCCAGGAAATCAGTTCGTAGGCGCAGAATTTCATCTGGTTAATGGTCCCCGGAGCGGGGCCCGCTTCGTCGGTGTGAAGAGTCTGGGCCGAATCGGCCATAACAAGGACCGGTTTTGCGGCATGTAAAATAACCAGAATATCTTCCATCCTGCCGGTACAGCATAATTCTATGCGATCCAGACTGCCTGCACCGATCCTGTCCGCCCGCATTCGTACCTGTCCGGCGGATTCTTCTCCGGAAATATAGAGGATCCGTCCCTGGGTCCGGGCCGCAGCGGCAGTTTGAAGCAGGAGAGTGGATTTACCGATTCCCGGCTCACCCCCCAGGAGGATGGCGGATTGCTTCATGATGCCGCCCCCCAAGACTTGGTCCAGTTCTTCTATGCCGCTGGAAATCCGTTTGCCTCCCTGAGGGTCCACCGACGACAAGGGAAAGGACTGGGGAGGAAGGGAGTTTTTTGTGTAGCGCGTGCTGACGGCGGAAACGGCGGTTTCTACCAGGGTATTCCATTCACCGCATTCTGGACAGCGGCCCAGCCATTTAGGTTCTTCGCGGGAACAGGAACTGCACCTGAAAACATGAGCCTTTGTTTTTTTCATTGCTCATTTATATTGATCGAAAGACTGATAATTTCGTTTTCGTAAATTTTAAAGGGGATACAGAGCATCCGGGTTCTTTCGTCGGGAATAACAACTTCATGGGCTTTGCCGCTTACCACCCTGGGAAGGGAAATGACAATGCGGAACATATCTTCCAGGTTTTTTTTTACGTTCCCCGAGATAATATTAAGCAGTTCTCCCACTGCATCTGCCATGTCGGAATTGGAGACATCTTGTGATCCGGTTAAGTGGGCGGTGATTTTTGAAGCGGTGGGGTATTTCATAGATATGGCTACTAGGCCCTTGACTTCTCCCGTCAAGGCAATAAGGCCGGAAATGTCCCAGTTAAGAAACGATTCTTTTCCTGCAAAATGGGCCCGGTCCGGTTTTATGGCGCATTGGAGCATACTTTCAAAAATAGCGGAGGTTACTTGAATAAAGGGCTGAATATACTGCTCCATGGAATAAATATACTCATTTGCAGTTAAAACGACAAGCGCAGTTTTTTCAAGGCCCTTGAGGTTTTGGAAAAACCTTACGTTTTTCCCCTAATTGACGCGCTCAACATATTCGTTGGTTTCGGTATTTACCAGTATTTTTTCACCTTGTTTGATAAAGAGCGGTACCCGGACGGTAAGGCCCGTTTCGGTGATCACCGGTTTGGTCGCTCCCGAAACGGTATCACCCTTGATATAGTTTTCCGATTCGGCCACGGTAAAGATAACCTTGTAGGGAACCTTGATGTCAATAACCGCCCCTTCCCATAGAGTGAGTTCATAGGAGCCGCTCTCTTGGAGGTAATATTTTTTGTCCCCCATTTCGGTGATGGGGACTTCGTGCTGTTCAAAGGATTCGTTGTCCATAAAGTGAAAGTTATCCTGATCCGCGTACTGGTATTGGCAGGTTACAACGGAAACATCGGCGTCTTCGACCTCCTGCTGGGTGGGCACGGTAAGGCTTAGGACCGATCCGTCCTTGATACTCTTCATTTTTATGCGGGCAATGGCTGTTCCTTTACCTGGGTTATGGAATTCCCGTTCTACTACCAGGTATGGCTGTCCCTTCTGGAGTAAACAGGTTCCTTTTATAATGTCTCCGCCGCGTATCATTCATGCCTCGTTTTAATAGTCTGGGTCAAAGATAGCCTGTTTACGGGGGTATTGTAAAGATCCGGAAAAATGGTATACTAAGGAACCTGGGAATGGACGCTGAAAAATCGGTAGAAGGGCTCTTGCAAAAAGCCTATCATAGCCTGAAAACTCCGGATTCGGAGGGAGCCCAGCTTGCTTTGAACGAAGCCTTGACGCTTAATTTTGAGCATGCTGAGGTAGTTTATGCCCTTAAGTGCCTTTCCTGGTGGCAGGAACGGTTTAAGAAGCTGCATGAGCAGGATCCCTGCGATCGGGGAAGATTCATTCTTTCCCAATGGAAGAGCTTTTATGGCTTTTTGGACCGTATCGGAGAGGGAGACTACGATAGCTGCCTCTATGCGGTAAAGAGTTTTGTTTTTTCCACAGCCCTGGAATGTTTTGACGGCATTCTGGGAGATGGGGAAAATCAGCACGATCCGGCACTGCTTCTGTTGGCAGGCCGCTGTTATAAGGGGGTAGGGAACTTCGAGGAGGCCCTAAAATACCTGGAGCAGGCTGCCCGATTCAGGCGGGAAGACGGGGAAACCCTTTCGGAACTGGCGGATGTAAATGCCCTGCTGGAAGAGACCAGGGCTGCCAAGGCCCTCTTTAGGGAGGCCTTTTTTGTCGATCCCCTGGGGGTTGATATCCGGAACATGGATTCGCAGTTGATCCTCCGGCTGGCGGATTTGGTGCGAAAGGAGGGTCACAGTGGTCAGGAACTGCTTGAGTGGATGCCCATTTACGGTGCCCTATACGGGGTTTTTTCGGTCAAGCGGGAACTTAAACTGGCCGAACTGGGAAAGCTCAAGCAATCGATTTTTACCCTGGAAAATGAAGTTCGGGGTAAGGCCGGAAAACAAGGAGAAGCGGTGAGCCCCCTGATCCCCCGGCTGATCAACCGCTATTTGTGGCTTATCGATCATTATGAATATGTCAAGGCGGATCCGGCCCTTATTGAAGAAATCATGCTGAAGATGAAAATTGCCGATCCGGCGGTGTACGAACGGTACAGGAATTAGGAGATTTACATGGCAGAAGCTGCTGAAGCCCAAACGACTCTTTCACCACTTTTAAAGAATGTTCAGGAAATGCTCAACGAAGAAAAGTGGACCCGCGCTGCCTTAAGCAACTATTCTACCGGACAATTCAAGGAACTGGATCTTTTTTTGCGAGAAGCCAGGGAAGGAAAACTTTACGACGAGCTAAAAAAACTTTGTGACGAACACTTGGTGCATACCAAAAACAGCATCATCGCCCTGTACATATCGGGAATGATAGCCCTTTCCCGGCAGCTTATTGACGATGCGGTGCTGATAAACCTTGTCACCATCTTTGTGGATAATCACAAGTGGGGCATTGTCCGTTATCTCTGCGAAGGAATTCTGGAGTACGGGGAGTCTAAGTTTGCCCTTCGGACTCTGGCGGAATGCTGCAAGAACGAAAACGAAGAAGAACCCATAACCGGTATCTGGGAGCGGCTTGTTAAGGTTGATTTTGAAGAGGCGGATATTGCCAAGGCACTGGCGGAGCATTATGAAAAATCAGGGACTATCGAAACGGCGGTGGATTACTATAAAAAAGCCCTGCACCGGTATATTAATAAGAGTCTTTTTACCAATGTCCGGGAAATCTGGACCAAGCTCCTCGAATACTGCCCCGAGGATATCGACTTTTTCTTGCATGTAGAAAAACGGATAGCAAAAAATATCAGCACCGACAAAGCCGTACTTCTTTTGGAAGATGTTTTTGCTTCCTGCAAAAAACGGGAAGAAATCGACACCGCCATCGGCATCCTGAAACAGATTTTGCAGTACGACGAACGGGATTCCCAGGCCCGAAGGGAAATCACCGAATGTTTCCGGATCAAATACGCGGAACACAGCCAACTGGAAGAATACGTTCGTATATCCAATCTGACACAGAGCTGGCGCAATGTTCGGGAAGCGATTACCGACTTTGAAAAACACATAGCTTTTGACAAAGGGAGTTTTGTATTTCACCGGACCTGGGGGGTGGGCCGGATTTCCGTCATGCAGGGCGATGAGATTGTCGTGGACTTTGCCAAAAAACGGGGACACCCCATGTCCCTTAAAATGGCGGTCGATGCTCTTCAAACCCTGTCAAAAAATCACATCTGGGTCCTTAAGGCAACCCAGAAAAAAGAAAAACTCCACGACCGTGTCAAGAGCGAACATGCCTGGGCTTTAAAAACGATAATAAAAAGCTTCGGTAATTTCTGCGATCTTAAACGGATCAAGGCCGAACTGGTACCCTCGATATTGTCTGCCGGAGAATGGACGGCATGGAGCAGCCGGGCCAGGGATATTTTAAAAACAGATCCAGGTTTCGGAGTCAGCCAGGACAATATTGACCTCTTTACCGTCCGGGAAAGGCCAATCAGCATAGAAGAAAAATTATATAATGAATTCAGGGCCGAAAAGAATTTCTTCGACCGCATTGCCACGATCCGAAATTTTGAAGCCCAGAAAGAGGCGGAGATTGATTCGGAGTATTTTAACGAAATGTTCGGTTATTTTACCGGATACCTCCGGTCCAGCAGCCAGGCGAATGAACAGATCGCCGCCTCCTATCTTCTGATCAAAGAAATTGCAAGCCGTCATCCCCATCTAGGGAAAAACCTTACCATGAGCTTTGAAGAAATCTATAACAACATCGAAGATGTCCTTACGCTGTTCATAAATCTAAAGGATGCCCGGATAAAAGAAGATTTCCTTCTCCAAACCAGGCTTGCTATCGCCAGCTGGCCGGACATCTATGTCCGCCTCTTTCCCCATGTTCTCTTGCCTTCGATCATTACCAGCCTGGAAAAGGAAGGGTACGAAGACAAAATAACGGCGATGATTCGGGACTGCTTTGAAAACTACCGGGAATACCGGGAAACGGTGATTTGGTTTTTACGGAACGAAAAAAAAGAAACTCGTTTTACCAATGCCGGCATAAGCGAAGAAAAGAAAATCATCATCCTGATCTATATTCTGGATATTACTTTTCGGGACATCGACAACCATAGGGATACATCAGAAAACCGGAAGATCAACAAGCAGGCGTATACCCTTCTTTTTAAGGACGGTCTTTTGGAACGCTTTATCGGAAGCGTGGATCGTGATACGATCCTGCGAATCTATACCCTTGTTGGTGATGTAAAGGATTTGGATCCAACGGATAAGATGAAGCTCCGGGGAATCATTCAAGAGAAGGATCCGGAGATCAAATTTGCCGAGGAAGTGGAAAAAAAGGCTTCCGGGGGTCTTATGGTTACCGCCGCCAAATACGAAGAAAAGCAAAAACAGCTTACCCATATCATGGAGGTGGAAATTCCCGCCAATTCCAAGGAAATCGGCTTTGCCCTTTCTCTGGGGGATCTCCGGGAAAATGCCGAATATAAGGCAGCAAAGGAAAAACAGGACCTCCTCAGTTCCACAATGGGCAAGTTAAAAGAAGAAATCGAAAGAGCTCAGATTTTTGATCCCGCTGCGGTAACGACGGAAAAAGTTTCCTTTGGCACCAGGGTGGTACTGGTCAATCAAAGTTCCGGAGAAGAAACGGAGTACACCATTTTGGGTCCCTGGGAATCGGATCCAAAAAACCATGTTATTTCCTATCTTTCTCCTTTTGGGCGTGCTATACTGAATAAAAAAGAAGGCGAAGAATTTGATTCCTCTTTTGACAAAACTAGAGGTGCTGTAACCGTACGATACACCGTAAAGACAGTTGCCAGGGCTCTTGTATAAGCCAGAGGGGTTGGTCATGAATATGAAAAAGTTTTTTTGTTTGTTTTTTTGTCTGATGGCTCTTTTTCCTATCTTTGCACAACGGGGAAAAGACTTGATTCTGGTGGTGGATACTTCCTCTTCTATGTTTTCTTATTACAACGAGTTGGGAACCTATCTTTCCGGACCTTTTCTTGCTGAGCATCTTGCCTCAGGTGATACCATCCACATCATTTCTTTTGGATCCAAACCCCGCTTTGAAATTGCCCGGCAGATCGTAGAGCAGGGAGACGTAGAAACGGCCAGCGCCAGGATATGGCTGCTTTATCCCCTGTCGCCCGCTTCGGACCCTGCCGCTGCTTTGAGTTATGCGGAACAGTATGTTCGTACCGTACCGGGGGGGCGCCCCAAAAAGATATTTATTGTTTCCGGAGATGATTTAAGTACCCAGGTAAATGCCGCCGCCGGACGCCTGGATCCCGGAGTGGAAATATTCTTTATCCGGGCTTCCAGCCGTATGGGAACCGGTACATCTGCGGGAACCACTGTTCCCGCTGCATCAACCGGTACGACCGCCGGACCTGCTGTATCGGGAACCGTTACACCCAGGCCCGGTATATCTGCCGGATCTGTTGCACCGGGAACCGTTACACCCGCCGGGCCCAGCACTCCCGCCGTACCCGACGGCGTTCTAAAAAGCCCTGATTTTCCGCTTGAAGGAACCAACCCTATTACCGAAACGCTGGATCAGCCTGACAGTCCGCCCTTTGAAATACCGCCGGAACAAAACGGAAATGGCGATCCCGGCGAAGAAAACGTTTCTCCAAATCAAGGTATTACCCCTGGAGAGAATTCACCCGGTGTCGGTTATGCCTTTTTTAATAATTTGCCTCTGCCCCTTCTGCTTGGCATCGGGGCGATCCTGCTCTTCCTCATCCTGCTTATCATAATCCTGCGGATAAGGAAGCTTCATTCTTCTCCCAATAAGGTAATGGCTGAAGTAAGGGCTGAAGCAAGAGCTGAAGCAAGAGCTGAAGATAATACTGCTGCAAGGAATGCGGAGCTTCTTAACAGTTTTGCTTCTCAACAGGCCGGGGCGGCCCTTCGGGGTCCCCACCGGCGGAATCAGTACAGGGATCCCGGCCAGTTTCTTACTACGCCGCCCATGCTGAATCTCTTTGTGGAAGAGCAAAATACCGCCATAGGAAGGCGCAATGTTCACTCTCTGAAAAGGGGAAGCTCCTATTCCGTGGGTGGAGGCAATTCAGACTTCCTTATATTCCTGGTCCCCATTCCGCCCAGGGTTGGACGGCTGTATTTTGACGGAACCAACTGTACTTTTACGCCCCTGCGTCCGGAATTTTTTCCCGATCTTGGTTCAACTTCGGTTCCCGAATGTATTGGAAAAACTATACGGATAATTTCAAAGAAAAACTACGAGATTTTTTTCCATTTTGAACGATACAAGGATCCTCTTATTGCGATGAACCAGCTGCTCCACTCAATACAGGTTCCTGAAGCGCCGGGGTCGAAGCGGAATCCGGGGATGTAACAGCGTTTTCAGCCTGGCCGGGGCTTTCTGTAGTAAGGGGGAGTCCCCATTTTTGCAGTAGCGTTGTTGATTTTCTGGAAAGACTTCCGTTCTTTGGGTCTGTGAGACAGCGAATCTCATCAACCAATCCCTGAAAATTGTTGTTGGAACAAATATCCAGGGCATAGGATTTTTCTATTACCCCGCCGCCGGCAAAAAAGCGGCGGGCCAGATCTTCAAGTTTGGGTGATTTTGCCACGCCGAGGATACGCAAAAAACCGTTGTACAGGGCGGTTTGGTTTTTTGTTTTTGCTTCGTCCAATTCAATGATAACCTCGGTTACATAGTCCGCTGAACCGTGGGTAAGGAGCATTTCTGCAGAATTAATTCTGATCCGGTCGCTGTTTTTCCGTTCCTTAAAAAGTTCCTTTAGGATCGTTTCTGCTTCGTTTCCCCCAATAAGCCCCAGGGCTTTTACCGATTCATCCCGGACCGCCGGGACTTCGTCGTTTTCGCAGCGAAAGCGCAAAAAGGGAATGGAAGCGGCAAGTTTCCGTTCCCCCGCGGCTTTGGCGGCGGCGATGCGGGTCCGGTAATAGGAATCACGGAAGGCTTCGATTATCGCCGCCTCCGTCTCGTCCCCGGAAAAAGGCGCCAGGGATCCCACGGCGGAGGCCCGGACATTGGGGTCCTTGGAAGAAACAGCGCCGATAATTGCATCCAGTCCTGCGGGATCGGCGATTTTTCCAAGGGCCTCCAGGGCGTTCATGCGCAGGGGGACCCGCTCATCTTCATTTTCTGCGATGGAAACAAGAAATGCCGTTCCTTCTTTTGCTTTCAGGTCTCCCAGGGCGACAATGATAAGCCGACGGTTTTCATCCCCCGGCTCTCTGTTGGTGTAGTATTCAACCAGGTATTCCGCCGTCTCCGCCTGCCCTTCCTTTTCCGCGATTTGCCCCAATGAACGGATTGCCCCGGAAAGATAGCGGGTTTCTTCGCCGTTAATGATTTCCATCAAGGTTTTCCGGGCCCCCACGGCCTGAATCTTTCCCAGGTAGAGGATGGCGGCGTTTACCGTTTCCCCCGCCTCATAGTCCCGATCTTCCACGGCAAGAATGGCCCGCTTTTCCAGTTCCCCTATTTCCCGGTCGGCAAAATAGCCGAAGGTTCCCGAAAGGATAGCCCTGTTTTTCGTCTTTTCCGCCACTGCGGTCAATTCTCTGTCCAGGGGAGTAATTTTTTTTGCTTCCTCCGGATCCGAAGGCTGCTCGTTCCGTAGAATCTTTATCAGGTTTGCAATTTCCGTATCCGTGCCGTAACGGATGATACGCATCCGCTGTTCTTCAAGGCTGGGCGCAGGTAATTCTCCTCCGGAGCGTTCTTCCGAAAGGGTTGCTCCTGCGGCGGGGGTTTGGGCGAAGAGCGCCGTCGTGGTTATGGCGAAAAAAATAAAAAAAACCGCTCTTTTGTTCATACCGGGCCTCCTCCGTTCTGATAACGGTCTAGAAACATTTTTTTGAATTCATTGAATTTATTTTCGCCGATTGCCGCTCTGGAATCAAGCATAAGCTGATGAAGAAAGAATAAATTGTGATAGCTTGCCAGCATGGAGCAGAGTATTTCCCGGGTTTTAAAGAGATGCCGAAGGTATGATCGGCTGTAGGTTTTACAAACTTTGCAGGAACAGGATGGATCTATGGGCAAAGGACTTTTAACATTTTCCGCCTTTTTCAGGGAGAGGGTGCCGTCATGGGTAAAAACATGACCGTTCCGCCCGGTCCTGGTGGGGAAAACACAATCGAACATATCAATTCCTTCTTCAATGGCCCACAGAAGGTACTCCGGGGTTCCTATCCCCATCACATACCGGGGCTTTTCATCCGGCAAAAGGCAGGAAGTAAGGTGAAGGTACTCCAGGAAAACTTCGCCAGGTTCGCCCACCGAGAGGCCGCCGATGGCGATGCCGGAGGTATCGCATTCAAGGGTTTTTGTTATGCTTTCTTTACGAAGATCGGGGTAAAAATTCCCCTGAACTATGGAAAAAAGGGAGCCGCCATAACCCTCTTCTGCCGATCTGCGCCAGCTTTCATGGGAACGTTTAAGCCAGCGGGCGGTAATATCCAGGGCCATTTGGGCTTCTTTTTTTTCCGTTCCCCAAGGGGTACAATAATCCAGCGGCATCTGAATGTCGCTGCCCAGTACGGTTTGAATCTCCAGGGTCTTTTCCGGCGTTAATAGGTGGCAGGATCCGTCTATGTGGGATCGGAACTGCGCCCCCTCTTCGGTTATTTTGCGGAACGGCGACAGGGAAAAAACCTGGAACCCCCCCGAGTCGGTAAGGTAGTTTTTTTTCCACCGGGTAAAATTATGCAGTCCTCCAGCGCCGCCAATCACCTCTATTCCAGGTCTAAGATACAAATGGTAGGTGTTGGAAAGGATGATCGAAAACCCAATTGATTCCAGATCTTCGTTGGTTAAGGCCTTTACCGTTCCATTGGTTCCTACGGGCATAAACACCGGTGTTTCTACCGGACCGTGGTTCAGAGCGAGCAGACCTGTCCTGGCCCGGGAGGCAGGATCGGCATGGGTAACGGTAAAGATACTCATAAGCGTTTGCAGAAGAGCAGGAAAAAACCTGCGGCGGTACAGATAAAAATTGGTGTCCAGGCGCCCCAGAAGGGGGGCAGCAGGCCGGATCGGGCGCTCATCATGGTAAGCATTTCTATAACATAGAAGATCACCGCCGTTCCCAGACTTGCCAAGAGGCTCATAAGGAGGATGTTTTTTTTGAAACTTCCACTGACTGTAAGGGAGAGGAAAATTATTACAAAAGAAACGGAGGAAAAGGAAAAACGATGGTGATAATCCGTCAGCACCGAAGCAACGGGAAGTCCCGCCCGGCGAAGATCTTTAATAAGCAGGGCCGTATCCCGGGCGTTCAGATCTGCGGGGGAAACGGAACTTCTCCTGAATGCTTCCGGTTCTTCCCGGTATTTTTCCAAATTAACCGCCGCTGTAGGCCGGAGAAATCCCTGATCCCACCGGTAGGAGAGGGGGCTGGAAAAAGACCATGTATTTCCGGTCCATTCCGCCTTGGGGGCATAGATCATTGAGAGGAGACGCCGGTCCTGATCCATCTCAATAATCGTTATGCCGTTAAGGGACAAGGTTGAGATGTCGTAATAATCTACCACATAGATCACTCGCCCCCCCTCTGCCTTGATGACGATGCTGGAAAGGCTTTCTGTATTGGTCCTGAGCAATTCCCTGCTCATTTGGTTTTTTTTTCTTAGAGTGGGAATAACGGCTCGGTCTTCAAAAAAGAATGCAAAGAAGGAAGCGGCAATTCCCAGCGCTATCAGGGAAAGGCAAAAACGGCGGAAGGGGATCCCCGATCCAAGGATTGTGGTCAGTTCGTTTTTTGCATTCAGATCCCCTAGGGTATAGGCGGAAGCAAAGAGAAGAGAAACCGGCAGGGAATAACTTACACTTTTAGGAATATAGAAAAGGGTTATCTTAAGGATCGCCGAAAGGGCCGCACCGTTGCTCAGATATCTGGTAAGATTAAGAAAAAGGTCGATTAACAGAACCAGCATGACAAAGAGGGCCAGGGCGGCAAGAAATACCGGGAGGAAGTGCCTGACCAGGTAGCGATCAAGGATCATGGGTCTAATCACCGGGAATAACTCCGTATTAATAATAAAACAATTCCGGCCCCAATGACCAGAAAGTTGGGAAACCACATGGCCCAGAAGGAAGAAAAATCCAGCCGGGTTCCCAGATCCTGGCCAATAAGGAGCATGGCCCAGTAGAGGGCGGACATGCAGACACCGGTGATGAACCCCACGGTTTGGCCGCCCTTGTTTGCCCTAATGCCGATGGATACAGCAGCAAGTACGAAGGAAAGGGCGCCAAAGGGGATGGAAAATTTTTTGTAGAATTCAAGCCGGTACATGGAAAGGCTTCGATCGCGCTCCTGTTCCCGAATCGAAGAAACGGCATACTCCCAGTCCGAAGCAAGGACGCCGGTCCTTCCTCCTTCCCTCATGGCTTTTTCCAGGGCCAGGGCATCGGAGGTGATCCTCCTGTATTCATTTTCCAGATTTTCCGCCAGGGCCGTTTCTTTTTTTCGAATTTCCCGCCATACATCCACGGAACTCATTTCCTTGGGCCCTATGGGGTAAGCCGCCTGGACAAAGTCATTCGGGGAAACAAAGTAGTTTAAGGAACCGGCGGAAGCATAATCATAGTTTGTCCTCTGATTTTCCTTTCCCGAATGGACAAAGGGATCTTTTAAGCTGATACCGATCCTTCCCCCTCCTGAATCTACCAGTCCCGCTTCTCCTGCCAGGATCATTCTCCGCTCCCCGTCCTTGGTCCTGTCCAGGATCAGGATATCCCTGATCGTTCTGTTAATCACCGGGCCGGTAACGATAATCACACTCTTATCCCTAAAATGTTTGATCGAATTGGCTTCCAGTTCCAGCGCCGGGGAAGAAAAAAGAATTCTCCGCCACAGTCGGTTAAACTGAATAGTCCCGGAGGGAAGGAGGATATCGTTGGCAAAAAAAGAAAAAAGGGAAATGAGAAGTCCCACCGATAGGGCGGGGAAAAAAATAGACCGGTAGGAAAAGCCGGAAGAAAGAACGACGAGAATTTCGTTGTCCGAAGTAAAACGGCCTATGGTCATGAGTGTCCCTGTCAGACAGGCAAAGGGAAAAGCCAGGGCGATTATCAAAGGCAGGGAATAGAAAATAAGCATAACCACCTGTCCCAGGGGGACCCGTAAGGAAAGGATCCGCTCCGCCATTAGAAGAATCTGGTTTACAAAAAAAACAAAAAAGAAAAAAAGAAAACACACAAAAAAGGCAAAAAGGATTTCCTTTGCTATGTAGAAGAAGATTGTTTTTGAATGGGCGCTTCTCATGGCATTGTGCCGGCCGTGCCGGTGGAACCAAACCCCCCGCCGCCCCGTTCGGTGTTTTCCGGTTTGTCTGTCTCTTCCAGAAAAACCTGGGGAGCAGGGGCAAATACCAGCTGGGCTATCCTGTCGCCGCTGTGTACCGTCCAGGGTTCATTTCCCAGATTAACCAGCAGTATTTCCAGTTCCCCTCGGTAATCACTGTCGATGGTTCCCGGCGCGTTTAGTACTGTTATGCCGTGCATCATGGCAAGGCCCGACCGGGGTCTTACCTGAGCCTCCCAGCCCGGCAAAATTTCCAGTGTCAGGCCGGTTGGAATTTTTGCCCGCCCGCCCGGCTGGAGGGTAATATCCGATGGTATACAGGCTTCCACATCGGCCCCCGCGGCTCCCGCCGTAACGTAACGGGGTAGGGCAGCATCTTTGTTTTTACGGCACACCCGTACGCGGGGCGTTTCTGATGGTACGCCGCCGGAAAATCCAGATGTGCCGGGCGTACCGTTATCCATCCTAAAAACGCCGGCGGGGCCGTTGATAACCGTTATCCCGCTGACCCCTGCCTTGGTTTTCTGTTTCGCTTGGGGCGCCATTTGGATCAACGGCATCGATATATGAAAGATTAAGGCGGCCCATCTTGTCGATTTCTACGAGCTTTACGGGAATTTCCTGGCCCTCGGAAAGTATATCGCTAACCTGGGCAATGCGCTGCCGGGACAGCTTGGAGATATGTACCAGTCCTTCCTTGCCGGGCAGGATCTCCACAAAGGCGCCGAATTCCATGATCCGTTTGACCACGCCGTTGTAGATCCGGCCCGTTTCGGGATCCGAAACAACTCCCATAACCGCTGCCTTGGCTTCTTCGGCGTCTTTGGAATTTTTTCCATAGATTGTAACGGTGCCGTCGTTTTCGGTGTTGATTGTGACACTGTACTGTTCACAAAGGGCTTTGATGTTTTTACCTCCGGGGCCAATTAGGGCGCCGATCTTGTCAACCTCAATTTTTAGGGTGACGATCTTGGGAGCAAATTCGCTGATCTGTCCGGCGGGTCTGGAGATCGTTTGGTTCATAATCGAAAGGATATGGAGCCGGCCCCTTTTTGCCTGATCCAGGGCTTTGGCCATAATCTCCGCCGTAACTCCGGAAATTTTAATATCCATTTGGAAACCGGTAATGCCTTCTTCAGTGCCGGCTACCTTAAAGTCCATGTCGCCCAGGTGATCTTCTTCCCCCAGGATGTCGGAGAGTACCGCATAACGGTCTCCATCGGTGATAAGTCCCATGGCAATTCCCGCCACGGGTTTTTTCAGGGGAACCCCCGCATGGAGCATGGAGAGGGTTCCGCCGCAGACTGAAGCCATGGAGGAAGAGCCGTTGGATTCCATGATCTCCGATACCACCCGGATCGTATAGGGGAATTCGTCTTTGGAAGGGATCATGGGTGCCAAGGATCGGCGGGCCAAATTGCCGTGGCCGATTTCCCTCCGTCCTGTGCCAAGCCGGCCGGTTTCTCCCACGGAATAAGGAGGAAAGTTGTAATGGAGAAGAAAATTTTCCCGTTTGTCCCCCTCAATATCATCGAAGATCTGTTCATCAAAAACGGTTCCCAGAGTGGTTGCTACCAGGGATTGGGTTTCACCCCGGGTAAACAGGGCTGAACCGTGGGTTCGTTTTAAAAGGCCGATTTCGCAGGTAATGGGCCTGATATCTTCCGTACTCCGGCCGTCTACCCGTTTTCCTTTGTCCAGGATTGAGGAACGAAGTATCTGGTACTGCATATCCTCGAAAAGGGCCTCGAAGAGTTTTTTCTGGCTTTCATTTTCAAGCTGGGCGGCGTATTTTTCCGAAAGTTCCTTCTTTACCAGCCTTATCGCTTTGTGTCTTCCATCCTTGGTTGATTCAAAGCAGGCCTTTTCCAATTTTGGGTAGGCTTCGCTGTGGATAGCATCGGAATTTTCCAGTACCTGGCTGCTGGGGTTTAGGGGAAGTTTTTCTTTCCCCGCCAGGGAGCGGAGTTTTTCCTGGAGATCGCAGAGTTCTATGATCACCTTGTGGGCCATTCCCAGGGCCCGGATCATCAGTTCTTCGCTGACTTCGCCGGCCCCGCCTTCCACCATGGTGATCCCTTCTTTGGTTCCCGCTACCACAATTTCCAGCCGGGATTTTTCTATCTCTTCGTAAGTGGGGTTAATCAAGAGTTCGTCCCCCATGGCGCAGATCCTTACCCCCGCAATGGGGCCGCCGAAGGGAATATCCGAAATGTGAACCGCAGCAGAAGAAGCGATGATCGCCAGGATATCCGGCGGGTTTATTTGATCCGCCGAAATGGTAGTGGGTACCACCTGTATGTCTCTGCCGAAGTTTTTGTCAAACAAAGGCCGCATGGGCCGGTCGATGAGCCGGGACACAAGAATTTCCTTGTCCTTGGGCCGGCTTTCCCGTTTGATAAAACCGCCGGGGATCTTTCCTGCGGCATAGTATTTTTCGTTATAGTCCACCGTCAACGGCACATAGTCCAGACCTTCCACCGGTTCATGGGATGTACAGACCGTGGCGATAACCGCCGACCCTTCGTATTGGGCAAAAACAGAACCGTTGGCTTGCTTTGCGATCCTGCCGGTTTCGAGGATCAATTCTTTTCCGGCTATGGTGTGGGTTACTGTCTGCATCATTTTCGCAGACCCAATTCCTTAATTAAGGACCGGTATTTTTCCAGATCTGTCCGCTGAAGGTACTTAAGCATACGGCGGCGTTTTCCTACCAGGATTAGAAGTCCCCGTTGGCCAGATTTGTCCTTTTTAAACTGTTTGCAGTGCTCCGTTAACTGATTGATCCGTTTGGTCAACAGGGCGATTTGAACTTCCGAAGTACCGGTATCTTTTTCGTTCTTACCGAACTTGGCAATGGTGGAAGTTACCTCTTCTTTACTTAAAGCCATATATAATTACACTCCTTGAAACCTAAACCATGGGCCGCCCCAAAAGCAGATTGGCCTCGTTGATTCTGCCCGCTTCCAGGGCCGAGCGGATTCTGCTGGAACTTACCGGAAGTCCCCATTCCAGTATGGGGGGAATTATTTCTACTTCGATTCCCAACCCTTCCGCCAGGGTCTTAAATGTTCCCGCATCGGTGTCCCGGCGGTATCCGCAGTGAAAATTCATCCCCAGTGCCATATAAGCGGGGCGGAGGCGGCAGTTCAGGGCCTCCAAAAAATCCCTTCCGCTCATTTTACTGAAATGTTCCGAAAAGTCAATGATCACACATAGTGATATCCCCATGCTTTCCATTAGAAAAATTTTTTCTTTAAAATCGATGATGTCTCTGGGGTTTTTTGCGGATTTTCCCGCAGTTTTAGTGAATTTCTTGGGGTTTTCCCGAAAAGTTACCACAACGGGAAGGAGTTCCGGCGCTTTTGCGGTAATCTTTGCAATTAACGCCTGATGCCCCCGATGGAGGCCGTCGAAAACTCCCACGGTAAGGGCTGTTTTTTTGCCGTCCCCCGCTTTTTCCAGACCGGGAAGATTATCCCAGCTAATTTGCTGCATTAACATATCCATATTTCCATGAACCGTTTTTATGTTCAACAATACAGGCAAAGGAGTGTAATCCTGACCGGGGCCCAAAAAGGGCTATGGCCTGGCTTTTTTCCGCTGTAACGGCATTTTCCAATTCGCTGATATGAAGGAGCTTTAAATCCCTGCCGCGGGAAACAGCTCCCGCAGTTTTTTCGTCAACAGTGATACTAGGTATGCCTAATTGGGCAAAAAGTTCCGGCCCCAAAGGTTTTATGGATCCCCTGATCGTCATTTCCTGTACCGGAGGGTCAGCGGCTGGCAGCAGTGAAAGGGCATCGTTCAGGGAAAAATTTCCCACCCTGATCCGTTTTAGGGAACGAAGATGGGAACGTGAACCCAGAGCCAGGGCAATGTCTCTGGCCAGGGAACGGATATAGGTTCCGCTGGAACAGTGAATTTCCAGTTCCGCATGGGGGGGGTCCCAGGAAAGGAGGGAAATGGAATGGATCGTGACGGGCCGTTTTTTCATCTCCACTTCGATACCCGCCCGGGCCAGTTTGTGGGCTCTCCTGCCGTTTATGTGAACCGCAGAATAGCGGGGCGGGGCCTGCAGGATTTCTCCGGTAAAGACAGGCAGGATCGCTTCCAGGTCTTTCCGCCGGGGAACGGGGGCGGCGGCAATTATTTTTCCCTCCGGATCAAGGGTGTCCGTTTCTTCGCCAAAGCGAAGGAGCCCCCGGTACTGTTTGTCGCAGCCGGTAAACCAGGGGGAAAGTTTTACCGCCCTGCCGGTCAATATCACCAGAAGGCCCTGGGCAAATGCATCCAGGGTGCCGGTATGGCAGACCTTGCCGGTGCCAAGAGCTTTTTTTACCGGTAAGAGGCTTTTAAAGGAAGTATTACCTGGGTTTTTATTCAAAAGAAGGCAGCCGGTCATATTTTTTCCGGGGCCTATTCTTCCAGTTCCAGTTCATCATCGTCTTCACCCCCTGAAGGTACTTCTACGGGAGCGGCCTTGGGGGCCTTTTCTTTCCTGGGTTTGGAATTAATGGAAAAACCGGATCGGCTGGGATGATGTGTCCTGGCTACATAGGAAACCAGGGAAAAATAGATTATCAGAGTTATCGTAACAACGATAATTTGCCAGGAAGTGATCACTTTGATCAAAAAACTAAAGAGCCCATCAGTCATTGTTCTTATTATCGGTTTTGAGATGGTCCAATACAAGAGTCTCCAATCCCTTGATAACCACGCTGGGCTTTCTTTCCGCACAAGCCGGATCGCCCTTCCGGAGGCGGAGGGAACGGCGGTCTCCGGCAAAGAGGGCCGCCTTGAATCCGGCCTCTGTGGCGGGGATAATGTCATTCCGCATATCGTTTCCGATGTAGAGGGTTTCCTCCGGTTTTATGTTCTGTTCCGCCAGCCGCTCTCTGGCCATGTTAAAAAGCCGGGGAGAAGGTTTGGCTTCTCCTTCTTCAAAAGAATAGATGAGCAGTTCCGGGCAAAAACCCATTTCGGCGGGGGATTCGCCAAAAAAAGCGTTGAATAGCAGGGGTGAATAAAATTGAGCATTGGAGATGATCCCCAGTCTTATGCCGCCGGAAACCAGGGAACGGAGAACTCTTTCCGCATGGGGCATGGGATACACCGGATTCAAGGCTAACTCATAGTGGAGGGCCAGTTCTCGTCCGGCGCAGCGGGCGGCGGCCCGGGGGCCGATTTTTTCCAGTGATCGCCGCATTTTTTGGGGTAATTCCCAGCCGCCGGGAATGCCGCCTCTATAGCCGGCCCAGATTTCCTCGGTCTTAATTTCTGGCCATACATTCCCCGCCGCATGGGCCGTTTTGTGGAGACATTTTACCGCCAGCCGGAAGTATTCTGCCATTTCAGACAATTCCGCCGTAACTTCCCCATCCATCGCTGCGGCGATTTCTCCGGCGGCGGAAATAAAGAGGGTTCCGTAGAGATCAAAAAGTACCGCCCGAATACCGGAAAATACGGCAGAATCTTTGGGTACCAATTCTTCCCAATCGGCGGAAAGGGTTACCGGCAGCGGTTCGAGGGGCTGGGCGGATTTTTGGATCAGTTTGATGTAGTGAAGCTGCTCAATGCCTTTTGTTACCGCCGGTTTGTTGTTGTGATGATTCATACTGCTCCTTTCGGCGGTTCCGGCGGGCTGATCCCAACCAGGGACAGCCGGGCAGGATCGAGGTACAGTTCCAGAAGCCGGGATCGGGAAATGTACTGAGTCACGGGGATGAAGGTTTTCCGGTAGGCTTCGAGGATGGTACTGAGTATATTTTTCCGTGAATAGGCGGAAAGGACCGCCAGGCGGTTTGCGTCGACAAGGGAAGAATCGATTTTCAATTCCGCCAGGGCTTCTAAAAAGGGATTGGCTTTTTTGATTTGTTCCCGGACCGTTTTATTTTGTACCGCAAGGCGGAGGGTTTTTTCCTGTATTTCTTCATCCATGATCCCAAAATCACAGAAATCCTGGCTAAAGACCTGATCCAGTTCACCATGGATCTGTGGGGGAAGAGACAGGCCGAAGGCTGTATAAACCCGGATCAAGGCTTCGGCGGTTTTTTTCCTCAGCTTTGCCGGTTCGGCATATTCGGCGGGGATGGAAAGGACCGGGTACAAATCGTCTAATTTTATACCCGCTTCTTCAAAATCAGTGCATACATAATTTATGCGCCGTCCGGTGACGGCAAGACCCGCAGTCCAGGGTTCAAGAAAGGAAAAACCGAAACCTTCCTTTACCGAGGTAGTAATGACCGCCTCGGCGCTTCCTATCACATCGGCAAAAGAAGACTCAAGCCCTGCCTCAAATTCAATGGGGAGCTTCAGTTCTTCCATCGTTTTTTTCCAGCGGCGGTAAATGGGCATATCCTGCTCTGTGGTGGGGGGCTGGGTAATAGCGATGGGCAGTTTGGTAAAGAGTGAAAGAAACAGGGCTTCCCCGATGTTTTTTCGTCTGATCCCCCGGACCGGATAAAGGTACCAGGTTTTTGGAAGTCCAGGGGTAACGGAAAGTTCCTGCACTTCGTTGGGCAGCAGGTGGAGCCCTTCCGGTTTAAGTCCCGCTTCCAAAAGAAAACGGTAATCCCTGCTGTTAATTACCCCATAGTGGCAGTTTGCCGGGTATTCTCCATCAAAATAAACATCGGGCCGGAAATCTTCCGCCAGATCGTGGTTTTGCAGCAGTAGGGGGTAATGCTCCGTCAGTATTTTTATGGCGCCGATTAGAAGGCTGTTTTTTCGAATCAGCGGGTTATGAACATGAACCAGATCTGCCCCCGTTCCGGGCCAACGGGAATGGATGGCATTTTCTATTGAACGGGCAAGTTTTTCCACCGAAGTATGCCGATGTACCGGGCCGGCAATTTCCACCGGGCGGTAACGATCGTACTGTAGGCCGGGAACCACCGCCACAGGGATCCTCGTCCAGGTTTCGGCCAGGGGCGGTGATTCTCCGCTCAGGATAAGTACCTCTTCGCCGGCCTCCCGCAGGGCCGTTGCCTGGTGGAATAAGACCTGGGTTACTCCTCCGGGCCGCAGGTGGTAATGAATTAAAACGATCCTCACGCTTATTCCGCCATGTAACTATACAGGGTATTGCAGAGTAAGTTAAGCGGGTTTTGCGTCCCCCCGGGCCCCCATATTGGGGACAAAGCCTGCCGCTTTGACACGGAGAATCATACTATGGAGTCCTTCGGCGGCTTCATCATCGGTATAGGGTTTGTTGTTGTATATTGAGTAGCGTTTTTTTGCATACCCCGGAGAAAGGTTGGGCATTACCACATTGGCTCCAGCCAAAAGGGCCTGCTCCATGCCGTCACGGGAAAGGACTCCCAGGGCGGTGGTAGCGGGAAGCAGGACCCGGGGCAGGATCAGTCGGGTAAGGGCGGCCATTCGAAGGGTTAAATCGGTGCTGCCGGCGGGATGGTCGGCGAAGGGGGTATGGGCCGCGGGGACAAAGGGGCCTATGCCTGCCATATGTGGTTCCATTTCCTGTAAAAACCGGAGATCCGCCAGCAGGCATTCCGCTGTTTGGAAGGGGGCGCCCGTCATAAAACCCGCCCCGGTTTGGAAACCAAGTTCCTTTAAAGTATAGAGACATTTTTTCCGGCTGGAAAGTTTCATTTCCGGCGGGTGTATGGCAGAGTAGTGTGTGTCGTCACCGCTTTCGTGCCGCAGCAGATACCGGTTTACCCCAGCGTAAAACAGGGCCTTGTAGCTTTTCCGGCTCCGTTCTCCCATAGAAAGGGTGATGGCATGATCGGGGAATTCGGTCCGGATAGTACGGATAATTTCACAGAGCCGATCATCGGTAAACCAGGGATCTTCCCCACCCTGCAATACAAAGGTGCGGAAACCCAGGGTATCTCCGGTGCGGCAGCATTCCAGAATTTCTTCCGACCCCAGGCGGTAACGGTTTGCGCCGGCGTTGCTCCGCCTAATTCCGCAGTAATAACAGTCGTTTTTGCAGTAGTTGGTACATTCAATTAAACCCCGGAAGTACACATCAAGACCGTAATGTTCTTTCCGGACTTTTCGAGCCGCAGCAAAGAGTTCTTCCATTTCGGCCCTGTCTTCAGTGGTGATATAATGGAGCAGTTCCTCATCACTCCATATTTTTGGATTCATTCTTTGCTCCGCAGCGGCACAGTTCTTTTTCTATTTTCTGGCAGTATTCCTGGAATTCCGTGCCGCGATAATCCCGGGGCCGGGGAAGGGGAATGGGCACTTCGTTTTTCAGTTTTCCTTCGCTCATCAAAAAGATCCGTTCGCCAAAAAAGACCGCCTCTTCTATCTCATGGGTAACAAGGATCACCGTAAGGCCTAACTGTTGCCACAGTTTTTCCAGTTCTTCCCGAAGCCGGAGGCGGGTAAAAGCGTCGAGGCTGCTTAATGGTTCGTCCAACAAAAGAATATCGGGGTTTCTGCAGAGGCACCGGGCCAGGGCGGTACGCTGGGCCATGCCTCCGGAAAGCTCCTGAGGCAAAGAACCGGAGCGATCCGCTAGGCCCGTCATGGCAAGGACACGCCGTATTTTATCCCGTACCGCCGCCTTTTCCGCCCTGCTTCCGGAACGGGGAAAGGCCAGAGCCAGGTTTTCTTCCACCGTAAGCCAGGGAAGGAGCCGGGGATCCTGAAACATAAAACCCATTTTCGGTACGGCGGAAAATTCCACCGTGCCCAACCCGGGTTCTTCAAGCCCGGCGATCAGTTTAAGCAGCGTTGTTTTTCCGCAGCCGCTCCGTCCCACAATGACGGTAAAACTGCCATCTTCGATATTCATGGAACAATCAACGAGGGCGTGGATTGTTTTTCCTTCCGGGCCGGTGTAATTTTTGGAAAGGGAATGGATGCGGAGTTTCATGCGGCACCCTGATCGTACCCGGTGAGTTTCCGGGCTGTCAGCCGGAGCAGGGCATCGAAACCAGCACCCAAAAGGCCGATGGTGATAATCCCCACAAAGACACGGTCTACCCGGGCCATGGCCTGGGAATCGGAAATAAGGTATCCCAGTCCCGAAGCGGAGGCAAAAAGTTCTGCCCCCAAAAGGGCCCGCCATGCATAGCTGAATCCCAGCCGCAGTCCTGTCACGATCTGGGGAAGCGATGCGGGGATCAGTACGGAAAAAAGATGCCGGGGAAAGGAAAGTTCCAGGGACTGGGAAAGTTCCAGCCAGCGGTTGTCCATGGAATCAAAGCCGCTTTCGGCGTTGAGAAAGACGGGAAAAAATGAGGATAATATGATCACCGCCAGTTTGGATCCTTCTCCCAGGCCGAGCCACAAAATAAGCAGAGGGATCATTGCCAAGGGAGGAATAGAACGAATCACTTCAAAAAGCCCGTGAAAGATCCGGCGGAGCAGGGGATTTTCGTGAAAGAGGAGGGCCAGGGGAAGGGCGCAACAGACGCTTAATCCATAACCTCCCCAGACCCGGGTCATGCTGATTCTGATATGTTCCCCCAGTTCGCCGGAAGAAATCAGTTTTTGCGCCGCCGCCCAAACCCGCGCCGGAGAAGGAACAAGGTAGGAATTAAGAAAACCAAGGGAGGAAAACGCCGTCCATGCTGCTGCAATTAACAGCGGCAAAATAAAGTGGGAAATAATTTTCGTCATCTTTGCAGTTCTAATATATCACCTCCCGTATGCGGAAGGCAGAATAAATTGCCGTGGATCTGTTTTCTGCTCGATCATGTTTTGCCGGTAAAGAAAATCAGCGTCTGCCGCCAATGCCGTTATGTCATCCTCTTCCATCACCTCTGCGATGCCGCTCCAGCGAAAAAGGATCATTCCTTCTTCAGGGGAAATTTGCAGAACCCGGCTTCCGATGGCAACCGCTTCGGCGGTATTCGCTGTTATCCAGGTATATATTTCCGCCTGTACATCCAGATAAATGCGCAGTAGTTCCGGGCGGCTTTTTGCAAATTCGGGGCGCACTGCGGTAAAGAGCAGGGGAGTAAGGTAGCCATCAGCGGTAAAAAGGGTCCGCATTCCCGCTTCTTCATTACGGATAATTAGGCTTGCCGCCTGGAGAGCGCCGTCTACCCGGTTTGCCAGCAGGGCATTTCTGGCTTCGGGAAGTTCCATATGAATAAGACTCACATCGGAGGCGTTCATTCCTTCTCTTGCCAATGCAGCGATTACCATTTGATGGAGTACCGACCCCTTGGGACCAGCTATGGTTTTTCCCTGGAGTTCCCGAATGCTCCGGGGGCCGTTGGGACCAACCATTAATGCAAACGTCTGCCGGGGCCGGCTTACCAAGGCGGCAATCTGGACCGGATTACCCGCGGCATTTGCCAAAATTACTGATGTGGAGTTGATTACCGAAGCAATATCAAGTGAGCCTGCCGCCATGGCCTGTGTCTGTTCGGTGCCGGTATTGATCCGGTGCCATTCTACGGTTATACCCAGCGGGGCAAAAGCGTCTTCCAGTATGCCCCCTTCCCTCATCACCATTATCTGCAGATTAAATGGCGCATCCACATATGAAATATTCACCGTTTCGGGTTTTGCGGGCAGGGCAAAGAAATACACCGCAAAAATAACAATGCCGGCCATAATCAGCAATACAAAGATGCCTGTTTTTTTCATAGGGTTATTATAAAAAGAGGGACAGGAAAAAACAATGTCCACTGGTTTAGCGGAACACTCTCTGTTATATTGTATTTGTGAATATATTATCGTGGAATGTAAATGGCATCAGGGCGGTGGAGAAACGGGGTTTTTCCCGGTGGCTTGCCGTTGAATCTCCCGATGTGCTTTGCCTTCAGGAAACCAAGGCCCGGCCCGAACAGCTTTCCGATGAACTGCGGAACCCAAAAAATAAATCGGGAAAACCCTACCACGCGTATTGGGCAAGCGCAAAGAAAGCAGGCTATGCTGGGACGGCGATTTTTTCCCAAAAAGAGCCGGAAGATGTGAAACCCCTGGGGATTGCGGACTTTGACAACGAAGGCCGGGTGCTTCAGGCTTTTTACAAAGACTTTGTGCTGATTACCGCATATTTTCCCAATTCACAGGACGGAGGAAAGAGACTCCCCTACAAGCTGGCTTTTTGCGATGCGCTTCTAAAATACTGCAAAAAACTTGCCAGGCAGGAAAAACATTTTGTTCTGTGCGGAGACTACAATATCGCCCATACGGCCATTGATATTGCTCGGCCAAAGGAAAACGAAAAAAACGCCGGGTATCTGCCGGAGGAGCGGGCCTGGATGGACACCTTTACCAAGGCAGGTTTTGTCGATACCTTTCGGCATTTTCATCCCGGCGAAAAAGATCATTACACATGGTGGTCGTACTGGGGCACAGCCCGGGAACGAAATGTGGGGTGGCGCCTTGATTACCATTGTGTGGATCCGGCCTTTCTTCCCCGGATAAAACGATCGAATATCCGGAAAGAAGTAGAAGGATCCGATCACTGTCCGGTAGAAATCGAAATAGCCTTATCCGGAAAAAAAATTAGACCAGGTATATTTGACAGGATGAATGATCCGTCACAAACGGGTGATTTTGCTCATCCTTGACGGGCCTATGTTTTACCGCCCTTAGCTTCCGTTTTTTTCATGAATTTTTTTTCATCAATGATGAAACGGCCGTGGGTACCCTCACCAATTTTCCCCGTTTCGTCATAGGCTTCCACGGTGAAGGTAAGAGCTCTGCCATCTATGTGTAAGAGTTTTGCCCTGGTGGTGATCTTCATTCCCCGGGGGGTGGAGGAAAGGTGTTTGATGCAGACCTCGGTTCCCACCGTGGACCAGGGTGCTGGAAGGAAGGGAGCAACAGAGTTCAATGCGGCTTTCTCCATGGATGCAATCATACAAGGAGTTGCGTATACCGGAAGGCCTCCGGAACCCCAGATTGAGGCGATGTTTTTGTCCATCACGGTTTCGGTTATCTCGGCCTCCAGGCCGGGCTTAATTATTTCTGAAAAATCCATTACAGTCCCTTTTATTTTAGTGTAAGACGATTTCCTGTGTCAAGCGCGTTTTTTATTTGAACTGCGAGGTTTAATGCTCCTCCATACTAGAGCGGAGTCGTTGACTAAAAAAAATCCAAAAAAACTTGCGAAATTGAGTCACCCATGTTTTAATTTTAAGTACCCCATTATCATATTCAACAATCGTTGAAATTGACAAAATGCCAAATGCTGTCATGAGGAGGAAAAAATGGCGAATGTATTTATGGTTCCGCAATACGTTGTGTACGGTGAAAATGCGCTTAAAACCGGCATGGACGAAATCAAGACGTACGGAAAAAAAGCCATGATTGTAACCGACAAAAACGCGGTTGATCTGGGATATGTAAAAAAACTTACCGGCGAACTTGGGCAAATCGGCATTGCGCACTTTATCTACGCCGACATCAACGCAGAGCCGGATCATACCATGATCGACAAAGGAGTAGAGCTGTTCAAAAATGAACAATGCGATTTTCTGATTGCCCTGGGCGGCGGAAGCCCCATTGACTCGATGAAGGCAATTGCCGTGGTTCACGCCAACGGCGGAAGTGTTTGTGACTATGTCGGCAAGGCGCTGGATAACGATCCGCCCCGTATGGTTGCCATCCCGACGACGGCCGGAACAGGTTCGGAGGCGACCAAGTTTACCATTATCGCCAATGCCAACACCAATGTAAAAATGCTCATCGCCAATCCCAAGCTCATGGTCGACTGCGCCGTTCTGGACTCCGATTTTACCCTGACCCTTCCGAAATCGGTAACGGCGGCGACCGGTATAGATGCGTTTTGCCATGCCCTTGAAGCGTACACCTCGCTAAAGGCGAATGTAATGAGCGAAACCTTCGCCGTTTCCGCCATTAAGAGAATCTTCGCAAACCTCAATGAGGCGTTTAACAACGGTTCAGACAAGACGGCACGAAGTGAAATGCTCCTGGCCGCGTTTGAAGCCGGCGTTTCTTTCAGCAATGCCTCTGTTACCATTGTCCACGGAATGAGCCGCCCGATAGGCGCGCTTTTCCATGTACCCCACGGTATGTCCAACGCGATGCTCCTCAAGGTATGCCTGAATTTCCTGAAATCGGACGTAACAGACCGGTTGTGTGCATTGGCGAAGGAAATCGGCGTGTATAAGGACGGAATGAGCGTAGAAGAAGGCTCGGAGGCCTTTGTCAGGGCTTCAAACGATCTTATCAAGGCAATGCAGGTAAAAACGCCCATCGACTACGGCATCACCAAAGATGATTTCTTCAAGTACATACCGAAGATGTCCGAAGACGCGATGGCCTCGGGCAGTCCTTCGAATACGAGAAGGCAGCCCACCAAAGAAATACTGATGGAACTCTATACTCAGCTCTGGAATGAGGCTGAACAAAGCAAGGCAAGTTAAGGCAAAAAATTTCCAAGGAGGAAAAAATGGAAAAACTGAAGTACGCCTGCAACGGCAAGTGGCTTGATTCAAAAACGGACAAGTGGATGGATGTGTACGATCCGAGTACCGGAGAAGTAATAGCCCAGGCACCCTGCTGCACAAAAGAGGAATTGCAGGCGGTGCTGGACGCGGCACAGGCGGCATACAAGACATGGTCGAAGACACCGGTCATTGCCCGCACCCAGATTCTCTACAAGTTCCGCGACCTGGTAATAAAAAATATGGAAGAGCTGACCAAAACAGTCGCCCGGGAACACGGCAAGGTGTGGGCTGAAGCAGAAGGGGATCTGCTCAAAGTGAAAGAACCGGTGGAACTGGCCTGCGGAGTCGCAAGTCTCATGCAGGGCGAATCCCTGATGGAAACCAGTTCCGGTTATGACTCGGTTCTTATCCGTGAGCCAATCGGCGTTTTCGGCGGCATTGTTCCCTTCAACTTCCCCGCCATGATCCCCTTTGGCTGGATGACTCCCCTCTGCATCGCCACCGGCAACTGCATCGTTTTAAAATCGTCCAGCACCACGCCCATGACCAGCATCCGGCTTTTGGAACTGCTGATGGAAGCCGGCCTTCCTCCGGGAGTGGTCAGCGTCATCACCACCGATCGAACCGTGGGCGATCTGATGCTTACCAGCCCGATTATCAAGGGCATCTGTTTTGTGGGAACCACGGGAGTGGGACTGCAGGTGTATTCCAAAGCCGCCGCCCACGGCAAGAGGGTTCAGGCTCAGTGCGAAGCGAAGAACCACGCTCTGGTCATGAACGATGCGCATCTGGAAAGAACCGCGATGGGTATTATCAACTCTGCCTTTGGCTGCGCCGGCGAACGGTGTATGGCTCTGCCGACTGTCGCCGCCCAGGAAGGCATACACGACAAACTCGTCGAACGGATCGTAGCCAACGCAAAGGCCCTCAAAATCGGCTGCGCCTACGATAAGAGTTCCCAACTCGGCCCGGTGGTCAACAAAAAGCATATGGACAATATCCTTAAATGGATAGACATAGGCGTTAAGGAAGGGGCCAGACTCGTACTCGACGGACGGGGCGTAAAGGTTCCGGGTCTTGAAAACGGCTTCTTCATCGGCCCCACCATCTTTGACAACGTAACCGAAGATATGAGCATAGGCCGGGATGAGATATTCGGCCCGGTACTGGCCATAAAGAAAGTAAAGACCTTTGATGAGGGAGTGGCGCTGATTAACAATAACCCCTTCGCCAACGGGGCAGTCATCTATACTTCGTCGGGTCTGTATGCCCGAAACTTTTCACTGCAGATTGACGGCGGAATGGTTGGTATCAATGTGGGAATACCGGTTCCGGTCGGAATGTTCCCCTTCTCGGGCCACAAGCAGTCATTCTTCGGCGACCTGCACTGTCTTGGTAAAGACGGGGTGCGCTTCTTCACCGAAAGCAAGGTTATCACTTCCACCTGGTTTGATGAAGACGCGGCAACCAAAAAAGTCGATACCTGGGACGGCTCTGTCGGCGGACGCTAATCGTTGAACCGGCCGCGTAAAGCGGCCGGTTTTTTTACGAAAAAATGTCAAAAAAAATTCCGCCGGGGATACCTAGATCGTCTCTGATAGAGGGTAACTTTTTAATCCTTTTCTGTTACAATAATGGCAGTAAAATGGGTTCTAGAATGTGTGCAATTCTACTCTTTTTCCTTGCTGCGGGATCATTAACTGCCCAGGAAGTCCGTTCCCTCACCTTGGAAGAAGTCTGCCGCCTGGCGGAACAGAACAGCATCAGCCTGCAAAAGCGGGCCATCGATCTGGAGTTTGACCGGATCAGGGCCAAGAGCCTTTGGGCTCAGATTTTTCCATCCATTAGTGTAAGGGGAGGAGCGGAGTATGGTTTTCCCCTTGTTGCAAATACGCCAAGACCCGATCCTTCATATACCGCCACCCTTGGTCTTTCCCTGGGGTTTAGCGCGGCCCTTCCCTTTACCATGGCGAATATTTCCCTGGCCTATAAGAACAGCCTTTTAAACTATGAAGAAGCCCGGCGGGTTTTGATAAACGAAACTTCAAAAACTTTTTATTCTCTTCTGGCTCAAAAAAATAACCTCCAGGTGCTGGAAGGAACCATGCGCCTTGCCATGGATCAAATGGAACGGGACCGCATTGCCCGGCAGAGCGGCTATGTGGGGGAACTGGATTTTCTTTCCGCCCAGGTCAGCTCCGAACGGGCAAAGCTGGCCTATAACCGGGCCCTTACTGATTACCAGAATGCCCTGGGCAAATTTCTGGTGGCGCTGGGGCTGGTTCCCCAAGAAACGCTGGTCCTGGAAGGAAATCCCGGAATAACCGCCCTTTTCCTTGATCCGGAGGCGCTTATCAATGAACGTCTTGCCCGGCGGCCAGATCTGATTGCCCAGCGTAACGAAATTGAACGGCTAAAAAACGCCCGGACCGAGTCATTTCTTTCCGCCAAAAGTCCTTCGATAGACCTTTCCGCTTCCTGGGGGGCTTCTCTTAATAATGGTTTTGCCGATACAGTCATCGCCAGAGCGGCTGTTACTATTCCATTCGATTCCTGGATGCCGAGGACCAAGGCGGATCAAACCGTAAAACGATCAGGAGCGGAGTATCAGAAGGCTCGGCTGGAACTACAGAATATGGAAAACAACGCCCGGCAGGAGATCCGATCCTATGCAGATAGTATCAGCAATACCTGGACCGAACTGGAAATCGCCCGGCTCCAGGCAAGCTATGCCCAGCGGGCTTATGAACTGGCGGAACGATCCTACAGAACCGGAACCATGAATTTTCTCGATTTTGAAACGGTACGAAACAGGCTTACCGAAGCCCGCCAGCAGCAGCTTCAAAGTGAATTGAACTACAAAATCCTGGTACTGGACCTTGCTTCTTCCCTCAATATGGAAGAAGGAGAATTGCAGAATTATTCAAAACAAAAATAACAAAAATAATAGAGGAAAACGGTGAAAAATAAAAAAGCTATTGTGACGGTGGTTCTGGTTATTCTCTGCATCGTTGCCGTACTCTTGATAGCATATAAATTAGCCCAGAACTTTGCTCCGCTACAGGAAGCATTGTCCTCCCTGGAACAGCCGTTTTTACAGCGCATGCTGACTTCTCTGGGTTTATCCGGGGACGCTCATGGCGGCGAACCGGACGGTGGTCAGAGTGGCGGCAGATCAGGCGATCGGGCCGGTACGGCGATCCGTGTTGTGCCGGTAATATTGGGTACGGTAGAGCATTCGGTGATCCTAAACGGAGATGTACGGTCATCTTCTGAAGTATCCATTTATCCTACCATGGCGGGGAAGTTAACCGAACTGCGGGTCCGGGACGGAGACAGGGTAAGCCGGGGACAAGTCATTGCTATGGTAGATCCTTCCCGTCCCGGAGACTCCTTCTTTCTTAACCCGGTTGTTTCTACCGTTTCCGGTGTGGTGGTATCCGTTCCGGTAAGCGCCGGAGATACCTTGCAGACCAATTCGGTGATTTGCGTGGTGGGGAACTTGGGCGATCTTAGGGTGGAAACCTATGTACCGGAGCGGTATTCGGTATCGGTGCGGCGCTTTCTTCCTGCCCAGGTCAGTTTTGAAGCCATGCCCGGCGAAACCTTTGCCGCAGAGATAGACGAGCTTTCTCCGGTACTGGATCCAGCCAGCCGGACCCTGCGGATCCGGCTTCGCATTTTGCCGAACAGCAGCGGCCGGGTGGATCCCCGGATACTGCCGGGTATGTTTGCTACGGTAAGCTTGGTAACCGAATCCAGAAAAGATGTGCCGGTAATTCCCCGGCCGGTGCTGATCCACACCTACGGTTCATGGATTGTTTTTGTGGTTCCTGAAAATTCCGCCGCCGCCCGCCGCCGGGAGGTAACCCTAGGACTGGAAGATGAAACCATGGTAGAAATTCTTGCGGGCCTTGAATACGGTGAACGGGTAGTAATCGAAGGACAGAATTTCCTTACCGACGGCGATCCGGTACGAATAGTGGAGTAGACCGTGACGATTGAGGATTATTCGGTAAAACGGCCGGTAACGATTATCATGTTCTATGCTTTAGCCCTGGGTATAGCGGCAACCCTGGTTCCCGGGATTGCTGTAGACCTTTGGCCTTCAACGGTACGGCCTGTTCTTTCGGTGAGTACTTCCTTTCCCGGCGCGGGTCCCGAAGATGTGGAACGGAACCTTACCGAGCCCCTGGAAAGGGTTCTGGCCTCTTCCAAATATCTTACCCAAATTACCAGCAATTCCAGTTTTGAATCCAGCAATATCAGACTGGAATTTTCTTACGGCACCGACATGGACAAGGCTTTGACGGACGCTCAAACCCTGGTAAACCGGTATTCTAATTCACTTCCCGATGAGGCGGGGAATCCAACAGCCCGGCGTTTTGACCAGTCCGCTGCACCGATCATGCGGATGATGGTCCGGGGCAGTTATCCGCCGGATCAGATACGCCGTTTTGCAGAAGATGAAATTCAGGCGGATCTAGAACGCATAGAGGGAGTGGCAGCGGCGGAAGTAACCGGAGGAGCCCCGCGGATTATCAAGGTGGAAGTGGCCCTAAATCGCCTGGCCGCCTTTAACCTGAATTTAAACGATGTTACTTCCGCTCTAAGGGGGCAAAATATCCTTACTTCCGGGGGCAGTATTACCAGGGGAATAAGGGAATACCAGCTTATGACGACCCAGGAACTTACCGATCTTTCCCAGGTAGGACGGATTCCCGTTAAAATAGTCTCTGCCGCGGATACTTCGGAAAACCGTTCCCGGGTAATCCGCATCGAAGATATTGCGGATGTATCCCTGGGATACAATGAAAATTCAAACCGGGTATATGTAAACGGCCAGACCGGAGTTTACATCCAGATTTCCAGCGAAAGTGACAGTAATCAGGTCCAGGTGGCCCGCCGGATTAAGGAAGCCATGGAGGTGATTAACAGCAGACTTCCCCAGGGACTTACCCTGACGATCCTTTCGGACACTACTTCGATGATCTCCGCTACTTTAGACCAGGTTTATTTCAATGCAATCCAGGGGGGAATCCTGGCCATGGCAATCCTCCTCCTGTTTTTGCGGAACATCAAGGGCACCCTGATCATAGGACTTTCCATACCTATCTCCATCCTTCTTACCCTGATGTGTATGAGGGTTTTTGGCTTTACCCTGAACCTCCTGACTATGACCGGTCTTATCATGGGCATGGGGATGACCGTGGACGCCTCCATCGTGATTCTGGAAAATGTCCACAACTACCGGGAGCGGGGAGCCAAGCCTTCAATTGCGGCAATCCTAGGAAGCAAGGAAATGATCCGGGCCATCATGGCATCCACCGCTACCACCCTCTGTGTTTTTATTCCCCTGATCATCTATAAGAATGATCTGGAGGAGATGGGCCAAATGTTAAACGATCTGATTTTTACGGTGATAATTTCCCTGATTTGCTCTTTGATAGTGGCCGTTACACTGGTTCCCGTTCTCTGCGGGCCGGTGCTGCAGCTGGATACCAGAAAACAAAAACCCCTGAAAAACAAATTGTTAAAGCGAATTGATGACGGGATGGAAAAGTTTTTTCGCAGCATGGACAAGGGGTACACAAAGGGACTGGATTACTGTCTGAACCGCCGGTTTCTGATATTGACGCTAGTTGTGCTGATACTGGTATTTTCCCTGATGCAGTTTTCCAATATTGGGATGAATATGTCTACCCGGATCAGAACCGATGACAATGTGAATATCAACGTAACCCTTCCGCGGGGTTCCACCATGGACTACACCGAAGGGATACTTAAGGATTTGGAAAACTTGATCAAGGATCAGGTTGAGGGATATACAAATATAGTCCTTACCGCCCGGCGCAGCGGAGGTTTCGGCGGAGGTTCCCAGGGTTCCATCCAAATTACCCTGCCGCCTCCGGTAGACCAAATCGATACTCCCGATACGATACAGAAAAAACTCCTTCCTTACACATCTTCTGTGCCCGGTGCAAATTTTGCCTTTAGGGCAGGGCGGGCTATGGGCACTACCCAGGCGGTGGAAATTGCCGTTAGTTCCCGCAACTACGACTTATTGATGGATACAGCCAATGATATTCTGGGGATCATAACCCGCCGCCTGCCGGAGGTGGAGAACCCCACGATCAACATGGATGAAGGAGCGCCGCAGCTTAACATAAGGATTGACCGAGACCGGGCTGCTGTCCTGGGAGTTTCCGTTTCCGCTGTTGCCCAGGAAATAAAAACCGCCATGAACGGAACCACCGCCGCCGCCATGATCGTCGGAGACAGGCTTACGGATATTACCGTGATGCTTCGTGAACAGGACCGGAAGGGACTGCCCAATCTGGATGCGATTTTTATAATGAACAGAAACGGTGCCCGGATCCCCCTTTCCAACCTGGCGGAGATCACCGAGGGAAGGGCTCCCACATCAATACGCCGGGAAAACCGGGAACGGGTGGTGCGAATCACCGGAGATCTGGCCGCCGGCATTGCTGCCACGGATTTTCAAAAAAAACTTATGGCTGTAGTGGGAGATAACCTCGTTTCCCGGGAAGAAGTAAGCGTCCATTATTTGGGTGAGGCCGCACAGGTACAGTCTTATTTAAAACGCTACGGAATGATCATTGCCGTGGCGATCTTCCTGGTTTTTGGCGTCATGGCAAGCCAGTTTGAATCTTTTGTTGATCCGCTGATCATCTTTTTTTCCATCCCCCTGCTTTTTATCGGGGTAGTCTGGATCTATAAAATCGGAAGTGAGCCCATGACAATTTTTTCCATGATAGCGGTCATCGCCCTGGTTGGGGTGGTGGTAAATAACGGCATAGTCCTGGTGGATTATACCAATACGCTTCGTGCCCGGGGCATGATGGTACGGGAAGCCTGTGTGGAAGCAGGCAGAAGCCGCCTGCGGCCCATTCTTATGACCACCCTCACTACGATCCTCGGCATGGTGCCAATAGCTTTTTTCCCCGGTCCTGGAGCAAACACAATTCAGCCCATCGGCAAAACCTTTGTGGGGGGCCTTTCGATTTCTTCCCTGATGACTTTGTTTCTTACTCCGGTCATGTATTCGCTCCTTAATGCCCGGCGCGGCAAAAAACGAACGGAAACGGAAAAAACAACGATCAAGACAAAACAGTAAAAAACAGGTATACTAAAACTGCGCGGAGGGTAGGCCAGTGGTTAAGCCACGAGTTTTGGGAACTCGATGTCGGGGGTTCAAATCCCCCCTCTCCGAACGATAGATAAGGAAGGGATATGCACGAGGTTTTGGAGAACCTGGGGAAGATCGGCATTGTACCGGTGATCAAAATTGATGATGTTGAAAAAGCCCTGCCCCTGGCCCGGGCCTTGATCGCCGGGGGGATTCCCTGTGCGGAAATAACCTTTAGAACCGCTCAAGGTGAAGAAGCAATACGGCGGATTGCAAAAGAAGTTCCAGAAATTTTGCTGGGTGCCGGTACGGTGTTGACCGTTGATCAGGCGGACCGGGCCATCGCTGCGGGGGCAAAATTTGTTGTCAGCCCCGGCCTTAATCCCAAGGTTGTGGCCCACTGCATTCAGAGAGGAATCCCTATTACCCCCGGCTGCGCCAATCCATCGGACATTGAACAGGCTTTGGAATTTGGTCTGGAGGTGGTAAAATTTTTTCCAGCGGAACAGGCCGGCGGCCTTGAGTATATCAAGGCTGTTTCCGCCCCGTATCCCAATCTTAAGTTCATGCCTACCGGCGGTATTAATGCGGATAACATTTCCCGGTACAGCGCCTTTGAAAAGATCCATGCCTGCGGCGGATCATGGATGGCCGGTGCGGAACTTATTAACTCAAACGATTTTGAAAAAATTACCGTCCTGTCACGGGAAGCGATCTTGAGCCTGCTGGGCCTGCATGTGGCCCATATTGGGATCAACGCCAGGGAAACGGCCCTGGATGCGGCGCTGTTACTTAATTCCCTGTTCGGTTTTTCCATAAAAGAAGGGAACACTTCGGTATTTGCAGGGAGTATTGAACTGGTAAAGAAAAACGCGCCGGGGACTCATGGGCATATCGCCATTGGTGCCACGAGCATTGCCCGGGCAGCAGCGTATCTGGAGCGCCGCGGTATTTTTCTTGATTACGATAATGTCAAGAAGGATGCCCAGGGCAAGGTAACTTCGATTTATCTGAAAGAAGAAATACTGGGTTTTGCGGTTCATCTTGTTAATAACAGCCCGCCTGTTTAATATATGCAAAAGACGGCAAGCCAGGCGATACCACTTTGGTACAGGACGACAAAAAACGCCCTTGATACTGCCAAGTTAGCGCTTAACCGTTGATACCGCCGCAGCGCAGGGGGTATATAACAGGGTAAAGACCAAAAAACTTGCAGCGATTAACGGAGAAAACATGGTATGCAGATTGGCTCCCAGCTTTGCAGCGCATGAATTGGTTAATACCGCCAGGGTGCTTACAACCGCTTCTTTTGCAGTAAAGCCGGTAATAAGCGCCGTAGAACCCGCCGGTCGGAAAAACCCAGGGGAATAAAAATGCCGAAAACAATTCCCATCATATAAAGGGTTATCATCACCAGCGATGGATATTCCGGAAAAAAACAGCGGTAAACAAGGCGCAAATGGAGAGATTGGCGCTGCAACTCATAAAGGCGTTTAGAAAATAGACATCTTTTTATCATGTCCGCTGGCAAGGGTCCTCGCCGCCATTATCGCCGGGACGGTACAGCCGAAACCCATGAGCATCGGCACAAAGCTGCGCCCGGAAAGCCCGATTTTTTGCAGGGGCTTGTCCTACGCATTTTTTGCAAATTTCTTCGATAAATTGATAGTGCATATTCGCCATGGCCGCCTCGCGATCGGTGTTTAACTCTGTTTCCATTTCTTTTACGGAGTGCTCAATGGTTTTAGTTTCGTTTTTGCCAAGGGAAAGGATCTTTTGAATGAGTCATCTCCCTCGACGAGCCTTGTGGCCGCAAACCGCATGGGAATTCCCATTTTTGGGCACGGTCTTCGACAAGGCGGGCTACGCGTGAATGGCCCGGTGAACAGCGCTTGAGCAAAAAATCGCGGGCCAGGATTTCTTCGCTGGTATAGGGAGTGAGGGAATAGATACCGGGGAGGTCAACGATGGATAGATCCTTGCAACCGGTGATTTCCCCGGTTTTTTGGCCGACCGTAACACAGGGGAAATTTCCCACATACTGGTTTGAACCGGCAAGCTGGTTGAATAGGGCGGTTTTACCGCTGTTATGGTTTCCCCCAAAGGTGAAAACCATAATATTTCCTTTATGGTGATTTTTTCTGCGTCTTCCAGGCGCAGGGGCAGGACATAACCTCTGAGCAGCAAATCTATGGGGTTCCCCAGGGGAGCAGTTTTTTTACCGTTACGATTGTACGGGGCGTGATCTCCATTTCCAGAAGTCTCCGTCGGAGGGGCTTTTCGCCGTCTATGGTCAAAACGATGCCGCTTTTGCCTATTTCCAGGTCTTTCAGGGGCATTTTTGCCCCTTGTAGTTAGCAATGGCTAACTACAAGTTAGTCTATCATAATTTGTTTGTCAAGGGGAAAATAATCTCTTTTGCAACAGCGGCATCGTGCAGCGTTGGTATAGAATAGTATTTTTGTGTATACTAGCAGCATGATATACACAAAGAATATCGGGGTTCAAAGGGAGTTAAGCTGTTGAAAATCCATGAATCAGCTGAAAACTATCTGGAAACAATCCTGGTGTTAAGCCTAAAGGGAAGTCCTGTCCGTTCAATTGATATTGTCAATGAACTTGAATACTCAAAGCCAAGCGTAAGCGTTGCCATGAAAAACCTTCGTTCAAAGGGGTATGTTATTATGGATGCCGCCGGTTATATTACCTTGACCGGAGAAGGGCAGAAAATTGCAGGTACGATGTACGAAAGGCATGTGGCCATTTCCGACTGGCTTATTTATTTGGGGGTCGATAAAAAAACAGCGGTACAGGATGCCTGTAAAATGGAACACGCCATGAGCGAAAAAAGTTTTTTTGCAATAAAAAATCATATAGAAGAGTGGAAAAAAGAAATCCATAATTCAAAAAAAGCTAAAAATAATACATATCATTAATTTTTTTTAAGGAGTTGCCATGACAGTGAAAAATTACCGGTTTGAAACACTTCAGGTACACGCCGGACAGGAACCGGATCCTGCCACAGACGCGTGTGCAGTACCTATCTACCAGACAACATCTTTTGTATATCCCAATTCCAAAGCCGCGGCGGATCGTTTTTCATTAACTGAACCGGGAAATATCTATACAAGGATTACCAATCCCACATGCGATGTATTTGAACAGCGTATGGCCGCCCTGGAAAAAGGCGTTGGTGCCCTTGCGCTCGCCTCCGGCCAGGCTGCAACCTCCTGCGCGATTTTGAACATCGCCCGGAACGGAGATCATATTGTCAGCGCCAAATATGTCTATGGCGGTACATATAATCTTTTTGCCAACACTTTCAAAGATATGGGCATAGAAGTAACCTTTGTAACGGGCGGCGATCCGGACAATTTTGAAAAAGCTATAAAACCCAATACGAAGGCAATATTTTTTGAAACCATGGATAATCCCAATTGTACCATTATAGATATCGAAGCTGCAGCGGCCATTGCCCACAAACACGGAATCCCCCTTATCGCGGACAATACCATAGCTACACCGTTTCTGTTAACGCCAATTGATTACGGCGCCGATATTGTCATCCATTCGGCAAGCAAGTTTATCAACGGCAACAGCAACTCCATTGGCGGTGTAATAATTGACGGCGGCAGTTTTGACTGGGCTCAAAACGATAAATTCCCCGGCCTGTCGAAGCCCAATCCAAGTTATCACGGCATTGTTTTTACTGAAACGGCAAAAAACCTTGCTTACATTGTAAAAGCGCGGACTACCTTACTTAGGGATACAGGCGCCTGTCTTTCCCCCTTTAATGCCTTTCTTTTTCTACAGGGAGTTGAAACCCTCTCGCTCCGTATGGAAAGGCATATCTTTAATGCCCTTAAGACTGTGGAATTTCTTAAAAACCACCCCCAGGTAGAAAAACTGAACCATCCTTCTATGAGCGATCACAGTGATCACAATCTTTACAAACGGTATTTTCCGAATGGTGCCGGATCTGTCTTTACCTTTGATATCAAGGGAGATATGGAAAAGGCCAAGCGTTTTTCCGAAGAACTTAGGCTTTTTTCGCTTATTTCAAATCTGGCGGATCTAAAATCAATTGTTACCCATCCGGCTTCTACTACACATTCTCAAATCGATGAAAAGGAACTTTTGGAATGCGGTATTAAACCCAACACGATCCGGCTTTCTATCGGTACCGAACATATTGATGATATTCTGGAGGATTTAAAACAGGCATTTGAAGCTCTAAAGTAAGGAAGAATAATGGCGTTAGTGGAAAAAATCACCGATCTGATCGGGAACACGCCGCTGGTTAAGATCAATAAACTCAACGAAGGCCCGGCGGCAGTGTATGTAAAACTGGAAAGTTTTAACCCCCTGCACAGCATCAAGGACCGCATCGCCCTGGCGATGATCGAAGCAGCGGAGAAAGAAGGCAAACTGCAAAAGGGGACGGTGATCATCGAACCAACCAGCGGTAATACCGGCATAGGGCTGGCCTTTGTGTCGGCGGTTAAAAGTTACCGGCTGATCCTTACCATGCCGGAAACGATGAGCGTTGAACGCCGGAAACTCCTGAAGGCACTGGGTGCGGAACTGGAACTGACCGAAGGGAAAAAAGGAATGCAGGGGGCGATTGACCGAGCCGAAGAGCTTGCAGCGGTTACGCCTAACTCATTTATTCCCCAGCAATTCAACAACCCCGCCAACCCTGCGGTACACGAAAAAACTACCGGGCCTGAAATTTGGAACGACACCGGCGGACAGATTGATATTCTGGTCGGCGGCGTGGGAACCGGGGGAACTTTAACCGGGGCGGGAAGATTTCTCAAGTCAAAAAAGCCCTGTGTAAAGGTGATAGCCGTGGAACCTTCCCTGTCGCCGGTGCTGAGCGGCGGTCAGGGAGGACCCCACAAAATTCAGGGTATTGGATCGGGCTTTCAGCCAGATGTGTATGATCCGTCACTTATCGACGAAATTTACGAGACCGATGAAGTAAAGGCCGGAACTACGGCGCTGCGCCTTGCCAGGGAAGAGGGAATTTTTGCCGGCATCTCTTCCGGTTCCGCCCTTGAAGCGGCGCTGACCGTTGCAAAGCGTCCGGAAAACAGGGGCAAGACCATTGTGGCGATTCTGCCCGATGCCGGTGATCGTTATCTTTCAACCTGGCTGTGGGAACCGGAATAAGCTGGTTTTGCGGGTAGGCTGATAACTAACGCCATGCCCTGATTGAACGGAGATATTGAATAACCCTCAGACCGTCAACGGCACTGGAAAGGGGAAACCGGTGTGCATTTCCATGGCAATGCTTGGCGCAGGCCAGGGCATCTGCGGCCATATTGCTAAAATATCCTGTTGGTTCCCCAAATCCTTCTTCACATTTTTTAAGGGATTTGAATCCTTCCGCATAGGGGCTTTCCTTGCTTTCCCAAATCTCAAAAATACCGTTGCCTATTTTAAGTTTTCCCCGCTCGCAGGAAAATTCCAGTTCAAAGACCAGATGATCCCGGCCCGATCCTAATTCCAAAAGGAAGGGGATGGGGCTGGCAGCCGGAACGGCGGATTTTTCCAGAGATCCCTCAAGATAGGCTGTGCCGCTGCAATCCTTTAGGCTGCTGCCAAGGGTTTTTCGGTGTTTCAGTATTGCTCCGGTAAGAAACATGGCGGCATCGGCGAGATGAGTACCGTCATGCCAAAGTACATCCAGAAGCCGGCGGGTTTTTCCCACATAGAGGGTTCCCCTTACTCCGGCTATTGGACCAAGCCGTTCGCCATCCGCCAGGATCTTCTGAGTCAAAGCATAATCGGCAGCATACCGCCGTTCGTGGTTGGTGATAACGGTAATTGTTCCCGATTCGTGAAGGGCTGCGATCTTCTTGGCTTCCCCCAGGGTATCCGCCAGAGGTTTCTCGCAGACCGCAACGGAAACCCCGTACCGGGCGGCCAGGGAACAATATCGCCAGTGCGAATCGGGATGGGTGGCGATGTGGAGAATTTTGGGCCGCTCTTTTTCAAGCATGGTTTCGGCATCTCTATAAACCGGCACGCCCCATCTTTCTGAAAAAAGCCGACGCCGTTCTTCTTCGATGTCGGTACCGGCGCAGAGGATGAGGCCGGGATTTGCTGTGATTGATCCCGCATGAGTACAGGGTTTTTCCCTTAGGGGGTCTTCTTCCAGGAGGCTGCCGATGCGGCCTAAACCAACAATGGCAGCTTTATACGGCAATTCGGAAAACCTTATTCGGTAATGACACGTTGATCTTTTTCTTCTCCGGCAGAAAAGAGATAAAGGTCCGGCAGTTTAAAGGTTCTGGACAGGGGCGTACGAAGGCCGGCAAGTTCGCTTATCACGGGTATCGAAAATACATGGTTTAATTCAGCAAAGTCAGAGGCGGCAATTTTGATGGTATATTCAAAACTACAGCGGACCCCGGTTGCTTCCGCTGCCATTGTCCTGGGTAAAAAAGTAAAGGTTCCGCCGGTGCTGGAAATCAGGATATAGGGATTTTGCCAGTTTTTGTCTTTCATTGCCGCCAGTTTTCCGTTCTGCCGCAATTCTACGGAAATATCCGACATGGGGGAAAAGTTTTGACCGTTAAAGACCCGGCCCATGATAGTGGGTATATTGAAAACCGGAGTATCCATGGGGATATCAGTTTTTGAATTTGTATGGTCAAAATATGGGCGCTGGTTGTGGCTTACCCGCTTGATTCCTTCGTAGGCCAGGGCGGTCAAGTCCACCCGGCTCTGGCTGCCTGTATCCTGGTTAACCCTGGACATCCCCCGGTGAGAAACTACATAGTGAGGTTCAATACGATTCAGTACATAGCAGGCCGCATCCTGTCTGCACTGGCTGCAGGTGCATATTCTGCCTTGGTTTTTATCTGTTTCCAGAGAATCACAAATGGCGGTTACTTCTGCTATAACCAGATCTTCTGTGGTGTTGTGAATATCCATGTTTACTCCTTTTTCAAGTGTAACCCATTTTTACAATTCTGTAAAATCCCTTTTGGGATATTCAGGGGACTGGCGGTAAAAATTCTTACCGTCCGAAGGGAACGGACAAAGGCTTCCACGGCGCTTTTTTTAAAGGCACTGGAACTTTCTCCAAAGGTACAGTTTTCATCCCGGACAAAAAGATCCGTTTCGAAAGAAACCGGTTCAGGCACGTCAATTATGATTGAATCGGCGTCTATGGTTTTTCCCAGAGCCCCGCTGAGTTCTTCCGCCAGCGCCGCTTCCCGGACTCTTCGCTTTTCAATACATTCCAGATGTTTTTCATCATCACTGTAGGAAAAAGAAGCCGATTCGGCATAAAGGTTTCCCTCCCGTACTCTCATAGCCAGAGAAAAGGATGGAAAGGATTCTTGTTTTGCCGTCATAAGGGCAAAAAGCCCCTGATCATCCAGATTATAAAGTTCTTCGGCGGCGATAATCCGCTGTTCCAATCCCGCCAATAAGGCTTTTTTGATCATCGCCGTGGCGGCCCGGACCTGCCGATGCCAGTATACGGTGCGATACATCAGATATTTGGAAAAAAGGATCGATTCCACGCTTGGGATGCCCCGGGAATCGATCTCAACGCCCCGCTCCGGATGAGGGAAGAGCCGGGAATAAATAAAATCCACGTCCTGGGCTCCGTAGGGAACTCCGCAATACCGGGCGTCCCGGTTAAGATAATCCAGCTTGTCCGGGTCCAGAACCCCAGAAAGGATACGCCGGTAAAAATGCAGTTCGGTATTGTGATTCTTCCCGCCATTTTTTTTGTCAATAATGGCGGCGGTAAATTCCGGATCCCCCCCGGCTGTATTGATAAGGTTTTTTACCGATTCGGAAAGGATGATTCCGGCGCTTAAGGTTTCGTGATCCTCCAGGGCCAGTTCTTTAAGGGAATGAGTATAAGGAAAATGTCCCAGATCATGAAGCAGGGCGGCACATAAAAAGGAAAGAGCTCCCCGTGGGCTGAGCCAGGAAGCGCCTTTTTCGCAGAGGCTGATAAGGAGCCGCCGGGCCAGGTGATAAACGCCGATGGAATGGCTTGCTCTGGTATGGGTAGCGCCGGGATAAACACAATAGGCCGGGCCCAGTTGAAATATCCTGCAAAGCCGCATAAAGGGGATCGATTCGGTTAAGGATGCCAGTGCCGGAGTTAGATAAATATGTCCCCACAGAGGATCCCGTATGGGAACGGAAAACCCCCGCTGTAACGCAGAGACAACCGACTCTTTCATATAAAAAGACAGTATACGCGAATACTGTTGCCCTTTCAAGGCATGATTGTTACAATATATATATGGGTTTGAGCAAAAAAATCCTTTCGCTGGGCATTTTGACACTTATTTGCGGCCCCTTTGTTGCTCAAACTACGGAGCCAAATATATGGACCGGAGGAACCTCTTCGCTTCCCCCGGAACTGCGCCGGCCTCGGCATGGCGAAGAACCGCGCTTTCCCCAGGATTATGTGATCGGCCGCCTGGGCCGCTGCGATGCGCCGGAAGAATCGTACCGGCAGGCGCGGCTCCTTACGGCAAGCATCGCGGCAGGGAATGGAAAAACAGAGGAAGTGTTTTTTCCCGAACAAAAACGGCTTTCTGCTTTAGAGAGCCTTTCCGGCATTGGAACCAGAAACTGGCGGGTCGGCGGCGGCAAGATCGAGCCGGATGGCAGCGTTTCTTTTCTGATCCGTTTTCTGGGGAGGGAAAAAAGCATTACCGGTGAACTGTACCTGAGGAGGGATGAATCAGCGGCAAAAAGAGGGGAAGAAAATCCGGCATGGCAGGTGGATGATGTGCTTTTGGAAAATCCCCGCAGCCTGGCTGAAGGAAAATTCAGCCCCGGCGGGGCGGATATGGCCCCCTATGAACGGTTCTTTTAGGAAAACCAGTGGCGACGCCGATTAAGCGCATAGAAAAAGATTTTTTACTAAAAACCCTTTACGACGAACAAATTCCGGTAATGTACCTCTGCGACCGGACCGAATATATTCTTCGCATGGAAAAACCAGTAAAAAGCGAAGTGTACTTTAAATCCGACCGTCCTGTGGCGGGTCTTAAACCCCGGAAAAAAATGGACCTGATGTTTGACTACAAGGGCCAGGTGATCATTTTTTCTATAGAAGTAAGTGCTGTCAAAGATGATCATATTACCGCTCCGACCCCGGAATATCTCTTTAAAAATTTGGATCGCTCCTATTCCCGGATTAGTACCCCCGAAGATTTAAAAGTTCAATTTACCTTCCAAGGCGACCGTTTTTCCCTGCATTATCCCAAAGTCCAGGAATACGAAAGCGGCGACATCGGCGATTGGATGAATAAGGTTGATCCCAGAAACCTCCAGAGTTTGATTGATCAGATGGCTGCCTGGATCCGGGGTTTTGCATCGGGTTACAAAATGGTGATTTTTAAGGAAGTAAAACCCGCCACTACCGAAGAACGGATTGTGGCGGAAACGGGGAAGAGCCTTTATCTTCCTTCAACGCTGGCAAATTTCCCCCAGTCCGATCCATACCCGAAAAAACGGCTTATCACCGAAGAAATATTCCGCCGTTATCTGGAAAGTACCGGGGTGGATCCCCAGTATCTGGACAGTGCGATTAGCCGTTTTGTTAAACAGAAATTTGACGGGGGCTTTTTTTCAGATGCCTGGGTGCCGGTTTTGTTTCAGGAATATGTAATCGGGTATATCCATGTGTGGATAAACCAGGAAGGAAAACTTCCCTTTGATTATAATATGATCGATACTCTCTATCAATTTGCCAAGGTTTTGGCCCATTCTCTAAAAATAAACGGGTATTTTAATTCAGGGCGGATCAAAAACGAACCCTTTGAAGGAAAGATCATGGATATCAGCGCTTCAGGTCTGCTCTTTGCCTATCCCCATTCGGGGCTGTCCAGTGCCCTGCTCCCCGACAGCGAACTGGCGGTCCGCCTTGTCGCCCCCAGGCGGAATATTCGGGCCACCGCAAAAATAGTCCGGCGTTACAAGGACAATTCCATGGGTTACTTCGGCTGCCGGTTCCTCGACATGGCGCCGGAAGATATGCGCTTCCTTTTTGAATATCTTTATGGAAAACCCTTTACCGATACCGATGCTTCCTTTGTGGCAGGATCAGTTTAAGTTGCGAACCTCAATTTGCCGCTGAGCTTCCCATACAAATAAATTATAATCCTAATGTCCGGCAGATGGGGCCATGCGCACTGGTTCACCCCGTGTAGAGTCCGCCTTCGGAGCCACAGCACCTGAGTAAATTTCTTTGTACAATACCAAGAAAATTTTAATGTGCTGAGTCTCCTTCGCCGGGGAATTCCACATGGGTTCACCACTGCGCATAGCCCCATCTGCCGGGATTAACATTGCCCATTGCATGGGAAACTCAGCGGTAGGTTGCTGCTTCCCTGCGTATGGTTGTGGCCGGTCCATGACCTGGGTATACATTGATGTCTCCGTCCATTGCAAACAGGCGCTGTAAGCTTTGGAAAAGCAGATGTTCATCACCTCCGGGCAGATCGGTCCTGCCTACTCCGGCATAAAAAAGGGTGTCCCCGCTGACCAGGATTTTTTCAGCTTCCCAATAAAGGCCGATGGAACCGGGACTATGTCCGGGAAGGTGCAGCACTTGAAAGGGTCCAAGTTCATCTCCTTCTTTTAAAAGCAGCGATGCTTTCGGCAGGGGTCTCCAGGCGGGGCTGTCTGCAAAGGGGTAACCGCCGGCGGCATTTAGATCCCGGCGGTGCAGTTCCTCTGATTCCGGCCCTAATTTGACCGCCTCCGCCTGGTGGATGGCAATGTCCGCTTGAGGAAAAGCGGCGGCCATCTGGGGCAGGGCGGCGATGTGATCGAAGTGGGCATGGGACAGGACAATATACCGGGGGCATAATTGCAGTTTTTTCAGCCGAGCGAGGATCAGATCTTCATTGCCCCCGGGATCGACAACAATGCAATTTTCAGGTTCCTGTGAAACGGCCTTTCCGGAAGGAAGAGGCTGTTCGGCCTTTAGCAGGGGAATGATCCAGCAGTTGGTCTGTAATTCACCTACACATACCTGGGTAATCATTTTAGTTTTCTCTGCCGGGGATACTTGCAGGTGTTTCTTCCGGAAAGTCTTCTTCACCTTCCCGCCGGCGGGCATAGTTTACCGTCAATGTTCTGCCCCGGAAACTCTGGCCGTTCAGGGCTTGAATTATCGTGTCCGCCACAGAACTACGGACCTGAACAAAGGAATAGTTATCCAAAATACGGATGGCGCCTATGTCGTCCCGGGCAACCTTGGCTTTTGCGTTTATCAGGGCCAGAATTTCCCGGGGGAACATCTTGCGGTTCCGGCCAATGCTGACAAAAAGCCGGGCCGATTCTTCCTCACCAAAAATCTGGGATGATTCGGTCCGGCTCGTCTCGGCGCGGGAACTTCCCCGCGGTTCCCGGCCTTTGTTCCAGTCCTTCCGGCGGCCGGAAACGCCGGGACCGGATGTTTTTCCATTGATTCCTTCGGCATGGAGCAGAAGATAGGCGGCCATGTAGGATCGGCGGAAAAAAGAAACTTCTTTCCTGAATATAGAACGGCAGCGGTTTAAAAGAACCGGATCCGCCTCATTCTGAATCTCGTCCAGGAGCGAGCGAATGCGCTTTTTTATGCCCTCTTCATTCATACCCTTATTAAACCATGATCCTATAGTTTACTCAAGACTACTTGTAAACTATACTTTGAAAGATAATGATGAAAGCAGAACAACGCCGCCTCCCCCTTGAGGGGCTCCTTAATACACGGGAACTGGGGGGGTATCCGGTAGTGGTCAATGGAATACAGAGACGGGTAAAGCAAGGACTGCTCTACCGTTCAGGATCGCCGGAAAACATGATCGATGCCGATAGGGTTATTCTGGAAGGTCTTAATATAAAAACGGTGGTGGACTTCCGCTCCGAAGATGAAAAATCAGAGGTTTTCAACCTTGCCTCCCTTGTTAAAAAGATTGATCTTCCCATTAATGCGGGAAACCTGATGGGTGCTATTTTGGGAACAGGGGAATGGCTTTATAACCCCCGTCCCCAGGGGGCCGAAGAAGAAATGATCAGGCTCTATGCCGCTTTGCCCGTCGAAGCGGCCCCCCGGTACCGGGTGTTTTTTTCCCTTCTTGCCGATCCGGACAATACGCCGATCCTTTTCCATTGTTCCGCCGGAAAGGATCGGACCGGTCTGGCATCGGCGCTGATCCTCCATGCCCTGGGAGCAGGCAGGGAAACGATCATGGAAGATTATCTTTGCTCCACAGAAAATCTGCGTCCCTATTGGGAGCGGTTTGTAACCTCGCAGCCCCGCATGGTGCCTTACTATACGGTAACGGAAAAATACCTTTTGGAGGCTTTTGAAACAATCGAAAAAAACGGCGGCATCGATCGGCATCTTGCCGAAGACCTGGGGGCGGATATTAATCTCTTGCGTGATCTGTACCTTGAGTAATATACTGAAACAATGATAGGCGGTATTGCAAAATTTATTGCCGCATTAAACGGTAATCTTAAGAGGGGCCAGATAGCCTCAGGTTTTGCCTGGGGGGTTCTTTTTGGCCTTGTCCCGGCGGGAAACTTTTTCTGGATTCTTTTCTTTTTATTTTCTTTCTTTTTCCGCCATCATCACGGAACCAAGATGCTTGTCATGACGGCGGTAAAACTTTTATTTTTTGCCCTCTGGCCTCTTACCGACGCATTGGGTTGGGAAATACTCCACATTGAACAATTTATTCCCCTGTATACAACCCTCTACAATATGCCCTTTATCCCATTTACCAAATTTAACAATACCCTGGTGGCGGGGGGGATTGCAGCCGGTTTGGCTCTATGGATTCCGGTGTACTTTTTGGTTCGATCATTAATTCCCGCCTACCGGAAAACCCTTGCTCCAAAAATAAAGAACAGCAAACTGGTCCAAAATATTAACAAGGTTCCGATCATTAGCGCCCTTGTATCCGCAGTCCAAACCATTCATGACAAAGCCGGGCTTCTGGGATAGGAGGAAAATATGGCAGTAAAAACGCCGGGAATGTTCCGAAAACCAATGAAAGAAAAAACACTAAACTGGTTTGTTAGACTGCTGGAACAGCCCGATGATCAGGAATTTCTAAAGTCCTGTTTTCTTTTAAAACCAGGAAACGAAGATCAAAAAACGGAGACTCTTTTTTTTATAAAAGAAGATCTGGAGAATCCGGAAAAGAAGCGGCTAAAAAAGCTGGGGAAGGTTATTAAAATTAACAAAAAGGGACCGGTAAAACTTATACCGCTCCTAGCCTTTGCCGTCATAGTAACCGGGGCGGTTTTCTTTTTTACCGTCATGCTCGATCCCCTTCTCTCTAGATACTTGACCAGGGGTCTGGAAGAAGTATTTGAAGCAAAAGTTGATGTCAGGGGATTCCACCTGGGGTTGATCCGTTTTCAGGTAAGGATTCGATCCCTTACCGTGGCTAACCGGGATAAACCCATGACAAACCTTTTCGAAACGGGCCGCCTTGAGATACGCATGAAACCTGAGGCCGTGCTTCGTGGTAAAATCTATATAGAAGAAATCCGCGCTGATGGACTTCAGTTTGGTACAGAAAGACAGACTTCAGGCGCCCTGCCGCGCTTTGCGGCACGGATAGCCGCCCGTCAGGAAAAGCCGCCCGCTCCTCCTCTGGTTGACCTGGCAAAATTCGATGCCCAAGGACTGTTAGAACGGGAGTACGATAAGCTTCAATCTCCCAAGGCCTATGACACCGCTATCGCCGCTTACGGCGAGGCAAAGACCCGCTGGGAGGACCAGTATAATTCCGCCAATGTCAGGGTAAAAGAAGTCAAGGCACAAGGTGAACCCCTGCTGGCAGCCAACATTGGAAACCTGCGGACTGCGGAGGAAATAACCAAGTATATCGCGGATGTTAACGGATTTATCAAAATGCTGGAAAGCGTCCGGGACGAGATCCGCACAATTACTGAAGGAATACAGAAGGATGTTAACACCGCTTTGGAATTGGAAAGAACTGCGGTGAATGCTTTTAATGCCGATCTTGCTCACTTAAAAGATTACCTTGATCTGGGCAGCGGCAGCGCTCTGGAGGCGCTGGAGCCGTCCATCCATGAGATCCTTTCCGATGAAGCGGAAGAATATATCATGTACGGGCGGCGTGCTTTGGAAAGCCTGGAAAAAGTCAAAGCCCTCCAGGCGATGATCCCGAAATCCGAGCCCAAGCCCGAAAATGCCATCTGGAAGGGCCGGGATGTACATTTCCCTACACCGGATTATCCTGTTTTCTTTTTGGGGATTATGGCGTCGGACTTTTCCCTTAATGAATGGAACTATGCCTTTGAATTAAAAAGCGTCAGTTCCGATCCTGATATTTCCAATCTGCCTACGGAACTAAACCTAGGTCTTACCGAACAGCGTTCCTTCAACCGCACAGCCCGCTTTAGGGGAAGTGCTGATTTCAGGACCAATGCCAAAACATATTTTACGGCGCTTGTTGCGGGGGACAACTTTCCCATGGATCTTAAGAATCGCCTTTCCCATGCAGGATTTGGCGGATTTAGCGGCAATACGGAATTCTCCGTCAACTTTTCCGGCGGCCGGAGCGGAGCGGTTTCCGCCGGAGGGAACATCCGCATCAGGGACGCTCAAATTCACGATCCGGTGGGGACGGTTGCCGAAGCGGTTGTAGAGGCCCTGACCGAAGCGTTAAAAGATTTTTCTGCGGTGGAATTGGGGATGCAGTATGAGCACCGTGTCAACGATAAGGACACCTTTTTCCTTACTACCAATATTGGGGATCTGATCAAAAATGCCATTCGGCGGACCGTGCAAAAATATCTCCGCCAGGCCCAGGAAGCGGTTGAAAGGGCTCTCCGGGAGAAAATCGAACAGTACCTTGCCGGTAAATGGGTTTCACGGGAAGAGGTGGATCTGATCTTTGCCGCCGTCAAGGGGGACCGTTCCGCTGTGGATTCCCTTAAATCCGGTCTGGAAGCAAAACGGGATGAGGCAGAACGGAAAATACGGGGACAGATGGACGAAGCTGTGGAACAAGTCAAAGAAGAAGCCCGGACACAAGTACAGGATGCTGCCCGGGGTGTGCTGGACAGTCTGCCCTTTGGGAGATATTAGCCTGCTTTAGAAACTAGGAGATTATGCCTTTTACCGCCGCTTCCACCGCTTCTTTGATGTCTGATGTGGATTCCTGTTTGAGTACAGCGAAACGGAAAATCGCAGCTTCAATCAGGCTGTAAAATAGATCGTTGGTTGCTCCCACATTGATCTTCTTTAATTGTCCGCACTTTCTGCCTTCTATGAGCATGGCGGATAAAATATGCCTGAGCCTGATTGTTCTCCGGCGCACTCGTATGTCCGGGGCAGATCCGGTTTGCGTTGGTTTTTTGGACAAAAGGAAATTCAAAATAACCAAAAGAAGGGGGCGGTTTTCTTCCAGGCGGGAAAGAATTAAAAAAAGTGTTTTTCTGATTTTATCAGAGTAGGGTAGGGAAGGATCTTCCTTTACTCCCATAATATCCTTTTCCACTTCCGCCATGAATTGTTTGATGCTAAAATTAAAAATTTCCTGCTTGTTGCGGAAATACAGGTACAGGGTAGTTCTGGTAATTTTGCAGCGATCCGCTATTTTTTGAAAAGTGGCGTCTTCAAAGCCTTCTTCCATAAATATATCCAGGGCTTTCTTTAATATTTGCCTGCGGCGTTTGGCATGTTCAACCACAATGGACATAGGAGTTTCGTTACAGCCTTTCGTATTGATAGAGCCACGCATCTATGGCGCCGCTTTTTAATTCACGGCAGGTATCTGCCTTTCTGCCAAAATGGGATTCAAATCCGCTGTGATTGCAGATAAGAACCAATTTCCAGCCTGGAAATGTTTTGCCCCACAAGGCCATGTTCCGGTATCGTTCTTCCGCTTCGGCGCTGTCACCAAGCCTTTTTCCATAGGGAGGATTAGTGATAATAAAACCTTCCGGTACTTTTTCTGTTTTTTTCAGCAGTATTTTTTCCGGTACTGCTTTATCCATGGGAAGGCAGTTGATTTTCACGCCGGTGCCGCCGGATGCGGCATGGCCTGAAAAATTTTTATTCAGGAGCCCCGGCAGAGCCATGGCGCGTCTAAAATTTGCCCTGGCCAAAGTTACCGCTGTTTCATCGGCATCGCTCCCGCTGATACAAAGAGGCCGGTTGTAATCAATCTTTTCGGTCAATTCCCTGCGCAGGGTCTCTTCGGTATCTTTGTCTGCGATGGACAGGGATGAGAGGGCAAAATGACGGCCCAGCCCCGGCGCCTGATCCCATGCATAGAGGGCCGCTTCAATAGCGATGGTGCCGGAGCCGCAAAGGGGATCGTACAGCGGAAATTTTCGCCGCCATCCCGAATAAAGGATGATCGCTGCGGCGGTGCTTTCCCGCAGCGGAGCGGATCCTCCGGCAGGCCGGTAGCCCCGCTTAAAGAGGGGTTCTCCGGAAATATCCAGCAAAACTGATACATGATCTTTTTCCAAGTGTACCCGCAGTTCCGCCTGCTTTACTTCGCCGGGGAGTTTTGCTGTTTTGTTCGGGGACGGCAGGCGGCTTAGGCTGTAGGCTTTGCAGAGCCGATCCGCCGCTGCCTTGTGGACCACCGCCTGAATGGAAGTTTCCGCTTTTAGCCGGGAACTGCCGCTTCGGACCTTGCTAACGGTGAGCCCCATGCCGCGGGGAATATATTCCTCCCAGGGAATGTTCCGGGTGCCTTCAAAGAGGGCATCAAAATCCGGGGCGGGAAACCCTCCTGTTTCCAGCATCAATCGGTCTGCCGTCCGCAGGGACAAAAGGGCCCGGTAGAGCCCCCCGAGATCGGTTTTAAAGTATACTTTTCCAAAGCCGCTTTTCAAAATGGCGTAGGCTTCGTTCCCGCCATCTGCTGAAATCTGTGAAAGTTTTCTTAGTTCGTTGGAAACAACTTTTTCCATGCCTGCCGCACAAAAGGCGGCGGCGGTATATTTTTTCATCGGCAAATACTATGCATTCCTGCGCCAGGAAAGATAATCGACATACCGTTCAAAATCTTTTTTTCCCGGGGATTTTTTTATTACAAAGCCAATATCGCAGGAATAACCGCCGGGGTGGATCCATTTGCATTCAGCCATCAGGCTGAATTCGTCGATACCGGTGTTTTCTTCCGGATAGATCTTAATGGTATGCTGGGAGTTGGTTTCGATATCCACATGCATGGTACACTCTATGCGGCAGCCGGTGATGGAAATATCCTTTAAAAAGGCATCTCCGGAAAAAACTTGTGGGATTTTTACCAGCGCAATAGAAGGGTATCTGCGGTTTTTCCGTTGTTCTTCTGCAAACTGTTTCATTTTAAGAGTTCCTTTGCCTTGGCAATAAGCTTTTCTGCGGTAAGGCCAAAGCGCCGGGCCAGGTAATCCTGGGTTCCTACTTCGCCAAATTCATTTCGGATACCGATGCGCCCAAACTTACAGGAAAAACCGTTTTCCGCCAAAAGTGCCGCTATGGTGCTGCCCAAGCCCCCGTCAAGCTGGGCATTTTCCGCTGTGATTAGAGCCCTAACCTTGCCAGCCTGTTCCAGGATTGTTTCTCTGTCCAGAGGTTTTATGGAAAGGACATCCAGGACTCCTGCGTCGATTCCCTCCGCCGCCAGGGTTTCCCGGGCCTTTAGCGCTTCGTTCAGAAGAAGGCTTCCCAGGCATACAAAAACAATATCCTTCCCTTCCTTGACCAGTTTGGATTTGCCGAATGTAAATGTTTCCTTTTTATCATAGATTACCGGTACGGGCTTCCGCGGAAAGCGGATGTACACGCAGCCGTAGGTTTCTGCCGCCGCCCTGATCAGGGCCGCACAGCTATAATAGTCCGATGGCTCTACCACGGTAAGGCGGGGGATCACCTGCATCAGGGCGATGTCCTCAAAGGGCATGTGGGTGCCGCCGTTCATGGCCGCAGTAACCCCCGGATCCATGCCAATGAGTTTTACATTAAGGCGGGCATAGTTGGCGGAGATAAAAAACTGATCATGAACCCGCCGGGAAGAAAAACAGCCAAAACTGGATGCAAAGGGAATTTTCCCCACCGCTGAAAGGCCTGCGGCAACCCCCACCATATTGGCCTCCGCAATCCCCACATTGACAAACTGATTTGGATAGGTTTTTTTAAAATTCTCCGTATTGGTGCAGTTCATTAAGTCCGCTTCGAGGACCACGATATTTTTATTTTCAGCCGCCAGGGCAGTAACCGTATCGGTATAACCGGCGCGTATTTCTTTTAATTCTTCGCTTCCCATTTCTACTCCGTTTCCATTGCCGCCGCTATTTAGCGGTTTGTTCTTCCAGGGCGGCGATAGCTTCCTTGGCCTTATCCAAATTAAAGGTCATGCTATGGTTCTTATCGATTCCCTCGGCAAAATTGCAGCCCTTGCCCTTAATTGTATTCATGATGATCATGGACGGCTTTTTTCCTTCGTTTTTTTGGCCCTGGGCGGTATCGATAGCCCTATCCAGGGTTTCTATATCATGACCGTCCACTTCCTGGGTAAACCAGCCAAAGGCCTTCCACTTGGCGGTCAGGTCCCCCAGGTCGAGGATATCTTTTACATAGCCGTCCAATTGCTGCTTGTTGTAGTCCGTAAAGGCGGTGATATTGGTAATTTCCTTGGCGGCGGCAAACATCGCCGTTTCCCAAATTTGGCCTTCGTCGGATTCTCCGTCGCCGATGATCGCATAAACCCGGTTGGATTTACCGTCTATCTTAAGTCCCAGAGCCATCCCTACGGCGGTGGAAAATCCCTGTCCCAGAGAACCTGCGGTCATGTCGATCCCCGGAGTAAGGACACGGTCACAGTGGCTGGGCAGCCTGGTTCCCCCCTGATTAAGGGTTTTCAACCAGTCCACAGGAAAAAAGCCCTTGGAAGCCAAAGCAGCGTAGACCACCGGCCCTGCATGACCCTTGGAAACAACCAGGTAATCCCTGCCTTCCCATTGGGGATTTGCGGGGTCCACTTTCATTTTATGATAATACAGCAGGGCCAGCAGGTCCGCAATAGACATGGAACCGCCGATATGCCCCGATCCCAGATTACCGATTTCTTCTATTGTAAGTTTTCTAATTTCCTTGGCTTTGGTTTTTAGGACGTTTAAGGTGGTTTTATCCATAAAATATTCCTTGCTTTTCTTTAGAATATACTACTATTTTTCGTTTTTCAATAATATACCAGACCCATAGAGGTGTGGATCGGAGCCAAGGGTACACGGGAACGGCCTTTTCTTAATACCAACAAATTACAAAATGCCAAAATAAGCGATTCCTAACTGATAGTTTCGTGGGATACTTCGATGGAAAGTTTGTGGAGTTCGTCCCTGATACGGCGGGCACCCCAGAGGGGGTTCTTTTTTTTAAGACTCAAGATGAGTTCTTTGGCGACTTTAGAAAGGGGTTTTCTGCCGGGCCTTTATGGGGGTAGGATTGGCGTTTTGCCAGGAAGTTTTTCCAGACTGAAAGGACGGTCCGGGGAGAGACGGGGGAAAAGAAACGGGAAGGATTTTTGGTTAGGGTAAAGAAGGTGTGGACAGCGTGTTTTTCATGGGGTTGGAAAGGATAGCGGATATGGCGTTCTTTAAAGTACCTGCGGTAAAAACGGACTTCGAGCAAGAGAAGGGCTATTTTGGGGAAGACCGGATACTTCAAGGTTAGGCAATAAACGATAAAGCGGAAGAGGTCTAGGAAGAGTTTAATGACCCGTAATGTTAACAAATTGAAAGAAAGCTTTTTTCAAAGATGGAAAACTGATTTCTCAAGAATGCTATGGTAGGGTTGGCGGTAATACCATACCGCACTATCTTCCTGGTTTTCAATTAAAGATATGGCAAATTAGCCCGTAATGTCAACTAATTAAAATCACCACAACCCCAGGCATTTTTCCAGCAGAAAAAGACATCGCTGTTCCCAAGAAGATGTTTTCAAGAATCATTTTTTTGTAAAATAAGGCGTTTTTTCAAACCGGCAGACAGACTTTCCCCATAGGGGGTATACCATGAGCGATAAAATAAATAGCGCTTCTTACGCGGCGTCCCGGTAATAGTGGTTGT
>WRIV01000001.1 GCA_009782555.1 Treponema sp. | reverse complement strand
GGCGACGTTTTGCCAGCCCGAATAAGGGCTTGCGTAGCAAGACCAGGGCTGGCAAAATGTGGTGGAGCAAAACACCACAAAGGGCTGAAAGCCCGACTGGTGTTTTGCGGAACCCGAGCCGCCAAAAGGCGGCGAAGCGCTAACCGTTTGTTATGCGAAGTATGGGCGTACACCATTTTTTATATTCTATATTCCATTGTAACAATTTTCATTCCACATTTTTCATGTATTTCACTTGTTTTATTAAATCCTAATTTGGAATATATTTTTTCCGCATATATTGAAGAATTTACAGATATAATTTTAATTTCATTATTGTCTTTTATTGTTTCCATATAATTTTGAAATAATTTTTTACCTATTCCTTGTCCATGAAACTCTTTTTTTACAAAAAACAATGAAATATGGTCATTATTTTTTATTTCCAACACACCAATTATTTCATTATTATATTTTGCAACAAAATATTTATTTAGATTATTGGAAAATCTATCCAATATGTTATTCGGTTTAATAAAATCCTTAAAAATATTATTTCCTTCTTCAGAATAATCCTTTCCAACAAATTCGTCAAATACATTATTAATCATATTTGAATATTGGTTAATATCTTCTTTTTTTAATGTTTCAAAAAATATATTATTTTCCATGATTTAGCCCTCCAAAAAAAATTATAAAACCATAATATTCCAATTTTTATATTATTACAATAACTTAATTTTTATATTCATATATTTTCCAACAAGTTTAGCCCATATTTCGCATAACTCCCCATGCCTGAATTACACATATTATCCCCATATCCTAGTCGATTGACTGTTCTCATTTTAAAACTAATTATTCCCTTTGTTAATTGATCACATATTAACGGCATCAGATATATTTAAGGCGAAATTCATGAAATCCAACACAATTTTACCTAAAAATCAATCAAAAAAACCAAGAAAACCCCTTTTTTGGAGTATATTGGTATTTTGCCAGGCTGGTTATCAGATGAATACCTCTTCCAATCTATAATCAACTTGTAAAAATGTCAGGTTTTGTTAAAAATTGACTTTGTTCTGTCATTCGAATAAAATGATCTCATATTACCGCAACAACAACAATCATCACCATACAGTAACTACAATTCAACCAAAAAAATACCGGTATTCCCGTTTAATTCGAGTATTCTTGCTGCCATCAAATTCTATTTTACCGATTAACCTAATCGCATTTTAACGCTCCGTTTTATTTTCACTGCCTATTTTGCGTCATATATTAATGCGGCCCCCCATCCAGGGGGCTTTGGATACGGAGGATGCTCCGGCGGGCTATGTGGGTGTAGCGTTCGGTTGTGCGAAGGTTGGAATGGCCAAGTAGGATCTGGATGTATTTGATATCGGTGCCGTTTTCAAGGAGGTGAGTTGCGAAGGTGTGGCGTAGGCTGTGAATCGACACGTTCTTTTGGACTTTGGCATTTTGGATTGCCTTTTCGAAAATGTTCTGGGCGGTTCTGACCCTGATGTGACCATTAACCTGGCCGGGGAAAAGCCAGTTGGCGATGTCGAAACACCGGCAGTATTCCTGCAAAAAAGCGGCTGCCCGGTCGGACAAAATGGTGATTCGGTCTTTGCGGCCTTTTGCCCCATAGACAAGCAGGGTTTTCCGGCTAAAATCAATGTGTTCTTTTTTTAGGGCCACGACCTCGCTGACCCGAAGACCGGACGAATAGGCCATCATCAGAAGGAGGCGGTGTTTGGGGTTATTTTCCGTGTCAAGAAGCGTTTCGATTTCTTCCCGCGAAAGGACACCCGGAAGGCGTTTGTCCTGACGGGGGCGGTATTGGTCGCGGGCAAAATTTCTGCCCATCACATTGTTGTAAAAAAACCGGATGGAGCTGATGGCAAGGTTCATCGACGAACTAGACATATCCTTTACGGTATCAAGAAAATTTAGATATTTCTTGAAATCCATCTCCGTTATTTTCTCAACCGGTTTTTTTACAATCCGGCAAAAATCACGGTTAAAATGCAGGTACGATTTGATGGTTTTTGAACTGTACTTTCGAGAATGGAGCTCCTCTTTAAGTCTTTCCACCCAAAAAAGGGAAAACCTTTCCGGTGGAGGAATACTCGAAACCAGGCAGGTGCGATCCGTTTTGCTCAACTTGTCCGCCGCCGCCAATCTGCCGGGCCAGGGTCGTTCAAAAAAGCCGTTGATCGCCGCCAGATCCTTTTTTACTTCTATATAAGGGCGATCAGCAAAAATGATCCGGTACTGTTCGGCCTTTAGGCGATACCGCAGGATAAACCGGCTGTTTTGTCTGTCCCAGCGGCCAAAGCCAGCAAGCCGTTTAAACAGAGGTGGATCAAAATCCATCATGGGAATAGAAACATTTTCCCGCTCATAAAACAGATATGCCGCATCCATAGGATCCTCCTGGCTGTCAGATCACCCGCCGCTGCCTTGCTCTCCCCGTCATTATCTATAGGGCATAGCTGTTTTTCCTGCTTTAATCAAAGTATTTTGACATTTTGTCAAAAATACTTTGTATAGATGTTAATTGGGTTTCAATTACTTAACCTCTATAGTTAATTCAGTCCCAAGAAGTAATCTTTCTCTTGGTGCAGCATTAATAGTAATTGTCTGGGACTTTGCAGTAAATCGAATTGACCTGCTTTCAACATCTCCTAGAACAGCATAAACCATATGATCGCCATTATTAACAAGAATCGTTGTTGTAGCACCATTTGCAAGTTCATGGGGATTATCATCAACAAAAATTTGCATAGGTAAATCCGGCATAATAGTCGATCTAACCCTTTGTAAAGTTACTGCTGTTCTAGGAATTGTTTCACGCGCAGTTCCTGTAGACCAACATGATGTTAAAGTACAGCAAAAGACAAATGTCATTGCCAATAATCCCAACCATAGCCGTTTGTTTTTCATAATTTTTCTCCTCTTGAATTAATTGTACCTAGATTTTAATGTATCTTTTTTTATACATATTTATAAAAACCTAGGATATTTGATATAAATTCTAACAATCAAATCAGAATTTATATCAAATATAATATATTCTTATATTATATTTGTCAATAAACCTCTGTCAATTATATCAATAATAATATAACTATGTATTTGGAAAGACTGGTAATAGATAATATTAAACGTATACGAAAAGAAAAAGGAATTTCGCAGGAAAAATTGGCCGAAGCCTGTAATACGGCAACCAGTTATATAGGGCTGCTGGAAATTTACAAAAACATTCCAAAATTATCTACAATAGAAAGAATAGCAAAAGCCCTTGATGTTGATCCTTTAATGTTTTTCCAAGATAAAAAGAAAATCCCTTTAGATCAAGAACTCGAAATACAAAACAAAAAGAAATTTATATTATCATGCCTTGAAAAAGAAATAGATGGTATTTTACGCAATAAATAAAACAGCCGGAACGTTATGCGGTATGCAGTCAGGTGTCCTTTTCTACAAACCCTTCTCCCATTAAAGCAGGGCAAATATCTTTCGCCTCTATGATCATTAGGAGGTTTTATAATGAAAAATCTTTATCGAATATATACGGCTGTTTTGGTGCTGTTCCTCTGGGGTTGTTCGGCTTTTGAACCGGAGACCAAAGCGGAACGGCTTGTCATTGCAAGCTGGAATGTGCAGAATTTGTTTGACGGCAGCGATAATGGTTTTGAGTATGATGAATTTAAAAACAGTGCCGGCTGGAACGAAGAAAAATACCGGGCCAGGCTGAATGGTATTATCGGGGCGCTCAAGAGCGATTCGCTTAATCCCGATATTCTGGCTTTGATCGAAGTGGAAAATGCTGCGGTAATCCAGAACCTGGCGGAATGCTCGAATCTTGGCTACTACTGGACATTCTTCGCCAGCGCCCCGGACAGCCCCGTCGGCATGGGAGTGCTGAGCAGGCTTCCGCTGACGGAAACCAGAGTTCATTCGATCCATTCCTCCGAGGGCAGTATTCCCCGGCCGGTGGCGGAGGTTTGGGCCGATACCGGATCCGGACCACTGGTACTCATGGTTTGTCACTGGAAGTCCAAGCTGGGGGGAGAAAGAAAAACCGAAGCCTTGCGGCGTTCCGCGGCAGCCCTTATTGTCCGGCGGCTTGGGGAAATTGCTGTGAAAAATCCGGAGATCCCGGTTATTATCCTAGGGGATCTGAATGAAAACTACGATGAATTCATCCGAATTGGGAAAGCCTACCCCTGCGCCCTCCTTCCTGATACCGGCGAAGCAGCTGCCCTGATCCAAAAGGTTCCGACAAGGTCCGCTTCATCAGGTTTCGGAGATTTCCTTGTTTTAAGCGGACAAAAACCGCCCCGGACGGATCATTTCTCCGAAACCACGGCGGCACTCTACTCACCCTGGCTGGAAATGGAAAAATCATTGGGGGATCGGGAATCCAGCTGGCAGGGCGGCAGCCATCAAGAAAATCAAGGTTCTTTCTACTATAAAGACACCTGGGAGACTATTGATCATTTTCTGATCAATGCCGCCCTGTTTACGCAGCGCATAACATCGGGCTGGGAATACGGGCAGTTCCGTGTCTTGGCAGAACCGCCCTTTACCAATGGGGCGGGCCTTCCCTATTCCTACAATCCCAGAACGGGCAGCGGCCTTTCGGATCATCTACCCATCGTACTCATTCTGAACAGGGAGCGCCAAGGCAGATGAAGGTTGATAAAACACGGCTGCTGTAAAAAATTGCGCCTTACCGATATCCCCGGTAATACACCCGTACCTGTTTGTACAGGCCTTCTCCTTCGCTTTTGGTTTCCACATCTGAGATGTCGTTCAGGGTGGTGTGGATAAGGCGGCGGTCAAATGGGTTCATCGGCTCCAGAAGGATCGAGGTTCTGTTTTCCCGGACCCGGTCTGCTACGGTATAGGCGAGCCGGACCAGGGATTCTTCCCGGCGAATGCGGTAGTTTTCGCTGTCCAGGATGATTCGCATATCCTCCCGGCCCTGTCTGCCCGCATAGATGTTAGCCAAGAGTTGGAGAGCATCGAGATTTTTTCCTTTTTTCCCAATCAAAATAGAAGAATGTTCTGATTCGATTTTCAGTCCCAGCTTGCCTTCTTCCCGGTATAGGACAGAAACCTTCCCCGCATAACCCATGCGCTCAATAAGACCTTCCACAAAGGAAACCATAGTTTTTTCAAAGTCATCCGTTGATCCCTGTACGGCCCTGACAGGCCGGGGCCGTTCTTCGTTCTGATCACTGTGGGGTTTTGCCTGGACCGGAACATCGGTATGGACCTGAATTCTTACATGCCCCTTCTTGAACAGGCCGGAACGCTGGGTTTCCAGAATCTCCACATCAAATTCATCTTTTTCGATTCCCAGCTCCGTCGCTGCCCTGTCGATGGCCTCTTTTTCGGTACGGCCCTCAAATTCATATATCATAACGAATACCTCACTTTCAGTGTTTCTTTTTATGCCGGGGGGCAATGATTGGCGGTTTTTCACCTTCCACCACGACGGCGGCCCTTTTCCCAGCCAAATATTTATTCAATACAACCTGCTGGACCAGTGTAAACAAATTAGAAAAAATCCAGAAAACCAGCAATCCCGAAGGCACGTTATAAAGGATAAAGAAAAACATAACCGGCATGGCGTACATCATCATCTTCATGGTAGAGTTGCCCTGCTGTTCTGGAGTCCGGGTCGCAAAACCATAGAGCAGCTGGGAACCTACATAAATAAAGGGCAGGATCCGGAGGCTTTCCCATCCCAGGAGGGGCAGGGAAAAACCGAAGTCCAACACCGATTCGGGGAGGGAAAGATCTGGTATCCAGCCGGGAATGAACATGGCCCCCCGCAAATCAAAATGGTTGTTAAAAAGGTTGTACATAGCAAAAAGGAGGGGCATCTGGATCAAGAGAGGAAGGCAGCCCGACATGGGGTTGTGACCTTCTTTCTTATAGAGGGCTCCCATTTCGGCGTTCATCTTGGTTGGATTATCTTTGTACTTTGCCTGAATTTCCTTGATCTTGGGAGCCAGGGTCTGCATCTTAATGGAGGCCTCGGAACTTTTTTTGGTCAGGGGAAAGGTAAGGAGTTTTACCGTCAAGGTTAAAAGGATAATCGCCGTTCCATAGTTGTGGACTAATTTATAGAAGAATAACAAGAGCCATTTAAGAAGCGATTCCAGAGGAGTTAAGATGCCGCTGGTGCTGGCAGCCTTGCTTAAGTCCTGATCTCGAAGTTTAAAGCTGTTATCCCCCGTATCATAGCGGCCAAGATTTTCCTGATTCTTTGGTCCCAGATAAAAATAAAACACATCATCGGATCGGGCGGAATTCAAGGGGGGCCTGATGAGGTGCATCCGGGAAACAGCGGGGATTCCCGGCTCCGATTTGTCGGAAAAGGACAAAGTATATAGGGTATTGTCCGGTATAACGATGGCGGTAAAGTACTTGCCTGCAATGGCTGCCCAGGTAAAGCGGGAATCGATGGCACTGTTCATTCTGGCATTGCTCCGCTTGCCATTGACCAAGGTGTAGTATTGCCGGTACTCATAACGGTTATCCAGCTTTTGAAAAGATGGTCCGATTTGAGGGCCGAATCCCAGGGTATATGCGGCATTACCAAAATTAAAAGGTATGGAGGACGTGCTTTCCATAGATACGGAAAGTTGGAACATATATTCCCCGTCTCTGAATTCAAAGCGCTTTATCAGGGTAAGGGTTCCCGGATAACCGATTATGGAAAAATCCCTGGAAAATTCCACCGAGAGCGGAGTGGGTCTTGAAACCTGAAAATGAGCGTCCAAGGGCTGCCCTTCTTTGCCGCCAAAGGCAGTGGTAAAGGCGTGGGATTCCTTTGTCGTACCGTCTTCGTTAACAGCGGGGAGGATCATTTCTACAACCTCACCCTTGTCGTTATGCTCCTTTAGCCGGTAGGAAACCATATCTCCGCCAACGCTGGAAAATTCCACCCGGATCAGATCCGTTTCGATGACAACCCGTTCTTCCATTTCCGGTTCTTGTGCAGCAAATTCGCCGCCAATTTCTTCGGGATTCCCTCCAGCGTTTACAGAACCGGCGGAACCGGCATCAGCGGATTGAATTACGGGATTGATGATTCCAGGCTGAATTGGGCCGCCCTGGGGCAGAACAGGAGCTTCCTGTTCTGCCAGGGGTTGATCCTGGGCAGTAGTTTGTTCCGCTTGTTTAGAATTGAATTTGGCCTGCATAAAGAACCAGCCAATCACAATTAAAAACGTTAAGGTAACTGCTAATACGGTATTCTTTTCCATATATTTAAAATCCTGTTAATTAAAGTACCGGATCATAGCCGCCCTGATGAAAGGGATGGCAGCGTAGAAGCCGTTTTAGGGCCATAAAAGAACCCTTCCATGCGCCGTACCTTTGTACCGCTTCCCAGGCATAAGCAGAACAGCTTGGGTAATAACGGCATCGGGGCCTAAGGTAGGGAGAAATCGCTTTCTGGTACAGCCAAATCAAAAACAAAACTATGCTTTTCATCACACTCTCCGGTGTATTCCCGCTTTCGTAAAAAGGGTCCGTAACTGTCCGGTACTCTCCGCCAGAGATCCCTTTGGCCGGTTTGCCCTTTTTATTGTTTCTTGGGGACCGCTTTGCGGGACCCCCTCAGGGTGGAGCAACAAAACCAAATCATAGCCGGTTTCCAGTTCTCCCTTCATCAGGCGGTAAGATTCCCGGACGAGCCGCCGGGCCCGGTTTCGCCGCACCGCATTTCCGTACTTTCGTACAAAGGTAATAACAAAACGGTTACAGGCTAATCCATTGGTCAGAAAAAACAGCTTAATGCCGGAGCATCTGACAACCCGCCCTTTTTTAAAAACCCCTGTTATGGTTACCCTTCTCTTTAGATGTTCCTGCCGCCTCAATCTTGCCTCGCCTTTGGACGGCCCTGGGGCCGGCTCTTGGCCTGGCGGAAGATTTTGGCTTGGATCTCTAATAGGGTTTTTTTTCGTCTGCAACGCTAAGTTTGTAGCGCCCTTTGGCCCGGCGGCGTTTTAACACAAGCCGCCCTCCCCTGGTCTTCATCCTTGCCCGGAAACCAAATTTTCGGTTCCTTTTTACCTTACTGGGCTGATAAGTCCGTTTCATGGGAAAAACTCCTATAATTAAGCCAAACGCTGGAAACCGGCACCTGGCACTAAGATCAACTCCGGAACAATCATTCTACCATGCAAAAATAGAATATGTCAATGGCAGCTATGGTATCCGGTAATCCCCGGTAAGAGAAAAGGCCTCCAGGGCTCCAGGGCTCCCGCGAATCGTTTTGTCTTCAAATATAAAGAGGATCTCCGCTCCGTTGGCCCTTGCCAGGGCAAGACCTTTTTCGTATCCCAGAACAAAACAGGCGGTGGACAGGGCATCGGCATCCATGGATGAAGTGAGTATAACCGTGGTGGAAAAGAGGCCGTTTTCTGCCGGATAACCCCGCCTGCCCCCGGCTTCTGTTAGGTCCATAATGTGGTGCCAGCGTCTGCCGTTTTCGGTAAAGTATCGCTCATAGATTCCGGAACTTACTATTGAGGCACTGTTCCCCAGCTTCAAAATTCCCGCATAGTTTCCCCGTTCTTGCATGGGATCCTGTACCCCAATGCTCCAGGGATCGCCGCCATTCTTGGTTCCCCACACATAGGCATTCCCCCCCAGATCGATTATGGCCCTGGGTATCCCCGCTTTCCGGAGGATCTCCGCCAATTCATCTGCCGCATAGCCCTTGGCGATGGCTCCCAAATCCAGGGCCATACCACGCCTTTTAAGGAACGCTGTTCCGCCGTTTTGCCTGGTTATTTCCAGATCCCGCCAGTTGACCAGGTCCAGGGCGACACGGATTTCTTCCTCTGGGGGGATGCGGGGAGTTTCCGTACCGATACCCCAGAGTTTTACCAGGGGGCCCACGGTTGGATCAAAGGCTCCGCCGGAAATTTCGGCAAAATAAAGGGAACGCTCCAAAACCGCCAACAATTCCGGAGAAACCGATGCCGGTTCCAACCCGGCGTTCCGGTTCACCTGGGCCAGCTCCGAATCGTCCCGGTTGGCGCTTAAAAGGCGGTCCAGTTCCGCAAGTCGGGAAAAAAGCCTGTTGTAGAGTTCGCCGTTCCCGTTTTCAAAAAGGTCAATACGACAGTAGGTACCCAGAACATATTCGGCCTGCGCCCCAGGCCCGGCAATTTTTTTACAGCCCGAATTTAGAAAAATGGAAAGGGCCAAGGCAGCAAAAACCATGCCAGGCTGCCGTAATAGTTGTGCTGGACTTTTTCCGGTCATTTGAATACTATAAAGTATATGGCTGATCCTGCGATACTGGGAAAAAAGATTTTTTTTGTCCACCCGTCGGTTTTCATGCAGAATGAAATTGTTGCCGAACTGGTCCAGCAGGAACATGAAGTTTACATAGCCAAAAGTGAAGACAAACTTAAGAAGGTACTGAAGAATCACCCCAATTCCATTGTTTTTGCCTGTATTGATGAAGTCCTTTCGGCAAAAAAATGGGAGGAATGGATCCGCTCTGTTCTGTCAGATGAGGCAACCAAAAACATTTCGCTGGGGGTTCTTTCCAACACCAATAATGAGGAAGCCAGGAAGCTTTACCATGACACGATTAAGGTTCCCTGCGGATTTGTTCCCGTTAAGATAGAAAAAGACAAGGTCGTACAAACCCTCTTGAGCATCCTTAAAGCTGCCGAAGCCAAGGGCCGGCGCAAGTACATCCGGGCCGATACTCGCAGCGAAACCATGACTACGATCAATATTGGCATAAACGGCACCTATATTACCGGCAATATCTGGGATATCAGCGTAGTAGGTCTTTCCTGCGTTTTTTCCCAGGAAGTGGAGCTGGAAAAAAACTCCATTGTGTCCGATATGCAGATAAAGCTTCAGAGCGCCCTTTTAAAAGCGGAAGGAATTGTTTTCGGATCCCGCACGGATGACAATACCAAGATTTATGTTCTTGTTTTTACCCAAAAACTGGAACCCTCGGTGCGGGCAAAAATCAGAACCTATATGCAAAAAAACCTTCAGTCCAAGATGGATGTGGAAATGAAATAGAAGCGGAGGCATCTTCCGGATGCCGACGCGTGTTACAGTATTATAGAAACACGGCTTGACGCCGTGCTTTTGCCGGCGTGGTGGAATGGTAGACACGGCAGACTCAAAATCTGCTGTCCGCGAGGATGTAAGAGTTCAAGTCTCTTCGCCGGTAAAGGTAAAATTGCTGATTCTTTGATGCTGATTTAAGAGAATTCTTAACTATACATTTTTTCTGGCACCTTGTATTACAGACATAATTCATCAGCCAAATAATCTTCTACACTCCAAATAGAAACGTTTTTCCTCAGATTCCCCCATGGAAAAACTTTTTCGGGGCAGAGGTCCCCGTTTTGCAATGGTTTCAAAAAGACCCTGCTTGCGAAAAGGCGGAAGCAATATTCCCACGGCATTGTTTGCCGGTTCACCTGGATTTGGTTTGACTACTAGGCGAAACAGTTCTTCGCTGCCATGAATATAATCAAGGCTAACTATGCCTTTTTGTTCTTCTATCATGCTGTCCAATAACGGTTGAAGCGTATCGACAGCAAGCGGAACAGGATCGGCTTCAATTAAAAAACAGCCTCTTTGGGAGATAAGCCCTAAGCGCAGCAAGCAGCATTGCCCATCTTGAACAAGTCCCGTTAACTCCGGCAAACTGCCGAGTTTACGGCAGCGGTAACCGGATAAGTGTAAAAGCCTTTGCTGCACGGCGGCGGCATCAGTGCCGAAAAGCAGGCGGTGTATCGGTTCAAAGCTCATCGCAGGATCGTAGAGGTTTACCAGCTCCACCAATGCCCAGCGGGCGGGGTGACTCATCAAATTTTGCTCACTCTGATTGGCAGCTTTATATTCTTCCCACACACCTTTTGCCGCTGCCAGAGAATGGTTGCCGTCCCCCACGGCATAGAGAAAAGGATTCGTTCCATGCAAGGAGCGTCCTGTTAATTTTTTCAGACCGTCGGCGAGGCAGTTCCAATCATCTTCTTTGTCCAGTTTCCAGCCCCGGACCCTGCCTGAATCAAGCATAAGTTCCGTATCGTAAAGCGCTGAGTCTCTGCCTTTGGCCCGTTCACCCAGGGCTGGGAGCAGGGCGTTTTCTTCATCATCAATCAAAACAAGGATATGAGGTGTTTCCAGGGGAGCGCTCCGGCGAACTTCCATCCGGGATGGCAGCCTTTCGGCTACAGTTCCTTCTGTTGGACGGATCAGACTTAGGGGTGGTGCAGAACCGGCATTCCAATTATAATCTTCCAGGTCTAAGGCGATTACAAGTCCCCTCCTTGACAGATGAAAAGGAGTGTCGCGCTCCACATAGACTAAAGATTTCTGGGGAGGGGAAAAAATATCTTCATTAAGATATTCCTTCATGGTGCGATGAATGGCGGCTATTCTTTCTTCCCTGCCCGGAGTGGAACTATCATTCACATTTGTTCGATCCGCGGAGCACACCGGTTCTTCCAGATATACTTCGGGATAGATTAGGTTGAGGGTAGACGGACTGTCTCCTGCAATGGATCGGGCCTGTTCCCAGTAGGATCGGTTCTGGGTATGTTGATCACAGGCGATGACTGCCCATTTGGCAAGATCAATTTCTTTTTTGGGCAGAAGCAATTCAGGGACAGCAGCGCCCAGCGCTGCAAGACGGTTGGTACAATTCATTCTTTTTATTATACTGGAAAAACACTTTTTGTTGAGGAGCTTTTTTATGGCCGAATTGACTGAATACCAGGGTCCTGCATCAATGGAAAAAATCACCTCCCTTGCCAAGCGCCGGGGCTTTGTTTTTCAGTCTTCCGAAATTTACGGCGGTCAGAACGGCGCCTGGGACTACGGTCCTTTGGGAATTGAATTAAAGAACCGTATTGCGGCGAATTGGTGGAAAGAAATGACCCAGCTCCATGATGAAATTGTCGGGCTGGATGCGGCCATTTTGATGCATCCCCGGACATGGGAAGCTTCAGGCCATGTGGAAAATTTTACCGATCCCCTGGCGGACTGTAAAAAATGCAAAAACCGGTTCCGGACGGACATGATCCCCGAAGAAAACCTGAAAAAAAAGATATGTCCCGAATGCGGAGGGGAGCTTACCGATACCCGTAAATTCAACCTGATGTTCAAGACCCACATCGGCCCTACTGAGGACAATGCGGGCCTCATCTACCTGAGGCCTGAAACTGCCCAGGGGATTTATGTAAATTACAAAAACATTATTCAGAGCAGCCGGATGAAAATCCCCTTCGGAATTGCCCAGATAGGCAAGGCCTTTCGAAACGAAATTGTTACCAAAAATTTTATCTTCCGGACCTGCGAATTTGAGCAAATGGAAATGCAGTACTTTGTAAAACCCGGCACCGACGTTGACTGGTTTAACGAATGGAAAAAACGCCGCTGGGCCTATTACGAAAAATTAGGCGTAAAAATGGATCATCTGCGCTGGCACCAGCACGGCCCGGGCGAACTAGCCCACTACGCCAAGGACGCATACGATATTGAATACCTCTTCCCCATGGGCTGGCGGGAACTGGAAGGAATTCACAACAGGACCAATTACGATCTTACCCGGCATACCGAATATTCCGGCAAGGATTTACAATACATCGATCAGGACAACAACAACGACCGTTACATTCCTTTTATCATCGAAACCTCGGCGGGCCTTACCAGGACCCTGCTCATGCTGATTTGCGACGCCTACGACGAAGAAAAGGTTGCTTTAGAAAAAAATACCGGCGAAACCGAAGGTTCCGCGGATGATTGGAGGACAGTGCTGCGCTTCCACCCTGCGGTGGCTCCCATTACCGCTGCCATACTTCCGTTAATGAAAAAAGACGGCCTGGCCGAATTGGCCCAGGATATACGGAACGAGTTAAAAGAAGATTTTACCACCGATTATGATCAGGCCGGTGCCATAGGCCGCCGATACCGCCGCCAGGACGAAGCGGGGACACCCTTCTGCGTAACCGTTGATTATCAGTCCAAGGACGATGGGACGGTAACGCTGCGTTACCGGGATTCCATGGAACAGGTACGGCTTCCCAGGGCGGCCTTGGCGGAAAAGATACGTCAGGAGATTAAGGGATATAAGCGGAACTAAGCAAACTAAAACTTTTCAAGGTTTCAGTTTTTAAAAAAGTTCTGCTTAGTGGTCCCCCGGTTTTTTCAGTGTTATGCCGGCAGACAATCAGCATATTCTCAATATCCCATTCTGCCCTTGATGCGGCTGGCTTTGATAGCCATATCTTTTCCTCATAGATTGAGTTTTTCACAGGCGTATAAAATTATCTATATATAATTCCCGTATCTGTCCAAGGCGCAGTTCTGAATTAAAACGTTTTAATAGTTCTGTTTTGGTTATATCAATGTCCAGGGCGTCAAATTCTTCTGCGGTAAGGGTCCCAAAATAATCGTTGATTACGGTTTTAAACCAGGAAATGCGGGAAGCGAGTTCTTCCGAAAAGGGCCGATCGTTTTTGTTATAGGGAAAGGCTATGGAAATAATCAGCGTATCCGGGTCCGGATCCGCCGTAGGAATCCGCAGTTTGCCCAAGCCGGAAAAAATACTTTGTCCCTCGGCTCCGGAAGTTGTACCATATGGAGCCGGAGGTACGGCGCTTTTTCCCCGCTTAACAAAACCGTATATGGTACCCGTGATCAGAATAACCGCCAGCAACGCAGCAATGATGAGCAGTGTCCGGTATACCTTTACCGCAGTCTGGGGAAGATATCCTTCTACTCGCTTCATATTTGTATTATACTATAAAGAATAACCCTTATAAAAGGAGCGGATTATGCTATGTCACCGGAATGAGCTAAGGACCGAGGCGCGGGAAAAAGCCCGGGGGGGTAATGGTACCGTCAATTTCCTCCACCTGGTGGAAGGAAAGAGGGTTCAGAAAAATACCAATATGCTGGCAGAACTAACCCTGCCACCGGGAGCTTCCATCGGCCCCCATTCCCACACGGACGAAACGGAATTTTTCGTCATCCTTAAGGGAAACGGTACAGTAAACGACAACGGTACGGAAAAACCCATTACCGAGGGAGATGTGATGATCACCGTCAGCGGCGAAACTCACAGTATCGCCAATACCGGTAATGTTCCCCTGGTTTTGCATGCCGTAATTGTACAAAACTGAGCCTTTTCAAAAACTGAAGTTTTGGAAAAATCTCAACAAAAAGTCCCGTTCATATTTGAATATATTGGACTTATTGGTCAACACAGTTTGCTGCCTTACACAATCGTCCCTGTCAAAATCATGTAAAAAGCGGTTCCCCCGAAGATGCTGATAAGGGGATTCCGCCTCCATAGATGTATCAAGGCGGTAAACACCGAAGCGATCAATATCAAAAGTCCGTCCCGGCAGTTGTCCAAAAAGGGAGTGCCCAGAGAATTGAAGGCCAGTACCGTCATGGCTGCCGGCGGAACGGTTTTTTCCACAAATCTGAAAAAAACCGCCCTGCTTATCCCGCGGACTCTTGGGGAAGGGGCCGCCCCTTCCGGTTTTTTCTGTGTTTCAGATCCGGAAAAAAACAAAAAGGGAAAGGCCCGGCAAAAAAAGATCACCGCACCCATGGCAAAGATCAGGAAGAGGGTTTCGCCAGGATTGCTCATGTTCCCCTCCCCTTCCTTTCCGTAAAGGGCGAAAGGATTAGAGCCAGGGCCAGGGCCGCCAAAAGGGAAATCCTGCCGGGAAAGAGGAATACCCCCAGCAGGGCCGCGGCGGCAGAAACGATAAACACCCCCGGGGTTTTTATCCTCTTAATCTGCTCAATCATAAGAACCACAAAGAGGGCGGTTAGGGCAAAGCCAACGCCCTTCATATCAAAGGGGATAAGGGTCCCCGCCAACGCGCCCATAACTGAACCGCTGACCCAGTAGCACTGGTCTAAAAGGGCCACATAGAACATAAAAAGCTGCCGTTTTTCCTTATCATCCGCATAGGGACCCGCCTTATCAGGCAGAGACGAAAGGAGGGCGAAGGTTTCGTCGGTTAGGGAGAAGATCATATAGGGCTTAAGGGGACCAAAACCTCTAAAACGGCTGAGCATGGAAAGACCGTAGGCAATATGCCGGGCGTTCACTACCAGTTGTACAAGGCATACCTCCCAGAGGGTTGTCCCCGCAGCAAGAAGTCCCGCGGCAATGAACTGGCCAGCCCCGGCGTACATCCACAGGCTCATGACCAGGGTCAGCCACCAGGGGTACCCTATCCCGAAAAGCATAAGACCAAAGGCAACCCCGATAGCCGCATAGCCCAAAAGCACGGGAATGGAATACCGGAAAGCGGCAAACAAAACCATCCGGCGGGAAAAAGGAGCAGGATCTCTCATGAGTCTCTTCAATATATCATTCCCTCAATTATTGGTACATTGCGGAACTTTTTTTCTTTTTTTGTTGACAAGCAAACATATCTAGTATATTTTAAACGTGGAAATATAATGGCAGAAACTGAAAAGGAAGCTGGCGCGCCTGACGAACCAGTAACTCAAGACCAGGCAGAAGCTCGTGAATTAACCATGGAAGAACTACTCTTTCTGCCCCAAAACACGACTGAAGATGATTCCCTTCCTTGACGATAGAATAAATACACCGGCACTGGTTATAAATGTCAATGCTCCGCCAAAAATAAACGAAACTGACTGACCAAATAAATCCCACACTAAACCTGCAATAATTGAAGCGGGTAATAATCCCAAACCTGCAAATGAATACAAAAATACTGTTTTATAATTGTTTCCGCTCATTGTTAAAAAGCCTTTCCCAGAGTAAAAAAATTAACCGTCCCAAAAACATTTCGTTTTTCATTTTCTCCGGCATACTTTATTTGCTGTTTCTTGTCAATCATTACAAAAAAGACAATAATGGTTCTGAGAGGATAAAATGCCCATAAATTCTGTATTAATCGCAGGGGCGGGAGCAGTCGGCCTTTCCGTAGCAGAAACATTATACAAATTTAACCCAGACTGTGTATCCATCCTTGCAAAAGGGGATCGGCTGGCCCGTTACCGGAAAAACGGCCTAAAGGTAAACGGCGAAGGGCTGAATTTCCGTTTTAGCGAAGGGGAAAAGGCAGACCTTATCATCGTGGCCTGCAAAAACTATCACCTCGATCAAATTATCGAAGACATAAGTCCATCGGTGGGCAAAGATACCATTATCCTTTCCCTCCTAAATGGTATCTCCAGCGAAGAAACAATCGGACAGCGCCTCGGCAGGGAACGCCTTCCTCTGGCCATGATCATCGAAATAGACGCTCTTCATAAAGGAGAAGAAACCACCTACAGCCGGAAAGGTGTTATCCACTTTGGCGATCGAGAAGGCAAAAACGGAGAAAGGGAACAAACAATAGCAGATTTTTTTACCCGTACCGGCGTAAGTTTTAAACTGGAAGAAAATATGAAACGGGCCCTTTGGTACAAGTTCATGTTTAACACGGGAGTTAACCAAGTAACGGCAGTGCTTAAGCTGCCTTACAAAACAGTCATGAATAAGGGCAGTCCTGGGGAAATTTACGAAGCTCATCTTCTTATAGAAAAGGCCATGCGCGAAGTAATTACCATTGCCAACGCTGAAAATATAGATTTAAATGAAGAAGACATAGAGCGTATCTTTAAGACCATAAACCTTATGGATGGCGGCAGTTTTACATCCATGTGCCAGGATGTTCTTGCGGGAAGAAAAACAGAAGTAGAAATGTTCAGTCTTACCCTGCTGGAACTTGGAAAAAAACACCGCATCAGTCTTCCTGTGAATGAAATACTTTACCTGCAATTACGCACAATTGAACAATTTTGGTGAATTGTTTTGATAAACTTATTCAACAAAATACAAGTGCTCTGAATAATACTGCCCTATAAGGGGTATGAAAACCCTGTTCTCGTCCCTTCTGTTTTTTTCGGTGGTATCTATGCCAATTTCATTTGCACAACAAAGGGTTGTGCAACGGGCAGATGTATCCGATCCGATACTGGTTCCCGAATTCCTTTGGACCGGCGCCTGGGAAAGCAGGCATAACCTTACCGATCGTTTTGCCTTTACCCTCACCATCCCCAAAGTAAACCTGGCGCTGCGGCTGGAGGTGCTGGATCGGCGGCCTGCGGCTGGTGTCGAAGCTTTTACCGAAAGTTTTGACGGAGAAACTTCCGGCAAAGCTTTTACCCAGCCGGGTTTTGGATTGTACCACCTGAGTACCGATTCACGGCTGCTTTACGGAGTACTGGACAATTATGGCCTTCCCGCCCGAATCCGCAATGTGTGGACCCGGGGAGTGCCCTACGAAGAAGCCCGGGCGGCTACTTCGGCGGACTTAAAAACCGCTCCGTCCTCCACCGCTGTACCCCAGGGTTACGCCTATCTGGAAAGTCCCAGGTTTTCCTTGGGGCCTGGAACGATCCAAGGCTTTGTTTCCTTTGCGGCCAACGATGCTGAAGAACGGGCTAGGGCCTTTGGCGGCGGTGCCGGCTACGCCTTGGGCAAAAAAAAATTCCGGTTGGAAGGTTTTTACACCGAGCGGACCCTGGCAGAACGGAAATCTTCTACCTGGTTTAACGAAAAACCTGCCCTGCCTGAACGGGACACCCGGCTTTTTGCTGGGGCGGCGGCTTTTTCCGTACCCGCCTTCGGTTTGGCGGCGGATATTGCCCATTCGGAAACCTTTGCTTTTGGACAGGATTATTACGGCAGCCTGGGACTGCGTTTTGGAGACAAACCCTGGAGATTTTCCCTGGCCCTGGACGGGGCGGGAAGCCGCTATGTGGACAGCGCCGGCGGCGTTCCAGGATCAGGGCTCCGGGCCGCAGCCCGGCTGGAACGGCGGGGCAAAAAAACAGCCTTTTTCCGGGTGAGCACCCTGGTTCGGGGTCCGGGGGCCCAGGATGATTTTGCCGCCATTACAAAGAATTTTAACCGTATGTCGGGAGAGCTCTATTACCGGTTTCCGGCAAACGCCGCCGCCTTTGGGCTTACCCGTTTTTCATTTTTTCTGAACCGGGATGGCAGGGACGAAAAAAAAACGCTGGATTCCGCCGGATCCATGGCGGCGTTTAAACTGGGGCCGGTCAATTCGGTCAGTGAGGGAAAGCTAACCGGCATAAAGGAAAAGAGTTATCAGTTTAATTCATACCGCTTTTCCCAGAGCCTTTCCTACAGTATTCAGGTTTTTCGCAAAGCCGGCCCAGGGATAAAAAATTCTTCCAGGCTTGGGGTATCCAAGGGCATCAAAAAAAAGGGATCCTTTACCGTACAAATGTCCACCAGGGCGGCTTACGAAAAAACTGCCCCAAAGGATGGTATCTGGGAAACCTCATTTTCTGTTTCGATCCGGGGAAAAAAGAGCCGTCTTACTCTAAAAGCAGCGACCCCAAACTATCCAGAAAAATGGGAATATACGATAAGCTGGAGAATCCAACTGTGAAAAAATCCATTTACTGTTTTTTTACCGTGCTTTTTTCAGCTTTTTAATGCTATCCTATTGAAATTGACGGAAAACTTTGTATATAATACCAAATGATGACTAACACCTAAGGAGAACTAATGGGCATCGACATCACCAGGATGCGGAATATTGGGATCAGCGCTCATATTGATTCGGGGAAAACTACCCTTTCTGAACGCATACTTTTTTACAGCAACAAAATTCACGCTCTCCACGAAGTCCGGGGCAGGGACGGCGTGGGGGCTACCATGGATCACATGGAACTTGAACGGGAGCGGGGCATTACGATCCAATCCGCTGCGACCCAGGTTGAATGGAAGGATTACACGATTAACCTGATCGATACCCCCGGCCATGTGGACTTTACCATCGAAGTGGAACGATCCCTGCGTGTCCTGGACGGGGCGATCCTTGTCCTTTGCGCAGTGGGAGGAGTTCAGTCCCAGTCCATTACCGTGGACCGTCAGCTTAAACGTTACCATGTGCCCCGGATTGCCTTTGTTAACAAATGCGATAGGACCGGGGCCAATCCTTTTAAAGTAAAAAATCAACTTCGGGAAAAACTGGGCCTTAATGCGGGGATGATCCAGATTCCCATCGGCCTTGAGGACAAATTGGAAGGAGTGGTGGATCTTATAACCATGAAGGCAGTGTACTTTGACGGAGAAGCGGGAACGGAAATTCGCCATGCGGAAATTCCCGCCCACCTTAAAGCGGATGCAGAAAAGTACCGGGAAGAACTGATCGATGCAGTGTCTATGTTCAGCGATGAATTGGCGGAAAAATTCCTGGGCGGTGAAACGGTGGAAGAAGATTTGATCCGCTCGGTGATCCGCAAGGCTGCGCTGGAAGAAAAATTTGTTCCGGTAATGATGGGCTCCGCCTATAAAAATAAGGGCATTCAGCTTCTTTTGGACGGGGTGGGCTATTATCTTCCCAATCCTACGGAAGTAAAGAATTTTGCCCTGGACCTGGACAAAAACGAAGAACAAAAAGAATTAAGTACCAGCGAAAATAACCCCACCGTGGCCTTGGGCTTTAAACTGGAAGACGGCCAGTACGGTCAGCTTACCTATGTGCGTATTTATCAGGGCTCTCTGAAAAAAGGAGATGAGCTTATAAATACCCGGGCCCGAAAAAAGTTTAAGGTGGGCCGGCTGGTGCGGATGCACTCGGACAATATGGAAGACATCAGCGAAGGATCCCCCGGCGACATTGTGGCCCTTTTCGGCATTGAGTGCGCCAGCGGAGATACCTTTTGCGGCGGAGGCCTTAACTATGCCATGTCATCCATGTATGTTCCCGAGCCGGTTATTTCCCTGGCGGTAAATCCTAAGGATAAAAAAAGCGCCGATCAGATGGCCAAGGCGCTGAATCGCTTTACCAAGGAAGACCCCACCTTCCGGACCTTTGTGGACGGCGAATCCAACGAAACGATCATCCAGGGTATGGGGGAACTCCACTTGGAAGTGTACCTGGAACGGATGCGCCGGGAATACAAATGCGAAGTAGACACCGGTATGCCCCAGGTGGCCTACCGGGAGACAATTACCGCCCGGGCGGAATTCAACTATACCCACAAAAAGCAAACCGGCGGTTCCGGCCAGTTCGGACGGGTGGCGGGTTACATGGAACCCTGGACCGAAGGGGACTATGAGTTTGTGGACAACATCAAGGGCGGATCGATCCCCACCGAATATGTTCCCAGCTGCGATAAGGGCTTTAAAGAGGCCGCCAAGAAGGGCAGTCTAATAGGCTTTCCCATCGTCAACATCCGCTGCGTGATCAACGACGGTCAAAGCCATCCGGTGGACTCTTCGGATATTGCCTTCCAGTCGGCGGCCATCGGCGCTTTCCGGGAAGCCTACGGCAAAGCCAAACCCTGCATACTGGAACCAATCATGAAAGTTTCCGTCGAAGGCCCCACGGAATTCCAGGGAAATATTTTTGCTTCCATTAATCAGCGCCGGGGGATCATATCCTCTTCTACCGAGGACGGAACTTTTTCCCGGGTGGAAGCAGAAGTTCCCTTGAGCGAAATGTTCGGCTATTCCACAGTACTCCGATCCCTGACCCAGGGCAAGGCGGAATTCACCATGGAATTCGAAAAATACAGCAAGGTACCGGCGGGCATCAGCGAAACGCTGATCAAGGACTTTACGGAAAAACGGAAGCGGGAACAAAAATAAACCAGGAGTTTTACAATGATTAAGGAAGAACTGATTCAGCGCAGCCCGGTGCGCATTTTCGAAAAATCTATTCATGGCGGATTAAGGGCCGGAGAAATCGGTATTATCGCTTCGCCCGCCGGGATTGGCAAAACATCGGTGCTGGTACAGCTTGCCCTGGACAAACTGCTCCAAAACGAAAAGGTGATCCATGTGTCCTTTACCCAGCATACCGATTATGTCCTTTCCTGGTACGAGGATATTTTTAATGAATTCATCAAAAAGAAGAGTCTCGATCATGCCGTGGATGTAAAGAACGAAGTGGTAAAAAACCGGGTCCTCCTTAATTTTAACCAGGACGGAGTAACGGGGGATCAGATCCTAAAAAGCCTAAGAGCCCTTATCATAGAGGGGGGCTTTAAGGCCGGTTCAATCATCATCGACGGCTTTGACTTTGCCCGGACCGACCGGGGGCGGATGGAAGCGGTAAAAGCCGCTGCAGAAGAGATGGGACTTTCCTTCTGGTATTCCTGCAATGTTAATGGAAACAACTTCGATAAAAAGAACATACCCTTGGCGCTAAAGGATTATTTGGACCTGCTGGACGTGGTCATCGTCCTGGAACCAAAGGCAGATCATGTGGCGCTTACTGCTTCCAAGGACCGGAATACGGCGGAACTGGAACACTTGGCGGTCAAACTGGACCCAAAGACCCTATTGATATCGCTGGAACGTTAAATAAGGGGAATTTTTAACTGCCAATCAGAAGGCGGCCAACATTAGACAGTTCCGGCATCTTGTTATAGAGGGGTATATGGCCCTTGGCATCGGCCTTGTCGGCATCCACAAGTTTTACAAAAAGTTCGTTTACCAAATCGGCAAAAACCTGAAGGTTCGAAGCAAAATTGTTCACCGCCATTTCCCGAAGTACCTTTTCCGCCGAAGCCTGGTCCGATCGGATTACGCGTCCGCGAATCGAAGGCAGTTCCCGCCGGGCCAGCGCCACAAAATGGGCGGCGGCTATGATTTCCCGGTACAATTCGTCCAGATGAATGGCCTGGGTGGGGGGTTTTTCGGTAAGGCTTTCCATCATATCCCAGGATTGATTGTCAAAGGGCAGCTGAAGCAGGGCGGGCCTGATAAAACGGTTGGAAATATTGCTCCGGTAGTGTTCACCAATCCGTTCAATAAGCCTGGTTATAGAAGCATCATGGACCTGCATTGTTATTAGTATAGTCATATTATCTTATTCTCACAAGCCCCAATTAAAGAGGGTAATCAATTTTTTGGAAATACCGAAAATATAAATGAGGAGCAGGATATGAGGATTGCAGGGACTTCGTCCTTTCCCAATATTGGCTATGCTTTAACCGCCTCTGGGTCCGGCAGAATGTCCCTGCCGGTGGCGCCCGCCAACTATATCTACTCCCAATTTAAGCATGTTTCCGGCGTTGTCGCCCCGGAAGGAACCCAGGGTGTGGCGATTACCAAGCTAAAAATCCTCGATGTGATGATTGAACAGTTAAGCCAGATGAAAAAGCGTCCCGAACTTAATACCGAGAACCTTTCTAATGAGCAAATTGATGCCCTAATCAGCAAGTACGAAGGCCAGATCAAAGCCGCCACAGCGGCCAACAGCGTAATGCCCTATGCTCCCGCTCCCCAGATTAACACGGGGGCGCTGTTCAGCCTTTCGGCTTAAAGCCTTTTTGCTTTCTATTACCCTAATTCTTGAGCAGCCTCGTAAATTGTCCGGAATACGCCGGGTATGTCCTCCTCTTCGATGGCAGCAAAAGTTACCCGAAGGTACTCTTCCCCCAGGGCAATGGTCCCAATTCCCTTTTTAAGCAGTGTCTGGCGCAGCTTTTCCGCCCCCCCAGGAGTAGTACCGCCGGTTTTACAGCGGAAACTCATAAAATAGCCGGAATTAAAGGGGAGAGCCTCCAAAGTAGGAGGCAGAGGGTTTTCTGAAATAAATTGTTTTACCATCCAGTAACGGCGGAAAAGTATGTCAAAAAAAGTCTCCTTGTCCGCCGCCGAAGCAGGGTCCTCCCAGACTTTAAGGGTCAGGTACTGGGCTGGGGTATTGGCACAGGATACAGAAGACCGGATCGCTCCCATAAGCTTTTTTTCCAGGGCGGTGTTTTCATCCGGACCCAGAGAGCCGGTACTGACAAAGGCGGTCCTCAAGCCCCAGCTATAGTCTTCCTTGGTGGGGCCGTCAATTTTTACCGCAAGAATCCTTTTATGGAGGCTGGCAAAACGGCAAAAAAGGGATTCAGTAATAATCCCCTCTTCATAAAAAAGGCCAAAATACGCATCATCGCAGATCACCAGTACGTCTACACCATTTTCCGCACATTCTTTAATGATTCTGACCAGTTCATCTGCTTCGGTTTTTTTGGGCGTATAGCCCGAAGGATTCTGGGGAAAATTCAGGATAATCCGCACCTGGCCGCTTTTTGCCTCTTCTTTAAGGGTTTTTTCAAAAACGCCGGTATCCAAACCCCCGGCGGCCTTAAAGAGAGGTATTCCCTTTAGGACAGCTCCCCGGCGCTCGGTAAAAATCAGACTGTAGTTTTCCCAGAAAGGATCGAAGGTCAGTATAACCTGACCCTCATCCAGAAACAGATCGGCAATGTAGGATATTCCCGCAGTTATCCCCGGTACAACCACAGGCAGGTAAAAATCTTTCTCTGCCAAAGAAGGGTTTTTCCGGATCAGCGCTGCTTTCCAGGCTTGGCGGAACGATTCAATTCCCGCAGTGGGAGCATAGATCACCGTTTCTTCCGGAGTGAGGCTGGAAAACTGCTTTACCATGGGGGAAAGCGCCAGGGGTTTTCCTCCGTGGAAAGCCATACCCGCAGTTGCATTAATTTTGGCGGTTTTTTTTGCCTCCGAGGATTGTGCGATAATTCCCCAGGGAAAAAAAAGCCGCCGTCCCAGGGAAGATAACAGAGGACCCGCGGGACCTTTATCCAGGATTTCGTTCAATTCGGCTGCAAGAGGATTCATTCTGTAACCATACCCTTTCCTTGTTTGTTTAAACAAGGTGGATTTTGGAAAAATATTGGACCAGTGGGATAAACGTACCGGTCCGGTTTACAATAAGGATGCAGATCTCTCCGCCTCTACAGCCGATTTTTCGGGCCGTTTGGCCGTGTCCTCAGCTTCCCGGCGCAGGCGGCTTCTCCACAAAAAGCCCGACGACATAATAGACCTTCATGGCCTTACCAGGGACGAAGCTTGGGATGCCCTGACCGTTTTTTTTAATGATTCCAAAAACAATGCCCTGGAAAAGATTCTGGTTATTCATGGCAAAGGAAATCATGAAACCCAGGAAAATGGCATATTAAAAAAAATGGTCAGGGATTTTATTGAACGCTGCCCCTTTGCAGGGGAAAGCGGTTACAGCAACGGCAGTTCAGGCGGCACCGGATCAACCTGGGTTTTTCTAAAAAAGAGTCCGCCTAGCGTTCCCGGTAAATAATACGGCCCCGGTTAAGGTCATAGGGAGAAAGAGCGATCCGGACACGGTCGCCGGGGACAATGCGGATATAGTGCTTGCGCATTTTGCCCGAAAGATGGGCCAGAATCAGATGCCCATTTTGGTTGTCTAGTTCTATCCTGAACATAGTATTAGGCAGGGCCTCCTTAACTATTCCTTCTACCTCTATTGCTTCTTCTTTGGCCACACATCCTCCAATTTCTAACGGTATTTAAAAAATAAAGAAAAGTCAAGGCATATCAAAATTACGTTATCGTATTGTCCAAGGATGTTATTTTATGTCAGCTTTACCGGCAGATTAGCCTTCGCCTGAGACAGATTGACGTTTTTTTAGCGCCGTTTTAAAGAGCTGCTCCGTATCGATCTTGCCATCTACTCCAAAGAGGGGCCGAATTCCTTCACCGTTTTCGCTTCGGAAAAGGAAACCAGTTCTGCTATTGTAGGCCCAACTGTCTTCATCGTTCAAGAGATAATCCAGCACTACCGTTATCGCCAGCGTAAAGTAAACCAGCGAAGCATTATTCCGTTTTTTGGGAGCCAGGAGCATATCCAGCCGTTTGGAAACCGGATTGGGGACCTGGAAAACATAGGGGTCCCAGGGGTTTTCGATACCGTCGCATGGGGCCCGCTGGTCTGCACCGCCCCGTTTGTTTCCCTGTTCTATGCCTGCAGCGACAGAACTGAGATAACGCTTTAAGGAACGCAGTTCCGGGTACAGGGAATTGGTAGCATTTTTCTGGAACGGCGGCGGCATAATCGATTCAAACTTATAGTAGGGAAAGAAGAACAGGCGTTTAGTCCAGTGCAGTTCGTTCAAAAGCCGTTTGGCATAATTACTGGTCCTTGATTCGGCGGTATTTTCCAGAAGCTGACAGTATTCGGTCAGCCTGGGCAGGTATTCCTTTTCAAAACTTGATTCGGTAAAACTCTGCCAGTTATTGATGATCCGGTTCATTGAATCGTTCAGCTGTTCGGGGCTGCCATCGGATCCAATGATCGTACCAAAAGAGGTATACCGCAGGCCAAAAAAGAATTCTTCCAAAATACGGCACAGAATATACACCTGTTGAAGGGGATCCGTGGGGGCAATCAATTCCACTCCCTTTTTTAGATGAAAAACATCGGAAAAGTAAGAGTACAGATCGGGAAACATGATAATTCGATCCCATCCTGCTTTGGGAAAAAGCGTCTCCAGGACGGCAATGCCCCGCTCCAGGGTCTTAGCTTTTGATTCCTGAGCCTGTTGTTTTATCCTCTCTTCTTCGGTTAAAGGCTCATCCATATTACTTTCATCAAAGACCTCCTTGGTTTCAGGGTGTTCCTCCGCCTTTTCCGCCTCTTCTGTTTTTTCTCCAATCTCGGCAACTTCCGCTTCGGTTATGGCATTCTCCATCTGGGGGCTTATTCGGTTCTTCTCGCTTAGCTGCAGAAAAGCCTTGATCCGGTTTTTCCGTTCCTGGAAAAAAAACTCGTAAGGGACCAGGCTGCCGGAAAGGAGTTTCATCAAAAGAGGATAGAGCTGGTACCGGACATCCCGGTAAATAACCCCGTAGGATAGAAGGGCGGTGCGGATTAATTCCTGGTATTTCCCTTTAGCTTCGGTAGGATCTTCCAAAAAAAGTACTTTGTAGAGCAGCTTAAAAGCGCCCTTAATATGGGTTTCCATATCAAGCTGTTCCAGAATATACAGGGGCTTGTAGATTTCCCGCAGAATCTCGGAAAAATCTGACACCTTAGCATTCCTGGGACGGGTCTGAATCCGGGACAGGTTGGTAGAAATCTGGTCAATGTTCCAGTAACGGATCGTATCCAGAATGGAAAAAGCAAAGGGAGAAGCCTTCTTTAACCGTTCATTGCGCTTTAGGTTATTCCGGGGAAAAAGGGTACGAACCGAAGTAACCAGGATTTCTATGCGCTTATAACAATCGTTCATCCGTTTGTTTACAAAGACAGGGCTTACATTGTCGGGGGGATCGCTCAGTATCGACAGCATAGATACCAGCACCTGGCTGGAACTTTTTATCCCAAATTCCACCTGGCCGCAGTACTTGTCTATTTTTACCCGTTCCCAGTAATTTGCTTTTACCGGCACTAAAGGATCATCGGTAGGATCGTTTTCCTTTTTTTTCCGTTTGCGGTATTCCTTTAGGCTTATGCTTTCCTCTTCATCAGATCCAACAATATCAATCCGTCGGCTGCGCCTGCGGTTCCCAATATTTATTTCGACCGTTTCGTTCCGTACCCGTTTGGGTTTACGCATGGCTGATTCCTGCTCATCAGTCCGTTCATAGCCGATTTCTCCTCCTAAAAGCTGGGTCATGCGTTTGGCTTCTTCTACATCAAGATGTTCAATTTTTAACCTGTCCCGGGTTTTGGAAAGTTCCCCCGGGGCATATACAGCTTTATTTTTTGCCATGTTTACACCTATTATATTTTCGGAAATTTTGATTATATCATGGAACAAATCCTTTTTTCCAGTGCCATACCGGCACAGACAAATTCGATGGGAAAGGATTCGGCCGGTTAAAATCAGGCAGCCAATCCGTATTGCCGGGGGTAAATTCCTGGCAGTAACCGTCTTCGATTTCAAGCTCGGTAAGCCACCCTAGTACCTCATCGTATTCCTTCCGGGTAATGTAACGATCGGGCTCCGCCGGCGATTTGACGGGAGTATACTGAAACATCAGGGAAAGCAGGGCCCGCCCCGCCAGGACATCTGCAAACCAGCGGAGTACCGCCCTGCTGGCTGGGAGCCTGCCCGGCAGAACCAGATGACGGACCATAACCCCCGACATCAGGGCCGGCGAATCCTTTCGCTCATTAAAGCGGAGGGGCTTCATCCCCAGCATGGTCTCAATGGCCGCCGCCGCCGCCGCCGGATAGTCCGGGGCATTAAAATAACGGGCCGCCAGGAGGCTGTCAAAGGTCTTCATATCCGGAAGAAAAACATCCACGGTTTCACAGAGCAGTTCCAGGGTTTCCGGCAGTTCATAGGCCGATGAATTCCACAGCACGGGAAGGGATAGCCCCCGCGCCTTTGCGGCGGCTATCCCTTCCACAATGGCCAGAACTGCATGGCTCCCGGTAACGATGTTGATGTTTTCCGCCCCCCGGTCCTGCAACGCTAGACAAATCTGGGCAAATTCGGCGGTGGTTACTACCCGGCCCAAATGATGCCTAGCATCATTTGGGGCCGGGGTTTGCGAAATTTGATGATTTTGACAGAACACGCAGCCCAGGTTGCATCCGCTGACAAAGATCGTACCGGAACCGCCTCCGGAGCCGTTTTCTCCGGCACCGGTAAGGGGCGGTTCTTCTCCCCGGTGAATAGAAGCGCAGGCAATGCGCAGGGCGGCTCTTTCTCCGCAATACCCTTCAGCGCTTTCCCGCATGACTCCGCAGCGCCGGGGGCAGAGGAAACAAGGCTCATAACGTGAAATACTCATCATAACAAAACAGCAAAATCAAAACCACAAATCGAGTACGGCAATTTCCGAATTGGTACCTATCCGTACCGGGGGCCCCCAGACCCCGGCGCCGGATGTGACCACCGCCTGGGTGTTATTTTTCCGCCATAGGCCGTAGTTCGTACCTCCGTAACCTCGAAACATTAAGCGGGTTATAAAGTCTGCGGGAAAGAACTGACCCCGGTGGGTATGGCCGCAGAGTACCAGGTCTATCCCCGCTTCCGCAGCCTGTCCCAGCTCCAGCGGCTGGTGATCCAGCAGGATTACCAGCGGTTTATCCGGTCCATTGCCTATTTCGCTGTCCCGAATGGTCCCGTCAATGGAAGCGGCAAACTCCTCCATGGAAAGCCGGGGATCCTGCAAACCGATGGGCCTGGGATCCTTTCTGCCCGCCACAAAAATGCCGGTTCCCGGCAAATGCGCCACTTCATCCTGTAAAAAAATAATTCCTGTCTGTGCAAGAAAACGGGCAATTGCACCGGTAGAACGGGTGCGGCGATCCGTGTCGTGGTTACCCGGACAGGCGTATACCCCCAAGGGGGCATTGATCCGCCTTAATTCAGCGGCTATCTCCTCCTGATCCACCATGCCCTCCAGACCGCTTTCAAAAATATCCCCCGGAATACAAACCATGTCCGGGGAAGCGTCATTGATAAGGTCCACAATCCTGGCAGTCCATGCTTTTCCCACCGTGGGGCCGATGTGCAAGTCCGAAACCAGGATAATTCTGAAACTCTCCATTCCTGTTTTTCCGGGAATAGAAAGTTCATACCGGACCGTGCGGATATCCTGAGCATGAATAGAGCCATACAGTAAAACGATCAGAGTCAAAACCAGCGCCGCCCCAGCCCCTGCGGGCATTATGCGGACAGTACAGTTTTGCTGGAGGGGGTTTCGGCGTTTTTTTCGTATTTGGGAGAGGACACAAGATATCAGATCAAGCAGAAGGATAAGACTAAAGAGATACACAAAAAACGGCAACCAGTACATTCCCGCCAGGCGGAGAAGTTTAATCCGGTCAAGCCGGAACAAGGCCAGAAATACAAAATGATAGGCAAGGATACCATAGAGGGGCCAGAAAATCAGCGCCTTTAACGAAGGCCGCAAAAACCTTCCAAAAGCAAAAAACCGGAACCCGGTATAGATTACCATCCCCGTGTAGAGAAACAGTACAGGGATTATCCGAAAAAGCCATAACATAGCCGCTTTATACCATAAAATTTCACGATCATCGAGGTCCAATTGAATTAATTTCCAAAAATACCTATTATATCTGAAGGAGATCATACAATGTCAGATGGTTCAAATAATCCTTACGAAAGCCCCCAGGCAGAAGCCGATGCGGTTAATCCCCTGTCGACCAAGTTCATAACGGAAGAGATGCTGTATTACCTAAAAAGAGCTTCTCCCTGGCTTCGTTTTGCGGGTATTGTTCGTTTCATTTTGGCTGGGTTTATAATATTGATGCTCCTTGCAATGATTTTTGGATTTCAAAGTTTGATTTCCGCTATCCCCGGTTTTGGCACCGGTCTTGAGGCTGCCGGACCAGCGTTACTTTTTGGTTATATAGTCAATATGTTGGTTACTGCGACGCTTATATTTTTTCCAGCCCTTTTTATGTTCCGGTTTGGAAAAAAAATCCAAAGTTATCTCTACACCAATGATACCCGGGATTTAGAACAGGCCTTTAAGGAGAATAAATCTTACTGGACCTTTACCGGAGTTTTAACTATTATCGGGTTAGGTTTTTTTGGCCTGTTCCTGATCATCATGATAATTGCGGCGGCTTTTGGTGCTTTTGTCGGATGACGGTCCAGCAGAAATGGATCGTCCAACAGAAAACGACACCGCTTTCCATACCGAGACTCCCGAGGGTATTGAGTATACTATGTATCCGGCGGGTTTGTGCGCCCGGTTCTGCGCCTACGGTATCGATACCTTTTTTCAATGGATACTGCTTTTTGCATTTATAATCATCTACTACTTCATTTTTAACGCAGCGTTGGGTTTTTGGATAATCATGCTGGTCCGCTTTGGTCTGGACTGGTTTTACCATGTATTTTTTGATCTTGTTTTCCGGGGGCAAAGCCTGGGAAAGCGAATCCTGGGATTGCGGGTGGTCCTATCCGATGGCTCTCCGGTCGACGCCGGGGCCTCCTTTATTCGCAATCTTCTTCGTTTTGTGGACGGTTTTATTGGCCTATATTTGATTGCCTTTCTTACTGCAGCGATCAGCCGGGCTTTTCGCCGGCCCGGAGACTGGGCGGCAGGAACCTTGGTGATCTATACCTGGCAGTCCCAAATTCCCCAGCAAACGGATCGAATGAACTGGCTTTCGAGCATCACCCCAATCCTGCCCCGGCGGCTCCTGTCTTTTGAAGAAAAGCAGGGCATTCTGATGTTTGCCCGGCGCTATCCCCTTTTAGGAGCCGCCAGGGCAAACGAGATTGCCGGTCCTCTGGCCGCCTCTTTGCAATATCCCATTGATGCTGAATATGCTATGGATGTGCAGAAACACCCGGAAACCGCCGCAACTACACAAGGCGAAATGCCCAGCTTGACAGACGGAGCTTCGGGCTACCTGTTGGGTATTGCCCGATCATTTGCGGGGGACCCATGACCCAGCGGAATTTTATCGCCAAACGGGAAAATGACTGGAAAGAACTGGAACTGCTTATAGCGGGAAATCTCCGAATGGGGATCACCGCAAAAACCAGGCGGAAAATCCGAAACAAGGCTGAATGGTTTCCCCGGGCTTTCCGTCAGGTTACGGGAGACCTTAATACCGCCAAATCCAACGGTTATGATCCTGCTCTTATTGAACGGCTTAATCGGCTGACCTTGGAAGGAAATCAGATCCTCTATGGCCCCAAACCATTTTCGTTCCGCTCACTTTCGGAATTTCTCTTTCGAACCTTTCCCCGTTCAGTCCGGAAGAGCTGGAAAAGTTTTGGCGCCAGTTCCCTGATCTTCTTTGGGTTGATACTCTTTACTGCCCTGGTCTGCATCCGCTTTCCCAATTTTGTATACGAATTGATGTCCCCCTGGCAAGCATCGAGGCTGGAAGATATGTACAACCCGGAAAGTCCCCATTACCTTAACCCCCGGGAGATCAGTACCGATGCGGAAATGTTCGGCCTCTACATTTATAACAATATCTCCATTGCCTTTATAACCTTTGCCGGGGGACTTCTGGCCGGAGCAGGGAGCCTTTTCTTTTTGGCCATGAACGGTGTTTTTTTCGGTGCCGCCGCGGGACATATCATCAACTGCGGATACCGGGGGACTTTTTTTTCTTTCGTCATAGGTCATTCAGCATTTGAGTTGACCGCCATAGTCCTGGCTGCCGTGGCAGGGCTCCACCTGGGGTACCGGCTCTTTATTACCGGGGGTCTTGGCAGCGGCGCTTCTCTTCGGGAAGCAGGAAAAACCGCCCTGCCCTTGATCAGCGGCAGCGGCCTTATGCTGGTAATTGCAGCGGCAATCGAAGCATTCTGGTCATCCAGACATGAAATTTCCGAGACTATCCGTCTTGCCGCCGGCGCAGCGGCGATCCTGCTGGTGATGTGCTATTTTGTTTTTGCAGGCCGTTCGGAGGATGCATGAGTTCCGCCCTTAGTCCCGCAATGGTATTCCGCCGGCGCAGCGGCTGGGAAGCAACAGACATGGGGATCTTTCTCTGGCGAATCAACTGGTTTTCTCTACTCCTTTTTATGGGAATTCCCGCAGGAATGCTTTTTGCCTTAAACCTGATATTGGCTGGACTGAATTTTGAATGGGCTCCCCTAACCACAGCCCTGCTTATATGGTGGCTTAAACCCTTACTGGATCGATTCGGCCTTCAGGTGGTTTCGGTCCGTTTTTTCGAACCCCGCTCTTCATTCCGCCGACTATTCCGGGGGCTGGGCAAAACGCTCCGGACAGCACTGGCAGGGGATCTTCTCTGGCGGCGTTTTTCCTTCTTCCGTTCCGCCCGGATGCCCCTTTTAGTGCTGGAGCGTTTAAAGGCAAAAAATTACATCCGCCGAAAACAGATTCTTGCCCGGAACGGCCTTGGCTTCGGCCTGGCGTTGACTCTGATCTGCATTGGTATAACGACGGCCCTTGAATTTGGAGAATTGCAGTTTTTACAGGGAACCGTGGGCCAAATCAAAAGGTATGATAGCATTCTGGAACTTATCAGCGAAGAGAATGCACTTATTTCTGCTTTGTTTTGGATCACGCTGATCCTAATCGAAATGCTCTATGTTTGTATGGGTTTTGGTCTGTACATCAATTCCCGGGTAGAAACCGAAGGCTGGGACATTGAATTGCTCTTTAAAAAATGCGTTGAAAAGGCAGAACATAAAAACCGCTCTTCTGGCGGCATCTTTGCTGTTATTGTCCTGCTCTTTCTCTTTGGTCCCGTCAATCAAACCACAGCGTTAGACGGTAAAACTGCAGAGATTGAACTGTTACAGCCTGATCCGGTCTCTGAAAAAACCCAGGAGGCCTTGGATCAAGTTTTTGATTCCCCCGATTTTGGAAGAGCAAAACCCAGCCGGCGTATTCAGTTTAAGCAATCCAATGTCCCGGCAAAGAACAACACCGGATACAATCGTTTTTCTTTTCCCGGTTTAAAAGAAATCATGGGCTTGCTCCTTCGTTTTGTTCTGGGTTCGGGACTGATTGTTGTTCTGGGTTTTGGGGCCATATATGCGTACCGGCATAGGGGACGTCTCTTCCCCGGTCTAAAAGGGAAAAGCCGCATAACTCCGAAAGCCGCCCCGGACGAACCGCGGCAGCTTTTAAATCAAGCCGAAGAACGCCACCGGGCAGGCCGTATTCGGGAAGCCTGGGCCCTCTGTTTCAGGGCTTTTATTGCTGCCTTTACCCAATGTTGGTTTCTTTCGTTCCCGGCGGAAGCTACCGAATACGAAACCTTGACGCTGGTCAACCAGGTACAGAGATCCAGCCAACAAAACAATGCTGCCGGAAACAGCGCCGGTTTTACGGTTTTTATCCGCCGCTGGATTGGTTTTGCCTATGGCGGCCGGGAACCAGCGGGGGGAAACTTTGAAGAAGCCCTGACATCCTGCCGGTCCCTTTTAGAAAACTCAAAGGTCAGCGAATGAAAGATCGCCAACATCTGATTGTTTTTTTTGTTATCCTGGGACTGATCCTTCTTGTGGGGATCTTTTGTTATACCAAACTGGAAATAGTTCCAAGCACCCGCTGGGAAAACCCTTCCCGGGAAGTACGGGCCAACCGGTACTATGCCCTGGATAAATGGCTTGGCAAACTGGGCTGTCCGGTCAGAATCCTTTCTAGGGGAAACATTGATACGCTTCTTAAGGGGCCGGAACAAACGGTCTTTATTGAAAATTCCTGCTTTAAATGGATGGGCGATTCAGATGAAGATTCCCTTCCGGGTAAACTGATTTCTTGGCTGCAGGAAGGGAACCGTCTGATTGTTTCCATTAACGAATATGAAAGTAAATATAATTTTAGGTTGACAGAATTTATGAATTCCCTGGGCGTCAAGATCGCTGACGATGATGATGATGAAACCGGCAATGTTGTCGAATACAAAAACGGTACAGCCGCAGAAACAATCGAAAAGGAGCCGGAAGTCTCCCCTTTTTTTGATTATTTTTCCGCTTTTAAAATAATAGAAAAAAAAACGCCCGTAGATAGGATATTGGTTATGAAACGATTGGGCGAAATCAAACTGGTCAAATTAACAATGAATAAAGGCTGGATAGTCTTTACCGGCGAGGCAAATTTCCTCCAAAATTATTACCTGCAGCAAAATGAAAACGCCAAGCTGGCGGGGGACTTATTTTTTGCCGGTTTGCCGGAAGCCGAAATAAAGGCCAAACCAAATGCAGAGACTGCAGAGGATATTGGCGCCGGAGTTCTTTTTATCCGTTCCCTGAGCGGGGACCGTCATTTCTTTGGCAATCTGGCTGAACGGGGGAACCCCGCCGCCTTAACAGCCTCTATTTTTCTGCTGATTGTGATAGGATTCTGGATGGTCATTCCCCCCTTTGGACGCTACAGGCCCGCACCGGAAAAACCCGGTAAACCCTTGAGGGAACGCTTTTTGGCGGAGGGACGGTTTCTTAAAAAATACCATGTCCTGGGAAAATACCTTGAAGTTTACGAAAAGGAACTTGAACATCAAATCAGATGCAGGGGATCTGAGTCCACCCATGAAGTGCGGATTTTTGCTGACCATACAGAGACGATCACCTTTAAACAATTTATTACGAAACAAAAAGCATTAACCAAACAGATGGAAGAGCTGAATAAATCATACCGGGGGAGTTATGAGTTGTACCATTAATGAAGCGCAATCGGCGCTGGAAAAAGCAAAAATAGAAATTGCCAGGGCCTTTATCGGTCAGGATGAACTTGTCAATCAGCTTCTTATTACCCTGCTTGCCGGCGGACACATTCTGGTAGAAGGAGTTCCCGGCCTGGGGAAAACCCTGCTGGTCCGGGCCGCAGCTAGAGCCATAGGGGGCGATTCCCGGCGTGTTCAATTTACACCGGACCTAATGCCCAGCGACATTACCGGCAGCGTGATCCTCGATACTTCAACGGGAAATTTTATTACCAAAAAAGGACCTGTCTTTACCCATATCCTTATCGCCGACGAAATCAACCGCGCACCGGCAAAAACCCAGGCCAGCCTTTTCGAAGCCATGCAGGAATATCAGGTGAGTTTAGACGGAGAAAGCCACGCCCTGCCCAGGCCCTTTATGGTGATGGCCACGGAAAACCCCTTTGAGCACGAAGGAACTTATCCGCTGCCGGATGCACAGAAAGACCGGTTTCTGATGAAGGCCCTGATACAATACCCTCCGGCGGAGGAAGAAAAACGCATGGTCGAACAGGTTCTTTCCGGCGGCACCGGAGCGGAACTTTCCGTTTCCGCCGTTAATGCGGTAATGAACCCTGAAAAGTTTCTCGAAATCCAGGAACTGGTTTCTTCCCTGCGCTGCGATGGAGCAGTAGTTGATTATGCGGTGCGCCTCTGCGCCGCCACCCGATCCAGCACAGTCCTTGAATGCGGCGCCGGACCCCGGGGCAGCCTTTCCCTGATCCGCTGTGCCCGGGCCCGGGCTCTTTTTGAAGGCCGGGACTTTATCATCCCCGACGATGTAAAAGCTCTGGCGGTTCCAGTTCTGGCCCACCGGCTTACCCTTTCCGCCGAAGGTGAACTGGAGGGTCTTACGGAAAAAAGCATTGTGGAAGGCATTCTATCCACGGTGGAAGCACCCCGGACATAAGGACATATACATGCGTCCTTTCAGATCACGGGGGCAAGGAATTTTTTTATAAGCAAACCTTGGGTTTGCGCGCCGCTAGGAGGCGGTGTGTGCATGAAACCTGGCCGGACTTTTTTCGTTATCCTGCTCTGCCTTCTAATTCTGGGAACGGCGGCATTTTTCTTTGACTCGTTGATCCTGGTTTGGATTGTTTCGGGCTCATTACTGCTGCCCTTTATTATCATCGACGCCCTGGTTCTTCTTCTTTTTACTGATCGTCTCCAGGTTGATCGGGAAATCAGCGGAACCCTGGCTCTGGGCAGGAAGGCTCCTGTCCAGATCACCATAAGCAGGACAAAAGGGTTTCTTGCCCGATCCATCCGGCTCTTCGATATATATCCCGACACCCTGGACTGTACCGCTTTTCCGGCAAAATTGGACCGCTGCATATCCAGATCCTTGATCTTTGAATACCCCGTGATCCCCCATGAACGAGGTTCCTGGGAATTTACAAAAATAGAACTGCTCCTTGGTTCGGCCCTGGGTTTCTGGCAGTTTAAGGTGATCCATCCATGCCACAGCCGGGGCAGAACTTTTCCAGATTTCAGGAAAATTGCGGGTAATGCGGATCTAAGGGGCATTCTAGAACAGACGGGAATTAAGATAATCCGCAAGCGGGGCCAGGGGATGGAATTTATGAACCTTCGGGAATACCAAAAGGGAGATTCTGTGAAAGCCATCGACTGGCGGGCTACCGGGCGGCGGCGAAAACCCATCGTGCGGGAATACCAGGAAGAACAGGATCAGCAGGTACTGCTTCTTCTGGACTCAGGCTACCGCCTCCACCGGCTGGAAGAAACAGCACAATCCAAAACACCGGGGGGGTTTTTACGAACCCAATTTGACAGTGCGCTGGAAGCGGCCCTGCTTCTTTCCTGGGTGGCGCTAAAACACAGTGACGGCGTTGCCCTGGGCTGTTTCGGTACGGAAGAACGCTGGCTTCCTCCCCGTAAAGGGATGAGTGCCCTGATGGGGCTAATCCAGAGCCTCTACGATGTAAAGAGTGCCCCCGCTCCTTCATCACTTTTTTCCGCCCTGGAAAGCGCTCTGGCCCGGCTTAAACGGCGGACCTTCATTATTATGATCAGCAATTTCAGGGAAGAGGATGGTGAATCGCTGTCATGGATACTCCGGCGGATCCAACGGCGGCACCTCCTGCTCCTAGTAAGTCTAAAAGAAATGGAAGCGGAAGCAATAGCACGGCGGAAACCAGCAGACGGCGACGAGGCGCTGGAAACGGCGGCGGCCTTTTCCTATTTGAGCGCCCGGCGGCGGCTCTACAAAACCTGGGAGCACCTGGGATTACTCACTCTGGAATGTAATTCCCGGGAACTCAGTTCGGCCCTGATTAACCGTTATCTAGAAGTCAAGCGCAGCGGGTTGCTATAACAGTATAAATTTTTGAAGGATGCGATGAGGTTTTCCGGCTTTTCTATTATTTTTATGGTCATGGCGGAATAGAAGCATAAATTCCCTGCCAGTCCTTGGGGGATTGAGCTGACAGATTTCATCTATTGGCCTTTCCTTCCTCTTGAGAACACAAGTAATTTAACATTACTATAAACCATGATTTATTCCGGTGCCCGGATATTGGTAGAATCTCTTATCGAAGAAGGTGTGGATACGGTCTTTGGTATTCCCGGCGGCTATGTACTGCACATCTACGATGAACTCTACAAATGCCAGGACAGGATACGGCATATCCTGGTAAGTCATGAACAGCATGCGGCTCATGCGGCGGACGGCTATGCCCGATCTTCAGGCAGGACCGGGGTATGCATTGCCACTTCCGGGCCAGGGGCGACAAACCTGGTAACAGGTATTGCCGCAGCTTACATGGATTCGGTTCCGCTGGTGGCGGTAACAGGGAATGTGCCCCTCCATCTTTTGGGCAAGGACAGTTTTCAAGAAACGGATATTGCTGGGATCACCATGCCGGTGGTCAAGCACAACTGGATTGTTAAGGATGTACGGGAACTGGCAGAAGTAATTCGGGAAGCGTTCATTGTGGCCCGGACAGGCCGCCCGGGGCCGGTACTGATCGATATTCCTGCGGATGTAAGCGCCGCCGAAACAGAATGGAAACCTGCCCTTGTTATGGCCTGGGAAGATGGAGATGCCCTGGGTTCCAGAGCCAGACGTCTGGCGGAACGCAGCGAACGGGTAACCTTTAGCGATACAGATATCGAAAGGGCGGCGGACATGATCAAGACGGCAAAGCGTCCTATGATCTATGCCGGGGGCGGGATAAATCTTTCCGGTGCTTCCGGCGAGGTGGTAAAACTCTCTACCCTCCTTAACGCCCCGGTCGCTTTAAGCCTTATGGGAACCGGCGCGGTACCCCGGAATTTTCCCCTTTGTACGGGGCTTATCGGAATGCATGGGACTACGGCGTCCAACAGGGCGGTACAACAGGCAGATCTACTCATCGCCGCGGGGGCCCGTTTTTCTGACCGGGTAACCAGCAAACCGGACCGTTTTGCCCGGAATGCAAAAATCCTTCATATTGACATGGACCCGGCGGAAATAAATAAAAACCGTATCTCCGACTTTTCTGTGGTGGGGGATGTTAAGGAAATTTTACAGAGAATCATAAAAAAATTACCCCGGACTTTCAGTCACTGGAACGGAGAAATTGAAAAGCTAAAAGAAAAAGATCGCAAACCTGAAACAAAAATTAAAAAGAAAAAAGGCGTCTTGCATCCCCGGTTCATTATGGAAACTGCTGCCGAGCGGATGAGTTCCGGTACCATTGTGGTAACCGATGTGGGACAGCATCAGATCTGGACAGCTCAATATTATCCCATTGCACAACCTCGTTCTTTTATCAGCTCCGGCGGACTGGGGGCCATGGGTTTCGGTCTTGGCGCAGCGGCGGGGGCAAAATTGGCAAATCCGGACCGTCCGGTACTGCTCTTTACCGGGGACGGTTCTTTTTTGATGAACAGCGGAGAACTGGCAACCCTCTGCCGTTATTCCATTCCTATTCTCATCATCCTTCTAAACAACAGTTCCCTGGGCATGGTCCGTCAATGGCAGCATGTTTTTTACGGAGATCGTTTTTCGGAAACGGTTTTAACAGGAAGTCCTGACTTTTCCGCCCTGGCCGCTGCTTACAAAATTCTTTCCTTTGCGGCTGCTTCGGAAGAAGAATACAGGACAGCGCTGGACAGAGCCTTAAAAGAGATTGCCGAAGGCAGGGCTGCCTTTATCGAAGTACCTGTAGATAAACAGGAAATGGTTCTTCCCATGGTGCCAGGCGGAAAACCCGTGGACGAGCAGATAGTTTAACTATTACAATATACCATGGATCGCAACGCCAGAGCCCTGCGTTTAGCCATAGGAGATACCCATGGCAGATCGTTCTGGAAATCATACATCAAAGAAGAATACAAAGAATTTTATTTTACCGGAGATTACTTTGACAGCTTTGATATTCCTTTTCCAAAACAGCAAACAAATTTTTTAGAGATATGTGAAGCCGCCAGGACGGACAACCGGATTAAAATGTGCCTGGGAAACCACGACTACCATTACCTGGAAGGGGTAAACAAGCAACAGTATTCCGGATTTCAGGACAACAACCATAAAAAAATCAGCGCCATTTTGGAAAAAAATATGGATCTGTTAAAAATAGTATTTGTGACCAAAGATAATTTTATTATTTCCCATGCGGGAATTACCGAATGGTTTCTTAATTCCATTGGAGGAAAACGCCCGGAGGATATCAATAAGGCTTTTGAAAAAGACCGGAATGTTCTTATTTTTAACGGCATAAATGTTTACGGCGACGATATTACCCAAAGCCCCATCTGGGTTCGTCCCGGATCCCTGCAGCGCAATCCCCTGCCCGGTTACAGTCAAATTGTGGGCCACACTCCGGTAAGAAAAATAATTGAAGACTCGTTGAACGGCGCAGACAAACTTATTTTAATAGACACCCACGATACCAAATCCATTTACCGGTTTTAAGCTGAACTACGCCTCTATGGTAAGACCTTCCCGGGCCATCAATATCTGCATAGAGGTTTTTCCGGCCATGCGTTTTTGGTAGTCTCTTTCAAGTTCTGCCAGCTGTTCATCAGTGCGGGTTGGATCGTGGTGAAAGAAAACTAATTTTTTTACCCCGGCATTGATGGCATTGTCTATGGTATGTTCATACGACGAATGACCCCAGCCTAGGTGCCTTTCATATTCTCCGGCGGTGTATTGGCAATCATGGATTAGTATATCGGCATCCTGAAAAAACCGGAGAAGTTTTTCGTTTTCCTCCCTGGCCGCCGTTTCTCCTTCCCGGGCTGTGTCTTCATCATAGCTGGGATCCGACGGGTCCGTGGGAAAGAGATTGCGAAATGGTTCGTTATCAAAGGCGGTAACAATGGTCTTTGCCTGATATTGAAAACGGTATCCAAGACAAAGGATAGGATGATTCAAATACTTGGTGGTAACCCAAAGGCCGTCTCCCAAATCCATTGATGTTTCTTGAATTTGGCCGTATTCTATGCAGGCAGCGAGTTCATCGACCCGCACCGGCCAATACCGGTAACTAAGCTGGGCTCCAATGATCTGTTCCAAAGTTTCGTCTTCGTAGGAAACGGGTCCACGGATTCGAATTTTGGTACCGGGTACAAAGATCGGTGTAAACATAGGAAAACCCATGATATGATCCCAGTGAGTGTGGGAAATAAAAACATCCACATCAATGGGCCCCTTTTTAAGATCATTGGCTAAAAGCCAGTCTCCCAGGGGTTTAATTCCCGTACCCATATCGACAATTATCAATTTTTCATCAGCTCGGATTTCCAGGCAAGAAGTGTTTCCCCCATAAATAACAGTATCTTTTCCAGGGCAGGGAATGGATCCCCTGACACCCCATATGCGGATACTAAACATAAGCTTGGCCAACGGCCCTCCTTGACTTTTTAGGATGGATACATTTTACTATAAGTGTGAATAATAATCTATTAGAAGTGCTCAGAATCGGTATTTTTTATGATGGTTACTATTTTTATAAAGTTAGTAATTTTTACAAGTATGAGCATGAAAAAAAAGCAAGAATAAGCATATCAGGGCTGCATGAATTTATCAAGCATGAAGTAGCCCAGCTTGTCGGATTGGATATCAGGCAATGCCAGATTATCGATGCCCACTACTTTAAGGGCCGTTCTTCCGCAAGGGAAATGGGAGAAAAGGTCCAAAGCGAAAGGGTTTTTGAAGATATCCTGATGCGGGAAAATATCGTTACCCATTATCTTCCCCTGCGGTACAACGAATATAATGTGGCCCAGGAAAAAGGTATCGACGTCTGGCTTGCCCTTGAAGCATACGAACTGGCGATCTATAAGCATTTTGACATTCTTGTCCTGGTGGCAGGGGACGGGGATTATGTGCCATTGGTCCGCAAACTTCACACCTTGGGAACCCAGGTAATTCTAATCGCCTGGGATTTTTCCTACCACAACGAAAGCGGCGACATAGTAGAAACCAAATCTTCCCGGCAGTTACAGGAAGAAGTGTTTTTTTCCGTTCCCATGCACCAGCGGGTGGATCAAAACGGCGATACCTATGTACGGAATCTTTTTGTACCCGACAAAAGTTTTGATCGGAATCAATCCCAGCTAAACTTTAAACTAGAGAGCGATTCAGGATTAAAGGACGATTTTGATATACCGTCCTTTATCGCTTCGCCGAAAAAAAAGATCGAAGGCACTTCGATAATCATCAGCCTTAATGCCAATGGTTTTGGATTTATTAAGGATGAAATCCAGAATAATATTTTTTTCCATTACAGCACTCTGACCAATAGGGATTTTTCCGAACTCCAGGCCGGCATGACAGTAAAATATCAGCTGGAAGAAGACATAGAACGGTCTAAGCGGGAAGGGGAACTCCGCTATAGGGCTTGCCGTGTTACCATAATAGATCAACCTCCCCCTGAGTATTCCGCCGGGTCTGAAGGGCAAAGGCTCCCCGCCGCTGAACTCGAAGAGCATATTATTGATGATACACAGCCTCCCTCTGGCATCCTGTAAGGGATTTTCACGGCGCCGTTAAAAGGAAGGTATAATATGAAACAGGATCGTACTATTTACAATCGGATCTCTGTTGTATCTGACATACAAAATTCTCTTTCGCTGTTTTTATATAGTGAACCAGAACAAACGGGCTGTAAAAACCGTATTGGGATGGGCGCAGCGGATTAAGGATGCTGTTACCGGCGATCCTTTTTCTGCATCGCTTCGCGAAGATGAAAAGAAAAAACTCAAGGATTAGTGCGTTGTTTGTCCAGCTTGCCCCTGGACAGCATGATGGTATAAAATAAAATACCTTTATATGTTCTTCCCGGCAAGATTCAGCTTACAATGCCATACTAAAGATGAGGCTGACACGATTTGAACGTGCGACCTGCAGATCCGCAATCTGCTGCTCTATCCAGCTGAGCTACAACCTCAATGCAAACTTACCATATCACCGGGCAGGACAAAAGTCAAGACGGTATCCATACCGGCCTCAAAGCACTGTTGATCCTGTAGATTATTATCAAAAAATTCTATACCCTATGGGTTGTAGATTATCATAATGAAAAAAAGGAGAAACCTATGGAAAAAGAGTATTTTGACATTATAGAAGAAAAAAATCCGGAGGGTGTCACATTTATTCTATCAGGCAGGGTTAATTCAACAAGCGCAGAGGAACTTGAAAAAAAACTGCAAAAACCATTGCAAGAAGGGCAGAAAAACATAATCTTGAATATGAGCAAGGTTGAATTTTTAAGTTCCATCGGAGTAAGAGTAATTCTAAGAGCTTACCAAAAAGCCAATGACGCTGAAAGCAAATTAGGGATCGAAATGCCGTCCCAAACTGTCAAAAACATTATTGGCATGATCGGGTTAAATGAAATACTGATAAAATGATCATGTATTCTATAAGAACAAAAATTCTTGCTATAACCCTTGCTTGTATTGTATTTCTGGGCACAGCATTTGTTTTGTATTCAATAGCAACAACCGAGAATTACAAACGCCTGCGTCTTGAAGGTATAAAAAAAACATTGGAATTTGAAACAGAAAAGATTAATAAAATAATTGCAGCCCTGGAACGCGGCGCTACAAATCTGGTGATTGACGGTTTATTGTTTTTTCAATCCCAGTCGTATAGTATCGGCGAAACATCCGTGCTGGAATTTCTTCGCAGCTTTTCCGCTGCCGCCGGAGGCGGGTTTTGGTTTGAACCTTACGCCTTTAATAAGAATAAACTGCACGCCAGCATCTATGCATTCTATGACAAGGACTCAGGTGAACTACTCATGGGTGATATTGAGAACTACAACCATTATGAAAAAAATTGGTACCGCGAGATTGTTGATAAAATAAAGCGTCCGTATCAAACTGCGTGGGCAAGACCCTTTGTTGGCGACCTCTCACTGAGCCTTAAGACCGCCGTGGGAGCGGGCATTTTTGATCATGAAGGTAACTTGATTGGAGTATCGGTGATAGACTGGGGAATGGAGGAAGCGATTAGGGATTTGACCGCTATTCACCCGACAGAAAACAGCTTTGTTGTTCTCTGCGCTCCCGAAGAAGACTATGTTATTTCTGATACATACACAAACAGCCTGATGGGTACAACCGTAAAGAGCATTCCCTGGGATATAAACGCCAATTCTTTTTTTCTTGAAGGAGTCAGCTATTTGAGTTTTAGCCAGTTCCTTGATAACGGCTGGCTATTATCCGTGCAAATTCCCCAAAATGAAATTTTTGCCGAAGTAGAAAGCCAAAACAACAGTTTCTCCATAATAATTGCCTTTGTATCGGCCATAATGATATGCATAGCATACTATTTGGTTTCAAAGCTAATCAATGATCCCATTAAACAGCTTACATCTGATCTTGCTGATCTTGCTCTGGGTAATCTTGACATTCAAATAAAAGTGACCACAAAAGACGAATTGGGCATGTTCGCCAAGACCTTTAATAAAATGACTACAGATTTAAAAGAATCCTTAGAAGCCCATGACCGGGAAAGGGCAGAAAAAGAACGGATAGCCGCGGAGCTCAGTGTGGCAGCCGAAATACAATCTAGTATGATCCCCTGTATTTTTCCGCCCTTTCCCAGCAGATCAGAATTCGACATATACGCCACCATGCTTCCGGCAAAGGAAATGAGCGGGGATTTTTATGATTTCTATATGGTTGACGAGAATAATTTGGCCATAGTAATTGCCGATGTTTCCGGCAAAGGTATCCCCGCTGCTCTATTTATGGTCATTACTAAAACCATGATAAGAGACTGTAGTTCCTGGGAAAGCCCAAAAAATGTTTTTGAAGAAGTAAATAAAAAACTCTGCTACAATAATGAATCAAGCATGTTCGTTACGGCATTTTTGGGCTTCTATAATATTCCAACCGGAAGGTTTATTTATGTCAATGCAGGACACGTTCCGCCTCTCGTAAAAAAAGGCGGCGGCGGCTTTGAATTTTTGAAAATAAAACCCGGCATTGTTCTGGGATTTACTGAGAACGCCAAGTACAGCGAAGAAGAAATTATTTTGGAAACGGGTGATATCTTTTATTTATATACCGATGGCGTGACCGAAGCTCTGAACACAGACATGGCGGTTTTTTCCGAACAACGATTGCTGGAAGCAATAAACAAGTGCAAAGATTACTCACCAAAGGATCTAGTATCCGCCATTAAACAGGAAATGGACAACTTTACAGGCAGGGAAGAACAATCTGATGATACCACAATGCTTGCCCTTAAAGTAAGCCATCTGACAGATCCTGCCGTAAAAGAACTGACAGTACAGGCAATCAAAGCAAAACTCAATGAAGTACTGGATTTTGTAAATGCAGAACTTAAAGGCAATAATTACCCGCCCGAACTGCAAGGCGAGATTGATGTGGTGGCAGAGGAAATTTTTATTAATATCGCAAATTACGCCTATGAACAAGAAGCTGGTGAAGCCACCATCAGCATTGCCGGCGGCAGAGAAGAGATGTTGCTCAGGTTTGAGGACTCAGGCAGGCCTTTTAACCCCCTGGGAGAAAAAGATCCGGATTTGGACAAACCTTTAGCGGAACGCCAATTAGGCGGCATAGGGATTTTCCTTGTGAAAAAGCTCATGGATAAGGTTACTTATATCCGACTGGAAAATAAAAATGTTCTTACAATGACCAAGAAGATTAAGTAGAAAAAGTTTTAGAGAGCCTTTTTCAGTTCCTCGGTTTTGTCAGTTTTTTCCCAGGGGAATTCACTGCGGCCAAAGTGACCGTAGGATGCGGTTTTCCGGTAAATGGGACGGCGGAGATCCAGAGTTTTGATAATCCCTGCCGGAGTAAGATCAAATACTTTTTTTACTGCATCTTCGATCTTTTTTTCCGGAACCGCAGAAGTGCCAAAGGTATCGATCATTACTGATACGGGAAAAGGAACGCCGATGGCATAGGCCAGTTCCACTTCGCAGCGTTCCGCCAGCTTTGCAGCGGTCACATTTTTTGCCACATACCGGGCGGCATAAGCGGCGGAACGATCCACCTTGGTGGGGTCTTTGCCGGAAAAAGCGCCTCCTCCGTGGCGGCCCATGCCGCCGTAGGTGTCTACGATGATCTTTCGGCCCGTGAGGCCCGTATCGCCGAAGGGTCCCCCCACAACAAAACGCCCGGTGGGATTAATGTAGTATTTGGTTTTAGCATCCAGGAGCCCCGTTGGTTCCAGTACGGGCTTGATAATTTTTTCAATAATACCGGACTCTATGTCTTTGTAGGAAATATCAGGATCATGCTGATGGGAAACTACCACAGCTTCGATGCGTATTGGTTTGTGCCCCTCGTATTCAACTGTTACCTGGCTTTTTGCATCGGGTCTGAGCCATTTTATCGTTTTGCTTTTCCGCAGTTTGGCTGCCGCAAAAAGTATCTTGTGGGCCATGGTAATAGGCAGGGGCATCAGTTCTTTGGTTTCATTGCAGGCAAAACCAAACATCATCCCCTGGTCTCCCGCTCCTTGCCGGCCCTTGTATTTTTTCAGCCCCGTGCCGGAAACACCCTGGCTGATATCCGGAGACTGGCTGTGGATCATGTCCAGAACCGCCATGGAATGACAATCCAGACCGTAATCAGGATCGGTATAGCCGATTTCCTCAGCCACTTTTCTGACAATTTCCTGAAAATCCACAAAAGTTTTTGTAGTGATCTCTCCTCCCACAAGTACCAGGGAGGTAGAGGCAAAAGTCTCACAGGCAACCCGGCTTTCCGGATCATCCTTTAGGCAGGCGTCTAGGATCGCATCCGATACCTGATCGCAGAGCTTATCCGGATGTCCCTCTCCCACTGATTCAGAAGTAAAAAAGTAACGTCGGTTTTCCATGAAGACCTCCTTTATCAAGAACAAAAAACCAGGTATGTTCAATACATAACCTGGTTTATCATGAGACTTTATCAATTCACAATGGCTTGTTCTTTAAATCTTGTCTGCCAGGTTTCTCAGCCTCGAAGTAGCAGCCGGTTTACCTTGTTTTTCATACTGTCTTGCAACAGAAAGCATATCATTTTTGAGCAAAGCCTTGGCACCGTTGTTGTTCAGATTCCGCTGAAGATCGGGTACAACCAGCCTCTGTCCAACTTCAATAACATCGGGATCAGGAACTTCGCTTGTATTGGCAAGCCTGATAAGGGGGAAAAAATACATATTCGACCCGCCATATCTTACGGCAGCAATATCAGCAAGGGTATCGCCTCTGACAACTGTGTGGTAAGCCGCTCCTTCGAGGATCAAACTCCCTCCCTCTGGCTGTTGAGTCGTTGTAACTGGATCGGAAGCAGGAGGCGGAGCAGAACCGCATCCGGAAATTACCAGGATGATCAAGGCAATAATAAGCAGCCCCATGACAGTATTTTTTTTCATTATTATCCTCCATCATTAATATTAATAATACAAAATAAAATAAAAACCCAAAAAAAACAAGGGGCTATTCAGCACTTAGGCCCAGGACCTTATCCACCGGCAGGGAAAATACAATTCCCTGGGCCTTGCTGTTAAGACCGTGAGCATCGCATACCGCCCGCATGATGGGGATCTTCTTTTCCCGGCTGGCCAGGATAATAATTATTTCTTTTTCATCCTGTATTGAAACTCCAAAGAATTTAACGGTCCCTTCGTGGGCCTGACCCCTGGCGTTCAGCACCGTGCCTCCGCTGGCCCCCGCTTCCCGGGCGGTATTCATAAATTCATCGCTGTAACCCTGATTCACAATGGATATGATAAGATCGTGGGTAAATTGATCTGCCATGTTTCCTCCCTCAACTGCCGGGCCTGCATTTTTGGGCTCCCCGACGATTTTTTCGTTTTTATGAATACTCTGTTTAAAAACCTGCAAAATCGGACTGTTGATCCCCGAAAGGGGTATCGTAAAAGCAATACCTGCGCCAGCTCTGTGGAAGCCGAGTTTTTTCCGCGCTTCCTTTAATAACACCGGCGCCAGTACCGTCTGCTCCAGACAGATCACCACCGCTTTTTCACTGGCGCCGATGCCCAGCAAATCCAGGATTTCGGAACTGGCGGTTCCTTTTCCCTTGCTGACAAAATGCAAACGAACTTTTTCTTCATCAAGCAGATTGGAAATGACTTTGTACTGATTCCAGTCAACGATAAAAAAAATCATCTTTAGTTCCGGTATTTTTCTCTGCTCTTTCTCCGGATCTTGTTGTGGGATGGGCTGTTTGGAAAAAAACTTCGAAAGCAGGGATTTTTTAGCCATTTCCTCCTCCCTCAAAAACCGTTATTTCCCCCCAATCAATAATTTCGCCGGTAGAAACGGCGCTGATGGCGGCGGTCTGGGCTTGGGTAAGGGCGGCGGCTTCTTTGGTCCTGAACTGGTAAATAAGGCCCATCATCTGGATCACGATTAAGGGTGTCATAGCAACCATGGCTACAATGCCGAAGGCGTCAATCATCATGTGCCTGCCCGCTCCTTCGGAGGTTCCCATCGCCAGGGGCAAAAGGAAGGTGGTACTCATGGGACCCGAACATACGCCGCCGGAATCAAAGGCGATACCGGTAAAAATCCGGGGTACAAAAAATGTGAGGGCGATGGCAAAAATGTAACCGGGGATCAAAATCCACATAATGGGTATACTCAGCAGAATGCGTATCATGGTGATTGTCAGCGCCGCAGCCATTCCAATGGCAAGTCCCCTATTCATCATTTTTGCGGTGATGGCCCCGGAAGAAATTTCCTCGACCTGCTTGTTAAGTACATGGACCGCCGGTTCTGCCGCTACGATGAAGTAGCCAACCAATGCCCCAAGAGGAACCAAAGCCCATTTAAACTCCGATGCCGCCAACTGTAATCCCAGAAGGTGTCCCACCGGAATAAACCCTACATTTACCCCGGTTAAAAAAAGCACCAGGCCGAACATTGTGTAAAGAAAACCAATGGCGATACGGCCAAGCTGGTGGCGTTTGTACCGCCGGGAAACAAGCTGAAGGACAATAAAGAAAAATACAATGGATCCCAAAGCCTTGGACACATCCACAAAAAATTCGGGAAGTTTATCGGTAAAATGCTTTACCACAGCCTGGGAAGTGGGTGCTTCAAGGACAATGTGAGGTTTCACTTCTGCAGACTGCGGCCCGTAGAAAATACCCAAAAGGAGTACCGCCAAAATAGGTCCCACACTGCACAGGGCCACCAGGCCAAAGCTGTCATCTAAAGAATCTTTGTCGCTCCTAATGGAGGCCACGCCCGATCCCATGGCCAGGATAAAGGGGACCGTAATGGGGCCTGTGGTAACGCCGCCGGAGTCAAAGGCCACGGGAATAAAGGTATTGGGGGCAAAACAGACCAATCCAAAAGTTATGAGATAAAAAAATATCAGCAAAGTCGAAAGCCGGATCTTAATAAGAGGCCGCAATATGGCGATGACCAGGAATAATCCAACTCCTCCTGCAACAGTAAAAACCAGTTTGTCGTTCGGAATGGAAGGGACCTGCAATGCCAGTACCTGCAAGTCCGGCTCGGCAACAGTGATAATTGCTCCCATCACAAAACAACCAAGGATAATAAGTGCCAGCTTTGAACTTTTGGTAAGCTGAATGCCCATACCTTCTCCCATGGGCATCATGGCCATATCCGCCCCCATGGTAAAAAAACCCATGCCGACCACAAGCATCACCGATCCAGCCAGGAACATTAAAATAGTCCCCGAAGCCATGGAGTTGGGCAGAATTACGCTGACTATTAAAACAATTATTGTAATCGGGAGAACCGAAGAAAAGGCTTCCATTATTTTTTCTTTTAGAACCTTGTTCACATCAGAACTATACCGTTGTAAAGGAATCGGGTCAATATGTTATATTTGATCAAACCGGAGAGCGAGTTCCGTCTTTAGTGCATTCCAGGGATCCTTCCGCGCTTCGCGGGAATTAAGGGAAGCGGCAACTTCAATAAGGGAATGTAGTTTGAACAGGTTATCTCCTGGAATTGTTTTAAAAAGGTCCTCAAAAAAATTATCTTCTTCGTGGTAGAGCCGGTACAAATCCAGGTACGCGTTGTTCACCGGCAGTTTGGAAAAGCCACGGTAGTGTTTGCTTTGAAAACGGTTTTCGTATTCTGTTTCAAACCGATCCTGAGCCGTTTTTATGATCCGTTCTTTCTCCAGAAGTTTTTCTTCCATGCTTAAATTTTTCCTGGTATACATCGTTTCCAGTTCGGCAATTAATTCCGTTATAAATTCCCGGTAAGAACGATAGTCGGCGGATTCGCTGTCTATGGAAAGGTATTCTTCAGAATCAAGGCCAAAACGTTTTTCTATATAGAGCCGGGCACCCAGGGTACCGGTAAAATTCGCTAACTGCTCATTAAACTGAACTCTGCCTTTTATAAATACCGTGGCGTGAAGCAATTCATGAATGATAAGATCAGCCAGCTGATAATCGGTATAGTTTTTCATGTACGAATAAAGAGGATCCTTAAACCAGCCCAGGGTGCTAAAAGCATCCACGCCTCTAATCCACACATCCAGTCCCTTTGTCTTGAGTTTTGCCGCTTCCTTCTGTGCATCTTTTGGATCAAAAAAACCCTTGTAAGGTACGGTCCCCACCACAGGGAAACGCCATTCATGGCGGGTAAAGGAATCTGCCGCACAGGCGGAAACCACTGCGGCCAGATAATTCCTATCCAGTTCAACATAACTGGCATAATTTTTACCTGTCTTTAAACCCAGCTCTTCCATGGAAAAACGGCGTATGTCCTCTATCCGCTCTACAAAAGTTTGAACTGACGTATCACTTCCCGTTTCACTGTAGTCCGCCAGTTTTTCCAGAGGTACGGCTTTTCCCAGATACCCTAGCAGGGTTGTTCCCTGTTTAAGGGTATAGCAGCCGGAAAAAAGCGGCAGTGCCGCAGCAATAAACGCCGCCGAAAAAAGAGAAGGCAAAATAGTAAGAAAAAAAGAACTCATCTTCTTCACCATCGTACTATACATTTTTTCCTTTCTATGGTAAACTTACCTTCATGGGTAATGCCAATTTTTCTCCCAGATTCTGCCGCAGGTGTTTGTACTCATCCTTTTCGGTACCGGATATGGTCCGTTTTGCTGGAATGGTCCTTCCGGGTTATGACATTTATAAAAGAAGCGGCTATCCAAAAGGTCATCCCATAGACAACCAGGATGCAGCCAGTCGGATTGTTACAGATATACTGCACGAAGGATACTATATAGATTTTGTTGAATTGCTGAACCGGGTGAATACCGAAGGTTACATGGGCCGCCGCCAAAGCCTGCGGGGTTTGGATGATGTAATAGACGATGTAATTAAGGCAGGGTATAGCTTTGACAAAACTACGGGCCAGTTTTTTGAAAATCAGCGGGAACGAATCACCCGGAATTGGGGCCGTCTTCTAGAAGGCGATGAACGGCAGATGGCGGTGCTGCGGCTGGACATTGCGGGAAACTCGATCCTTGTCAAGGAAAATTCAAAACAGCTAATTGACAAAGCCTATGGCGATTTAAGAAAAATCGTTACCAAGGCAGTGGTTTCCCGGCTGGGCAGGCTATGGTCCTGGGAAGGAGACGGCGCCCTGGCAGCATTTATGCTGGGCAACTACAGTAATATGGTGATCTGGGCGGGAATGGAAATTCTAAACGAAATGTTTGTGTACAATAAAATAGGTAATCCCCTGAATTCTGAAATCAAGATACGCCTTTCTGTTCATTCGGGATCGATCGTTTATTCAAACAGCGAAACAGAATGTTTAAGGGCCGATTTGGTGAGGAAAGCTATAACTCTGGAATCAAAGGCAGCGGTTCCCAATTCCATGGTAATTTCCGAAAACTTGGTAGCCATACAGTCCCAGCTTTTGCTTAACATCCTTAGCACTACAAAAGTTATCTCTGCCGATAAATACCGGGTTTATCAAATAAAACAGGAAAATGGATAACGTCCTAACAGAACGGAGCTGTACATGAGCGTTTATATTTTTACAAAAAAAGAAGCCGCCTTAAAAACTGCTTTTTCAAAAAACGCCGAATTCTCAGGAATGGCGGCGTTGTCCAAACATACCCAAAAAAATGGAGACATATCCTACCTTGATGTTTCGGGAATTGCCGCAGCGGATCAAAAAAAAATCCTGACCCAGCTTAAAAAGCGGTGTAAAGATACGCCCTGGGGAATCATTGATCCCAGGGGAGACATCAATGATCCTGCGGCACTGTTTTTTGAAGGAGCCTCCGATTATCTGGGCCCCGGTTTCTTTAAAAACAAAAGCATTGATCTAAAGCGGATAAAGGCTGCCGCCGCATGGCGGCCCACAGACGACGGAACAATAAAGGGGGATCCAAAAGATTCCAAAGGAACCGGGGCGGCGGGACTTCCCAAAACAGGGATCAAGATTCCAGCCGGAAGTCCCTTTCCCGGCTGGAAGAATATGCAGCCAGGGAAGACCATGCCCTTTTACTTGTTGTATTGTTCCCTCCAGGGAAAAATGGCCTTGAATTCCCGGCTTGGAGAAAAGATCTATACCCAGATGCACCAGCGGCTCCTGGCTTACCTGCACCAACACTTTCAGGAAGGAGAGGGACTTCTCTGGATGGACACCGCCAGAGACTGCCTCTTTCTTCTTCCCCCAAAGATAAAAAACGCCGAAGCCGCGGTTATTGCCTGTATGCGGATGCTTGTTTCTGTCCCCCTGCTGGCGGTGGAAACTTTGGATCTGACTATCCCGGCCAATTATGTTTTTGCCCTTCATTTTGGATCAGTAAGCTATAGTCCTCCAGGAAGAACTGGGACGGTGGTATCCGATGCGGTAAATTTTGTTTTTCACCTGGGAACCAAAAAGGCCGAACCAGGACGACTGACTATTTCCGGTGATCTTCCTGACGGTACAATCCCAAAGGCTCTGGAAGATAGTTTTATTTCTGCGGGAGAATTCGAAGACAGAAAAATCTGGCATACCAAAAAATTCAGTTATATTGGACACTGGCTGTAAAAACAATACTAATGCGGTGAACTTGATCTTTTTTTTCGATACAGAATTACGCCCGCTGGATACTTCTGCCGGACAGGACTATGCCTTTCTTCCCCGCAGGGATCAAAGGACAGTACATCTACTTAAAGTATTGCACAAAAAAGAAGGAGATACTTTTGATGCCGGCGTTCTGGAAGGAAAACTGGGAACCGGGAAAATAACAAAAATAACCGCCAATGGACTGCATATAAGCCTTACCTTGGAAACGGATCCCCCGCCCCGGACACCCCTGCGCCTTGGAGTAGGCTTTCCCCGGCCCATCCAGCTTAAACGGCTGCTGCGGGACTGTGCCAGCCTTGGCTTGGCATCGGTGGATCTGCTGGGTACCGAACTGGGAGAAAAAAGTTACCGGAATACAAAATTGCTCGATGACGGCGGCGCCCGCTCTGCATTAATAGAAGGGGCTGTCCAGGCTCGCGATACCCGGCTTCCAGAATTGGCAGTATATCAAAGCCTTAATAAGTGGGTACAGATGGATTTGATCCTGTCAAATCCATCTGCGGAGTTTGTTTCACAAACTCCATGCATCAAACCACCCGCCATCCATGGCGGGGGTAAAGTGCCAAATGTTGTTTTGTTAGCGGCGGATAATGTAAGGCCACAGCGAAGTTTTTCGCAGTTGGAGGTGTTACAAAAAGATACAGAAGTGGTTCTGGCAGTTGGTTCGGAGCGAGGCTGGAGTGATAGGGAACGTGAACTCCTGGAAAGCGCAGGTTTTACCCGCTTAAGCCTGGGGCAAAGGGCGCTCCGCACCGAAACAGCCTGTATTGCAGCAGCTGTTCTTGTGATGGAAAAAATGGGATTTGTGGATTGATGTTAAATTTTTTTCAGCGCTTCTTCCACTTCTTTAAGACGAGTTTTTAATGTGCCGATTGTTCGTTCAATCCGGACTTTTTCTTTTTCCAGCCGCTCTTTTTGGTCTTCTTCACTTTGGGTTAGTGTAGAAGCGCTTCGGGTTTTAAGGGCGGTCTTTACCGAATCGGGGCTTTTTCCCGCAAGGAGGGCTTTTTGTGCGCCGCTGCGATCTTCTTCGCTGCGGATACCAGCCAGGTAGCGCATATTATCCGCCCCAAGGCTTGGGTCAAGATCGTACTGGAACATTTTTATTGCCGTATGGGCGGCGATTTTTGGGATTCGCAGCACCCTGTCTACATAATCTTCAAAACGGCCCCCTATTTTATCACACAGGTCGCTGGCTTTAAGAAGCTGCTTTCCCAGTTCTTTTACCAGGCTGCCGTTTTCTTCCAGGAATTTCTTTTTAATGGAGATCGTCAGTTTTTCCAGTTCAGGTGAGTTGGTAAAGACATTCTGGTAGATGTTCTTTTTTTCAGCCTTTTCCAGAAGCTCGTGGAATATTGCCCAGAATTCGGAAGTGTGCGCCTTGGAAGAAAGGTTCCCCCCGCGGGCGCAGCAATGAAGGTGATGGGCATATTCATGAATCGCCGTATAGACAAGAAGGTTTTCTCCTGTGGCATCGCTGGAAAAATTGCGGTTATGAAGGACAATTTCCCTGGTATCGGTTTTATAAATCCCGTTTACCTTGCTGCTTTTTTTCCCCGACAGGATTACAGAAAACTCAAGAGGGGCATCTGTTATCGAAAGGAGAATCTTCTTTAGCTTGTCGTTAGTCATAAGTCATTATACCCGATATTATGGCAGACCTCTATTATGCCGATAGTCAATACAGAATGATCCGTTTATTCAAGGCTTTGTTAGCAAAGCCGCCTTTGCCGGTTCTCTGTTTGTCCTTGTTTTTGCTCAGTGCCGGGACCGATCCTTCTCAAGCCGCTATTGACAGGAAATATTCCGATCCTTTTCCTGCGTTATATTATACTGCTCAGTATCGTGAATGGCTGTTTAGAGAAGGGGCCAAACCCTACTGGGCGGCAACGGAATTGGAAAACCGTATCTGGCTTCAAAGCCGGATACGGCCCCTCATTCTGAATAATGACATCATCGCCTTTTACGGTCATCCCCTTTCGCAGAATATGGGAATCCTGGGCAGATATGAACTGGATGATCTTAACACCCGCCTTAATGCTTTGGCGGCGGAATACAACGAAGTAAACGGCCAACGGGGGGTCTGCAAGGCTTTTTACATCATCTATGGCACCGTACAACCAGGAGGGAACATAGGCTATATTTCCGATGCGGTGCTTCAAACATATATTCGCTTTGCTCTGGAACGCAATATGCTCATTTTTATCGATCACCAAATTGGCCGCCATGATCCTATTGATTCCCTAAAAACAATGCTGCCCTATCTGCACTATCCCAATGTTCATCTGGCCTTGGATCCGGAATGGCGCACCGACAAACCGATGAAATATATCGGCAGCGTTAACGCCGAAGAAATAAACCAGACCCAGGAAATTATGTCTGAATATCTGAAAAAGCACCGCCTGCCGGGGGAACGAATGCTGGTAATACATCAGTTTCATTACAATATGATAGAGGACAGAAACAATGTCCGGACCGGGTATCAAAACGTGATCCTGGTTCACTGCGCCGATGGTTTCGGCAGCCCCCCCCTTAAACGCAGCACTTATGCCTACAATGCCCTGGCAAAGAATATGCCCGTCAAGGGTTTTAAGCTGTTTTACAACTTTAACATCCCCGGTGCGGGCTACGATGATCCCCTCCTATCTCCCCAGGAAGTGAATGATCTAATCCCCCGGCCTTACCTGATTATGTATCAGTAATTTAGAGGTTTTTCCAAAACTTTTAGGTTTGGAAAAGGCCCATCGGTAAACTCTTCTGTCTCTCTACCGGTGAATTCGGCTCTCTACTTCTTCGGCCAGGGCGTTTTTGTTTATGGCACGAAAGATTTCCGCTGAACGGCGCCAGGACATGACGGCAAAATTTTCGTTCCCGATATTGCGGGACACATCGCCCATGGCTGCCCAGTCCATGGCAATTCCATAAGAATTTTCCGCCCGGCGGTCAAAGTTCAGGGCCTGGAACAATGCTTCTACAGCGGCCCTGTGGTTCCCTGCCACGGAACGGATCGAAGCGATCAGGTACCAGTCATAGCCGGCCTGTTCCAGGTAGCGTTCTTTGTTATGAATGGAAAGGGCATTCATTATGGACTGTTCCGCATCTTCATAACGGCCCAGATCTTTTTCCGCCATACCTTTTACGGTCCAGCTCATGGCATAGAGCAATTTATCGGACTTTAAGTTATTCTGCTCACTTTGAACCAGGGCGAGGATTTCTTCCGGGTTAGCCTTACCGGACAGAAGCAAACTTCTGGCCTGGAATACCCGGCTGGCCGAGGCAAGCATCGGTTCCCGGGTAAAATTCGCCTCCATCTCCGCTTCCCGCCATATCTTTTCCGCCTCCTCGATCCGGCCCAGAGAATAGTGAGCATTTGCCCGGGCCATGTTTACCCGAATCCGCAGGGCGGGCCGGTCGGTGATTACCGCCAGCCGCCATGCTTCGTTTAACAGGTTCAGCGCCTCAGCATAATTGCCTTGATCCGCTTCTCTGTTGGCCTGGCCTATCAGGGTATCAGCCATGGATTGAACAGTAAAAACTTCTACAGGCCGTTGGGGAGCAGAGGAACAGGAAGCAAACATCAATGATAATAAAAGAAAAACAGCCTGTATTTTTTTCAAATTTAATTCTCCATGCTTTGCTAAAACTGTATGTTCCGGGGATTGGTCCCGCTGGAATCAATTTCCGCATGCTCAGGGATACCTCTTCTTAAAAGGGGATTGTTCCGCAGGGAAATAAGTATATCCTCGACGGACTGGAGGGTGGTCGATACTCTGATAAGGAGCGCAGGCATATCCCGGGGAAGGATGGCGGCTGTTTTCTCTATAGAATCCATGGTCTGTGCCAGAGAAGCAAGGACCGCATCCAAAGAATCAATAGAATCACCCGCGGCAAGGCTGGCGGTAATCGATTGAATATTGGCAATGGTTTGTCCCAGAGCAGTGGCGGATCTTTCATTGGGGCCGACGTTAATTCCTTCCATGGTTATTTTCAGATCATCCAACACGGAAAATACCTTTTCCAGGACGGCGGCGATGGCATCATCCTGGGGCGGAATAAATGCCAGACCCCGGGAAAGATAATTCTTTCCCTCCGGCGAATCATGCAGGGGCACCAGAGCCCCCTCTTCCAGTCCTTCGCCCAGGCCGGGGTAAAAAATAAATCTGGCTCCCAAGCCTATGGGACTTTCTATTATTTCTGCCAAGGAACCTACCCTGGCCCTGTCATGGAATTCATTCAGAATAGTAAAGATCACCATTATCCGGTTATCTTCGGTAAGCTCAAAGGATTTAACTTTACCGATGGGATACCCCCGGCAGGTTACATCCATATTTTGACTTAAGCCCGAAGCGCTGACTGCAAAGGTTTTATAGCTGTGTTTTTTGGAAAACCAGCGCTGGGTACTGCCCAGCATAAAAATTACAAAAACCAGAGAAATCAGGGCCGCAATAATTAGAATGCCAACCATCTGATCCGCATACCGTATTCTGAATTTCATCAGGTAATACCCTTTTCAATCAGGTCCGAGAGATCCCTGTCATCGTTGATCTGCTCATGGGTCATTATGGTATAAATATAACCACCCACCAGCATAACCACATAGTCCGCCAAATCACGGATTATCCTTACATCGTGGCTGACAAATATAATTGTATTATCATGCAGCTTTTGGTCTTTTACAAGAGAGATAAGCCGGCGGGCGGCGTTATCATCCAGCGATTCGATCCATTCATCCAGAAAGAGCAGTGTGGGCCTGCACAGCATGGCCCGCCCAAAGGCAATAAGTTTTTGTTCGCCCATGGAAAGGCTGGCGGGACGGATCAGCAGGCTCCGTTTGTACCCTACGGTTTTCATCACTTCGGCTATACGCTGCTGCCGTTCTTCTCTGTTCATTTCCGGAAAATGTATTCTAAGGGGAAGATCCAAAATTTGCTGGAGGCTCTGGTTGGCCCAAAGGGCCGAATCCTGAAAAACAAAAGCGCTTTCCCTGCGAAAATCCAGATTTTGGGACCGGTTCATGGCGGTAATGTTCATGCCCCGGTAGAAAACCTCGCCCGCAGAAGGAATGATCAGGCCCGCGCAGAGTTTCAGGAGGGTACTCTTTCCGCAGCCCGAAGGACCCACCAGGGCGGTGGTTTTTCCTTCCTCAATATTCAGATTTATCTGGTTGATGATTTGGTTATTCTGGGAAGAAAAAGAAATGCCCTTCAAATTTAGAATTTCCATGCTACCTCATATAGTACAGCGCACAGATGATAATGTCCGCAATGATTACCCAAAGAAAAGAAGAACCCACCGCCTTAAGGCCCGCCACAGGTATCTCCGTACTGGCCCGTTCCACGCCAAAGCCCTGCAGGATTGCCATGATCGATATGATCATCCCAAAGATGATACTCTTGGCCGCTGAAACGATAATGTCATGGATAGCTAGTTCTCCCAGAATGCGGGTAAAGTATATTGAAGGAGACATCGGGTTAAAAAACTGGGCCACCGCAAAAGACCCTGCCAGGCCGAAAATGGAAAAATAAATATTCAGCAAAAAAAGAGAAATGGTAACCCCCAGAAAACGGGGAACCGCCAGGTGTTCTATGGGATCCACCCCGACGGAGATATAGGCTTCTACTTCGTGGGAAATGACCATGGTGGCCACTTCGGTGGCGATGGCCGTGGCGGACCGGGCGATGATAATAAAGGCCGTAAGAAGGGGTCCCAGTTCCCGGGTGATCATGATGATAAGCAGGGGGTAGATCATCCTTTGCTGGCCTATTATGGTCAGGTAAGGGAGGCCGATTATATTTACCGCCGCCCCAATACCAACTGCCAGCAGAATGGAAAGCCCCAGGGCATCCACAAAGGTAAAAAGAATCTGCATGATAAGAATCTTGCGGGACGCTTTTCCCCGGAAAACAAAAGCGCCGACCCCTTTTAAGGTTCTGGCAAAGAAACCCAGAGTATAGGATACTTCTGCAAAGAAAGCATGCACCTTGGAAAAAGTGTAGCATACATAAAGGTCCCAATTCCAGTATTGCCAAAAAAGCCCGTTATTCTTCCGGCTCGGAGACCGCCTATCCATTGCTTTATTACCAAAATTCCGATATACTGTTTCCACCGAATTTAATAAGGAGAAATACATGAAAAAAATCCCTGTCGTTCTTGCCGGGTTATTTTTTTTTATTTCCAGCTTTCTTTTTGCCCAAACCCAGGCAGACCGGGATGCAAAAAGGAGGGATATCTTTGTAATCCTCGATGTCTCAGGAAGCATGGATGAGGATAATAAATTTACCAATGTAAAAACATACCTGGACCAGGAAATAATCGACGGCCTTCTTAAAAACGGAGACGATTTTACCCTGGTACTCTTTGGTACAACTGCAAGGGAGCAGTTTACGCGAACCATTAATTCCGACTCCGACAAGGCAGCCCTAAAAGCGGATCTGCGGCGGCTGGAACCAACCGACGATTTTACTGACATAGGTATGGCCATGGAAAAAACTGCTGAAATTATAGAACGGCAGGAAAAAACCGAAACCAGGCGGGTTATTCTCTTTATTACCGACGGCCTTAATGCTCCCCATCCGGGCAGCAAATACCGGGGAGTAAATCTTTCCGTAGATGAGCGCTTTAAATCCCTTGGGGAAAGAATTTCCCGGGGAAGCTGGTTTCTTTATATAATCGGCATAGGTGGCCAAACTGCTGCCCAGGACATAGCCGGACTCATTCCCGGTTCGGAACTACTGACCACCGATTCGGATCTGATCGGAACAGATATCAGCGGACGGGTCAGCGAACTGGAAGAAGAGGAGCGCAGGCTGGAAGAAGAACGCCGTCTGGAAGAGGAGCGCAATGCCGGTGTTATGGGTTTCTTCCGGCGGCTTGCCGGTTCGCTGGGCATTTCCCTGCCGGTACTTATAGCTGGTTTTCTGATCCTCCTCCTTCTGTTGATTCTTCTGCTGGTATTTTTTAGAAAGGCTTTTAAAACCAAGGAGCTTGTAATTACCGATGAAAAAGAAACGCTGATTAAACAGATTCCGGCCCTGGGAGGACTTACGCTGAACTGTCCGGCGGCAGTTCTTCCCGGCATAGGCGACGAAAACAGCCAGGTGTTCCGTATCCAGCGGAGCCTTTTTGGGATAAACATACAAACCATGAATCCCCAGGCTATCGCAGAAAACTCACCCTACAAAAAACCCGGAACTCATCCTCTTAAAGGAGTAATTGGACTGGCTAACGGCGGTCTGGTGCGGATCACGGTGCGGTAGGCAAAATGAAATTTTCCCAAACCTTTATCCCTACCCTGCGGGAAGTACCCGGCGATGCAGTCATTGCCAGCCACCAGCTAATGTTCCGCGCCGGAATGATCCGCAAGCTTTCCAACGGCCTCTTTGCCTACCTGCCCCTGGGGCTGCGGTCCTTCCGCAAAGTAGAAAGGATCGTCCGGGAAGAAATGAACGCCATCGGTTCCCTGGAAATAAAGTCCACCGTGATAGTGCCCGGCGAACTGTGGAAAGAATCGGGCCGCTGGGATTCCATGGGAGAATCACTGCTGCGGCTAAAGAACCGGCTGGGTTCGGATTTTGTAGTGTCCCCCACGGCAGAAGAAGCTGTTACCAGCATCGTTCGGGACGAGCTTTCCAGCTATCGCCAGCTTCCCCTTTCGCTCTACCAGATCAACACCAAGTACCGGGATGAAATCCGCCCCCGTTACGGTGTTATGCGGGGCCGGGAATTTACTATGAAAGATGCCTATTCCTTCCATGCCAGCGAGGAAAATCTGGATAAACACTACCAGGCCCAGGGCCGTGCCTACCGGCGGATTTTTGAACGCTGCGGCCTTACGGTAATTCCTGTTCGGGCTGATTCGGGAGCCATGGGCGGTTCGGGGTCAGAAGAATTTATGGTAGAGAGTGAAATTGGAGACAACACCCTCCTTCTTTGTAAAAACTGCGGCTATTCGGCCAATGTGGAAAAGGCTGAATGTAAACCGGATTTTACCCCGCTTTCCCAGGTGCAGACAGCGGCGTCCCATATCCTTCCGGTCGAAAAGATCGACACCCCGGAAATAAAAACCATCGAAGAACTCTGCGCTTTCCTAAAAACCGATGCAAAGAATCTTATCAAAACCTTGATCTACAAAGCTATAAATGTGGAATTGGATCTTTCCTCTGCTCCGGGCTGTAAGACATTAATCAAGCGCAAGGCCGCCCCCGGAGCGCCCGCATGTTACGGAGAAGCTTTTTTTGCCGTGGCAATCCGGGGGGACCTGGACGTAAACGAAGTAAAACTTGCCGCGGTTCTTAAAGCGGCGGAAGTGAACCTGGCGGCAGATACCGATGTGGATCGGATCACCGGAGCGCCGGTTGGTTTTGCCGGTCCCGTGGGCCTGGACACCGTACCTGTTATCATCGACCAAACCATCACCGGCATGAACGATGCCGTTACCGGCGCTTTGGAAAAGGACAAGCATTACCGGCACGTCTCTTACGGCAGAGATTTTTCCGCCTGGTTTACCGCCGATATCCGCACCGTTAAAGCAGGAGACCGCTGCCAGGCCTGCGGCGGAGAACTCTACGAAAAAAAAGGGAACGAACTCGGCCATATTTTTAAGCTGGGCAAAAAGTACACCCAGTCCATGGGAGTCTCCTATCTGGATGAAAACGGAAAAAGCCAAATGCCCCTTATGGGATGCTACGGCATTGGACTGGACCGGACCCTGGCCAGCATTATCGAAGAACACCACGATGAGCAGGGAATCATCTGGCCCATGTCGACAGCCCCCTACCATGCGATCATCATCCCCATTAAATATCAGGGTCAGGTTCAGGAAGCCTGCGATAAACTGGTAAGCGAATTGGAACAGGCCGGTGTGGAAGTTCTGCTTGATGACCGGAATGAAAGGGCGGGAATTAAATTTAACGACGCCGATCTTCTGGGCATCCCCTGGCGGATAGTAGCCGGGGACAAAAACCTTGCCGCCGGCATGGTAGAAGTAAAACAGCGCAGCGAAAAAGAAGCCCGGCTTATCCCTCTAACCAGAACCGCCGCGGAAATAGCCGGTGCAGTCAGCGACGCTTTACAATTGCAGCCCAATGGCAAAGACCAAAGATAACAAAGCCGAACCTCGGACTGAAAGTCCACTCGAAAAGCAGCTCTGGAAATCCGCTGATAAGCTCAGAAAAAACATTGATGCCGCCGAATATAAGCATGTCGTCCTTGGTTTAATATTCCTGAAATATATTTCAGACGCTTTTGAAGACCTTCACGCAAAACTAAAAAACGGAAAAGGCGAATACGCCGGGGCAGACCCCGAAGATAAAGACGAATACAAGGCCGAAAATGTATTTTTTGTCCCGGAAACCGCCCGATGGACGTACCTTATGGAAGTGCTCGAGAATTCTATCAAAAAATATCATAATAAAATCATTACCGCCACAGAAGTTATCGAAGAGCTTATCGAATTATCAAAAGAAATTCATAAAATGGACAAAGAGCCCTGCGAAATGGGGCTGACAGATGCGGAATATGCGTTTTATACCGCCATTGCAGATAATGACAGTGCAAAACAGCTAATGAAACAGGATAAACTCCGTGAACTTGCTGTTGTACTGTACAAAAAGGTCAAAGAAAACGCTTCTATTGACTGGACAATAAAAGAAAGCGTTAAGGCAAAATTAAAAGTTATTGTAAAAAGAATTTTACGGCAATACGGTTACCCGCCTGATATGCAAATGCTTGCAACTGAAACGGTTTTGAAACAGGCGGAATTAATTGCCGAGGAATTAACAGGTGAAAAATAAACCCTTGTGTACACCTAAATTCAGTTTAACTTCTGGGTCAGCTTGTGCTTTAAAAAGTTATTTTCTTTTTTAAGTTTTGATATTTCCAATTGCTGGGATTTGACGGTCTCCAGCAGATCTCCCTGGGTAAGGGCTCCTGTGTGGAGCAGTTCTTCCACATATTCCATCTTGTTTTCAAAATCGATCTCCGCTTCCAGGCTTGCCTCCTGAAAACTTTCGTCGATGGCTTCGCTGGTCAGGGTAAAATTTTCTTCCTGGGATTCAACGATCTTGTCGGCAATGCGATAAATTGCCTGGGAAATTATCGACTGGGGTTTATAAAGCACCACCGGCAGACGGGAAGACAGGGCCGTATCCTGGATTCCATCGCGGTACATTATTCCAAGGTGTTCCACTTTGATATCCAGATATTCTTCGCAGGACCGGCGTATCTTCATGGACACATCGGCATCCTTGGGGTCTTCGATCATGTTCATGATCAGCCGAGGATGAAAGTGGGACACCGCATCGACAAATTTTTTATGGGACTCCGGATCGACGGCGGCAATTTCCTTAAGCATCTGGGGTATATACAGATGCTGATTTCCCGAACTGTCCTTGCGGGCTTGTTCCAGATAGTTGTGCGCCTCGGTTCCTTTGGTAAACACTGTATACATAAGCCGGAAAACTGTGTTCTTTAAAAACACATAGGCATTAAGGGTGGCGGTAACTGCGGGGGAACTGACCACAATCCCCTGGCCCGACAGAAGAAAAAAATCCAGAATGGATTGATGCGTTCCCGCACCCAAATCAAGGATCAAAATATCCGTATCCGATTCAAGGGTAAGAAGCCGCCTGACCAGAGCATTACGCTGAAAAGATTTTAAGTTTGCCATACCTGGCATTTCCTGATCGCCGGGAATAAAACGCAGGCCCCGGACATCGGTTTTAGCAATGATCTGTGTAAAATCAGACTTAGTATTATGAAGAAAGGTTCCTATCCCCTTGGCAGGTGAACGAAAACCCAGCACCAAATGGAGGTTCGACGCCCCCAGATCCAAATCGGCCAGCACTACCCGCTGTCCTGTCTGGGCCAGGGCCACCGCCAGATTTGCTGCCACCAGGGATTTACCCACCCCTCCTTTACCGCTGGCAATGGGAATAATACGCATCACTCGCCTCCTTCCGCTGTTTCCGCCGTCGAAGCAGCAGAAGCGGATATTTCCATGGTTTCTATTTTTATTGGCATTTCCTGTACTGTCATTTCCTGCGGATTATCTTCGTTTCGCAGGGCCATTCCCATAATTGTACCAAGATCGGCTCCGCATATACACAGGGCCAGTAAAACATTGGACGGGTTAGGCATTTGCCTTAAAGAAAAAAGCAGCCATATTGTTACACAAAGAGCGGCAAGAAACTTGCCCGTTATATAAAGAGGTATATAAGCCCGCCTCAACTGAAGGCTTAATCCATCAAAATGGATCAGCAGAAAAAAAGACATCAGGGGAAAAAGGGCATTTGGCGCAATGAACATCATCAAAGGAAAACCAAAATCCACTCCCGGCCTTAAATAAACTACCAGCAGCAAAAAAACAAGCCGGGAACAATCGTAGACAAAAACTGCGGCGGGTATCAGAAGTCCGGCGGATCCCTTTTGATCATTCAATTCCCACCAGCTCCATTTCAAACACCAGAAAGGCATTGGGAGGAATTACGCCGCCGGCACCCCGTTCACCATAGGCCAATTCCGGAGGTATCACCACAAGCCGTTTTTCTCCCAGTTTCATCTCTAAGACGGTTTTGTCCCAGCCGGAAATCACCTTACCCATGCCTGCCTGAAATACGATGGGACTTCCGTGAACCTCGGAAGCATCAAACACTTCGCCGGAAATGAACATTCCCTTATAGTTGATCGACACGGTACTGCCCTGTTTCGGACTGGGACCGGTTCCCTGTTTCTGGATCAGGTACTGAACACCGTTGGCGTCGGTCTGGAGACCGGGATACTTAGCGCCTACCCGGGCAAGGTCCGCATCCCGCTGGGCCTTCGCTTTGGCGGCCGCTGCCTCTGCGATTCTGGAAAGGAGATTATCAAAGGCCGCCTGATCCGTCCTGAATGCCTGGGCTGCGCTTCCGTTTCGTACTATGGTAACATCAATGATTTGATCGCCCGCCCGGATGGCATTTACTACCTGCTGGCCCGAGATCACTTTGCCAAACACCGCATGGCGATCGTCCAGCCAGGGAGTTTCCTTGTGAGTGATAAAGAACTGACTTCCATTGGTGCCGGGCCCCGCATTCGCCATGGAAAGCGTCCCCGGGCCATCATGCCGCAGGGTTGGATCGAATTCATCGGGAAACTGATACCCGGGACCGCCCCTGCCATTGCCCAGAGGATCTCCGCCCTGGATCATAAAATTCGGTTCCACCCGGTGAAATGTAAGGCCGTTATAAAAAGGTTTACCGCCGCAAATATTCATTTTTCCCTCTGTCAGGGCCGCAAAGTTACAAACCGTCAGGGGCGCCTTTTCAAATTCCAGCCTTACAAGGATTTCGCCCTTGTTGGTGTTGAACCGGGCAAAAAGACCGTCCCCCAGGACGGCATTACCGGGAGAACTTTGGGCGGAAGCTTCGTTCACGCTTATCCGGGAAGGCCATTTTTCGGAACAAGACATAAATACCACCGAAATAAAAATAGAAAAAACCGCAGTTTTGATCATCATAATGAATCCTACCATAGACATAGATATTGATTCAATCTATAATGCCGGCAATGGATATTACCGAGATTCAGGATGAGCTGCTACGGCTGGAATATCCGAACCTGCTGCCTGATCACGATCCTGATATAGAACGATACTATTACCTCCGATCCATAAGCCAGTCCCGGGATGCCATGTGGATCTATCAAAACCGGCTTGTGGTCCGTTATCCCGATGATAAATTCCGTACCTGGCTCCTCCGCTGCTATCGCAGCCATGATCCGGCTTTCCGAAGCCTCTTGGCCAGAGGTTACCGGATGCTGGGGGCCCGTTCTTTGGAACGGGTGAAACAGGTCCTTTTGATCATTGCCGAAAAGGCCGAAACCTTTAACGAAAAAGATGTATACTCCACCATAAAAACAGCGGAAGAGATACTGAAATTCCTTTCACCGGAACGTTACGAGGCCATGGCAGGAATGGAGCGTTTTTTCCGCTATGCCAGCGTTCTGGATCTTAAAATTAAATCCATTGCCAGGGCTACGGAATTAATCAGGGCATACCTGACGGATACCCTTTCGGTGGTGGAAGAAGAACGGCGGCGCCGATCCGAAGCCCAGCGCAAAGCTGAAGATAAAGCCCTGCAGGCCCTGGTCAAGGCCGATTGGGACAGTTACTACTACCAGAAAAAGTACGGAACCCATTTGCCGCTCATCGATCTTTCTTCTGTGGTTTTTTCTGCCGACGATTTGGCCCGGATCGAGATACCTTACTTTTCCCGTGTCGAAGATCAAATCCTCGCATATTGTGTTAAATACTGGAACAATGTAGATGACCCCGCCTTTGAACGGATCCTTTTTCTTTATTCCCGCAAATACGGAAAAAAGAACTACGAAGTCTACATGGCCATACGCCAAGGGCAAAAGGCCAAAAACCGGGACGATGAAATTCTTGCTTCCATAATGAGCATCCTTGTAACCGGTTATTACTATTCTATCCAGGGTGATTTATACCTCCAGCGAAACTGGAATTCACTTAAACGTATTTTGGCTAATCAGCAGCAAAAATTACCGCCCAATACCGAAACTAAACAAATTCAATCAAAGCCCGTTGAAAAACAGATCAAGGCAAAACCAAAAACTGCGCCGGCAAAAACAAAGGAACAGAAAAAGATTCAGCCCAAGATCGCCCCCAAGACAAAATCAAGGACGGTGCCTAAGATTGCCCCGAAACCAGAAAAGGTTACCCGGCCTGCGGCAGTAATGGCCAGACCCGCAGGAAGCCGCCCTGCGCCGGTTAAACCGGTTAAGGTACCGTATAAACTAAAACCCGCTCAGCAGACAAAGACCACCATGCCGGCAAAAACTCTGAAAAAAATTAAACCGGTACAGCCTGCCGTACAACTCGCTCCAAGACCGGCAGTACTGCCCATAAAACCGATCAAGCCTGTTCCAGTGAAACCAGCGATAAAACCGGTATCCAAACCTGCGGCACCCAGACCCCTGGCTTCGGCGCCTCCTGCCAAACCTGCCGGTTACAGGCCCGCTCCTTTTGTTACTCCTTCTCCGCAGCGTTCCAAAACCAAGCAAAAGGTGTTTAACAATAAAACCTTGAGCAAAGCCAAAGGGTCGGTGGCGGACCGGCTCAGGCAGCTTTCGGGCCGTTCCTATGATGTTTATCAGGATCGCTTTCTGGCAAAGGCCCGGACTTCGATCCGTAAAGTTTTAGGAACCGGCAAAGGTCTATTCTTTACCCTGCCCGAAGAAGCGGAAGATCTGGTGTACAATTTTCTTAGGGATCACTATTCAGATCCATACATGGACTGGGAAGACAGCGCAGACCGTAAAAATCTTCTGACCATGGGCTTTGATTTATCTTCGATCCATCCGGTAATTGATGAATGTTATAAAACCCTGTAAAAAGGCGGTATGTACATGAAAAACTCAAAAATAGTACAGCCACTGGCGATCCTGGCATTATTTGCAGTTCTGCTGACAAACTGCTCAAAGAGCAGCGCTCCGATCAAATATTTCACCCTGGGGGACAGAATCGGAAGTGTTTTTTCATCCTTTGGGAGTTTTGCTTCCGGCGTCCTGGTGGTGATATTGGGCATAGTGGTCTATGGTATTCCAATTGTTCTCTTTTGTCTGGCAGCTTTCTGGCTCCTCTTTGGCAGAGTGGGGATACTAAAAAAAGCCTTCGGTTTTGTTATGCACGGCAATACCGGCAGTGATTTTGTCCGCAGAAAAGACAAGAAAAAAAAGAAAGAACAGGATATGCCGGAGAACAGCTAATATGGGCATAAAAAACACGGCAAAGAAAAATGGATTCTTTGTGCGAAATTTGCGGATTTTTTTTGAACATCGGGCATTGTGGCTGTACCTCCTCTGTGATGAAGCCCGAAAAAAAGGAATAAAACCAGAAAGTTTTGTCCCCGCCGCCATACACCGCTGCGGAACCTACCACGGCATCCGGGCATTGACGGGGCTGCAAACTGTATCCGATCAATGGGCCAGAACAGAAGAGACAGCGGCAAAACAAAACAGCTGTAAACTGTTACAGAAAAAACTTTTTTCCCCCTCAGGCCGGGCGGTATTTGAAATGAAATTCATCAAGCTAACTGAAGATGTCTTTGATGTGGACTTTCACTACTGCCCCCTGGTATCAGCCTGGCAGAAGCAGGGGTGCTCCGGTGAAGAAATAGACAAACTCTGTGACTGGGCCATGGAAGGAGACCGGGGCATTGCCGAAGCATTTGGCTGTGAACTCGAATTAAGAAAAACTATCGCCAAGGGAGACGGCATCTGCCAAATTCGGTTTAAGCGGAAATAATACAGGAGGCAGCTATGGGAAAAAAGCTCAATGTGGGCATACTCTGCGGCGGAAAATCCGCTGAACACGAGGTATCCCTTCAATCGGCAAAAAATATCTACGAAGCCATAGACCGGGAAAAGTTTAATCCCATTCTGATTGGCATAGACAAAAGCGGCAAATGGCTTTACCGGCCCCATACAAAGGCCAGTGATCTGATTGACCATGCCGATGATCCGGTAAAGATAAGCCTTAACGCGGGCAGTTCCGAAGCATTTCTTCCCGCAAAAAGCGCCGGCCTCCTCTCTATACGGGAAGACTCCTCTCATTCCATTCAACTTGATGTGATTTTTCCCATCCTGCACGGCCCCTTTGGCGAAGATGGCACGGTTCAGGGCCTCTTAAAACTGGCGGACATTCCCTTTGTAGGTTCCGGAGTCCTTGGTTCTGCCGCGGGAATGGACAAAGATGTGATGAAGCGGATTCTCCGGGATTCCGGAATTCCCATTGGAAAATTCCTTGTCCTTCGGGACTGGGAAACCATTCCCTCCTATGGGACACTTACCGCCAAACTGGGAAATCCCCTTTTTGTAAAACCCGCCAACATGGGTTCCAGCGTAGGGGTAAGCAAAGTCCATGATGAAGAAAATTTCTGTTCCGCCGTAAACGATGCTTTTAAGTATGACACCAAGGTAATTCTAGAAGAAAATATCCCCGGCAGAGAAATAGAATGTTCTGTCCTTGGAAACGAAGAACCAAAGGCATCCCTTCCAGGCGAAGTTAAGGCGGCCCGGGAATTTTATTCCTACGAAGCAAAATATATCGACGCCGATGGAGCGGCATTGGAAATCCCCGCCAGCCTTCCCAGTGCAATAGTACGGGAAATCCAGTCCTTGGCTGTTAAAACTTTTCAGGCCCTGGAATGTTCGGGTTTGTCCAGGGTGGACTTTTTTCTGAAAGAAGACGGCGCGGTACTGGTAAACGAAATTAATACCATGCCAGGCTTTACCAAGATCAGCATGTACCCCAAACTCTGGGAAAAGAGCGGCATAGGCTACTCAGAACTTATCACCCGCCTTATAGAATTGGCCATAGCCCGGTTTGAAAAGGAAAAAAAACTAAAAACCAGCCGTTAACAGTAAAGCCGCAACAGCCGCTTCACTTGCATAAAATTCTATAAATCTGCACACTTAATGTATGAGCAAGATTCCTGTGGGCATCCTGGGGGCCACCGGTATGGTGGGCCAGATGTATATTAGTCTCCTCGCGGATCACCCCTGGTTTGAGGTCCGGTATGTTGCTGCATCTCCCAGAAGCGCCGGAAAAAGCTATGCCCAGGCGGCGGCGGGGCGCTGGCATCTTGACAACTTTTCTTCCTCGGCGCCTATCCTCCACAGTGTGGGCGAAATCATGGTAGAAGATGCCAACGATATTTCCAAAGCCCTCGAAGCCCGCAAAACGGGACGCTGCGACTTTGTATTTTCCGCCCTGGAAATGGAAAAGGAACAAATCAAAATGCTGGAAGAATCCTATGCCGCCGCTGGGATTCCTGTGGTATCCAATGCTTCCGCCCACCGCTGGACCACAGATGTGCCGATGCTGATTGCAGAGGTAAATCCCCACCATGCGGAACTTATTACCATACAGCGGAAAAAACGCGGGTGGGACAAAGGCTTTATCGTGGTAAAACCCAACTGTTCCATACAAAGCTACACAACTCCCCTCTGGGCACTTATGCAGAAGGGCTACGAAATCAAGCGGCTCCTGGCCGTTACCTTGCAAGCCGTTTCCGGCGCAGGTTATCCGGGCGTTTCCAGCTGGGACATGATCGATAACATCGTACCGTACATCGGCGGTGAAGAAGAAAAATCCGAACAGGAACCGCTCAAAATATTTGGGGTCATCAATCAGGAAGGCATACTGATAAATGCAGCGGAACCGCAGATCAGCGCCCACTGCAACCGGGTGCCGGTAAGCAGCGGCCACACTGCCTGCGTCAGTCTGGAGTTCGGTGCAAAAAAGCCTTCCATAGAAGAGGTAAAAAAAATCTGGACTGAATTCAGGGCCTTGCCTCAGGAAGCGCATTTCCCCACCGCACCGGAATGTCCCATCATTGTGCGGGAAGAAGCGGATCGGCCCCAGCCCCGGAAAGACCGGGACATGGACAAATCCATGGCAGTTATCGTGGGCCGGATCCGGCCCTGCCCGGTCTTTGACCTTCGCTTTGCGGGCCTTTCCCACAACACCATCCGGGGCGCCGCCGGGGGGGGAGTACTAAGCGCGGAACTGTTAAAACATAAAGGCTATATTTGATACAGGCGGCTTGTACATGAGCGAAAAGACTTTTCCTCTTTCCAAGACAGAACTGGAAGAGCTATCCAAAACGTATCCTACTCCTTTTTACCTGTATGATGAAAAGGCTATCCGTAACAATGCCCGGGAAATCATCAGGGCCTATGGTCTTTTTCCTGGCTTTAAAGAACACTTTGCTGTCAAGGCCCTGCCCAATCCCTTCATTCTAAAAATCCTAGCCGCCGAAGGTTTCGGTGCGGATTGCTCCAGTCTGCCGGAACTGCTCCTGGCGGAGATGGCAGGCATTAAGGGCGGAGATATCATGTTTTCGTCTAATAACACCCCCGCCGCAGAATACCGGGAAGCCCGGCGGCTTGGAGCGGTGATTAACCTGGACGATTTTACCCACATCGAATTTATGGAAAAAAACGCCGGTATTCCGGAACTTGTTTCCTGCCGTTACAACCCCGGCCCCCTAAAATCGGGAAATGCGATTATTGGAAAACCCGAAGAGGCAAAGTACGGTTTTACCCGGGAACAGATCCTTGCAGCCTACCCGCTGCTTCGGGATAAGGGGGCAAAACGTTTTGCCCTTCATACCATGGTGGCATCCAACGAACTTTCCCTTGATTACCATATCGAAACGGCCCGGATGATCTTTGAACTGGCGGTGGAGATAAAAGAAAAAACCGGCATCTCCATGGAGTTTGTCAACCTTGGGGGCGGCGTTGGAATTCCCTACAGGCCGGAAGACAAAGCTGTCGATTACCAGGGACTAGCCAAGGGTATCGAGACAGCATACCGCAGTATTATTGTTCCCGCCGGCCTTGCTCCCCTGGGTGTACGCATCGAATGGGGCAGGACAGTTACCGGCCCCCATGGCTGGCTTGTAACAAGGGCTATTCATGCCAAAAACATTTACCGGAACTTCATAGGCCTGGACGCATGTATGGCCGATTTAATGCGTCCAGCCCTTTACGGTGCATATCATCATATCACCGTGCCGGGGAAGGAAAGCGAGACGTTTACAGAAATCTTCGATGTAACGGGAAGCCTCTGCGAAAACAACGACAAGTTCGCCATCCGGCGTACACTGCCAAAAATTGTTCCGGGAGATTTTGTGATCCTCCACGACGCCGGAGCGCACGGCAGGGCCATGGGCTTTAACTACAACGGCAAACTCCGCTGCGGCGAATTGCTCCTCCGCAATAACGGCAGTATTGTTCAAATACGCCGGGCTGAAACGGCGGAAGATTACTTTTCTACCCTGGACCGGGACGCGCTAAGGGATTTTAACAGTTCTGTTCGATAAACCGCCGCAAACGGCGGGATCAGCCTTATTTATCCTCTTCCACCACCAACCCTTCCACCGACGATTCAAATTCCCAGCTTCGCGTTCTAGCTTCTGCAGTAAATCCCGTCCCCTTAAGGGTGGTTCCGTCCGTCCGGGTAATATTCACCATTCCCGGAGCGCGGAGGATCCGGTCCCCGTCCTGCCACGAAAGCTCTTCCGTTTCTATGGTTATGTTTTCGGAAATTACCTCAATGTTTACGCCGCCGGCAATAAATAAATTGTTCGTGTCGGTTTCTATCCGAGCCTGTGCGGCGCTGCCTCTGGCGTTGATATCGGGGATTGTTTCCTGCCTTTCCGGAGCGGCGTTGTACTGTTCAAAAGAAAAATTATCCAATTCCATGGAATGTTTTGTCTCGTAGCGGCGGACTTCTTCGGCCCTTATCTGAATTTCCGGATTGCCCTTTACCATGCGGGTATATTCAGTATTTTCCATAATCAGGCTGGATTCATTATCATCCTGGGTAACCGTATCGTAATTAAAGGAACAGGCGGCAAGGAGAATACAAAATAAAACCAGGTAATGCCGGCAGGGCCAATCCTGCCGCTTATGCTTCATTTTTTTTCTTTGCCGCTGCGATAAAATCCCGAAACAGGGGATGGGCCGCGGTTGGTTTTGACTTAAATTCCGGGTGAAACTGAACTCCCAGTCCCCAGGGATGATCCGGCCATTCTATACATTCAACTAGGGCACCGTCGGGAGTAAAGGCGCTCAGTTTAAGGCCGGCCTCACTCATCTCTTTCCGGTAGGTGTTGGTAAATTCATAACGGTGCCGATGGCGTTCAAAAATATGCGCTTCCCCATAAGCCGCCAGGATCAAGGTTCCCGGTTCTGCCACGCTCCCGCACTTTCCCAGCCTCATGGTACCGCCGTAATTTTTTACCTCCTGCTGGTCTTCCAGCAGGCTTATTACCGGATGCCTGGTGTCCTGGTTGAATTCAGAAGAATCCGCATCTTCCCAGCCCAGCACATGCCTGGCCCAGTCGATAACCATAACCTGCATACCCAGGCATATCCCAAAGTAGGGAATCTTGTTTTCCCTGGCCCAGCGGGCGGCATTGGTCATGCCGTTTATCCCTTGCTGGCCAAAGCCGCCGGGGACAAGAATTCCGTTTACATTAAGACTATCCAGGGTATTTTTTACCCCGGCCGCATCCTCCAGGGGGGTGGAATCAATTTTTACCAGTTCCACCCTTACGCCGTTGTCCAGCCCCGCATGGAAAAGGGCTTCGTAAACCGATTTGTATGCATCATGGAGTTCCATGTATTTTCCCACAATGCCGATCCGGACAGTTCCCTGCTGAGACTTAAGGTGTTTCATCATGGAATACCAGCCGTCCAGATCAGCATGGCGGCTTTCTACCCCCATCTTTCGAAGCACCACCTGATCAAGCTTTTGATCAAAAAATATCAAGGGGATTTCATAAATCGTCGTATCAATATTATAGGAAGTAAAAACCGCCTCGGTATCCACATTACAGAACTGGGCTATTTTCCGGCGGGTTGCCCCGTCCAGCATGGCCGGCGCCCGGCAGATCAGGATATCAGGCTGGATTCCCATTTCCTGCATGGCCTGTACCGAATGCTGGGTGGGCTTGGTCTTTAGTTCGCCCCCACCCACTTCGGGGATTAGGGTTAAATGAACCGACAGGGCATTGCTCCTGCCGCATTCGTGGATCATCTGCCGGGCCGCCTCCAGAAAGGGGATGGATTCAATATCTCCCACGGTACCGCCGATTTCCACAATCACCACATCCGTGTCGGGATCCTCCTTGGCAGCGGCAGTAATGCGGCTTTTGATTTCGTCGGTAATATGGGGAATCACCTGGACACAGCGGCCCAGGTAACGGCCCTCCCGTTCCTTGCGGATCACCGCATCGTAAACCTGGCCAGTGGTAATTGAATTGGCCCTGGACAGGGGGGCGGAGGTAAAACGGGCATAATTTCCCAGATCCAGGTCCGTTTCCGCCCCATCGTCGGTTACATAGACTTCACCATGCTGGTAGGGGCTCATGGTACCCGCATTCACATTAATATAGGGGTCGCATTTTACCATGCAGACATTAAGACCCCGGCCTTCCAAAAGGGCCCCCAAGGAAGAAGCGGACACGCCTTTCCCCAGGCTGGAACACACGCCTCCGGAGACAAAAATAAACTTATTCATGTGGATAGATTATAGGATAATTGACAGATTTTGATCCACCCCGTAAAATTGCTGTATGGGTGATGCCTTTTTCACAGACACTGATTTTAACGCATACAAGGATCTCATATACAACGAAAGTGGGATTTACTTTACCGCCACCAACCGGTCTATCCTAGAAAGCCGCCTTAAGGAACAGTTAAGAAACAAGTCGATCCCCAATGTTCAGGCGTACTTTGACATCATTTCCAAAGACAAGGAAGAACTAAAGGGTTTCCTGGACTCGATTACCACCAACCTGACACGGTTTTTCCGCAACCAGGCCCATTTTGACGCACTGGAAAAGCATGTAATACCGGAATTAATAAAGATAAAGCAAGGGACGGGCAGCAACATTATCAATGTTTGGAGCGCCGGCTGTTCCACCGGAGAAGAGCCTTATACTATTGCCATGCTGTTAAACGAAATTCTCCCCTCCCCCTGGAAGTTTAATATTGTCGCCAGCGATATCAGCCTGAAATGCCTTATGACCGGCAAAGAAGGGTTTTATGCCGATTCCCGGATTGCGGGCGTCCCCGAAGCCTACCTAAAAAAGTATTTTGACAAGGTTGAGGGAGGATACAAGGTCAAAGCCGATATTATGTCCAAAATACGATTTGACTACCATAATTTAAAAAACGATTCGGGCTTAAGGAATTTAGATGTGGTTTTTTGCCGGAATGTGATCATCTACTTTGACGAAGCCGCCCAGACCTCAGTGATCAGCGGATTTTGGAATGCCATGGCCAATAAATCGTTCCTTTTTATCGGACATTCCGAATCCTTGTTTGGCATGGAGACCAAATTTGAATTTCTAAAGACCCAGTGGGCTACCTTGTACAAGAAATTTATTTAGGGGAACTATCGTGGCTGATGAAATTGGTGTTCTTATCGTAGACGACTCCGCATTGATGCGGAACCTGATCGGCAAAATGATCGAAGCTACTCCCGGCCTGGTGGTGGCGGAAAAAGCCATGAATGGGAATTTTGCCCTTCAAAAAATCCCCCGGGTTAACCCCGATGTAATTTGTCTGGATCTGGAAATGCCCGAAATGACCGGCATTGAATTTCTTAAAGAACGAAGGAAGCAGGGCATTGATATTCCGGTGATCATCCTTTCTTCCATTGCAGCAAAGGGAGCGGCGATCACCATGGAGGCCCTTTCCTTAGGCGCCAGCGACTTTATCCAGAAACCTTCCGGTTCCATATCCGAAGACATCCATACCGTGGCGGATCACCTTACCAGCCTGCTCATTGCCTACGGCGGTCAGCACCGCAGATCCAAGGGCAAAAAGGTCCTGACCCCAACGGAATACACAAAGAAACCAGAACAGGAAGAAGGAAAAAAACCCTCCCATACTTTTGGTCTTTTTGGCGGCCCCGCCAAGACGGAACCCGCCCCTCTTCCTGCACAGGTACGAAAGCCCGGCAATATCGAAGTAATTGCCATCGGCATTTCCACCGGCGGCCCCGATGCTCTGCGGGTTGTTTTTGCCAACCTTGATGCAGACTTAAAGCAGCCCATCCTGGTCGTTCAGCATATGCCCGCAGGTTTTACTTTGGAATTTGCCAAAAGCCTGGACCGGATCAGCCCCCTTAATGTAAAAGAAGCGGAAGAAGGAGATAAACTGACCCCTGGCTGGGCCTACATAGCCCAGGGAAACAAACATCTCGAAATTGAACGAAGAAGCGCTTCTGCCATACTCCACCTGTCCGATGCTCCTTTGGTAAGCGGCCACCGGCCCTCGGCAGATGTCCTCTTTGCTTCAGTAGCCATGGCCTATACCAACCATGTCCTGGGAGTAATCATGACCGGCATGGGACGGGACGGCGCCCAGCAGCTTGGCACAATTTACAAAGAAGGGGGAATTACTCTGGGGCAGGACGAAAAAACCGCCATCGTCTACGGTATGCCCCGGGTTGCCTGGGAGCTGGGTCATGTGACGGAACAGGTACCGCTGGAAAAAATGAGCCGGCGTATCTGCGAGGTTGCAAAGACGGAACGATAACCATTGCCGCCATGATTAGGGGAGCAAACCGGAAACCTATCCATGACCAGTCTTTTGGAGCAAATCAAGCAATGGCACGATGGTGATGAACACCAGGCAATCGTAAATGCCATAGATAAAATTCCCCGGCCAGAATGGGACTACAATCTCTCCTGTTACTATGCCAGGGCACTGAATAATCTGGAACGGTACCAGGAAGCCCTGGATATCCTCTCGGAACAAAAAGAAAAAGGAAAAGAAGACGGCCTCTGGTACTTCCGGATGGGCTATGCCCTCTACTATCTTTGCCGGGAGGCGGAGGCGGCGGAATATTTTCAAAAAGCTGTGGATTACGGCGATAGCAGCGAAGATACTCTGGAATTTTTAAGGACTAGCCGGGAAGAAGCGGAACAAAAAAATAATGAGGAACCGGAAGAAGCAATGGCTCCGGAAATGTACAGCCAGGAAGAAATAGATGCGTTAGAAAATCACATCGGTGCGTATTTTGGAAAATTTGACAAGGTTTTTCATGAAATCGTTTCTCCGGATATTCATGTGGATATCGCCATAATTGAGCCAACGCCGGAACGGGATTACTATGTACTATGTACCATGGGGATGGGAGCGCACTGCATGAATGTTCCCCCGGACTGCACGGAACTGGAAAGAGCGGAAATCCTTGTCTGTCTTCCGCGGGGCTGGAATCTGGACAAAACCGATGAAGAAATCTGGTACTGGCCTTTGCGGTGGCTTAAGCTTCTTGCCCGGCTCCCCATTGAAGAAAATACCTGGCTTGGCTGGGGCCATACTGTTCCCAACGGCAAGCCCTTTGCAGACAACACGGAATTAACCACTGTGCTGCTCCTTAACCCCGGCGCTTTTGCCGAGGCCGGAAGAACCTGTACCCTTCCCGGCGGCGAGACAGTTAACATTTACCAGATGATTCCTTTATACGAAGAAGAAGCCCAGTTCAAGATAAAGTACAAGGCGGAAAAACTTCTGTCCCTGCTGGAAAACGAGGCTCTGGAATATGTAAAGCCGGATCGCCCTTCAGTGGTTCCCCGGCTTTCAAAATTTATATGAAGCTTTTTGAATCAAAGATCGATATAAGCGCTTAACCGAAGATCCGTTTTCGGAGACCCCGGAAGCCAGCGCAGTGGCGTGCTTCGTCCCTGGCCATTTCGTGGACCGTATCGTGAATGGCGTCCAAATTCTTTTCTTTGGCCAGCTTGGCAAGTGCGGTCTTCCCCGCGCAGGCACCATGTTCGGCTTCGATGCGAAGGTCCAGGTTTTTCTTGGTACTGTCGGTGACCACCTCGCCCAGGAGTTCTGCAAACTTGGCGGCATGTTCTGCTTCTTCAAAAGCATAACGTTTAAAGGCTTCGGCAGCCGCAGGATATCCTTCCCGGTCGGCAACCCGGGACATGGCAAGGTACATTCCCACTTCGTAGCATTCGCCGCTAAAGTTGGCCTGAAGACCCTTTATAATTTCCGCATCAACACCCTGGGCAACACCTACCACATGTTCGGCAGCAAAACCCTGATCACCGGACTGTTGGGTAAATTTAGAAGCTGGAACTTTGCATTGGGGGCATTCCGCAGGCGGCTTATCGCCTTCGTGTACATAACCGCAGACTTGACAAACCCATTTCATAAAACACTCCTTATAATCGAAAATTATTACAACGGCCAATGCCGGTGTTTTGCGCTAACGCAAACTATCATATCAATAATAATACCAAGAATAACTATTGGCAAGACACTTTGTCATATGTTCGAAGTACAATTTGGCATAAGGTTTTCGTTCTAGTTTGAAGATAATTGACCAAACACCTGCTGAGCATATCTCACAGAAGCCATAGCGTCTTTTGCATAGCAATCCGCACCGATACATTCGGCATATTCTTTGGTAAGGACAGCACCGCCGCACATAATTTTACAATCCGGCACTGATTTACGCAGCGCCTGTATTGTTTTTTCCATGCTGACCACCGTTGTTGTCATAAGCGCCGATAACCCAGCTAGTTTTGCATTGTATTTTTGTACCGCTTCTACAACACTGCGGGCCGGTACATCCTTGCCAAGATCGATAACATGAAAACGGTAGTTTTCGAGCAGCGCCCGCACAATGTTTTTGCCGATGTCGTGTACATCGCCCTCCACTGTGGCAATAACAACAGTACCGATGGTATCATCCGCAGAACTGCCCATGGCAGGGCGGACAATCGTAAAAGCGCTTTTTGCGGCTTCGGCGCACATTAGAAGCTGGGGCAAGTACATCGTTCCCTGTTCAAAACGCAGCCCTGCTGTATTAAGTGCCGGAATAAGTTCTGCCTCGATTATATCAAGAGGCGCATACTGTTCCAGACTGCGCTGTACACTGCGTATCGCCTGCTGTTTTAATCCTTTTAGTATCGCTTCACCCAGCTTCATATCGTTTGGATCTTTTGTTTTGACTGTGTCGCTGCAATGTTCTCCGCCGTAGGTTTCGATATAACGCACAAACTGCTTATCCCTGCCAAACAGTGCATCGGTAGCGATATTGAATTCAGCGGGTCTTCTTTTTTCATGGCTGGCGATCTCTTGATGTACGGCGTTCACATTTGGATTAAGGATGGCTGCATCAAGTCCGGCGTCAAGGGCGTGGGACAAAAACGCTGCATTAAGGATATTCCGGTTAGGTAATCCAAAGGATATATTGGACACACCAAGAGATGTTTTTACTCCCAGTTCTTCCTTAAGGCGTCGCACACATTCCAGTGTTACAAGAGCGCTGTCCGGCCCTGCGCTTACCGCCATGGTTAAGGGATCAAACAAAAATGATTCCCTGCCGATGCCGTACTCTCCTGCATACTTCAATATTTTCTTAGCAATATTGATACGACCCTGGGCTGTTTCGGGTATGCCCTTTTCATCCAGTGTCAAGGCAACCACGATGCCGCCGTATTTTTGCACCAGCGGAAATATGGCTTCCATCATATTTACTTTTCCGTTTACGGAGTTGACGACAGGCTTGCCGTTATACATCCGCATTGCAGGGGCCATGGCATCGATGTTTGCGGTATCAATTTGCAGCGGAGCATCGACGACACTTTGCAGCTGTTCCACAAGAGCCGTCAGCGCCGCAGGTTCATCGATTTCCGGCAAGCCGGCGTTGACATCAAGCACATCGGCGCCCTGTTCGATCTGCGTAATACCCTCCCGCAATATAAAATCGTAATCTCCGTCTCTAAGGGCCTGTTTAAGCCGGGACTTTCCGGTAGGGTTGATCCTCTCGCCGATAATAACCGGCTTTGTGCCGAACTCAATCGTTTTGTTGTAGGAAGCGGCAACCGTAAGGTTCTTGCGGGTAATTGCGGGAGGTACAATGTCGGCACAGCTTTTTACGAGGACCTCGATGTGCGCCGGAGTTGTGCCGCAGCAGCCTCCCAGCAGCCAAACGCCGTTTTCCGTATTTTGGCACATTGATTGGGCGAACACTTTGGGATCAACATTGTACTGTGCCGTACCTTTGGCCTGATCCGGCAATCCGGCGTTTGGCATTAACAAAACCGGCGTCGAACTCCGGTCCAGCGCCGCTGCAATATGCTGTGTCAACTGTTCAGGCCCAAGACCGCAGTTAAACCCGATCACATCGATACGCAGTCCCTCCAGCAGCGCAACAACAACATCCACGCCGCCGCCGGTCAGCATTTTTCCATTTGCGTCCAATGTCACCGACGCAATAACCGGTAAATCACAGTTTTCCTTTGCAGCCAGCACCGCCGCCTTAAGCTCATAGGCATCCGAGAATGTCTCAATTAGAATGATGTCCGCCCCCGCTTTTACACCCGCGATAACCATTTCCCGAAACAGCGTATAGGCTTCATCAAAATGCAGATCACCCAAGGGTTTAAGCAATTTTCCTGTGGGGCCGACGTCGAGGGCTATAAAACGCTGCTTGACCGGCGCATATTCCGATACCGCCGTTTTTGCGTTCGCAACGGCACGGGTAATTACCTCTTCTACCGTGTAGCCGGTACCAGTTAATTTATAGCCGTTGCAGCCAAAAGTATTTGCCGTGATAATATCGCTGCCTGCAGCAAGGTACTGTAAATGTATATTTTGCACAACATCCGCATGGGTGATGTTCCAAAGATCCGGTATATCCCCTGCTTGTAACCCCGCTGCTTGAAGCTGGGTTCCCATGGCGCCGTCCAAAAACAGCAGTTTCTTTCCAAAAAATTTCCTGATCATGTCTTAAAACCTCTTGCTTTAAATGGGCAGTCTGTCTTACTGCAATCACCGCACTTATCAGGAGAAAAACCCCGGCACGGCACGACGGATAGTTCCGGTTCGTATTTTTCTTTTTTTGCACCGATGCCGATCACAGCCGTTATCGACTTGAGCGGCGTCAGCATATGTGTTTTTGTTTCGGTTACACCGATACGCTTGTGTACCTGCAATATGCGCAGTACGTCTGTTTGATGGGTAATGTCAAAGTCGCCGTATCCTGGAGAAAAACGCGGACGAAGATAAAATCCCTGCCGGCTTAAGTCTTCTGACAATTCCTGTTCAATACGGTTACAGTGGTCTTCGATTTGATAAGCAGCGCAGGCCTGTATGCACAATGCCTCGGCGCTGTCTATCTTTGTACGCTGTGCGATAAGCCTGTCCACAGCGGCACCCAGAGTTGCCGCAAATAGGTACGCCTGTGTGCAATCCAATAAATGAGCGGTAAGTTCTTTGCTTTCGATGTTCAGTTCACCAATAGTTACACGATTACCGGTAATTATACAGGGCAGTTGCATTGTTACATGGCGCGGCGTATATACGGCGGTAAGTTTTTCTAAACATGACAAAACCAGCGTTTCCAGGTGCGCATCGGCCCCGCCGCTGTGTCCCATGTACCTTAGAATTTCGCTGTGAACGATCATAGAATTTACATTATAGGATATGAGACAGGTTATTCATGATCTGTCCGGCGACATCGGGTTTGTTCATGGTATAAATATGAATCCCGCGCACATTGTTGGCGGCAAGATCGATGATTTGCTCCGTCGCATAGGCAATGCCAGCCTGCCGCATTGCGGCGGGGTTATCGCCAAATTTGTCAAGGATGTTCTGAAACCGCGGGGGCAGGACGGTTCCGATCATCTCCACAATACGCCTTATTTGCACCCGGTTGGTTACCGGCATAATACCCGCTAGTACCGGCACATCAATGCCTTTTTGCGAAAGCTTATATAAAAATTTGTAGAGAACATTGTTGTCAAAAAACATCTGGGTTGTAAGAAAATCGCAGCCAGCGTCGGCCTTTTGTTTAAGGTAGGCAATATCCTCCTCCTGATTGGCGCTCTCTATATGTCCCTCCGGGTAACATGCGCCGCCGATGCAGAACCCGCCCCGATCTTTTATTGCAGCGACCAGTTCGTTGGCGTGGGTATAGTGTCCATCCGCAGGCTGCTGTATGCCTTTTGGCAAATCGCCGCGCAGGGCCAGCACATTTTCGACCCCCTTGCCTGCATAATCATTCAGGATTGCAGAAATTTCCTCTTTGGACGCTGCGGCGCAGGTAATATGCGCCAGGGCCGGAACATTGGAACCCTCGATGTGCTGTGCGAGGGCTTCGGTATAATTTGCCGTGCTTGCACCGGCGCCGCAGGTAACACTGATAAAGGCAGGTTTTAGGGCGGCGATTTTACCGGCGATCTCGAAGGCATGTTCCAATTCCGCCCCGATCTTTGGAGGAAAAATTTCGCACGAAACAATCGTCTCTTTTTCACGTAATACATCACGGATATACATCAATCCTGTTCCTATTCTTTTTTCCTATATTAGGCGGAAAATAGCAAGAGCTGCAGAACGCCAGTATTGTATCTCCCTGCTTAAAACAGTATCATTAGTAAAAAATCAGCATGCTTTTTAAGGAAAAATAATGCATACCCTTGGCATCAATATAGGATCCACCAGCCTAAAAATGGCCCTGGCGGAATATTCAAAAGAAAACCATTTTCACTGTCTTTGGAGCGCCGCAGTTCCCCACGAAGGGGATTTTGCGGCGGCGGTTAAAAACCTTCTCGCAGAAGGAAAGATAGATCCGGGGATTCCCGTGCTGGTTACGGGCAACGAAGGCCGTTTTATGTTCGACGCGGCAGGGACACTGGAACCTCTGTGCGTGGAAGCAGCCCTGCGGGCACTGGAACTAAAGGCGGATGCTGTGGTTTCCATGGGAGGTGAGGATCTGATCGTCTATCGCCTGGATGAAACGGGAAAGATCATCAATAACTTTTCTGGTAACAAATGCGCCAGCGGTACCGGGGAATTCCTTAAACAGCAGCTTGCCAGAATGGATATGACCCTGACGGATATCGACCGGGTCCCCGACACCGCCTCGGTTTACTCCCTTTCTACCCGGTGTTCAGTTTTTATGAAGAGCGACTGCACCCACCGGCTCAACAAGCGGGAAGCATCCAAAGACGACATTGTTCTTTCCCTTTCCAATGTAATGGCCGTTAAGGTGATCGATTTCCTTAAGCGAGCCAAGGTTACTTCTGGCCGAGTAGTTCTGGCGGGCGGCATTACCCTGAACCGCCACATACTCCGGTTTATCCGGGAACTGGCCCCGGATATTGAGTTTATCGTTCCCGAGTCGGCGGCGGTTTTCGAAGCCCTGGGAGCGGCGGCTTTGGCGAGGGAAACAGGAACTCCCCTGCCGCCGGAAGAAAAACTCATGAAACATAACGAAATCCGCTTTGACACCCTTCCGGCCCTGCAGGACTGGGAAAAGAAGGTCCGTTTTTTTGAAAAACCCGGCGGCAAGGTCCAGAAGGATCGCCGCTATATCCTGGGAGTGGACGGGGGATCCACCACCACCAAGGCATGCCTGGTGGACATGGAAACTGACGAAATTGCCGCAAGCCACTATGGCAGAACCCACGGCGATCCGGTAAAGGCCCTTAAAGAATGTTTAGGCATCATCGAAGAAAAGATTATCTCCGATACCGGGGACAGCAAAATTGATATACGGCTGGTGGCTACCACCGGATCGAGCCGGGAAATTCTGGGGGTCTTTTTGGAAACCCCCGGTGTCTACAACGAGATCATCGCCCACTCGGTGGGAACTTCCTATTTTGACCCTGATGTAGAAACAATTTTTGAAATCGGCGGCCAGGACGCCAAATATGTCCTTCTAAAAAACGGCGTCCCTATCGACTATGCAATGAACGAAGCCTGCTCCGCCGGTACGGGATCTTTCCTGGAAGAAAGCGCTGCGGGAGATCTTTCCATCCACAGTGCGCCGGAGATCGGCCCTCTGGCCCTAAAAGCGGACGCTCCCCTTAAATTCGGCGAACATTGCTCCGCCTTTATTAACAGCGATATCCGTAAGGCGGTTCAGCAGGGAGCCACGAAGGAAAACATTACCGCCGGCATTGTTTGTTCCATCGTGGCAAACTACCTGAACAGAGTGGTAGGAAACCGCACCATCGGCGGAAAGATATTTCTTCAGGGAGGAGTGGCAAAAAATTCCGCCGTCCCCCTAGCCTTTGCCATGATGCTGGACAAGGAAATCCTTGTTCCCCCTTCGCCGGAATTAACAGGCTGCTTTGGTGTGGCCCTGCTGGCAAAACGCAAAAATGCCGACGGCCTTTTAGAAGAAAAAATCGTTGATCTGGGAGAACTTAGGGCCAGGGAAATTGTCTACGAACGTATCTTTGACTGCAAAAGCTGCGACAATTACTGCCCCATCCAGGTACTGTCGCTTGCTTCCGCAGGCGCCGGGGCGGGACACAAGTATATGTTCGGAGGCCGCTGTAACAAGTACACTAACATGCGCAAGGTCGTAAAAGATGTGCCGGTCTTTGACTATGTGGAAAGACGCCAAAAGCTGATGTACGAAGGATTTGCCGCCCCGGCATTATCTGACGAAGCAAAAAAGAGAAAATTTACTGTTGGCATTCCGCGGGCCTTCTCAACTCACTCACTCTATCCCCTCTATTCATGGTTCTTTTACAAACTGGGGATCAAAACAATCCTTTCCGAAGAAGTTGCTCACGAAGGCGTGGCCCGGGCAGAATCAACCTATTGTTTTCCAGCAGAAATTGCCCATGGAGCGGTGCAGGATTGCCTGGACAAGGGAGCGGATTATGTGTTTCTGCCCCACTTCCGGGATATGCCCAGTTACGAAGAAGATGTTCATGCCAATTTTTGCCCCATCACCCAAAGCCTTCCGTACTATATCGAAAAAGCCTTTCCAGATGTGGACAAGAACCGCTGGCTTCCTCTAGTAGTAAGTTTTAAATTCGGCAACGATCAAGCGCTGGAACTGTTTTGTAAAATAACAGCACAGCTTGGTATAGACGAAAAAGAAACTCTAGCGGCCTTTAACGCTGCCATGGGTAAACAACAGGAATATTACGATGCCGCCCGCACTCTGGGCGAAGATGCCCTAAAAGAAGCCCGCAGTGCCGGGCGGCCGGTCATTGCCCTTTTGGGCCGGCCCTACAATGCCTTTACCGCCGAGGCCAATATGGGAATCCCCCGGAAATTTTCCACCCGGGGCTACTCAGTTATTCCCTTTGACATCCTTCCCTTTGAAGATGAAAATATCTTCCCAAATATGTACTGGTACTACGGACAGCAGGATGTCAAGGCCGCAGAGTTCCTTAAAAAAGACGACAACATCTACGTTACTTTTATTACAAACTTTTCCTGTGCTCCCGATTCATTCATCCTCCATTATATCAAATGGATCATGGGACAAAAACCTTTTCTTGTGCTGGAACTGGATTCCCATTCCGCCGATGCCGGGGTGGACACCAGGGTGGAGGCGTTCCTCGACATCATTGACGGTTACCGGGCCAAGAAAAGTGAAATCGAAGATGAACGGTACAGCAACGGCTGGAAATTTGTTTACGATTCTGCCTCAAGTCTGGATGATCAGCTTCGCATTGACAACGAAAAAACCGGAGAGCGTGTCAATATCCGTAACAATAAGCGGGTAAAACTCCTTCTTTCGAACATGGGGGCCATTTCCACAGAATATGTTGCCGCCGCAGTACGAAGCATGGGAATCAATGCAGAAGCTCTGCCGGTATCAACAAACAAAACTGTCCAGGTCGCCCGGGCCCATGCATCAGGGAAGGAGTGCGTCCCAAGTCATCTGGTATTGGGAAGCGCCCTGCAATTTTTCTTTAGCGAAAAATACCGCAAGGATGAATTATACCTGCTCTTTGTGCCGATTACCACCGGCCCCTGCCGAACGGGACAGTACTTTGTATACTACGAAAATCTGTTCCGGGATATGCGGCTTGAAAATGTTGTGGTCTTTATCCTTTCCGCTGATAATTCCTACACCGAATTGGGGCCGGGGTTTGCCAAGGAAATGTGGAAGGGCCTGGTATTTTCCGATTACCTAAAAGATGTACAAACCGCTTTAAAAGCAACAGCGGCGGATCCGAAAACCGCCATCGCCGATTTTGAAAAATCCTGGAAGTCCCTGATGCTGACCGTGGAACATCAGCCAAAACAGGTTTGGAAACACCTAAAAAAAACAGCCTCCGATCTAAAGAAGATACCCCTTAAACGGAAGGTAACGGATTGTCCCCGGGTACTTATTGTTGGAGAAATCTATGTACGGCGGGACGATTTTGCCGTGGGGGAACTTATTGATTTGATGAGCGAGCGGGGTATAGCGGTAAAGGTGGCAAGCATCGGCGAATGGATCCACTACCTGGATTTTGTCCGGGAATGTGAACTGAAAAAACTCATTACCCTCCAAAAACCGGGGCGAAGGCTTTTTTCCAAACCCTGGCGGGATTTAAAACTTCTTGGCATAGAAGAATGGTGGAAACATTCTGTGGAAAAAAGAGTCCTCTCCATTTTGGAACCCACCGGCCTGGTTCCCCAATCGCCCCGTGATATGCACCAGATCATGACCAATACCCAAAAGCATTTTGTCAATCTGGAACTTCAGTCGGAAATCTCCGTATCCAGCGGAGTCGCCGCCACCGCCATGGAGCAGGGTTATTCGGGAATTGTCAACATCAGCCCCTTTGCCTGCCTTATTGGCCGGGTTATCGAAGGACTCTTTACTCCCTGGGCCAGGGAACGGAATTACCCTATTTTGTCAGTAGAAGTAGACGGCAACCTCCTGCCTCCGAACATTGTGAACAAACTTAATATCTTTATGGTGAATGTACTCCGCTTTCGAGGCGGAGAGGATTTGACCACCCTGGTGGATACCCCGGAAAACGGTGTATTGCCAATTGCGGCGGGAGAATAGTATGCTTTGCCTAAGCAAACAAAGTACAAGTAAGGAGTGTAATTCAATGAAAAAATTGATTATGGCGATGCTGTTATTCACTATGGCCGCAGGATTGTATGCACAAAATGCCTTTTTCGCCACAAAGACGGGAATGGAATTGACCTATGCGGAGAAAGATGCCCGGGGAAGGGCAAATAGCTATACAAAAACCACCATTAAGAGTGTAACCGGTTCAGGCAGCAATATGACCATTTCTTATGTGGCAGAAATCCTGGATAAAAACCGCAAATCTTTTAATCCGCCTCAAGAAGTGCCCTTAACGGTAAACATAAGAAACAATGTTGTAACCATGGACATGAAGCAGATGTTTGCCAGTCAGTTACAGGATCAAAATATCCAGGTACAGGTTACCGGTACGCCGATGGAAATACCGGCTAATTTACAGCCCGGACAGTCGATCAAAAATTCCGAAATGACCATGACCATGGACCTTGGCTTCACAAAAATAAGCACGGTAACAAAAATGACCGATGGAAAATGCGAAGCCATTGAAAATGTGACCGTTCAGGCGGGGACCTTTAGATGCCATAAAATTTCCCAAACTATTACTACCACCGTAATGGGAAAAACTTCGGTTATGAAAGTCATTTCATGGTATGCCCCCAACATTGGTACGGTCAAAACCGAAACCTACGATGACAAGAATAAATTGACAGGAAGTTCAGAATTGATCGAGGTAAAAGGCAATTAATTCATTCTGGAAACCCTGGTTCTGACAGCCTAAGAGTATGAAAATCAAAAAAAAACTGAAGTACGCCCTGGTGCTTTCCGGAGGCGGCGCCCGGGGGCTTGTTCATGTAGGAGTTCTTTGCGCTCTGGAAAAAGCGGGTTACCCGCCGCCTTCGCTTATTGCGGGAACTTCCATGGGTGCAATCATCGGCGGGCTTTATGCCGCGGGGATGAAGGGGCCGGATCAAAAACGTTATGTTCTGGAAGAACTGGATATTTTTGATTTTATGGAAAGCCCGGTATTCAAAATCGACGGCCCCATTGGAAAACTTTTCCAAACCGGACAGATTATCGGGCATGCTGTCACCAGGCCTGGTGTTGATTCGGGAAACAAGGTTCTCCGGATACTGGAAAAACTAACGGACAATAAAAAAATAGAAGACTGTGCTATTCCTTTTATTTGCAATGCCGTAAACATTTCCGCCGGAGAAGAGGTGATCTTCCGTTCCGGTTCTCTGGCCTGGGCAATCCGGGCATCCATGTCTTTTCCTTTTGTTTTTGAACCTTTGGTAGAAGGTGATCAATGCTATGTTGACGGCGGAGTGGTAAGTAATATGCCCATTAAATCTGCCAGAGAAACGGCAAAGGCGATGGGGATCCGGCATATTCTGGCGGTGGACACCCTGCGCTGGCGGCACATTCCGGCGGTGGCGCTAAAAAACGGCCTAAGTGTGGTGATGCGCTGCTTTGATACAATAATCCATATTTCGGAAACCGAAACGGAAAACTTGGAGGAACCACCCAGTCTTCTTGTTCACATTTCAGATAAAACTTCTGCCTTTGACTTTTCCCGCAAGAAGGAACTTATAGAACTGGGAGAAGCGGCGGCTGTACAAAGCAAAGCCGAACTGGATGCATTTTTCAGAAAAGGAATTAAAGGCGCCGCCGCCCGCCGAAAAAAGAAAAGATGCGGCATAGAGTTGGAAGAATATTTTGGAGGTCCCCATGCCAAAACTGGATAAGAGCATAGATGCCCTGCTGGAATCCTATCACAGCCTGGGCCTTATGAATCCCGCAGGAGATGCAAATCTTCCTTCCAAACGGAGCATCGAAAAAATTTTATTAGAGCTTACGGAACTGCTTCTTCCCGGCTTTGGAGAAATGGAGACCCTGGATCATGACAAACTTACCCTTATTACCGCGGAACGGGTAAACCGGGCCGCCCGGAGTCTGGAACAGGAAGTAGAAAAAAGTGTTGCCTTTGGACTACGCCTGGAAGGGAAGGGCGGCGAATCCTTCCGGGGCTGTCATGCCGGGGCGGAAATTCTCGTGGGAAGTTTTTTTAGCGAACTTCCCGTCATTCGCTCCCTTCTGGAACTGGACATCCGCGCTGTCCTAAATGGAGATCCCGCTGCAAAAAGTACCGAAGAGGTGATCCTTTCTTATCCGGGACTGGAGGCGATCATGGTTCACCGGATAGCTCATTTTTTCTGGGCCCGGGAAGTTCCCCTGATCCCCCGGATGATGAGCGAGATCGTCCACCACAAGACCGGCATCGACATACATCCCGGAGCAGCAATCGGTGAATCCCTCTTTATCGATCACGGTACGGGGGTCGTCATAGGGGAAACAACGGTCATCGGAAAAAACGTCAAACTCTACCAGGGAGTTACCCTGGGAGCGCTTTCGGTAAAGAAAGAACTGGCTGGCGAGAAACGGCACCCTACCATTGAAGACGATGTTACAATCTATTCCGGCGCCACCATCCTGGGAGGAGATACGATCATCGGCCGGGGTTCGGTAATTGGCGGCAATGTCTGGCTAACCAATTCGGTTCCCCCCGGATCAACGATCTATGCGGATATGAAAACCCGGTTATAATTAAACAGATTGGTGACTTTTTCACAATGGATTAGCGGCGAGTTTAAATTTGAATCGGATAAAGAATATTTTTTGATTTAAAATCAAGCAAAAAAAAGAACGAAGTAATAAGGATATTAAAAAAGCAAAAAAGAAATCTATGTTTTACAGGCAGCTTTGTTAACAGAAAAATTGAATGATTTATACAATATATAATAAAAACCTGTGCATTTGTATTGACGAATAAATTGGTGGAATAATAGTAATTGGGATGGGAATAGATCTACTTGAAGGGAATGGCATGGATAAAACGAATGATTTTTTTAGAAAACTGTTTAGGATTAAAGAATGAATGATATAACATTTTTTAATTTTATTTACTATGGAATATTAGTTATCTACATAATTTTTGGACTTGTAGCGGTAATGGTGGCTACGACTCGATCACATTTTAGGCCTGATGTTTCTAAAGACAAATTAAGAATAATGCAAAAAAATAGCAAAAAACATCTGATAATTTATTTTATAGCATCATACTTGGTACTTGCACTATTAATACCATTATACATTTTTTCTCCAAAACTTATTCTTGCAATTCAGTTTGTTATTCTGTTTTTTTCGATAAATTTTTCTCTGTTGTTTACATATAATTTAATGTATTATTTGGCAATACGGAAAAAATTAAAACTCATAGATAACGCAGAGTCGTAATGTCAACTTATTGAAAACACCACAGAAACCAAACATGTTCCGCCAGAAAAACATCGTATCCGTCAATTTAAGGGTTAAAAATGTTCCAGGGAAGAAGTTTTTCCCAGTCATCGGGTGAAATGGCAAACGAGGCTTTTTCAAAAAGAGTTGTCAGATAGTGCAGCGGGATAAGGCCGTTCTGCTTTGCCGTCTCAATAAGCGAGGGACCACCAGTGGGGGCAGCGGAGAATCCTTTGCGGTTGTTATGAATACCGCCGTACCCGTCAAATTAACCGCATCTAGACAGCCATTGTAACATTAAGGAAATAAATACAATGGAGGAAAGGATGAAAAAGTACGGTGAACAAGAACGTCTTGAGCATGTCGAAAACTGGAAGAAGGGGACCCTGTCGCAGACAGCATATGGAAGCGCAAAGGTGTCGGACACCAAATTTGCCTAGTGCCGTTCATGGACAGGTTGCCACATACTTTTAGCGATCATCCAGAAAATGCACCATAAGCGAAAGATCAACAGTGGGGATAGCAATTAATTTTTATTCCTATAGCGAATTTTTTACTTTATATTCGGGTGTCGTCCTGTCTTTTGTGATGGGGTATCTCTTAAAAAATATCCTGGGCGTGGATGTTTAAAACCTCAAGTCTTATTTTTCCAGCGCTTTTTTTAACATTTCCAATCCCTGATCAATTTCCGAATCGCTGATAATGTAGGGAGGGAGGACTCGCAGGGTGTTGGTTCCGGCGCTTAAAATGAGGAGGCCCGGATCTCCTGGGTTTGTTGTGCCGGGTACAGCAAGGGCTTCCAATACCGGCCATGCTTTGGTATCAATATCAATACCCGCCATTAATCCCATGCTTCGGATTTCTGATATGCGCGGGTGATTCCAGGATTCCATGGTGATTCGTATTTTTTCCCCCCTTTGTTTGATTTTTTTCAGAAAGGCAGGATTGGCCACGGTATCCAGCACAGCGATCCCCGCAGCGCAGGCCAGGGGATTTCCCCCAAAGGTGGAACCGTGATCGCCGGGCTGTAAAACATCGGTGGTTTTTTCTCCCGCGAGAAACGCTCCGGCGGGAACACCTCCGGCAAGGGCCTTGGCTAGGGTAACAACATCGGCCTTTACTCCATATTGTTCGCAGGCCAGGAATGTTCCGGTCCTCCCCAAGCCGCATTGAATTTCGTCAAACATAAGGAGTATGTCCCGATCGGCGCAGAGCTTTGCCGCCCCTTGAATAAATTCTTCCTTCTGGGGCCGGACGCCGCTTTCCCCCTGCACCGCTTCCAGCAGAAGTCCCGCCACGGTTTTTTGATCCAGCGCCTTTTCCAGGGCCGTTAAATCGCCTCCATCAATAAAAACAAATCCTTTGGTAAAGGGGCCAAAGTCCTGGTGAAACTTTTCCTGCCCCGTGGCAGAAAGGGTGGTGATTGTCCTGCCGTGGAAACTCCCCTTTAGGGTAACAATGGTATGCCGTCCGGGGCCATATTTTTTAAGGGAATACTTCCGGGCAATTTTACAAGCCCCTTCGTTGGCCTCCGCACCGGAGTTGGCAAGAAAAACTTTTTTTATCCCCGCTCCGGCGCAGGCTGTCACGAGTTTTTCCGCAAACATCAGCGCCGTATCACTTTGGTAGTAATTGCAGGTATGAAGGAGTTTTTCCGCCTGGGAAGCAATGGCTTGCACCAAAGCCGGATGGTTATGGCCCAGGCAGTTTACCCCAATGCCGGAAGTAAAATCAAGGTAAGTTCTGCCTTCTGTATCGTAGAGCCAGGAACCCTTGCCCCTGGTAAAGGTAAGCGGCAGCCGGTGATAGGTATTCATAAAATAGTTAGACATAATTAATTCTCCATCAATAAAGAAGCAGCAAGCATTGTTCCAATCCCTTCGTCGGTAAATAGTTCGATCAGCAGGGCATGGTGGAGCCGCCCATCAATAATATGGGTTTTCTTTACCCCGCCGTCCAGAGCCAGGGCGCAGCAGTCCACTTTGGGAATCATCCCCTTGTTTACCGTACCGTTTTTTTTAAGTTTGTCCAGTTCAGAACGGGTAAGTGCTTTAATAAGGGAATTGTCGTCATTTACATCTTTCAGGATTCCCCTTACATCGGTCATGAGGATTAGTTTTTCTGCACCCAGGGCGGCGGCGATCTTGGCAGCGGCGGTGTCGGCGTTGATGTTTAAGACCCTGCCCGCATCGGCCTCTGTTCCCAGGGCTACGGAGGACACTACGGGGATCGTTCCGGCGGCGAGGATGTCTTCCAGTATTCGGGTATTTACCGACACAATTTCTCCCACCAGGCCAATGTCTTCGCCGCCGGGCCGGTACTGCCGGGCCTGGAGCATGGCTCCATCTATGCCGCAAAGTCCCAGGGCCCTGCCCCCTGAGGTTTCGATCAACGCGGTAATGTCCTTGTTTATCTTGCCGCAGAGGACCATCTGTACTACCTCCATGGTTTCCTCGTCGGTATAACGCAGACCCTGGACAAAGCGGCTTTCCCTTCCCAGGGCATTGAGCATTCCTTCGATTTCCGGCCCGCCGCCGTGGACCAGTACAACGCGAATTCCCACACAGGACATAAGGATCAAATCCTGGATAACCGCTGTCTTTAATTCTTCGTTGATCATGGCATTGCCGCCGTATTTGACCACCATGGTCTTGCCCCGGAACTGTTTTATGTAGGGCAGGGCGTGGATCAACACTTCCGCCCGGGCGGCGTTGTTTATGTCTATCATATCAGCCTCTGTTTGTTCACGAACGGTAGTCACCGTTTATCTTTACATAATCATAGGTCAGGTCGCAGCCCCAGGATACTGCTTGGCCGGATCCGCTTCCTGCAATCACCTTAATTTCGATTTCTTCTTCCAGTAGAATCTGTTTTGCCCGTTCTTCCGAAAAAAGAAGACCTTCGCCGTTTTTACAAACCAGCGTTGAACCGGCGGCGGAAGTAAATTCCACCGATGTTTCTTCCGGCTTAAAGGGAACCCCCGCATAACCCAAGGCACAGATTACTCTGCCCCAGTTGGCATCTGCGCCAAAACAGGCTGCCTTGACCAGGCTGGAACCAGCTACGGAACGAGCCAGGATAGCGGCGTCTTCTTCGCAAGCGGCGCCTTTCACCGTAACAGTGATAAGCCGGGTGGCCCCCTCGCCGTCCCTGGCCATGGCCTTGGCCAGGCCGGTGCAGACATACTCCAGCGCCGAAGCAAAGGCCTCCCAGGCTGGTCCTTCACGGTCAACCAAGGGATTTTCAGCCGCTCCATTGGCCATGACCAGGGCCATATCGTTGGTTGACATATCCCCATCCACGGTCATCCGGTTAAAGGAACGGTCCACCGCCCGGCGCAGGGCACGGTCCAGCATGGCCGCGGTAATCGCCGCATCGGTGGTGATTACGCAAATCATCGTCGCCATATTGGGATGAATCATTCCGGATCCCTTTGCCATTGCGCCAATTCTAATGGGTGTGCCATGCCCTGCAAGCAGTTTAAGCTCAATGGCGGTGGATTTTTTCCGGATATCGGTGGTCATGATTGCCTCCAGAGCTGTGTCCCCGCCATTTGGAGCAAGGATAGCGGCCAGATTGGCTATTCCCGCTTCGATCCGGTTAATGGGCAGGGGAACGCCGATTACCCCCGTGGAGGCCACCGCTGTTTCTTCAACCGCTATACCGAGTTTTTCCGCCGTCAGTTCCGTTATACGCCGGGCCGCTTCCAGTCCCGCCTGACCGGTGCAGGCATTGGCATTTCCAGAATTGGCCACCAGGGCTCTAATCTTTTCGCTTCGACTGTGTTCCCGGCTTACGATAACGCTGGCCGCCTGTACCCGGTTAGTGGTAAAGACCGCCGCTGAACTGCAGGGCCGCTCTGAAAATACCAGAGCCAGATCCCGTTTGGAAGCATTCTCCTTAATACCACAGCGAATCCCGGAGGCAAGAAAGTACCGGGGCGCACAAATTCCACCTGCTATTGTTTTCACAGCCTGAGTATGCCCGATTTTTCTATGAATTTCTACAGAAATCGCTTATCTCAATGTTTCTGCCATATTTACAAATTGAATAAACTCGTTATTTTTCCGATAATCATGGTATGTCTAGTGCGCTGATCCCTATCCTCATTGCAACGCTTATTTTAGGTCTAGGGGCAGTAATAGTAACGTCTCTTATGGGCCGGTCCAAAGGCGGCGGAAAGCGGGCCAAGGGCCGGGATGTTATTATGAGGGACGTAAACAAAAAACTTGCTCAAAATCCCCGGGATCATGAGGCTCTTCTTTCCGCTGGGGATATTTATTACCAGGAAGAAGCCTGGGATTTGGCCTTTAGGACCTATGAAACCCTAAGCGGAATGACCACTACCTATCCAACAATGGATGAATTTCTGATTAACCAGCGCTGCGGGGTTGCGGCCATGAAGCTGAACCAGCCTGGGGAAGCCTATAAGTTCCTGACCACAGCCCTGGCAATCAATGGCAACGATTTTGAAACAAACTACAACCTGGGGAGCCTGGAGTTCCAGCGGAAAAATTATGAAAGAGCGATTCAGCATTTTCAGAAGGCAAGAATCCGGGATCCTGAACATGCCCCAACCCTTCGCGGGCTGGGACATTCACTTTTTAAGACCAAAAAATACAAAGACGCCCTGGCGTTTATCCGCAAGGCGATTGACTTGGCCCCGGAAGACAAAGAATCTCTTTATACCCTGGCGGAGTGTTATTTTGAGGCAAATCAAACCGAACAGGCTCTCAAAATCTTTGCCCATCTCCGGGCGGATCCTGTCATGGGTCCCAATGCCTGTCTTTTTTCCGGCACCATCAGCATGAACCAGCATCAGTATGCAAAAGCCATAGAAGACTTTGAAATTGGCCTAAAGCACGATAATATAAAGTCAGAAATCCTTATAGAACTACAGTACCGGCTGGCCACCGCCTACCTTAGGGAAAATGAAATCGGCAAGGCCATTGCTCTGCTCCGGGAAATACAAACGATAAACTCTTCCTACAAGGATGTAAATAACCTGATCAGCCGTTATCAGGAACTGAACGCAAATAAAAACCTCCAGATCTATCTGATGGCACCCCAGGCGGATTTTATTGCCCTATGCCGGAAAATCACCATGAATTATTATCAAAGGGCTAAGGTCAAGATAACCAATATTTCGGTGAATAAAAGTGAATGGGCGGACATTCTGGCCGAGATTGATACTCCCAAGTGGTCTGATTTGGTAATGTTCCGCTTTAACCGGAGCCAGGGCTCCGTCGGAGAACTGATTGTCCGGGACTTCCATTCCCACATCAAGGAAGTAAAGGCCGGCAAGGGAATTTGCATAACCCCCGGAGGTTTTTCTGAAGAAGCTAAACGCTATACCGAAGCCAGGCTTATCGATCTTATCGCCAAAGAAAAACTCACCGCCATCCTTAATACCGTGGATGCCCGGGCCGCCAAAACAACAGGCCCGGCAAAGAAGTAAGCCTTTCTTATATTTCCGGTTTTTGCCGGGATGTCTGGTGACGAGCTGTCCTAAAAAGACTAACGAATTCTTCCGGGCTGATATCAATCGATCCCAAATCTGTTTTGTAATCCAGGGGCATTCCAAAATCAAGGAAGACAAAACCCGCTTCTTCCAGAGCGCGGATCATAAGGATCATTTGAACCGTACCGGCATTGTTTTCTTCCCTATAACCCGAATAGCTGGTGTAGACCTGTCCGTATATTACCCCGAATTCACCTGCCTTTAATTCCTCGTTTTTATATAGCCCAAAAGAAACGGGCCGTACAGATGCCATAGGAGCCAGATGGTCCTCCGGCCTGGATTGCTCCCTTAAAACAAAAAGTGTTTTTACCAAAGAAGGAGTCAGCCAGCCGTTTCCGTGGATTTCCAGGCATTTGTTCACAATAGTTTCAAAATCCGTGTCGAAGCGCAGTTCATACCGGGAAAGATACGGTTTAATGCTCCGCTTTACGTGGAGATTCTGAAAGAACAAAGCGGATCGGACCAAGTGCAATTTTGGAAGTATAATATCCCGTTTAAATTGCCTTCCCGTTTTGTCTTCGTCAATTAATGTTTCGGACATGACCAAGAAACCGGCCTGCATTAGCCGGGCAATAAACGAAGGATCCCAATCCAGTCCTATACAAAACTCTTCCGAATAGCTGGTGGCAAGCATAATATCCACCACTGTATCACAGTCATCTTCGGAACCCATAAAAATAAGCCCCGATGGGGTATAACGGAGGGGATAGGTCTGCATGTGGTGAATTGACTGTTTTGGAACTCCTGGCTTTCTGCGGTAATTGTCCTGCATTACCTGATTTTAAAGTGATTCACTGATTTTTCCAGGACATCTACTCCTATTTTAGTATTTTCCGCTGCAAAAACGACCGACTTGGCACCCTCGGAAAGTGAAGAAACCCCCTCTGAACATTTTTCCACCGTATCTGCTACACTGCGGCTTAGTTCCGTCAGGCTGCGGCAAGCGGAAACGGCCACTCCCGCGCTGGACTGCATGGTTGAAGCTCCTGATTCAACATCGCTGGTAATGGTCTTGATTATCGCAATGGAATCCAGCAGTTGGCGGGATCCAAGACCCTGCTCTTCCGATGCTGTTTTTAGGGCCGCCGAAAGCTGTTCAATTTTTTTGATAATTTCGATCATGCTGTCAAAAGACTGTTCCACATGGGCGGAAGATTCGGCAATTTCCCGAATCTGTTTTTGGATGGAAATAAGGGCTTCTTCGGAACCCTTGACCTGCTGGGCGGTGGTTTCCGACAGCTTCCGTATTTCCTGGGCAACCACAGCAAATCCTTTGCCCGCCTCTCCTGCATGGGCAGCTTCAATGGCGGCATTCATGGAAAGAAGATTTGTTTTGGTGGCGACATTAGAAATAACTTCGTTCATCTCCGCCAGGGCCCGGGATTCTTGTTCTACCAGTTTGGCGGACTCCGATGCTTCGGAAATGCGTTTCTTTTCTTCCAGGGATGATATCACCAGCTCGCCAATATGGGTATTTACCGTAAATATGCTGCTTTCAATGGACTGAATACTGGCTGCCATTTCTTCTATAGCCGAAGAAGATCCGCTTATCTGGGTACTTTGTGCCTTGATTTTTTCGTTAAGCCGGCTGATTTCATCCGTGACCCGGTTAATGGCTGATTCACTTTGGGTAATGGATTCGTTTTCCCGGCCTACATCGTTTCTGATTGAGTTTACTCCTTCTTCGACCATGGCAGCAGCCTGGTTTGCTTCGGCAATGGAAGCACCAAGATCTGCCGCTACCTTTTTTATATTCCCCGCCGAATCTTTTATATTCCTGACCATGGAACTGATCCCGTTGGAAAAAAGATTAAAGCCGTTGGACAGAGACGAAGCCTCTTTGGAAGCATAATCCGGCGTGGTAACAGTAAGGTCCCCCTTAGAAATTATATCAAAACTAGCTGCCAGTTGTTTAAATGGCTTGGTAAGCCGCGAGCTTAAAATGGACGCTATTATAACGGAAAACACTGCGATACCTGCAACCACAAGAACAACAAAAAACAATAACTGGCGAATTTCTTTTTTGAGTATTCTTAATGATCCGGTAGAAACCAAAAACCACTCAGTCCCCTGTACCGGAGCAGAACTAACGTATTCGTTGCCATAAAATACCACTGTTGCAGTATCGCTGAAGACTGTTTCTCTGTCGATTGAAGGCATTTCTTCGAACAGATTTTTTTTCTGCTCCATAAAAACTTCGTCCGGATGAACAATAAAGAGTCCGGTACGATCTATTAGAACCGTTAAACCGTCAGCGGTTATTTTTTGACGGGTTACAATTTCTAAAACTTTATCCAGTTCTACATCAACAGCGATAATCCCGATAATGGCTCCAGTATCATTACTGACAGTCCTGGAAAAAGTAACAACCAATTTTTTTGTTTGTGCATCAATATAAGGTTCTACCAGCATAATTTTTTCCGGATTGGCCAAAGCAGCCTGATGCCATGGTCGTTTCGGGGGGTCCCATTCATAATCCCAATCCGGATCCGTATTCGGATACCAGCCATCGCCGGATACCCAAATACCTCCCGGAGCATACATAGAAATAACGCTGGCATAGTACAAGTCAACTACATCAGGATACACGTTCATAATCCGGGTAAAAATAGTTTCCATTGTTTGCAGAGATGGGAGGCGGCTAATATACGCCGCACCGCTTTGGATCATGTCAAAAAAAGGCATAATTGTCTGATACAGATCAACATCCAGATACTGCATGGTGATTTCAGCCTGGGTTTTTAGATTTTCTTCCGTAAGGCGGTTTATCCTAATTGTTAAGATTGCAGAAACTGTTCCTGCGATCACAATTATCAAAAAAAAACAGAGGGCCAATATCTGAGCGGAAAGGGATCTGTGGCGTTTAATCATATACCGCTCCTTTCTGGGTATTAATACTATCATATTGTACAGCAATGTCAATGGATATACACGCCCTGCCTTTTTTTCTAAAATTGATTTATGCTTCAATCAACAAAAAACCCCCTGGTCCTCTTCTTGATGTTTATCCTCTACGGAATCAATTATATTTTTTCAAAAAAACCCCGGGTCCCCCTGATGATAATCGTCCTCTATGGAACCATGTTTATTTTTGGTTTCCTTGAAAACATCAAAGGCGTTTCTTATCCTCTTATTAAAAATGAATTCGGCGTTTCTTACGAAACCCAGGGTAAGATGATTTCGATCCTTTCGACCAGTTATACCATTTTTGTGATTGGCGCCGGGATTATGCTGCGTTTTGGAGCAAAAAAGGTTTACTTTTTTGGATTTGCCTGTACGCTGCTGGCAGCATTGTCGATTTATTTTTCGCCCGGTTTCTGGACTGCTGCATCTTCATTGTTTATTCTCTTTGCAGGTTTTGGCGCTTTGGAAATCGCCGTGAACAGCGTGGCATCTGAGCTTTTTACCAAAAAAGCCGCTCTAAAGATGAGTCTGCTCCATTTTATGTACGGATCCGGTGCAATGGTCGGCCCTAAGGCTGCAGGAATACTGGCGAACCCAGCCGGAATGGGTATGTCCTGGCGGCAGATTTACCTTCTTACCATTCCACTGGTGTTGATCGTTTTTATTCCTTCGATTTTTACCAAATCTCCCAGACCCGGCGAAAACAGGGAAGCCGGCAGAAACGCCGATAGGGATGATCCGCAGGAGCACAACAATTTTTTTACCGCCCTAAAGACACCTTCCGTTTGGATTTTTGGTATTACCCTGGGCGTCATGATAGGTTTGGAGATGGCATCCTCCAACTGGGGCGGCCTTTATTTCCAGGATGTGTACGGCATGAATCCCACCACCAGGGGCGCCAACTTTGTTTCAACTTTTTTTGTGTTATTTACCATTTCCCGTTTGGTAAGCGGCTTTCTTATCGAAAAGATCGGTTATATGAACAGCCTTGTCGGATCGTCATTGATCATTATGATAATTTTTATTGCCGGTTTTGCCCTGGGGCCGACAGGGATCTATGTGCTGCCTCTGCTTGGATTTTTCCTCGCCATACTTTGGCCCACCATAATGGCCGTTGCCATACGTCATTTCGGATATGCCGCCCCGGTTATGACCAGCGCCGTTATCGCCATTGCGGGCCTCCTTAATGCGGGAATTCAGCTTGCTATGGGTTATTTTAATCAATGGATCGGCAATGGCTGGGGTTACCGGAGCTGTCTGCTCTTTGCCGGTATTCTTATTTTCCTGCTGCTGGTTTTTAAGGACAGGATGAACAAAAAAGTACGGGTCCGGTAATTGGACTTGTCCGGGACCCCGAGTGGTTCGATCACAAGCGGGACATTTTTGCAATGAACGGTTCAATCTCTGGCACGGCGGTAAAAGCGGCCCCCCAGATGATCTGTTTTAATCACATTGATAAACGAACCGGGATCGATCTTTTTTATCCCCGCCACCAGATTACCTACTTCCGGTGCAGAGACTACTGAATAAAGCATGACCCGTTCTGATTGTTCATAATAACCCTTGCCGGTAAAAGCGGTGGCGGCGTGATTAGTTTCTGTTCGGATCAAATTGTATACCTCGTCCGGGTTGGAAGTTACGACGAACAAAGTCATTTGTTGATACCCCTTGTAAAGGGCGTTAAGTCCCATGGTAGTGGCAAACTGAAAGATAACGGAATAAAGGGCGATATCAAGATTAAAGAGCGTCCCCGCCAAAACAAGGAGTACAGCATTACCCGCCAGGATATAACCCCATGCGTCCCGTCCGTACTTTTCGGAAATAAAAATGGCAATAAAATCCGTACCGCCAGAGGTAGCTCCCGCATGGAGGCAAAGGCTTATCGCCAGGGAATTAAGAAGGCCCCCAAAGACCGCCGAAAGAAGGGTGTCTTGGACCTTGATTAATTCGACAAACATGGGAGGCATAAAGTCCGTCAGGAGGCCGCTGAGGATAATCACTACGCAGGAATAAATGCTGAACCATTTGCCAATATAGCGGAAACTGATAAAGGCAGGAATGGAATTAAGAATAAACAGAACGATGCTAAAAGGTACAGCCAGATCAAACCAGCGCCGGGCACATTCCTGAATAAGCAGGGTAAGGCCGGTAAATCCCCCGGGTATAAGCCCTCCGGCATGAACAAAGGTATTGATGTTTAAGGCCATAAGGGCCGATCCAAAGGAAAGAAGCAAAAGGCGTTTAGCGGTACTCATTGTTTTATTCTACAATATAGCTCTTTGCTTTTATATCCTGATAGTGGTAATATAATGAACAAGATGAAATTTTCTTTTATCGTAACCATCGCCCTTGTCTTGACCATGACTTTTCCGTCCTGCAAAAAGGAATGGAAGCCGGGAATGCCCCTGGCTAAGGAAAAGCTCAAGATAGGGGTGATCCATATCACCGACCCCTTTTCGGAGAGTTCTGGCTACTCCTGTGCTCATCAAATGGGTATAGAGGAGATGAAAAAGAACCTGGAACTCCAGGACAGTCAATTCCTCTATAAAATCCATGTGGATGATACGGATCATTTGCACATAGAAAGCGCTATAAGGGATCTTATTGCCCGGGGGACTAACGTTATCTTTGCCACAAGCTGGGGATATATGGACGCCTGCGAAAAGCTGGCCGGGGAATTTCCGGCCGTTGTTTTTGCCCATGCCTCGGGTTTTAAACGCAACGAAGCGAACTATACAAACTACTTTGGCAGGATTTACCAAGCCCGGTACCTTTCCGGCATTGCTGCGGGGACGCAAACCAAGTCCAACAAAATAGGCTTTGTAGCCGCCTGGGGAACTGAAAACAGCGAAGTAACCGGAGGTTTGAATGCTTTTGCTTTGGGGGTGGAAAAAGTGAACCCCCAGGCGGGAATCTACGTTAAAGTTACCCATAGCTGGTTTGATCCCCTAGGAGAAGCGGCGGCGGCCCGATCCCTCATTGCTGCAGGCTGCGATATCATCGCTCAGCACTGCGATACCCCCATTCCCCAAATAGAAGCGGAAAAAGCGGGAGTATTGGGTATCGGCTACAACACCGATATGAGCGCCGTGGCTCCCTCCTCAGTCCTCGCTTCGGTTCTTTGGAACTGGGGCGCATACTATACTACCTTAGTGCAAAGCGTTATAAATGGCACGTTTACCACTGCGCCTTATTTTGGTTCTCTGAAAGACGGTATTGTGGATATTTCCCCCTTGAACGAAAACATTAGTTGGAATCCGGAAATGATCCTTTTGCTTTTGGACGAACGGCGGCGTATTGAATCCGGATCTTTTGACGTATTTAGCGGAATAATGGAAACTAATGATGGCGGGCGAATTGGCAGGGCAGGTGGAAATCTTTCAGACGATGAAATCCGTAACGGAATGAACTGGTATTACCGCACGATCATTAAATACTAAACGGAGATCTTAAATGAAAAATGCAAAAACCATTATTATCCCGGTTATGGTTCTGACGGTCTGTCTGGCCTTTACCGCCTGTAGACGGCAGCAAGGAAACCCTGTTTACAGCAAGGAATTGAATGTGGTCTACAGCGGCACCCCGCAGCCTCACGAAAAAGAATTTATTATTGAGGTATTTATAAAAAATTTTGAAAACAAATACAAGGTAAAGGTTAATATTGAATTCATTTCCCAGACGGAGTGTATTAAAAAAATTCAAAATGAGCAAAACAGTAAAAATTTCGAGAGCGATGTGATCTTTGTTGACACGGCAAATATGGCGCCCTATGTTAATGGCAGATGGATGATTGATCTTAGCAGCATGGTATATGCAGGATCCACCTTTACCGCCATGTATGACGGTATTACCAGAAAAGGAGGGGAATATTTTTTTGTCCCCGCCTGTTTTGACATTTATGTTCTGGCAGCCAAAGTAGATGCGCTGAAGTACCTGCCTGCAGAACTTGCAAAAGAAGATGTGCTTAACGGCATTACCTGGGAAGCATACGCCCAATGGGCAGTTAATATCGCTCAAGGTGAAGGAGTCGGAAAAACCATGATGCCCGCCAATGACCAGGGTTCCCAGCTTGTTTATCCCATGGCGGGCATGGGAATGGCCTACGGCGGCGGTTTTCCAGATTTTACTTCTGCCGGTTTTAAAAACGCTTTGGGAATTATCGCAGCGATGGCCGAAGGAAACGCCTTCTATCCAAAACAGGACCAGTATACCGCTCCCACAAAACCAATGCAAAATGGCGAGGTATGGCTTACCTTTGCTCATATAAGCCCTATAGGCATTGCCTATGTTGATGAGCGCAATCATTGGTTAATAGGACCCGCACCAAAGGGCATAAGAGGCTCTGGATCTACTTCCGGCGCATGGTGTTGGGGGGTGCAAAAAGGTGCTCCCCATGAGGATTTGGCCGCACTCTGGATAGAATATGTTACTACCCCCCATGTGAATTACCAGATGTGTTCCCAGCTAAGTTTTTTAAGCCCCATAAAGGAAATCGCACCTCTTCTGGGTACAGATGATGCAGTTATGGCTGCAGGAAATAAGATGTTGACCAATACGGTCATATCCAGCGTCCCATCAACCCAGTATAAGAATTGGGATGCGGTGAAACTGCTTTACCATGACGTTTTTAATCAAACGGTTAATGCCAAACAAATCCCTTCCGATGCTTTTTTAAGGGATCTTGAAACAAAATGCCAGGCGTTAAGAAACTAACGGAGAAATCCATGAGGAAAAATTATCAAAAATATCCACACAAACACCTGATTCTTGTCTGTTTTGTCTTGTTTGCTCTCTTGGGTTGTAATAAGGAAAAACACTGGAAGCCGGGGCTGCCCCTGCCGAAAGAAAAAGTAAAAATTGCTGTTATTCACCCCAACGAAATCGACCGGCATTCTTTATACGATAACGCCCACTACGAAGGGACACTGGAAATGCAGCGAAACATTGGCCTTGAAGATACCCAAATTATCCGCAAGATAAATGTGTTTGACGGCGATCCGGCAGTGGTGGAAGGGATTATACGGGACTGTATCGCCGAAGGAGCCAATATTATCATTGCAATAAGCATGGGCTACATGGATGTATGCGAAAAACTGGCAGCGGATTTTCCATCTGTAATTTTTGTCCACGCCAGTGGTTACAAGTACAACAACTTCAACTTTACCAATTATTCAACAAGACTTTACCATGCCCGTTATCTTTCCGGCATTGTGGCAGGCATGAAAACGAAGACAGGAAAAATAGGGTTTGTGGCGGCCATGGGAAAAGACAATAGTGAAGTAACCGGAGGAGCAAATGCCTTTGCCATCGGTGTACACGAGGTAAACCCCAATGCCCGGATTTATATGCGTGTTACACACAGTTGGTACGATCCCATGGGCGAAACCGATGCTGCTAATGATCTTGTCGCTGCCGGCTGTGATGTTATCGCTGCACACAGTAATACCGCAATGGCACAGATAGCAGCCCAAAAAGCCGGCGTGTGGGCCATCGGCTTTAATAGCGACATGAGCGCCGAAGCGCCTGATGCGGTAATTACTTCAGTTGTCCCCCGCTGGGGCGTGTTTTATACCACACTCGTGGAAAGTGTTATAAGCGGAACTTTTAAACCAGTACCTCATTTTTATGGACTTGTAGAAGGAGTAGTGGATATTACACCCATAAACGAAAAACTTGCCGCCCCGGGAACAGAAGCGGCTGTGGAAGCGGCCCGGAAGCTCATCACAAACGACAACTTTAATGTGTTCGACGGTGTACTGGAAACCAATGACGACAGGACTGTGGGTGAAACAGGAAAAACTCTTGGAGACGAAGTTATTCTAGGCGGCATCGACTGGTACTACCGGAATATTGTGGAGAGATGACATAAAGAATGTAACAGGCTGCCTTCAGAAAAGCCTGAGCTGAAACTTAATCTGGGAATACTTCTGTGGAACTATCTGTTCTGTGGTGGGCAGAAAACCCCGGCCCATGATATAGGTGTCCATGTAAATAAGAAGCTGGTTCTGGGCCTGTGCACCAGTTTCGGCGTCAATGTAGTAACCGCCGTTCCATTTTGCGCCGGGGGTAAATTCACCCAGAACCGCATAGAGATCGGCGGCGTTGTCTAACCGTGCATGACCGTCCAGGACGCGTTTGGCAAATTCGCCTAGACCCACAGAAACGGTATAACCATAGGAAAAAGCCCAGGTACCAAAACGGGCCGCCCCGCCCCTTGCGATAACGGCATTTTCTACTTTTGCGAGAATTGCCGGGAAGTCTCCGGCATCGGTTTCGACGGAAAGGTCAATACCCAAAGCGCCGGGATAGCCCAGGATGGGGCTGGGGGTGTCGGCTTCAACAAACATTCCGCCGTATTCAAGGAGTTGTCTGAGCAAGGGCTCGGTGTGGGCATCATTGGTGCAGAAGAAAACAGCGTTCCTGCCATACTGATTAATCCATTGAGGAGCATGCTCTATAATATACTGCTGGGCGCCTTCCTCACCTATATCGGAGGTAGGATCCGGGGCGGTAACATACACAAACCGCATTCCCAAGTCCGCGCAGGCGGCCTCAAAGATTTGGCGGCGAAGCCCTATGCTTCCATATCTCATATGCCGGGGAAAGCTAATGTGTACAAAGGTATCCGCGCCAAGCTCTTTCGCTGCCCAAGGAATAGTGTAACCCCGGGAAATAAAATCGGAACTGATCGACAGGGTGGCAGCCTGCTGGATTACTTCTGGGTCATCTTGAGGCTCGCCAGCCAGGAGTATAATGTCGGGCCGTATTTCCCTGATGCGCAGGAACGCTTCCGCAGTGCCGGGAACCGCTTGATTTACAATAATTGCTTTCATGAGAGGATCTGACGCCAGGGCTTGGATTCGGATAATAGTGGTTTCCATTTGGTCCATAAAGCTGTCGGGATAGGTTATATGCTGAATGATTCCTCCCGACGCTGTTGAACCGTGGCGTCTGATAAGTTCTTCAGCGCCCCGAAGGTCATCTTCTGATTGGGAAACCGTACCGGTTACAATACCAATATGATATTGACTTGTACCGCCGTTGGCGGTTCGGATACCACCGGCCGATTTCTTTTTACAGTCCGTAAAAACCATCATTCCAGAGAGCAAAAGGGCAATAGCGATTAAACCGATTTTTTTCATGGTATTCTCCATAATATCGAGGATAGCAAAACGATCGGTGTATTCAAATAAGCGTATCTGGGATAAGTGTATCGCGATATAAAAACATAATCAATATAAGTTTTTATGGGTTCCGGAAAAAAACCGCTACAAATTCTCCCTTTCTTTTTATTTTAAAAAGTGGTATTCTTCTATAACATGGAAAAGCTTGCCGGCCGGGAACGGAAGCGGCTGTCCGGGTGGTGAGGTAACATGAAAAAAAGCAGCAATACCAGTTCTGCGTTGCGGCATAATTACCTCCAGTTACTGTTTGTATTTGCAGCCTTTGCGCTGATGGTGGTAGTAGCCTATCTTTTTATTGGCAACATTCTGCGGAGCTATCTTTTCAGCGGAGCGGAAGATCTGCTCTCTTCCGCCGAGGCAAATGTCAGGGTAGGGCTTTCGGAAGCGGAAACCATCCTTCTCAATTCCCATTACTTAGTACAGGATATGGTAGAGAGGGATGTTCCCCAGCAGGAAATTCTCGATTACCTTACCGCCACAACCGAATGGATGCGGCGGCGGGATCAAGGCTTATTAAATTATTACGGTATTTACGGGTATATTCATGGAGAATTTTACGACAGCATCGATCTTAATCCAGGTGATGATTACATTCCTCAGAGGCGTCCATGGTATCAATGGGCGATACGGAGCGGTAACACTGTAGCCTATACCACGCCATACAGAGACTGGCGCACAGGAGACAGCATAATTTCTGTAGTACGGAATATCGACATCAAAGGTGAACTGGCGGGGATTCTCGTCGTAGACATCAACATTAACCATCTGGTGGAATATGTGGGTTCCCTGAAACTGACCACCAGCGGTTACGGTATACTCCTCAGCCATAATATGACTCTTATGGCTCATCCGGATCGTAATTTTTGGGGCCATCAGCTTGAGGAGCTTGGCGGTGCTTATGAGGAAATCGCCCGGAACCTGCGCTCCGGCGGAGAAGTGAAAGGCCGCCAGGTAATAAATTTAAACGGTGTTTCAGCTATAGTTTTTTTCAGACAGATCTTTAACAACTGGTATGTGGGCATCGTAACTCCCTACACCCAGTTCTATCGGGATCTCTATATTTCCGCCTTGATTCTGATTGTCCTGGGACTTACGCTTTCCTTGGCACTCTGTTTTATTCTGCTGCGCCTCTCTGCAGCCAAGATGCGCGCCGATGAAGAAAACAAGTCCAAATCTACGTTCCTGGCCCGAATGAGCCATGAAATTCGGACACCCATGAACGCCATAACCGGAATGGCTGAACTTTTACTTCGGGAAGATATTCCTGACAAATCCCGTAGTTATGTACAAGACATTAAGCAGGCAGGATCAAATCTTTTGTCCATCATCAACGATATTCTGGATTTTTCTAAAATTGAGGCAGGCAAGCTGGAAATAGTTCCCGTCAAATACCTGCTTTCATCCCTGGTTAATGATACTGCCAACATTATCCGTATGAGGATCATGGAAAAGCCAGTACGGTTTTTTACCAATGTCGACAGTGCTATCCCCAACAAACTTATCGGAGACGAAGTTCGTCTGCGGCAGATAATTATTAATCTCCTTTCTAATGCGGTAAACTACACAGAAAAGGGACATATCAGTATGTCCATTACCTTGGAGAATCATTATACTTCGCCGGAGACAAAAGCTGATCCTGAAAAGAAAAACAGGTTCCTTCCAGCAGAACAAATTTACCTCAAGATCACTGTAACCGATACCGGGCGCGGGATAAAACCGGCGGACAAGGAAAGACTATTTGGAGATTTCGTCCAGGTGGACACCATGAAGAACCGGGATATTGAAGGAACAGGCCTGGGCCTGGCAATCACAAAACGGTTCTGTCTTGCCATGGGCGGGAATATCAGTGTGGAGAGTGAATACGGTAAGGGCAGTGTGTTCACAATAATCATTCCTCAGGATGTTGATGAAAAGGTGCCCTTTGCCGAAGTGGAGGATCCTGAACAAAAGAAGGTGCTGGTTTACGAAAGACGAACTGTCTATGCAAAATCGGTAAGCTGGTCTCTGGAAAATATGCATATTCCTCATACTGTGGTAACAAATTTGGATGAATTTGGCAAAGCCCTGTTCCGAGAAGACTGGTTTTTTGTGTTTTCCAGCTATGGCCTTTATGATAAGATAAAACCAGTAATGGAACGATCCCGGTCTGCTTTTCTCCACAAAAAACCGCCTCTTGCTCTGATGGTGGAATGGGGTACCGAAGCCTACATACCCAATGTCTGGTTTTTATACCTTCCAGTGCAGACCCTGTCCATTGCCAATGTTCTCAACGGCAAGGAGGACAGAAATAAATATCCAGAAAATTTTAAAACTGTCGGTACAGTGCAATTCACTTTTTCCGGGGCCCGGTTTTTGGTAGTAGACGACATCGCTACGAACCTTAAAGTGGCTGAAGGCCTTTTGGCTCCATACCGTGCGGAAGTAGATATCTGCCTCAGCGGCCCGGAAGCCATTGAGTTGATAAAACGCCATGATTACGACATTGTGTTCATGGATCACATGATGCCCGAAATGGACGGCCTTAAGGTGACCGCCGCCGTGAGGGCGCTTGAAGGCGAGCGTTTCAAAACTTTACCCATAATTGCCTTAACTGCCAATGCCGTGGTGGGAATGAGAGAAATGTTTATGGAAAAAGGATTAAACGATTTTCTTGCCAAACCTATAGACATATTCAAACTTGATGAAATACTTGATCGATGGGTACCAAAAGAGAAAAGGGAATATGGACTTGAAGGGGATGGCAAAGGTTTTTCTCCTATCCAGCCGTCAGCCCCTAATTTCCATGAGATCCCCGGTGTAGATGTGCAAAAGGGCATTGCCATGACCGGCGGTACAATAGCAGCCTACCGTCAAGTGTTGTCCACATTCTGTAAAGATGCAGAAGGAAGGCTGCCTTTGTTTAAAAAATTTATTAATGGAAACAGTTCCGGCGAAAACAAGAATCTTTCCGCATTTACTACTCAAGTTCACGCCCTAAAAAGTGCTTGTGCATCCTTAGGAGCTGCGGAAGTATCAACAGAGGCAGCCCGGCTTGAAAATGCGGGAAAAGCCGGGAATCTGGCCTTTATAGAGGAAAACCTTCAGGGCTTCTCGGAACAGCTGGCGGAACTAGTGGAAAATATTCGTACTTTCCTGAATACCAATGCGGCTCTGCTCCATCCCCATGTGCCGGCACCGGAAAAAATTCCACCAAAACCATCCGGCTTATCTATTGATCCTGTTTTGCGTGATCTGGAAGCAGCGCTGAAAGCTCAAAAAGCTGATGATATCAACCGGATTCTGGAAGAAATAAATGCCCAGCCGCTGGATACTGATATAAAAACAAAAATGGAACAAATATCAGACGAAGTGTTGATGACAGAATACGACAATGCCGGGAAAATCCTGAAAGAATTACTGAAGAGGAGAAAGTAAAATGATCATAAAGAAGAGAATATTTTTGTGTTTTATGACAGGATTATTTGCTATATTATTACCAGAGTGCGGCAAAGGTGATCCTTTGGATCCAAAAAATCCTGTTATTATAACATTTTGGCACACGTATTGGGAGCAGATGAAAGATAGTATTGATGAATTAATAGACGAATTTAACAGCACCATAGGATCGGAAAAAGGAATTGTCGTTCAAACTACCTATGTCGCAGTTGCGCCAATGCTGAACGAAAAAATACTGGCCGCAGCGAGAGGAGACCCCGGATCGCCTGAATTACCGGATATTGCTGTTGTCTACCCGAGCATAGCAACTACGCTTGCAGAGAAAGAATTGTTGTTAGATTTTACCACGCAATTAAGCCAAAAAGAACTTTCCGCTTATGTACCGGAATTTTTGGAAGAAGGAAAACTGGGAGGAAATGCGCTGTACATTCTGCCGGCAGCCAAATCTACGGAAGTGTTGTATGTTAATATGATCATATTCGATCGTTTTGCGGCGGACACAGGAGTTTCCCTTTCGCAGATTGCCACTGTTGAAGGCTTATTGGATGCCGCAGAAAAATATTATCGGTGGAGCGGCGGAAAGGCGTTTTATTATATAGAAGATCTGTTCCATTTTGCGATGATAGGTTTTGAACAGTTGGGAGATGTTTTTGTAACAGAACACCGCTTAAATCTGTCTTCGCCGGTTTTTCAGAAAATCTGGGACGCCTACTACCCATTGGCGGTAAAAGGCGGCGGTATTATTTTTGACGGCTATGGCAATTACCTGGCCAAATCCGGGGATATTGTGTGTACAACAGGAACTTCGGCGGGCGTAACTTTTTATCCTGATTCGGTTACCTACGCAGATAATACGAAAGAGGATGCGAAATTTGCCGTTCTTCCCTACCCCGTTTTTGCAGGCGGAGAAAAAATTGCAGTGCAGCGCGGCGGCGGTTTTTGTGCGTTCAAATCCAATGCAAAAAAAGAATATGCCATAGGGGTATTCCTGAAATGGATGAACGAGCCGGCGCAGAATCTGCGCTTTACAACACGGAATGCCTATATGCCCGTAACCGAAGCGGCTTATGGCGATTTTATGACGCAGGAAATATCAAACATCAAAAGCGATATTATGCGGGAAATGTTTGGAACAGTTGTTGCTATGCGCAAGAGTTACAAGTTTCATGTCCCTCCTGTGTTTGAAGGTTTTGAAGAAATGCAGAAAGAATACAAGAGCAGCATGCAAAGAGCAGCCGAATTATCCATGAATGAATACAAAAGAATGCTGGGTGCTCAAAATCCGGCGGCTTATAAAAATATTTCCAGCGGTGTGTTTGAGAAGTTTTTATCGGAACATTAACAGGGCCAAAAGTGCTGGTGTAAATGATATGAATTTTCAAATAGATGACAACAAGGGCAAAATGATACGCGTCAGGCTTTTGGCTTTTCTTATTGTGCTTGTGATCACGATGGTGCTGGGCATAGGATCGATTCTTTTGATGACAGACTCATTAGCCATGGGCGGTAAAGAAGCTGAAAAAATAATTGAAGACGAATTTTCCAGTATCTATAACCGCCTGACAGCGGAATGTGGAAATGCCGCTGTTCAGCTTGTTTATCTGTCGGAATCATTATCCAGGAGCATTGAACGGCAATTGTTAGATATGGATATCCGTAACGGCGGACTTCAAAAACATGCCGAGGTGTTTGAAGAAGTTTTTGGAAATGAAATCAGCCGCCTGCTGCTGGCCCTGGAAAAAACCGAATGTAGCAGTGTTTTTATGGTAATAGATGCTACAGTAAACCCCTCTCTGGAAACTGCCCAGGATTCCCGGGCGGGCATTTATATCTGTCATACCGAACCTGCAATTAGGGGACCCGAGACAGGAAAGCTCTATTTAAGAGGCTTTCCGGCGCTGGCGTATCAGAATGGAATGAACCTGCAGTCTCAATGGGAAATGGAATTTAATATAAAGGACCGTTTGTTCTATCATAGCCCAATTAAAAAATATTATGAAACGAGGCAGCCGCTTTCCCGCTTGTATTATTGGAATTTTGAACCTGTTATTCCTGAACTTGGAAAAGACATGATAGTTTGTAGTGTTCCTCTAATTGATTCGGAAGGGAATGCTTTTGGCGTCTGCGGTTTTGAGATTAGTTCGGCAAATTATCAATCAAACTATTCACCTGGCAATAGAGTGTTCAGGCGTATTTTCAGTATGTTTTCTACTCTGGACGGCAGCAAACTTGACCCAAAAAATGCCTTGCTTTCAGGAAACTACATGGCGTTTAGCAGCGAATTGGCCGGGTGGCCGGCCTCTTTTACACACAACAAAACACTGAACCAGTATGATCTGTATAATGGCAGGAAATTTGTTGGGCTCCATAGTGAAATTAAACTTTATCCGGATGATTCGCCCTATGCGGATAAACGTTTTGCTGCTGCTCTTTTACTGCCAAAGGAAGAAATGAGATCGGTCGTGTTCCAGATGAATTTGCGGCTTATTCTTATCTGCGCTGTTCTATTATTCTTGGGTATTATCGTTTCTTTGTTCATAAGCAAAATGTATACGAATCAAGTCACAGCGGCTTTTGTTGCCATTACGGAAGCCAGGCGGGCGGCGGAAACAGCAACGCAGGTAAAAAGCACTTTTCTGGCAAAGATGAGTCATGAGATACGTACGCCAATGAACGCAATTACTGGTATGGCGGAACTTGCCCTGCGCAAAGATATGCCTGACATTGTTCGTGAACATATCCTTACGATTAAACAGGCTGGCTTTAACCTTTTATCCATCATCAACGATATTCTGGATATTTCAAAGATCGAAAGCGGAAAACTGGAAATTGTTCCGGCAGAATATTTATTTTCTTCTTTGATAAATGACGTAACCAGCATTATTAGAACAAGGGTCGTCGATTCATGGATCCGGTTTGTTGTAAATATTGACTGTAATATACCAGATGCGCTTTTTGGAGATGAAACAAGAATTCGTCAGGTATTATTGAATTTATTAAGCAATGCTGTCAAATACACAGAAAATGGTTTTGTATCCCTTGCTGTGACAGGAGAAACTCTTGGAGACACTGTCACCCTCGCCATAGAAGTTGCAGACAGCGGTAAAGGAATAAAGCAGGAAGACATAGAAAAACTGTTCGGGGAATTTGTTCAGTTTGATTTATCGATTAACAGAGGTATCGAAGGGGCGGGGCTTGGGCTTGCCATAACCAGGAATCTTGTAGAATTAATGAGCGGCAATATTTTAGTCAGCTCTGAATACGGTAAAGGGAGTATATTTACCGTTAATCTGCCGCAGAAGATCCGTGTGCATGAAAAGCTTGTGTCAGTTGAAAATCCGGCTGAAAAGAGCGTACTTCTCTATGAACAGCGAAAAGTATATGCATCTTCCATTCAGCGTACATTGGACAATCTGGGCGTGAACTGTACAGCTGTCTGCAGTTATTCTGAATTTTGTGAAAATATGAAAAGAGGGATGTGGCCCTTTGTTTTCGTTTCCTTCGGCATCTTTAAGAGCGTCTCGGAAATAATCGCAAAGACCAGTTCTCAAACCAAAGTCGTACTGCTAGCGGAATTTGGCGAAGTATTGGCCGATGAAGATATGCATATCCTTATTATGCCTGCACATTCCATATCGGTCGCTAATGCCTTGAATGGAATTACTATCGATTCCACTTTCAGCCCAAACAAAAAAATCGAGGCAGAATTTACCTATCCGGAAGCAAGGGTCCTTGTCGTTGATGATATTGAGACAAACTTAAAAGTGGCCGAAGGTCTGCTGCTGCCTTATAAAATACAGGTTGAACTATGCATCAATGGTACTCAAGCAATCGAGGCGGTAAAGCAGAACGATTATGATCTGATTTTTATGGATCACATGATGCCCGAAATGGACGGTGTTGAAACAACTGCTGCGATTAGGGCACTGGAGGGAGATAGTTTCAAAACTATTCCCATAATTGCATTGACTGCCAATGTTGTTTCGGGAATGAAGGAAATGTTTATGGAAAACGGTTTCAGCGATTTCCTGGAGAAACCCATAAACATTTCTAAATTGAACGAAATGCTTACCCGATGGATTCCTAAGGAAAAAAAGCGGAAAATAACGGACTATGTCCCAACCACCGAGAATGGAACATTGAATTTTTTTATTCCCGACGTTGATGTAAAACAGGGTATTGCCATGACTGGCGGAACGGAAATGACTTATCGGACTGTGTTGTCTATGTTCCGTAAAGATGTGGAAAAACGGCTGTTTCTATTCGAAAAATTTCTAAAAGAAAACAACTCCAGCGAAAATGACAAGTTTTCCGAAGGAAAATACGATCAAAAGGATTCAAAAAATAGTCTTTCCGCATTTATTACCCAGGTTCACGCTCTTAAGAGCGCATCCGCTTCTATCGGGGCTGCGGAAGCATCTGCCCAGGCCGCCCAGCTTGAAACCGCAGGAAAGGCCGGAAATATGGCTTTCATACAGGAAAACTTGCCTGGCTTTACCAAGAAACTGGCAAAACTGGCCGAAAAGATTCGGATATGGGAAATTTCTATAGAGGAGGATGATTTTTCCAGAGCTGAAAAACCTGATTTGCAGGATGATATAAGTTTTACGGCGGAGTTGCCTCTTTTGCATGAACTTGCAGCGGCCCTGGAAACACAAAAAACCAAGGACATTGATCGTATCCTGGACAAACTTAATCAAAAACTATTGGATGCAGAAACTAAGGAAATCCTGGAACAAATTTCCGATCAGGTACTGATAGCCGAATTTAAAAGCGCTGTAAAGACTATAAATGAGTTTATCAGCGGAAAACCCTGGAAAAACAGGCCGGGGAATTAAAGTACTATAATGACAGCCTGCAAAGAATGGTTAAAGAAAAAATTAAAGCGTTCTGGGTCTACAGGACACATTATTTGTTGATAAGGGGTTATCATGAAATTTCAATTTTTATTTTTGCTTATGGCCATAATAGCCCTGAGCAGCTGTTCACCAAGACTGGAACAGCAGGAATACATAACCATAGGAGCGCTCCTTCCGCTTACAGGAGAAGATTCGGATGAAGGGCTTCGCGCCGCCAATGGGTTGCTGCTTGCAAAAGCGGAAATAAATGAAAACGGCGGGATTTTGGGAAAAAAATTGGATATCATTATACTAAACGACAAAGGCGATGAAGACTACATTGTAGAACAGTATTCCAAACTGAAAGAAAGAAATGTGGCTGCAATTATCGGTTCAAGCTACTCAGGTGTAACGATGGCATTGGCAAAAGCGGCTGAAAAAGACGGTTTGCCGGTTATTTCACCTACCGCATCAAACCCGGATGTAACAAAAGGCCGTAAAAACGTCTTTCGGGCCATTTTTATTGACGATTACCAGGCCGAAGCAATGGCGCATTTCGCTTACAACTTGCTGGACGCAAAAACCGCTGTTATTTTAAGCAACAAAAATGTTGATAGTTTTAGGGGAGTGGCAGAAATATTCGCCCGATCATTCAAGGAACGCGGCGGACAGATAGTAGCATTCGAACCATATTCATCATGGAAAGATTTTTCGGACATATTAAAAAAATATATCATCAAACCTCCGGAAGTTATTTTTTGCCCAGAGGATTTTATTCCTGCGGCAAATCTGGTTAATGCTGTTTTCACAGCCGGTTTACACAATACATACATATTGGGATCGGACGCATGGGATGGGCTTTTGGCCTATGTGTATAACCCGGAAGCCATGAAGAATGTTTATTATTCGGCGCCTTTTTCGTTTGACGATCAAGATGAAAATGTGATACGGTTTGTCAGAAAATATTTTGATTCCTTCACTCAAATGCCATTGTCCGGATCTTCTACCGCTTACACATGTATATATATATTGGCGGAAGCGATTACCAAAGCAGGAAATACAGAAAAAGAAAATATTATTTCTGTCATGAGGGCAAATGAATTTGATGTAATAACAGGGCATATAAAATTTGACGAGAACAACAATCCCCGTACAAATGTATATATTATCCAGATAAACAACGGTGATTATTCTACATATAAAAAACTAAATCTGTAACGGAGATGTGATATGCTGCGAAAATTCAAAATAAAAACAAGATTATTAATAACGTTCTTTATTGTAGCATTCTTTACGCTGACAGTAGGACTGACAGGCTTTGTAAGCCTTACCTCCATTGGAAATTTTGCGGTCAAAACCATAGACAATGTCAGTATTTTGAACGATATATACGATCATCATATTGCTATTGATGCCGGCGTATTTAGCATGATTTATGTTAGCGATATTACGCTTACCAATTATGTGGTACAGACAACAAAGGTTCATACGGAAGGACTGTTAACGCAGCTTAACGAATATCTGGAATTCCAGGATCAATTCAACGATGTTTTTACGCCGGGCGAAATGCAGGACATGGCAAATTTATTTGAAATATGCAAAGAAACCTATGTTCCTGTACTAAATGAGGTTTTTGATTTAGTGGAATTAGGACGCCAGGAAGAAGCACTTTCCGTTTATGTAAACCGTCTTACCCCCATTTACGATACAGTTTCTTATTATATTGATATGGGATTTGCAAAAAATCTGGACTATTCTGTAACCGAAATATCAAGAAACAGTGAAAATGCGTCATTTAATGCATATTTAATGCTGGCTATTGTTTTGTTGTCGTTGATTGTATCTGTAATCATGGCTCTTGCAGTTACAAAGTCTATAGCTATTCCGCTTTCTGGACTTGGGGCGGCTGCCGAAAAAGTGGCAAACGGAGAACTTGACGTTCATTTTGAACAGTCGCAAAGCAATGATGAAATCGCCCACCTGTCGCTAAAGCTGAAGGAAACAATGCAATACCTGAATAAGGCTCAGCAATTACAATTGGAAGCCGTGGAAGCCCGGCATGAAAAAGAAAAAGCTGAAGAATCAGCCCGTTCCAAGGGAAACTTTTTGGCGAAGATGAGCCACGAGATACGAACTCCCATGAATGCTATAATTGGCATGGCGGAACTTGCTTTACGAGAAGATATGCCGAACACGGCCCGCGAACATATCCTTACGATTAAGCAGGCAGGAGCAAATCTTTTATCAATTATCAACGACATTCTTGATTTTTCCAAGATTGAGAGCGGAAAACTGGAAATCATTCCGGCAAATTATTTATTCTCATCATTAATGGATGATGTAATCAGTATTATCAGAATGAGAGTAATTGATTCGGAAATACGATTCATAGTTAATATTGACAGTGATATTCCAAATGTTCTTTTTGGAGATGAAATAAGAATCCGTCAGATATTGTTGAACATTTTAAGCAACGCCGTAAAATTTACAGAAAAAGGTTTTGTATCTCTGACTATCAAGGGAAAAATCAGGAAGTTCCCATCGAAAACCAAAGACATTGTTGATCTGACAATAGAAGTTGCAGACAGCGGTAAAGGTATAAAACAGGAAGATGTTGCAAAATTGTTCGGGGATTTTGTTCAAATTGATTTGGACAGTAATAAAGGCATTGAAGGAACAGGACTGGGGCTTGTCATTGCACGGAGTTTTGTTCAGGCGATGGGCGGTGATATTATTATTGATTCCGAGTATGGCAAGGGCAGTACATTTACCATTACGCTGCCGCAGGGGATTTGTGAATACGGAAAACTGGCATCTGTTTCAAACCCGGGTGAAAAATATGTACTCGTTTATGAACTTCGGGAAATTTATTCCAAATCTCTTGTTTACACCATAGCCAATTTGGGGGTTAAGTATACGATTGTTGAATCTGATTCCAGTTTCTGTGAAAAAATAGCAGGCGGAAAATACTCTTTTGTTTTAATCGCATCTAACCTCTATCAAAGCGTCAGGGATATATGCTCAAAGTTTGAATCAAAAGTTAAGATCGTATTACTTGCTGAATTTGGAGAAGCTGTTGTTGATCAGAATTTAAGTATACTAACCATGCCAATATATTCCATACCAGTCGCCAATGTATTGAATGGACTCACCACCAGCTCAACTTTCAGTGCAAATAAGGGAGCCGTAGTAAGATTTACTGCGCCGGAAGCAAGAATTCTTGTTGTTGATGACATAAATACCAACTTAAAGGTAGCCGAAGGTTTATTGCTGCCCTATAAAATGCAGGTAGAGCTGAAAAATAGCGGTTTGGGAGCAATTGAAGCAATAAAGTCAAAAAAATTTGATCTGGTTTTCATGGATCACATGATGCCGGAAATGGACGGCGTTGAAGCTACTGCCGCCATCAGGGCGCTGGAAGGCGAACATTTCAAAACCCTGCCTGTCATCGCATTGACGGCCAATGTCGTTTTGGGAATGAAAGAAATGTTCATAGAAAGAGGCTTCAATGACTTTCTTGCCAAACCTATTGATATATCCAAACTTGATGAAACTCTGGACCGCTGGATACCTAAGGAAAAAAGGGAATGGGACATAGAGAAAAAAGACCGAAGATCCAAGAACAGAAAAAATGACTCGGATGTCAGTCTCCAGCCTCTGGTAATTCCTGGCGTGAATGTACAATATGGTATTACCATGACAGGAGGCACATTGACGCTTTATCGTCAGGTTCTTGCTCTTTTTCGTAAAGACGCGGAAAAAAGGCTGCCTATGTTTCAAACCATGCCGGATGCGGAAACCTTGTCCTCTTTTGTTACCCAGGTCCATGCATTAAAAAGCGCGTCCGCAAGCCTGGGCGCTGCAGAGATTTCAGCACTGGCTGCGGAACTTGAAACCGCGGGTAAAGCCGGTGATTTAGCTTTTATCCGGAAAAATCTAAGCGGCTTTACAAGGCAGCTTGCTGAACTGGTTGAAGGAATCAGGGCCTGGGAAACCTCCATAAAAGAGAGTGATTCTTCAGAGGATGGAGCAAATCCCGCGGCGGCATTACCCCTTTTACGCGAACTTGCATCGGCTTTGGAAGCGCAAAAAACCGATGACATTGATCGCATTCTAGAAGAACTTAATCAAAGACCGCCGGATCCAAAAATAAGAGAAGCACTGGAACAAATTTCAGAACAAGTGCTGGTGTCTGAATTCGACGAAGCCGGAAAAATTGTTCATTCAATACTTGAGGGAGGATGATTTAAAGGCAGTATAATGTGAAAGGTACGGGGCAGCGTCTTTTCTGAATTATTAAAACGCTGGAAGGAGAGAGAAATGATAAACATTGATCATGAAACAGGGAATAAGGAAGGCAATTCGAACCACAGTCCAGAGTCCATAATTATTCCCGGTATTAATACAGCAAAAGGTGTTTTTATGACCGGCGGCAAAATGACTCTTTATCGCCAGGTTTTGGCCCTTTTTTGTAAAGACGCCAAGGATCGGCTGCCTCTGTTTCAAACCATACCGAATACAGATAACTTGTCCCAGTTTGTTATTCACGCCCACGCTCTCAAAAGCGCATCTGGAAGTTTGGGTGCATCTGAATTATCGGCGGAGGCAGCCCGGCTTGAGGCGGCAGGCAAGGCAGGAAATATAACATTCGTTCTGGAAAATATGAGCACCTTTGCAGAACACCTGTCGGAACTGGTCCGGAGTATAGATGAAGCTTTGGAATCAACGGCAGCTGATTCACATAACGAAGAATCTTCCGTTTCTATCCAGCTTTTGAGAGAACTTGAATCAGCTCTAAAATCTGAAAACGACTCAGAAATTGATCGTATTCTATACACGATCAATGAAAAACCGCTTGATACAAAGTCAAAAGAAATTGTTGAACAAATTTCCGAGCAGGTATTGATGTTTGAATTCGGCAATGCCATTGATCTGGTTAGAACACTGTTTGAAGGAGCGAGGTAAGATATGGCTATTAAGGTAGCATCGTTTCGGGATTGGAACATTACTGGTATTATTGACGGGATAGGGCAGTCTGATATAAAGGCGATACTCTACTTTTTTTCGCCTGCCTTTGAAGAATACGAACCTCAGAAAATCCTCGCTGAAGCATTCCCTGCGGCCGCGTGTTTCGGTGCTTCCATGATCGGAGGATGGTCTTCCGATGGTGCCGGCGGCGGCGGGGCTCTCGAAAGCGGCATTACGGCCATGTCCCTCTCCGCCGATGAAGTTGAGCAGGTCTATGTATCCTTTCAAGAAGGAGTCAAAAAAGATCCTGTTCGATCTGCAAAAGCCGCTATCGCCGAATTGAAACAGAAAACAGCGGGAGAAAATATCAATCCCGATGAATACTTGGGACTGATCTTTTTTGACGGACTTTGCCTTGGAGAGCTTATTGTAAAAGAATTTTCCCTGGAACAGGATTTTAATATGGCGTTTGTCGGCGGAGCCGCCGCGGATGAACTGGCTTTTACAAAAACCCTTGTCGGCGCAGGAGCGCGGCTTTCCGGAGACGGCCTTGCCGCAGTCATTCTTAAGATGAAGATACCTTTTTTCTTTAATCATTATGTGCATTACCTTCCCACCGATACTTCATTTTCCATAACCAGAGTGGAAACAATGAAGCGGATTGCCTGGGAAATTGATGGGGAACCGGCGGCAGTTTTTTACGCCCGGCAGATCGGCATTGACGATGTGAGCAGGCTGGATGCGGGGGTCTTTGCCAAGCACCCCGTGGGGCTTAAATTCGGGGACAGTATCTATGTCCGCAGCCCCAACGCTGTTATTAACGGTGTTGGCCTTCAGTTTTACTGTTATATCGAAGCAGGCACCAGGGTATTTCTCCTCAAGCAGGGAGACATCATTGACCACACGGAAAAGGGCCTTGCCGACGCCGCACACTTTCTTCCCGGCATACAGGGCTGTCTTCTTTTTAACTGCGTACTGCGATATCTGGAAATCAAGGAACTGAACAAACTTGACGAGTTTAACAATGTATTCAGCAAATGCCCGATGATCGGTTTTAACACTTACGGAGAAGAACTATTTACCCACCACAACCAGACATTGACTGCCGTTTTTTTTGGGACGCTGCCTGAAGCGGATACAATGGACCCTTACAAGGCAAAACGGCTTTTTCATTATACCGACAGCAAGCTCAAATCTTTGGTTTTTGATATTGTCAGCCGGAGCGAACTGTTGAATATCACCATTTCTTACCTTAAGGGGAGTATGGATGCAGAATCCGGCGATTCCGCCCTTATAAATTACGAAGCTATTAGAAAAAGCCTGGGGACGATGATCGAGCAGTCTAATGTATCAAAAGAAGATATAGAGCGGCTGCTTGTCGTCTACCAAAAAAATGTAGAAGAAACCGGGGAGTATGTTTTCAGTATTGTTGATGAAATCAGAAAGCAAAACCGCCGTCTGATAGAACTCAGGGAAGATGCGGAAACGGCAAACAGAACCAAAACCAATTTTCTTGCCAGCATGAGCCATGAGATCCGAACCCCCATGAACGCCATTACCGGCATGGCGGAATTACTTTTGCGCAGTGAACTTTCCGATGAAGCCAGGGGGTACGCACAGGACATCAAACAGGCAGGGTCTAACCTCATTTCCATCATCAACGATATTCTTGATATTTCAAAGATTGAAGCGGGAAAGCTGGAGATCATTCCCGTTGAATACCTGCTTGCATCCCTGATCAATGACACAGTTAATATTATCAGTATGCGCCTTGCGGAAAAGCCAATCCGCTTCTATACAAATATAGACAGGGATATTCCCAACGGCCTTATCGGGGACGAGGTACGGCTGCGGCAGATACTTATAAACCTTCTTTCCAATGCAGTAAAATATTCTAACCGGGGATGCATCAGTTTAGCTATTACCGTAATCAAGAAAGAAGATAAACAGGTCTGGTTAAAGATTGTTGTTAGCGATACTGGCAAAGGAATTAAACCGGAGGATCAGTCTAAGCTTTTCGGTGACTTTGTGCAGGTTGACACAAAAAAGAACCGCGGCATAGAGGGAACGGGTCTGGGGCTTGCTATTACCAAACGGCTCTGCCTTGCCATGGGCGGGGACATTACCGTGGAAAGTGAGTATGGAAAAGGCAGTATGTTTACGGTTGTTATCCCTCAGGAGATTCATTCCAGAGATCCCTTCGCTGCGGTAGAGGATCCAGATAAAAAGAAAGTACTGATTTATGAACGCCGTACCGTTTACGCCAAGTCGGTATGCTGGTCTCTGGAAAACATGAGTGTACCTTATGAAATGGTAACAAGTCTTGATGATTTTTCCAAAGCCTTGTTTAGGGAAGAATGGTTTTTTGTGTTTTCCGGTTACGGTCTTTACGAAAAGATCAAACCGGTTATGGAAAAGCCGGGAATATCCTTCCCCGGAAAAAAGAAGCCGCCGCTGGCCCTGATGGTGGAATGGGGAACCGAGGCTTACATACCCAACGTGCGTTTCGTATCCCTGCCGGTACAATCCCTGTCTATCGCCAATGTTCTCAATGGCAAGGCGGACAGCAAGGGGTATCCTGAAGGCCGCGGATCTGCCGGTATGATACGATTTACCCTATCCCGTGCGCGGCTGCTGATAGTGGATGATATTGCCACCAACCTCAAGGTTGCCGAAGGGCTTTTGGCTCCCTATCAAGCAGCAATAGATACCTGCCTTAATGGCATGCACGCCATTGAATTGGTGAAACAGCATAACTACGACATCGTGTTTATGGATCACATGATGCCCGAAATGGACGGAATTGAAGCGACAACAGCCATCCGTGCCCTGGAAGGTGAACGTTTCAAAACCATACCAATAATAGCATTGACTGCCAATGCCGTTTCGGGAATGCGGGAAATGTTTATCGAAAAAGGTTTCGATGATTTTCTTGCTAAACCAATAGACGTATCCAAACTTGACGAAACCCTTGATCGCTGGATACCAAAAGAAAAGCAGGATAAAAAAATAGCTCACGAAAAAAAACTTATCATGCTGGTGGACGATAATCCTGTGAATCTCAAAAGCGGCAAAGATATTTTGTCGGAAAAATACACCATTGCAACCGTTCCTTCGGCAGAAAAAATGTTCATCCGCCTGGAGAATGTGCATCCTGCATTAATTCTCCTGGATATTGATATGCCAGTAACGGACGGCTATGAGGCAATAAAAACCCTTAAATCAAAGCCGGGAACCAAAGATATTCCGGTGGTACTTCTTGCGGAAACGGCCGGTTTAGAGGATGAAGAAAAAGGACGATCCCTTGAGGCCGCAGGCTGTATCGCCAAACCTTTTGATTCAGCGGTGCTTATCGCCTGTATTGAAAAATATTTATAAATAGAGGTGGTCATGGAAAGTGATAAAGATTTAATTATTCTGGTAGACGACAATCCAGCAAATCTCAGAATCGGTAAAAATGTTTTGTCAGAAAAATACACCGTTGCAACCGTTCCCTCGGCAGAGAAAATGTTCAGCCGCTTGGAAAATAATACTCCCGCCATGATCTTACTGGATATAGAAATGCCGGAAATGAACGGTTACGAGGCAATAAAAATTCTCAAATCAAACCCGCGGACAAAAGATATACCGGTTATCTTCCTTACTGCACGGATTGAATCGGATGATGAGCTTGAAGGGCTTTCCTTGGGGGCAATTGATTACATAACCAAACCATTCCAGCCGCCGCTGCTTCTTAAACGGATTGAACTGCATTTGCTTTTGGAAGCCCAGCGAAAAACACTGAAAAAACAAGCCGCAGAACTGAAATATTACAATGATAATCTTCACAAGGCTTTTTCTACCTATTTGTCTGCGGAAGTTGTTGAAGAAATTGTCAGCGATCCTGCAAAGCTCCAGTTGGGCGGAACGAAACGGCACATGACCGCTCTGTTTACCGATGTTAGGAACTTTACCAGTATAGCGGAATCTTTTGGTCCGGAAGAATTGGTTGAACTGCTTAACTATTATCTTTCAACCATGAGCGATGTAATTCTTGAACACAAAGGAACGATAGACAAATACATGGGAGATGCGATTATTTCATTTTTCGGCGCTCCCTTGGAACTGCCCGATCACGCTTTGCGGGCCTGCACTACCGCCATATTGATGAAGCGGTTGGAAGGAGAGTTGAACAGGCACATAGCGGAAAAAGGAATGCCTCCGCTCCTTACCCGGATTGGAATTAATACCGGTGAAATGATAGCAGGGAACATGGGAACACAAAAAAAAATGAATTACACGATTATCAGTAACGCGGTGAATCTGGCCTCCCGTCTTGAAGGGGTGAATAAACAATATGGAACATGGATTCTTGCATCAGAAGACACAATGAAGGAGACAGAAGGACATATCCTTTTTCGACGCCTTGACCGAATCAGGGTGGTGGGAATAAATGACCCGGTATACATCTGTGAAATATTGGAGACAAAGGCAGATGCCTCATCTGTCTTATATGAGCAGACGGGTCTTTTTGATAAAGCACATGATCTTTTTGAGTCTCGTAACTGGAAAGAGGCAGAAAAAGCATTTATTCGGGTTTTGGAACTCATACCCGGTGATGGACCATCCCTTCTTTATCTTGACCGTTGCCGGAAATATCTTCAGACTCCGCCGCCGGACGATTGGGATGGAGTATTTAACATTATGGAAAAATAAACTAAAATTTATCTAGAAAAAGGAATTTTTTATGGAAAAAGATTTAATTATCCCCGGCGTTGATACGATAAAGGGCACCGCCATGACCGGCGGTACCGCCGCAAGCTACCGTAAAGTGCTGTCCATGTTTTGCAAGGATGTGGAAGAACGTTTGCAGCGGCTCAGATTTTTCCTTTTTGAGGGCATGAGAGGGAACAAATTTCCCGAAAAACATCTTGCCGCATTTACTACCCAGGTCCACGCCATGAAAAGCGCTTCCGGCACCCTCGGGGCGGCAGAAATTTCGATGGAAGCAGCCCGGCTTGAGGACGCAGGAAAAACCGGGGATTTAAATTTTGTCTGGGATAATCTTGGCGGCTTTGTAGAACATCTGACGGAGTTGTCCGGAAATATCCGCGCCGTTTTGGAAACGGAACCTGGCGAAGCAGTTTTCCCAAGTAATCCGATGGTAGATATTTCCATCTTCAACAAGCTCGCCGAAGCCCTGAAATCTCAAAATATATCAGAAATAGACCGAATCATGGATGAACTCAACGGAAATATACTGGATTCAGAAACCAAAGAAATCCTGGAACAAATTTCTGATCAGGTGCTAATGACAGAATTTGAAAGTGCCATAAAAACCGTTAATGAATTGATCAAGAAAAACAGTTAATAAGGAAAAAGCATGGAAAATTTTAAGAAACTTATTATTCTGGTAGATGATAATCCGGCGAACCTGCGAATTGGTAAAAATGTTTTGTCAGAAAAATATACCGTTGCAACCGCCCCTTCTGCGGCAAAACTGTTTAAACTTTTGGAAAATAACGATCCAGTCCTAATTCTCCTGGACATTGATATGCCGGAAATGGACGGTTACGATGCTATTCAGGTTCTAAAGGCTAACCAGGGAACCAAGAATATCCCGGTGATTTTCCTTACGGGGATGACAGATTCCTTGAACGAGGAAAAAGGCCGTGCTCTGGGAGCCGTGGACTATATCACTAAGCCCTTTGAGCCAAAACTGTTAATGGCCTGTATCGAAAAGTATTTATAAAATCCGCATGATTTTAGTGGGACACTTTTGCTCACAGGTTCCGCAGAGATTACATTTATCGTAGTCCACCAGGGGAATACCGTTTTCAATAACAATGCACTGTTCCGGGCACTGCTTTACGCAGATACCGCATTTTATGCACCCCAAACGGCAGGTTTTTCTGATTGCTGAACGGATTGGATTGCGGTTTGAGCAGAGGGCAAGGACAATTTTTTTGTCCTTGGGAATTACCCGGATTATTCCTTGGGGGCATTCGGCGACACAAACCTTACAGCCTGTACATTTTCCCCAGTTTACCGAGGGCAAACCGTCGCTTCCCATGGATATAGCATCGAATTTGCAGACCGCTGCACAATCGCCAAAACCGATACAGCCCCAACTGCACAGTTTAGTGCCGCCGGCAAGTTTTGCCCCCCGGCAAGTAGTAAGGCCCGTGTACTGTCCCCGTTTTACGGCAATGTCATTGCCCCCAATGCAACAGACTGCCGACACCATGGGGGTTACCGCCACGGCACTGACACCCATAATTTCTGCCAGCTTATCCACTGTTGATTTGCCCCCGGCGGTACATTGGGCAATGTCCCCCCCAGCGGCCACCGCTGCGGCATAACCGTCGCAGCCAGGAAAACCGCAGCCTCCGCAGTTTGCTCCTGGCAGGGCTTCCCGAAGAATTCCAATGAGGGGGTCTTCTTCAACCTTAAAAAGTTCCTTAAACAAACCCAGAGCAAGCCCCAGGATCAGGGCCAGAATGGCCGCCACTATCGCAGTAATCAGAATAACAAAAATCACTTTACCAAACCTCCAAAACCCATAAAAGCAACGGAAAGGAGGGAAGCGGCTACAAAGAGGACAGGTGTTCCCTTTAAAAAGGCTGGAATGGGACTGGTTTTAATTCGCCGCCGGATCCCTGCCATTAAAAGCAGAGAAAGAAGGAAACCCACGGCTACTCCTATTGCGTAGACCAGGGATTCAATAAAGGTGTAAGGTTTTCCCGTAAAAGAGCATGTGTTGTTTATTACATCCAGAGTTACCGCAAGGATTGCACAGTTTGTTGTGATTAAGGCCAGATAAATACCCATGGCTTTGTAAAGACTGGGAACCATTTTTTTTAAAAAGAATTCCACAAGCTGTACCAGCGAAGCGATCACCAGAATAAAGACCAGGATCTGTAAAAATTCCAGGCTGCCTTCCACTCCACCGGGCATGGTGATGATACCAAAGATTCCTTCTTTGGAAAGGATAAACCGGTAGATGGGCCAGGTAACGGCGGTTGCCAATACAGTTACAAACGTAACGGCAATCCCCATGCCTATGGATTTGTCTTCGTCGGTACTCATGCCGATAAAAGGACACAAAGCAAGAAAGCGCATTAGGACTACATTGTCGATAAGAAAAGCTGAAATAAAAATCTTAAAGAGGATCACGATGCTCCCCCTTCGGCGGTATTGGCATTTTCACCCTGCCGTTCACCAATACTACAACCTTGACAGCCCGGAGACGGACAGGCCGTACAGTCAGAATCATCACCGCCTATTTTAATCCGTTTAAAAGCCAGGTTCATGGCAATAAACAGCGCAAATACAAAGAAGCCTCCCGGCGGCAGGTTAAAGAACCGAATCGGCTCGTAATCACCAAGGTTTAGCGGAAAAATCTTGTTTAGGAGTGTGATAAACTTGTTTAGGGCTTCATAACCCATGACCGTTCCATTCCCCAGCAATTCCCGAATTAAGGCGATTCCCACAAGTACCCAGGTATAACCTAGACCCATGCCTAAGGCGTCGGGGATCACATGGTGAGGAGGCTGTTTGGATGAAAATGATTCTACTCTTCCCATAATAATGCAGTTCACTACAATAAGGGGAATAAAGACACCCATGGCCTTGGAAAGATCGGGAAAATACGCTTTAAGCACATAGTCGATCACCGTAGTAAAGGCGGCAATGACAATGATGAATATCGGAATCCTGATCGAATTGGGGATGAGTTTGCGAAAAGTGCTGATCACCAGTTCCGACATAAGAAGTACAAATGTCATGGAAAGGCCCATGCCTATACCGTTGACCACCTTTGTAGTTACCGCCAAGGATGAGCATAGACCAATCATTAGTACCAATAAAGGATTTTCCTGGATAATGCCGTTGGTAAAAATGCGGAATAAATTTATTGATTCTGTTCCGTTTTTCTGGCTCATGGTGCCGCTCCTTCCGCAGTAAGCCATTCCGCCGCGGCTCGGCCCGCTGTCCGCACCACCTGGGAAACAGCCATGCTGGTAATGGTCGCTCCAGAAATGGCTATTACATCGTGTTTTGGTTCAATGGGATCCGTAACCGCTTTACCTGAAAATTGGCCGTAGAAGGTAATTCCGGCGGCTTTGTTTACATAATATTTTTCATCCGCCGCATTGGCCCCCAGCCCGGGAGTATCGGAATGGCTCATTATTTTTATTCGGTTGATTGTACCATCCGCATTGACTCCAACCAGTACCTTAATGGGACCGCCGTAACTTCCTCCGGAAGCCTGGATGGCAGCGCCGATCAGTTTTGTACCCTGGGAAATGCTGTATTGGTTTTCAAAAGTTATTCCCGGATCGGGATTGATAATGGTTCCCGTAATATCCAAAAAATTATCCGCACCAGGAAAAAGCTCTTTTATGGACGCTTCCAGATTGGCTCCTTCCTGTTTATCAATTTCGCCCTTTGTTTTTGCATATACAAAGGCAAGACCAACGCAGGCTGCAACGGCATAGGCCGCCAGTACCAGTCCCAGTTTTATCGTTTCCCACACTTTCATTTGGCCGCCTCCGAACTAGTTTTTGGCCCAGCCGGTTTTTCCTTTTTTGGAGGCGGCACAAAACCGTACTTCTTCTGGAGCAGCCGATTCAGAAATGGAGTAACGCTGTTCATGATAAGAATGCCGTAAGTAACCCCTTCGGGATAATTTCCCCACTGGCGGATCAGTACGGTGATGATCCCCGCTCCGGCACCGAAAAGAAATTTTCCTTTGGAGGTAAGGGGGGCGGTGGTATAATCGGTGGCCATAAAAACGGCGCCAAACACCAACCCTCCTGTCAGAATACTGAATACCGGATCTAACCCAAGTAAAAAGGAAAGAACAAAGGCCGAGGCGATCATCATTACCGGAGCGCGCCAATCGATCACCTTGGTAACAAGCAGATAAATGCAGCCTGCCAAAATCAACAGTATTGAAGATTCTCCAATGGTTCCGCTGTGGTTTCCCATAAAGAGGGTTTTAAGGGTGGAAAAATAATCAGCACTTTCTGACAAACCGGCGGCGGCAAACTGGCGTCCCACATCGGTTATACTCCCGCCTGTTTTAATTATTCCAAGGGGAGTGGCACCGCTGAAGGCGTCCAGGGAAAGAGCTGTGTCGTTAACGGCCGCGGCAATGTCCGGCATGGCGGAAACAATCCCCTTGGGATTGGTCCATGTAGTGCAGGCAATGGGAAAACTCATTAATAAAAAAGCCCGGCCCGTCAGGGCGGGGTTGAATATATTAGCTCCCAGGCCTCCAAAAAATTCTTTTACGACAACCGTTGCGAAGATAGCCCCCAAGACAGTCATCCACAAAGGAATCGAAGGGGGCAGTATCATGGCCAGGAGCAGTCCGGTAACAACCGCAGAAAGATCCAGAATACGGATTTCCTGTTTTGTTATCAGCCGGAACAGAGTTTCCCCCGCCATAGCGGCGGCAATGGAAGTAACAATCACCCACAGAGCATGAGTACCGTATATGACAATACCGTAAACCGCAGCTGGGGTCAGGGCGATAAGTACCTGGGCCATGATCGTCCGCGTTCGGATAGGGGTTCCGATATGAGGGCTTGATCCTAAATAAAGTTCTGGCATGTACCTCTATTTCCTTTCAGGATTTTTTTCCGCCTGGGCCTGCTGCTGGGCCTTGGCCTTAATTTCCCGCAGGCGCAGTTTTCCTACCCGGAAACGCTGAACCAGTTTAATCCGGGCGGGACAGATATAGGAGCAGCTTCCACATTCTATGCAGTCCATTAGACCCGCCTGTACAGCTTCGTCCATGTCCTGGGATTCCAGGGCATTATTCATAATTACCGGCGAAAGACAGCAGGGACAGTTCCGGAGACAGCGGCCGCAGCGTATGCAGGTATTTTCGGCATCCGTCCTGGTTTCTTGCCGGGTCATCAGAACAATTCCGGAAGTGTTTTTTTGGATGGGGATCGCCGCCGTAGCTGCGGCGTTTCCCATCATGGGGCCGCCAAAGATGATCTTCCGCAGCCTGTCGTAGTCAATAGCCATACATTCCGGCGGCAGATCGGTAATCATGGCGCCAATGGGAAGGCGGAGATTCTTGGGAGTTTTGCAGGCCCCGCCGGATACAGTAAGGTCCCGGTCTATCAGGGGTTTTCCCAAGGTAAATGCTTCGGCAATGGCGATAAGGGTTCCCACATTACTGACAATGCAGTGGGCATCCATGGGCAGGCCCCCGCTTGGAACTTCCCGGCCTGTCAGAGCCTTGATCAGCATCTTTTCCCCTCCCTGGGGATAGCGGGTCTGGCAAAGACCGATAGTTATATCCAATTCTTCGGAAATGGCATGTTTATTCAGCCTTATTTCCTGTTCCAGGATGGTTACAAGGCTGGCCTTGTTATCTTCCAGGCCGATAACGGCCCGTTTAACCCCGGTGATCTTCATCATCATAGTAAGACCCGCCACCAAAAGCTGGGGCTTTTCGGTCATCGATGCTTCGTCAGTGGTCAGGTAGGGTTCGCATTCGGCGCCATTGGCGATAATGACGTCAACAGTTTTCCCCGGCGGAGGGTTGTATTTAACATTAGCCGGAAATCCCGCTCCTCCCATACCAATAATTCCCGCATCCCGAATTCGGGCCAGAGCTTCTTCCTTGGTACAGTTAAATGGATCCAGAGGCGGCATAAATGATTCGGCAGACTCGCCGGGTTCAGCCTCAATAATGATGCACAAGCCATTGGTATTGTTTGTCTGAGTGCGAGGTTCTATCTTTGTTACTACTCCAGTAATGGATGCATGAACCGGACAGGTCATGGGGCCGGAGGCATCGGCAATCACCTGGCCCCGGATTACCTTGTCTCCGGGGTTAACCAAGGGCTTGTTTGGAGCGCCAAAATGTTGATTTATGGGGATTACTACCTGGGAAACAGAAGCCGTCTCTCTGGGGCTTCCTTCAGTCGCATGTTTATGGGGAGAGAGTTTAAGGCCCCGTTTAAAACCGTGTACCACTAGCGCCGCCTCCTTGAAAGAAGTACCAGCCGGATCAGGCTCATCAATGCGGTAAGGGCGCTGGCCACATAGGTCATGGCGGCGGCGGAAAGAACCTTCCGCACCCCTCCCAGTTCCTCATCACTTAATACCTGGTTTTGGGAAAGAATCGTCAAAGCCCTGGAAGAAGCGTTAAACTCCACCGGCAGGGTGATAAGGTAAAATGCAACCGCCCCGGCAAAAAGAAGGATTCCAAGATTGAGCAGTATATTAAAAGACATGGCAAGGCCCGCCACGGCAATCCAGGGGCCCATGGAGGATCCAATATTGGCCACCGGAACCAGGATGCTTCGCAGGGCCAGGGGGCCGTAGCCCCGGGCATGTTGAATGGCATGGCCTGTTTCATGGGCGGCGACACCCACGGCGGCTATGGATGTTTCCCCATAAACAGGCTGGGATAACCGCAGTACATGATGGGCCGGATCGTAGTGATCCGTCAGGGAACCGCCTACACTTTCTATGGAAACATTGCTGATGTTGTTGGCTTGCAGTAAAAGTTGGGCAGCCTGAGCTCCGCTTATCCTCTTGCTGGAATGGATTTGGGAATATTTGTTAAAAGTAGATTTGACCTTAAACTGCGCCCAAAGAGAAAGCAGTATGGTTGGAACCACCAGTATTAAGTAATATTCGTCAAAGCCGTAGAAAGCACCCATAGGACATTACTCTAACCAAAAATTGAATAAGTGTCAAGCAGGAATTTGAATTTGCTTTATTGCTATGCAATTTTCCTAAGATTCTAGACCGGCCACGCTCCAGCACCTTTGCGCAGAGACATGATCTCGCCTCCGGAAATATCCAAAATGGTGGAAAAAATCCGGGGCCGTTCTTCTCCTGTATCAAGAATCAGATCCAAGCCAGCAATGGCCTCCAGTTCCCAGCCTCCTTCAAAGAGATCTTCTTCCGGTATGGGGGGCAGTTGATCTGTTTCGGAGGACCGGCCATCGTGCCTGGTTTCGGCCGGGATCGGCGCATCTTCATCGGTCATACTTCGTTTTGCGGTAACCGAATAGAGGGGAGAACCCAGGGTTTTGATTAGGTTTACCGGTACGGGGTGATCGGGGATCCGGACTCCGATTTCACCCCGCCGGAGCTGTAGGGTCTTTTCCGTTCCCAAAAGGGTTTTAAGGATAAATACATAGGGCCCCGGCGAAAGGCGTTTTAAGAGACGGAATTGGGTATTATTCATACTGCAAAAATCGCCAAATTGGGAAATATCCGAGCAAAGCAGGGTAAAATGCCGTTCATCCCGCTCGCCGGAAATCTTCCTGAGTTTCTTGATCCCTTCCTTTGAACGGAGAGAGCAAACAACAATCCAGCTGGTATCCGAAGGGATCCCCAATAACCCCCCTTCGGAAAGAATCCGGGCAGAGCGGACAAGGACCCGATCATCAATGTTGGTGGAAACGATGTATTCGATCATGGTATTCTCTATGCCGTTACGGTACCCAAATCAGCTTATCCGGCTCCGATTCATTCATAAAAATCTTTTCAAAACGGCCCGAGTGTTCTATCCCCGGCTTTTCGGGGAAATAGGTCGCCATAAAAAACCAAATCACATCAGCCATCATGGGGGCAGAATTGCTGGGAGCGTAACGGAACCAAATTTCTTCCTCTTCCAGCTTTTTTCTGGTTTCCGGATCTTGGTGTAGTTCCGGGTCGGTAAGCCTCCGCAGTTCCGATCGAAGGCCGCCATAGTGGGTCCGGCCCACCGAGAGCATTCGCAGGTGCTTTCGGTCGTCCATCCAGTATATTTCATAAATCCCCGCCACAGAAGGAACCTTGGCGTTGATGGTCCACCGATCGGCCTTGGAAAGAGGAGACCATTTTATAAAATAGTGAATTTCTTTGCCCTTTTCTTTGCAAAGGATGCCGTAATCATCCAAAACCATACTTTAACTATACCATAGTGTACTTTTTTTTTATACAGTCCTTAATAAAATTGTATACAAAAACAGACACATTTTTTCTTTTCAAAATTTCAACATTTTGTAATTCTTTGTATTATAAAGAATTACAAAATGTTTATGGATTTTGTCCTACTTGGCATGGATATTGCTTGTTTAATTATGGTCCTTGCTTAATCAGGCAAGGGGCCAAGGGGGCAGCTATGACGGAAAAAAAATCAGACCTTGTGCAAATGTATTTCAGCCAAATCAGGGTCTATCCACTTCTTAGTTTTGAAGAAGAACAGGAAATGGCCAAGCGTATTCGGCAGGGAGACCAGGAAGTCCGGCAAAAACTGGTGGAATCCAACCTCCGGCTGGTGGTAAAAATTGCCCGTTCTTATTTAAACCCGGATATTTCTTTTTTAGATTTGATTCAGGAAGGAAATATCGGTCTTATTCATGCGGCGGAGCGGTTTGATCCTAAAAAGCAGGTCCGGTTTTCGACCTATGCCAGCTGGTGGATCAAACAATACATACTCCGGTACCTGGCAAACAAGCGGCGCCTTATCCATCTGCCTCACAGAAAGGAGGAAATACTGCGAAAAATCCAAAAATCTTATCACGGCCTTACACAGCGCTTTAACCGGGTTCCGAATGCGTCGGAAATAGCCAATGAAATTGGCGTATCCAAAGAAGACGTAGACGCTGTTCTTTCGATGACTTCTAGTATGCTGCCCTTGGACACCAGCGATTCTGATTCGGCGGGTGTTCTGGAATTCCATGAGGATTACACCTATAATCCCGAGCGGGCGCTGCTTAAGAAAGATTCAAAAAGCGCCACCATGAAAATACTGAACTGTCTTAAAGACCGGGAGAAGACAATCCTTATGTACCGGTATCAGTTTAACGATTCCGAAAAACAGACCCTGAAAACGATCAGCCGCAAAATGGGAATTTCTCCGGAAACAGTGCGCCAGATTGAGCTAAAGGCAATCAAGAAAATCAGAGTTAATCCGGAATTGCAGAACTATTTTAGTTAGCCCTTGAGTTTCTGCCTTTTGTGGATTATCCTGATGCAAAGGAGTTAATAAAGGAATATGAAAGCAGAAGAACTAAAACACGCGGGATTAAAAAAATGGATTGAGGAAGCGGCGGCCCTTATGACCCCCAATTCGGTGGAGATTTGTGACGGAACCAAAGACGAATACGACCGGATGATCAAAGCCTTGGTGGATGCGGGGCTTGCGACGCCGCTTAAAGCAAAACCCAACAGTTTTTTGTTCCGGTCCGATCCTTCGGATGTGGCCCGGGTAGAAAATCGTACCTATATTGCAAGCAAAAGCCAGGATGATGCGGGCCCTACCAACAACTGGATCGATCCGGCGGAACTGAAAAAAAACATGAAGAAACTCTACACCGGCTGTATGAAGGGCCGGACCATGTATGTTATCCCCTTTTCCATGGGGCCCGTTGGTTCGGATATTGCCAAAATCGGCGTTGAAATTACCGATTCCCCCTATGTTGTGGCGAATATGCATATCATGACCAGAGTGGGGACCAAGGTATTGGATGTACTGGGAAGCGATGGTTTTTTCGTACCCTGTTTTCACTCCGTGGGTAAGCCTCTTGAAAAAGGAGAAGCGGATAACGGCAAGTGGCCCTGCGCTCCCATCGAAAAAAAGTATATTTCCCACTTTCCCGAAACCAGGGAAATTTGGTCCTATGGTTCCGGTTATGGCGGAAACGCCCTCTTAGGCAAAAAATGCCTGGCCCTGCGAATTGCTAGTGTCCTGGCCCGGGATGAAGGTTGGCTTGCTGAGCATATGCTTATATTGAAGATCACCAACCCCGAAGGAATAGTAAAATACATTACCGGAGCCTTCCCTTCGGCCTGCGGCAAAACCAACCTGGCCATGTTGATTCCCACCTTGCCGGGCTGGAAAGTCCAAACCGTGGGCGATGACATTGCCTGGATGAAATTCGGCACCGATGGCAGACTCTATGCTATCAACCCTGAATCGGGCTTCTTTGGAGTCGCTCCGGGGACCAACAATGAATCCAATTTTAACGCCATGGAATCGGTAAAGAAAAACACAATCTTTACAAACTGCGGTCTTACCGAAGACAGCGATGTCTGGTGGGAGCTGATTGGCCACGGCGCGCCGGGAAAGGAAATCATCGACTGGAAGGGCCAGAAAAAGCCCGCTCCCCAGACCGACAAAAGCCCCAAGGGTGAGGAAATCGCCCATGCCAACGCCCGCTTTACCGCCCCGGCCAGTCAATGCCCGGTTATTGCCGATGAATGGGAAGACCCCAAGGGAGTACCCATCAGCGCGTTCCTTTTTGGAGGACGGCGGCCTTCGACCATTCCTTTGATCAACCAGAGCAGAAGCTGGATCCATGGGGTGTTCATGGGTTCCATAACCGGTTCGGAAATTACCGCCGCAGCGCTGGACCTTAAGGCGGGTACGATCCGCCGCGATCCCTTCGCCATGCTTCCCTTCTGCGGCTACCACATGGGGGATTACTTTAAACACTGGATCAAACTGGGACAAAAAGCCGAAGCTGCGGGCAATGTCGAAAAACTGCCGAAAATTTTCTTTACCAACTGGTTCCGCAAGGACAAAGACGGTAATTTTATGTGGCCCGGTTACGGCGAAAACAGCCGCGCATTGGCATGGGTATTTGACCGCTGTGATGACAAGGACAACTATGTGGAAACCCCCATCGGCAACCTGCCCAAGCCAGGTGCTATTGAGCCCCCCGCTGGGGTAAATGCCGAAATTATGAAGGAACTTTGTTCTGTGGACATCGAAGGCTGGAAAAAGGAAATTGCCGACGTGCGGCAAAACCATTACCCCCAGTTCGGAGATAAACTGCCAAAAGAATTGTACGACGAACTGGACGCCATCGAAAAGCGCCTGAACGGATAAGGTAATTAGGCGGTCCTGTAAACGGGCCGCCTTTTTTATGCCGCCTTGTGTTAAAAGGCTAGAAACGCCAGCCGATGCATATGCTGGGCATAAAGGTAAATTGTTTAAAGGCGTTGAACCTGCTGTCCGATTCAAGAACCAGTTCGGTTGCCAAGACATGGAAATTACCTGGTGAAATCTCTTTTTCTTCTGTTTTTACACCCGGAATATTTGCTACTATTGTCTCCCGTTCTAAATCATTAAGATGCCGGAAATCAGCGGCGAATTTGTAGGTTCTTAACCGCAAAAAGTCAAAACTGGCCGCCGCCCCCAATTCCAGATATGCATTTCTGGTAAAATTAAAACGCATCGCCACATTGCCAATAATACCAAGGGCAATATCATTATAGGTTTCTTTCATTTTGACATTTTCAATTCTTTGGCCCCCGGAAAAATAGATTGGCTGTCCCATGTTTTCTATTTTGACTTTCCAGGTGGCATCAATGATGTCTCTATACGATCCGCCGTAGGTTAGATCGTTAATACTCATCCCAGTATCAATAATAAAAGCAAAACGGTCATTCAGAGGTATATCAAAACTGGCTCCAAAGGCGCCATTGATAAATAGAATATAATCGTAGCTGCTATAGGTCAGGGTTAGATCACCTTCGGTAACACTGGAAGGAAAAAGCAGGCCAATACGTCCAAAAAACCCTATCGGCCCGGTCAGCATCCGCAGGGTAAAAATCGCCCCGGGCTCGGTAATTTTTCTAAGGGTTTCTCCGTTATCGAAAACCTGGGCTGTTCCGTACTGGAACCCCAGACTTAATCCCAAAAACCCGTCTTGGGCAAATATTTCGCTCCCTAGGCATATAAAAACCATCAGTGTCAGGATCTTTTTCATAAAGCCTCCAAAAAAGACACTACGGAATATCAAAACCCCCGGCTGGGTTTTTTAGAAGTGTACATTAAGAAACAACACTGTTCAATGCAAGGTTACTAAAACTGATAGGCAAGGGACAGGACAGCCTGGTAAAAGGCAAGACGGAAAGGATCGGAATTGTTTATGTGCCGTTTCCGGTAATACAGATCCTCCCAATTTGGATCGATATAATTCCGTACCAGACGGAATTGGACAAGCAAGGTGGCGTTGAATTTTTTGGTGATGGCAACCCGGCCAAGTCCCGAAATTGTCCAGCGTATCCTATCGTCTCCCCAGATTTCGCGATCCGGTGTATCGTACAGGAAGAGATCCGCCTCTGCAAGGAAGCCCAGAGTATCCAGTTTTATGGGCATTTGGTAACCGATAAACACATTGCAGTAGTAATTATAACCGTTACAGTTTTCGCCCTCGTCGTCTTCGTAGTACCAGGATTCGCCCGGTTCGGCGGCGGAATAGCTTTTATAGTTAATTTCGTGGTAAGTTCTGATTACTATGCGGGTCCAATCTCCGGGGAAAAAAGCGGCCATGTCAACCTGAAGCGCCGCCCCTACCTGGGCTTTCCAAAGAAAGCCGTCAAAAGCAAAACCGGAATGCTCGGCCCTGTTATTTGCTCCCTCCCGGTTAAATCCAATACCGTAAACATCGCCGCCGAAAAGCTTTATATTCCAGCCCGAACCAACCCGGCCCCCTGCCGCCGTCTGAAAAAACGCTACCGGTGTCCAAACTACTTCTGCCAGACCATTAATGGAAACAGGGGAAATCTCTGCGGTTAACCCAAAATCGATATTGTTGTTTTCGGTCAGAAAAGACGATCCTCTTAAAAAAGGAAAGATAAAATGCTGGGTATAAAAAAACTTAGCAGCCGGCAGGGAAGAAAACTGCAGACCAGCTTCCCTGATAATTTTCGTTTGATTTTCCTGCGCCTCAAGTACCTGTACGACAAGACAAAATATCAGTATGGCGGTCTTTTTCACGCAAACTATTTTAGGACAGATCGGGGATTAACGGACGATCCGTCTTTATACACGGTAAAGTGCAGGTGGTGACCCGTACTCTGGCCGGTATTTCCCACATAACCAATAACCGTATCGGTATCGACATAGGCGCCGCTTTTGGCATCACAGGATTCCATGTGACCGTAAAGGGTTTTGTAGCCGTCTGCATGGCGGATAATAACAAAGTTTCCGTATACATTGTCGTACCCAACAGATTCGACACGGCCAGCCATGGCGGCCCTGATGGGTGTACCGCCGGGAGCACCTATGTCCAGCCCGTCATGGAAGGAACGGCCCCTGGTAAAGGGACTGCGGCGGTACCCGTAATACGAAGTAATCCTGCCCTGGATGGGCCAATCAAAAAGTCTTTCGGAAATGATAACCTGCGGCCGGTTGGCGGCAGCCACCACCACTTCTTGCCAGGGTGCGGTGGCGCCGGGAATAAAAAGACTGACATTGGGGTTGATGGCGTCCGAAAAAAGTTCATTGGCCGCCTGAATCCTTGCAACTTCTGCCTTGTGTTTTTCGGCAATCCCATTTAAGGTATCTCCCTTTCTGACGGCGTAGAATACGCCATCCTGATTTGGGATACGGAGAACTTTGCCTACAGCAAGGGCTCTGGTATTTGCGATTTTGTTTACCGAGACAATGGTGCTGATGGAAAGGCCGAATTTATTGGCAATTTGACCCACCACATCGCCATTTTGAACAGTATAGGCTGAGAAAAAGAGGGCACTGGAATGAGATTGGGTTAACTCTTCCGGTTCTGACAACCCTTCAGTTTCCAGAGAAGCAAGCTCCATGGTAACGGCACTTTCCCGTCCTCCCATACTTTCTTCCAGAGGAGTTTCGGCTTTAACGCCCATTGCTTGCGTCGCAAGAATTGCAAACACTAAAAGGATCGATAAAACGGCACTCAAAACTTTTATATTTGCACTTGTAATGGCAAATTTTCTAAAAATAACCAGCATTTCGCATCCATCCGAACAAAAATTGAGCCTATCGTTCAAATTTCGGTCAAGTTTTAAACAAACTATACTAATTTGTTTAAATTTTGGGAAGCTCTTTCAGGGAATATATCGCATTTTTTTTAAATATCCAGTGTTTTTTCCAATAAATTCAACATATCCCGAATTTCCGCCGCCCGTTCATAATTCTCCGTCGCCACCACCTCGTCCAGTTCGGCCCTGAGGAGACGTCTTTTGGTCTCCTGATCTGTCCTTACCATGTCCGTCATGTTTTCTATCGGAATTCCCGCCTCTTTGACCACCCTTTCTGAAATATAGATAGGGCTTTTGCAGCGAACCGCCAAGGCCAATGCATCGGAAGGCCGGGAATCAAGGACCATTTCAGCGCCGGAGGGTTTTTTAATGACAAGGGAACCAAAAAAGGTATTATCCTTTAGGTCGCTGATTTCCGTCCGAAGAAGCGTAAAATCCGCTTCCTTGATCAGATTGTTGAGCAGATCCGCTGTCAAGGGCCGGGATATGCTGATCCCCCCAAAACCAATAAGAATTGCCTGGGCTTCAAGCTGGCCAATAAAAATAGGAACCGAGTATTCCGATTTCAGCGGCTTGATGAAGACCATATAGCCGTCTTCGGCTTCGGCAATGCCCCAGATTTCAGCTTCCAACACTTACTGCAACAACTCCGTTAAACTTGTTAGCAGGCGGCCTGCCTCTTTGTCCACCGCCGGCAGGGCCGAAAAAGCCGTTCCCGCTTCGATAATAAGGTTTTTTCCCCGCTTTTCCGCTTCCGCCAATGCCCCCGCATCGGTCAGGGCATCAATGAATTGTTCCACCTCAGGTATATTAACCCCTCCTTTCTGGGCGGCCCTAAAACAACGCTGAACAAAGGAGGCCCGGTTCTTTTGATCCTCTTGGACAAAAAGCAGTACTGGAAGGCTTTTTTTCCCTTCCACCACATCATCGCCCCGTTCTTTCCCCTTTATACCAGTGAGCAAATTTTTTACATCGTCCAAAATCTGGAAACCTACTCCCAGTTTCTGAGCCGCCGCCCCCAAAGAAGCCAAAAGTCCTTCATTTATTTCGCAGTCTGATTTACGGGGAGAGGAATTTTTACGGGAAATCCGGGCAGTCTCGGCGCCCAGCAAAGCGGCAAAGCGGGCAAGGCATCCGGTTTTAAGGCTGGACATCAGCGTATAATCTTCCAGGGAAGGAAAATAAGCAGGGTCCCGGTGCCAGGCAATGTCCAGAGACTGACCCAGGTGAAGAAAACGGAGGTGTTCCGCCCAAATCTGCCAAAGATGGTTCCGGTCTTCTGCTTCCACGTCCCAATGTTCCAGTGCGGTGAGGGGGAGGAAATACAAAAAAGCCCCGGCATTGATCGCCGTGTCGTTACCGTAGAGCAGGTGAACCGTCGGTTTGCCCCGGCGCTGTCCCGAACTGTCCTCCAAGTCATCGTGAATAAGGCTTGCTGTATGGCAAAATTCTACCAGGGGAAGCAGGGGCAGGGCCGCATTGCCTCCGCCCAGAGCCCGGCATACCAGATGGGCCATTATGGGCCGCCACCGTTTACCCCCCCGGCTAAAAAGATCCCTCCCCGGCTCCAATAGGGATTCCGTTAATTCGGGCCTTATATCCAGCCTCGGAAAAACCCTGCTGTACCATTCTGCCCCGGGAACAGCGGGAAGAAACTCCTTAAGGAGTGCTTCAATTTTTTCGGCCTCTGCAATATACTCTTTATCCATACTCTGATACTAACATGACATCTTATGAAAAGCCAGATTTCTGGTCAACGAAAGCGCAAAAAGAAGATTACCCCGCCCGGTCGGTTTACAAACTCAAGGAGATTGATGAAAAATTCATTTTCTTTAAATCCGCCCCGCAGACAACGAACAATTCAATGGAGCAATCGAACAGGGCAGGCTTGCGGGTTCTTGACCTGGGAGCCGCCCCGGGGAGCTGGAGTCTCTATGTGCTGCGTCATTATAAAACGGGGTCTTTGTTTCTGGCCGCTGCGGATTTTCTGCCCCTTTCCCGGCATTTTGACCCTTTTAAGGGAGAGAATTTTTTCTTTGTTCAGGGTGATTTTACCGGCGATCCGGTGCGGAAGGAACTGACACAACGGGGACCCTATGGAGCAATTATTAGTGACGCCGCTCCAGCCACCACCGGTTCCCGAATGGTGGATACTCTGCGTTCTACGGCCCTGGCGGAAGAAGCTCTGTCCTATGCCGAAAGCTGCCTTGCCCCCGGCGGGAATCTGGCGATCAAGGTTTTTCAAGGGAGAGATACGGCGGAACTGCTTAAGCATCTGCGGGAACGTTTTCGCAGCGCAAAAAGTTTTAAGCCCGCCGCCTGTCGCAGCAGTTCTTTTGAGACCTATCTTCTTGGTCTTGGAAAATCAGAAAAAAGGGAATAAGTTAGACCATGATCCAAATCAAAACTATCCGCACTTTTCTTTTTTGCGCTGTCCTCTGCGTTCTTTTCTTTGTTTCAGGCTGCGCCGTTTTTGCCTCAAAAGAAGCTGAACAATATGGAAAATTTGTTCCTGCCCGTCATCTGGTGTTTATCGGCCTTGACGGCTGGGGTGGCGTCTATGTCAAAAAGGCGGACATGCCAACGGTAAAACGGATGATATCAGGCGGAGCTTCAAGCCTGGATACACGATGTGTTATGCCCAGCATAAGCTGGCCCAACTGGTCTTCTCTTTTTTGCGGTACTCCGCCGGAACGCCGGACTGGCGAAGTTAAAAGGGAAGCGTCTGAAAATAGAGCCGCAAAAACAATAGACGATTTTCCTTCTATTTTTTCGGTTGTTAATAGCGGCAAAACAGCGGAACGATCCGGGCCGGCATTTTTTTATGAATGGGGGGAACTGCAAAAAATCTGTCCCGACGAAGCGGCGGAGAAATTTAGAATTCAATCCGATCTTGAATCGGCCAGAAGAATTGCCGTTCACATTATGGAAAAAAAGCCTGTTTTTACTGCGGTGGTCTTTGATGAGCCGGACCCTACAGGCCACTCGGTGCGCTGGGGTTCAAAGGCCTATTATGCCAAACTGGCGGAATTGGACAATCTTGTCGCCGTTATTGAACAGGCGGTAATAGATGCGGGAATCTACGACAGTACAGTGTTTGTACTCTCCGCTGATCACGGAGGCTTGTTCAGGGGTCATGGGTCCAACATTTCCTCACATCGAAAAATCCCTTTGGTTATTTACGGCGGCGGCATTAAAAAAGGTTTTGCCATTCCTTCTCCAACATCCATCTGTGACATAGCTCCCACGATGGCGGCAATTTTGGGGTTAGAAGCACCCCTCGAATGGACTGGACGGGCTTTAACGAAAATTTTTTAGATAAGACGCCATTTCTAAAACTATCTCGTCCTTTTTTTCCACCGAATATAGACCTGTCTGCCCGGACCGTTTTCCTGGGGCCGTTCTTCAGTTTCAAACTGGGGAATGGCCCGGAACAGATCCGCCAGTTTACGGAAGCCGTAATTCCGGGAATCAAATTCGCTTTGCCGCAGGGTAATCTTTTGTCCCACTCCGCCCAAATAGGCCCAGCCTGAATCGTCGGCAAGGTCGTCCACGGTATCCCTAAGCAGATTGATGAGCCGCCGGTCGCCCTTAAAGTCTCTGGCCTTTTTTTGCGCCGGTTTTACATCATCCTCATCGTCTTCCCGGTCCTTTAGTATCTCCGTGTAGATGAATTTATCGCAGACCGACACAAAGGCCCGGGGAGTTTTCTTTTCCCCAAAACCGTATACCTTAAGGCCGCTTTCGCGGATCCGTGAGGCAAGCCGGGTAAAGTCCGAATCGCTGGACACAATACAAAAACCATCCAGGTTTTCACTGTACAGAAGGTCCATGGCGTCGATGATCATCGCCGAATCAGTGGCGTTTTTTCCGGTGGTATAGGAAAACTGTTGTATGGGCTGAATGGCATAATCCAGCAGCTTATCTTTCCATGAACGAAGATTATTGTTCGTCCAATCGCCGTAGATCCGTTTAACGCTGGCCACGCCGTATTTGGCCACCTCTGCAAGAAGCCCTTCGATGATCACCGCCTGGGTATTGTCGGCGTCGATAAGTACCGCCAGTTTGTCCTGGTTCGCAGTAACCTCAGAAAAAGGAAGCAATGGCATATTACACTCCAAAAATTGACTGTTTTATCCGTCGTATCAGACTGATTTTTCCCAGCGCCAGTTTTATTGATTCTCCACCATCTCTGGGTTTAATGACAAGGATCATTTCGCTCCCTTTTTTGTCCAGGCTTTCCGGTACCCCCAGAATCTTTTCTCCGTTAAGGCAGCTTAGCTCTAAAAGGGATCCGGAAATAATCGCTTGTTTGACAATGCCGGTTTTTCCCACATAGTCCAGGGAACGGGCCTCCAATTTTTCATACCGGAGAGAAGCGTCTTTTAGCTGGCTTTCGCTTACCACTATTCGCCGTTCTATCCTGGATTCCAGTTCCTCCTGTTCCTGTCGGTTAAGTTTCAGCTGTTTCAGGGCAGAGAAGAATCGGTCTTTGATTTGCAGAACGCGGATTTCGCCGTTTTCGGGCTGTTCCGCCAGTTCTTTTATGGAACCCGGCGGCGGGTTCACGTTCCCGGCGGCTTCGCCTAAGGGAGAAAAGAACGTTGAAAGGACGCTTATTTTTGATCCGGGCCGGGCTACGATATCTACCCCTGCACAGTGCAGGGCGTCAGTTGCATCCTCCTTATTCGCTGAAAGAAGATATATCCCCGGTGCTAGGGTTCGTTTGATCATGGAGGCAAGGGGTTCGGTTTGGGCAAGGTAGCTCCGTTCACCGCTGAGGGTCAGAACCACTCCCTCATTCAGGGATACTTCCTGCCACCGTTTTTCCCAATCACCCAGGTTCCATTTAAGGGCTTCGGGAGCTCTGCCGCCGGAAAGCCGTTCCAGGAGCTGCCACAAAAAATCCGCATCATAGCCCCGGTCAAAGCCCCGGACCACCGAATCCCGGGAAAGAGCAAAGTGGATAGCTGTTCCTGTTTCTTCCACCGTGGAAAAAGCCGCCAAATCCAGGGCATCGGCAAAACTGATCTCCGGGTAGAGTATGCAGGAAAAGCCAGAATCCATGGCGATATGGGGACGCTGCTGATCCGGTACATTCGCAGTTACCGGACAATAATAGGTTGTCCCGTCAATCACCGCAGCAGTAAAAAGACCCGCCATAACAAGGGAACGGATCAGGACGGCCGCAGAAGGAAGCTCCCCAAAAAATCCCCAGCCTGCCTGTTCCTGCCGCCGGAATAGTTCCGCCATTTTTATCATCGTCGCTTCGGGCAGGATTCTGCCGTCCTTTGCCGCGCTGCAAAGGGAGTGGATAAGGTACACGGTATTTTTAAGCATCCCCCTGCCCTGAGGGGCAACAGAAGCGCCGTGGTGGAGAAAAAGGGCGATACCCCCTGCAAGATATTCAAAACGATTCTGGTCAGTCAATGCTTTAAAGGCAGCCATTTTTGCTTCGTCCGGGGCAATGACAATATTTGTTGACAAGCCTCTTTCCCTAACCAAAAGACCCAAGGCAAGGAGTCCTCCGGCAACAGCATTTATATCCAAACCGGGAAAAAGGACCTTACTTTGCTCCGTTGTTTTTTTTCTAAAAACAAGGGAAGTCTTTCCGGCTTCGTCCTTGATCTGTATTTCGCTGCCCAGCAGAAAAGAAAACAACGCCGCCAGGGTTCTGCCATTCAACATTTCATTTGCTGCGGCAGACATTGTACTGTCTTCAACCGTGAGCGATGCGGGACTAAGAGCAGGAAACAGTATTCCCGTATTGCCCGCATGGGGGGCAAGGATGTTTTCCAGCCGGGGATTCAGGGCGATCCGCAGGGCATCGTTGTCCCGAAAACGGTAAATAATGAGCCGTTCCTCCAGATTCAGAAGCATGCTTTGAAGTTCCGCATAAGAATACTCGCCGGTAAAAAAACTCTCCAGTTCCCCCGGCACGGGCTCTCTTAAAAGAGCTATGGCGGCGATGATCCGGCGGTCATTGTCATCAATATAAGCGGCCATGGTTTCCTGAATTTCGGACCGGACAATAAACCGGGAAAGTTCTCCTATTAGGTTCTGTTTGTTAAAGGGAGTTTTTACCGCCCCCAGAATACTTCGCAGAAGATCAAAAAAAGCGGCATCTGGAAGTGTCATCAATGCGGATTGCCAGAATGAAACGGGGCGAAATGGGGGCTTCATTGATGCACCTTTGTACCGGTATCTGATCCTTCAACAACAGAGACAACAGTAGAGTCATCAGCAAAATCAGCGCCGGTGCCGGTATTTATGCTTGGCAGAGCTTTATCCATTGAACGCCAATACTGGATTGAATAACGGTAACCCTGTTCGGCAAGGAATTTCTGGCGGTTGGCGGCAAAGTCTTCTTCCACGGTAGAGCGGGAAACGATGGTGAAAAAGTAAGAATTTTTGTTTTTCTTGGGCCGGAGTATCCGTCCCAGCCGCTGGGCTTCTTCCTGACGGGAACCGAAGGAGCCGGAGATCTGGATCGCCATGGAAGCATCGGGAAGATCCAGAGCAAAGTTGGCGACTTTGGAAACAACCATGACCGGGATTTCTCCTCTTTTAAAGGCAGCGTATATCTGCTCCCGTTCGGCATTGGCAGTTTTGCCGGTTACCAAGGGGGCCGACAGGAGGCGGGCGATGCTTTCCAATTGGGAAATGTATTGGCCAATGACCAGGATATGATCTTCGCGGTGGTTGGCGATAAGTTCCAGAGCCGCTTCTTCCTTTAGGGAATTTTCCGCGGCGATACGGTACTTCTCTCGCTTCCCCGCCACCGCATAGGGGACTTTTAGTTTGTCCGGCAGGTCAAGCCGCACTTCGATGCAGATCGCTTCGGCGATCCACCCCTTTCGTTCCAGATCCTTCCAGGGTACATCATAGCGCTTAGGACCTACCAGGCTGAATACGGCATCTTCCGCCCCATCTTCCCGAATCAGTGTAGCGGTAAGGCCAAGCCGCCGGACTGCCTGAAGTTCCGCAGTAACCCGAAAGACCGGCGCAGGGAGGAGATGTACCTCATCATAAATGATGAGACCCCAGGGGTACTGGCGGAAAAGAGAAAAGTGGGGAAAATCTCCGGTCTTGTCGGGCCGCCAGGTTAGGATCTGGTAGGTGGCGATGGTTACCGGTGCCACAGTTTTGGAATCGCCAGAGTATTCGGCGATCTGTTCCCGTGTTAGGGTGGTTTTGTCCAGAAGTTCATCGATCCATTGGTGGACCGCCGCTACATTGGCGGAAAGGATCAGAGTGTTGGTTTTAAGGACGGCTATTACCGCCATACCCACAATGGTTTTACCTGCTCCGCAGGGCAAGACCACTACTCCAAAGCCTGTCCCCGGACCACCCTGACCCAGGACAGCCCGGGCCGCTTCAATCTGGTAGTCCCGCATGACAAAGGACCGTTTCGACCCGGGCCGCTGCGGTCCGATCCCAGTCTCCGGCGTACCGTGGTTTTCCTTAAGGGCCACTTCCAGGGGTTCCCCCTGCCTAAGGGCGGCCTCATCCTGTACTGGCCAGCCAAGTTTGATAAGTTCCTGTTTTACCGTACCCCGGTCGATAAGTTTTACTTTGAATCCTTCGTTAGTTTTAACAAGATAATCCGACAGACTTCTGGCGGCGGCTATTTCTTTTGTGATAGTTTCATCTTCCATTGTAAGGATCAGTTCTTCCCCATCCCCAATGGAAACAGAACGCAGCCGTATCTTTCCGTACCGGGCCATGGTATCGGCAAAACCTGCACTGATACCGGAAGGTACTTCGTAACGGCTATATGCGTTTAGAGTCGCAGCAACATCGCCGGGGGTAAAACCCGCGCTGGCGGCATTCCACAGCGAAAGAGGGGTAATACGGTAGGTGTGGATGTGTTCCGGGGATTTTTCCAGCTCTGCGAAAGGCAAAATAGCCGCCCGGGCATCCTCCGCCCCCGGATCGTGAACATCCAGCAACAGAGTACGATCACTTTGAATAATAAGAGGTTTCGCTGCCGAATGAATCATAACTTTATAAATATAAAGAAAATAGCCAAAAATCGCCATAGGAACTGCAAACGACAATGTAGTGATGAGCCTGCCATACACCAACCTGAAGCAAAAGAGAGAGCACACGAACTCATAGGCAAGGTGTGAATCTTTTCTCTGCTTTTTAGTTTGCCTGCAACATTACTTGCCTAAGAATAGTATTGGCTCTGGTTTGGTATCCGGGGCCTTCACTTTTTAACCATTCAACAACATCCGCATCAAGACGTAATTGAACAACTTGTTTTATGGGTTTGTAGAGCCGTGCGTCCGGGTATTTAGGTTTGAATTCTTGTAATTGTTCAGGGGTTTGTACTGGGCAATCGCTAAAATCTTTGGTCTTGAACTTTTTCAGTTCTGCGCAATACGCTTATCGCTCATCATCGGCAATTTGTTGTTGGTAGTTTTCATTATAACGCTCCCTTTCAAGCGGTTCGGCTAACCTGGCAGAGATGATCCGTGTTCTTTCCCCGCGCTCGGTATAAGATACAAAGAAATATAGTCTTTGATCAAAAGACGCAATACCTTTTTGTCGTACCTCGTTTAAATCTGATACATTTACGGGCGTAAATTAGTTTTTTAATGTCTCGCCACTCCCGGCAGGGGTTTAATGGTTTTAAACCGTAAATATTTAAAGGGATGAATATCCAGAGCATTGGGAAACCAGCCTTCAAGTTCGTCGGTGTCGATCACATTAAGGGCAGGACTAAAACAAAGGGGAAGTACCGCCCCCCGGTCCAGCAAAAGTTGTTCCGCCTCTGCCAGGATTTCAAGCCGTTCATCTCCTTCTTCAATCATGGAACGTTCCATCAGCTCTTCATATTCATCATCATCGTGAAGAGGATCGTTCAGGTTGGAATCCCGGCGCCACATCTGCAAAAAGGTATAGGGATCTGCAAAATCTCCAATCCAAGTGGTGGAGGCGATGGTATAATCGTTCCGCTTTAGGGCCTGAAAGTACCGGCTAAAAGGAACCACATCCAGTTTGACCGGAATTCCTAGCTGCATCCACGCCCCGGCCATCAGCTTGGCGACACGGTCCGCATCTTCCGACGGAGTAATACGGATCACCAGTTCGGGGAGCCCCACTCCTTTTGGGTAGCCTGCTTCTTCCAGAAGCCGCCGGGCTTCTTCGGTGTCTCCTTCTTCCATGCCTTCGATTTCAGGGTAGCCGGATATGGGAAAAATCAGGGTCTTGGCAGGAAGGTAGTATGATTCACGCAATTCCTTCCAGGGCAGGGCCAGGGCCAGGGCCCGGCGCAGACGGTAATCCTTCCAGGGCCCCGCGGAACGGATATAATAATAATGGGTGGCAAACATGGGATTTACCACTATGCCGCTTTGATCGTTCAGCATTTCCAGATCAACGGTTCCTGCAATCCACCGGGCTTCGCCGGAATTCCACATGGCGGCGGATTCTTCCCCGTCTTCGATAAAGCGAAGGTTGATCCTTTCCAGTGACACCCGATCCTCGTCCCAGTAGAGTTTATTTTTTACCAGGGTAATGTTGTCCTTTCCCTGTTCAATTACATAAAATGGACCGTTGGATATGGGAGTATTCCAACTGGCGTCCCGAAGCATGGCAGGATGGATGGGGCTAAAAGAATGATGGCAGAGCATACTGGGAAAGAACGATGCCGGAGCATTAAGGCGCACAATCAGGGTTTTATCCCCCTGGACGGTGATCCCCACAGTGGAAGGATCGGCGGTCTTACCCAGCCTGTAATCTCTGGCACCTTCGATAATGTCATAAAGAGAGGAATAGGGGGTTTCGTTTTTTGGATCCAGCATGGAAAGCCAGGAGGCGCGGAAATCTTCCGACCGGAGAGGATCGCCATTCCAGTACCGGGCGTTCGATCGGATCGTAAAGGTCCAGGTTTTTTTATCCTCCGAAAGCTGCCAGGACGAAGCCGCCGCCGGAACCGGAGTCAGGGTAAAGGGATTGTAGGAAAAAAGCCCTTCGTAAAGGGCGGTAAAAATTTGGGCTTCACTGGCCAGGTAAGATTTGCGGAAATCCAGTTCCGCCGCCGTTTCACCCTCTCCTCCGGTTAAAACCACCGTTAATTCGGCACGATTTCCAATATCCGGCCGGGGTTCAACATATTCAAACTGACGGGGCAGGGGAAAGATCAGCCTGCCGCCGTCCAGAGGCTCATCCGGAGTTTCCTGGGCGGTTAAAAAACAGGCAGAAAGGCATATACTTAGGCACAGAAAAAAACGGACAAAAGGTTTTAAATTCATACAACTCAGCATACACTATTTTAGGAACTGGGGTTAACCCCAAGCCGTTTAAGCTGTTCTTCTTCTTCCAGTTGAGCGCTGTATTCGTGCCGCTTTTGATTTGCTTTTATGATGGCGTTTTTTATGGTCCCCAGTTCGGGCTTAATTCCTTTTACCTTGTCCCTGTTTTCCTGGGGAGCTTCGGCCTTAAAAAATTCGTCCAGCCCGGTAAGGGTTTTGTGAAGGCTCTGAGCATCCCTGACGGCCCTTTCCAGAATACTCGAAAGCTGCTTTTCATCCATTTCGCTAAGGCGGGACATATTCCGGACACCGAAAGAAGAAAAAGTGCGGAGCCGTTTATCCAGATCAGCGCGAAATATATTAAAGTTTACTTTTTCTTTGATCGTTACTCCCTTTACCGGATCAATGTATTCAATCTCGTATATCACAGGCTCCGGTTCTTTGTTAAACATTTGCCGGAAAATATCCTTAAGTTTTTCACCGAAGCTTAGCTTACGGTTCTGAAAAAGCAGGTGATTATCGTCCATCCGGGGGATAATATCCTGCAAGGCAACTGAAACAGAACTGATTACCACAATTCCATCTACCAGGGTAAGTTTAAAATCAACTGCCTTTTTGACAGCCTTGGGTTTTTCTTCCGGAACCGCCAGTTGGTTAAGCACGGCATTCCGCAGCTGTTCTCCGCCGGAGCTGTAATCTTCCTTAATTAATTCTTCTGCCAAATCGGGATAAAAGGGTTTGCCGGACATGGCGGAAGAAAACTTTTTCTTTATTGCCTCCACTGTTGCATCATTCATGGTTCCGGTAATGGTTTGCCGCAGTTCCAGTTTGTACGATTCCCGGTTAAAGGTAGTTGCGATCTTTAGATACCCCATGATAAGCCCGGTTGTTTTGTTAAGCTTTCCCAAGGATTCACTAATCACATTGATAGTCAAGGGATCCGCCCCGCCCCGGATCTGACCAATCAGATCTACCAATACCTTGGTGGTAGAACCATGGGTGTCGCTGGTAAAATGCGTCCAGTCAATGTACCGCACCAGGCCAAGGATACGTTTTATATTATCCAGGTTCAGGAAGTCTATGCTGAACTGAAAAAAGTTAACCAAAAAATCAAGCTGATTGTCGTAGGCAGAAAGGTTCATGGTAAGCTGATCCATCCTGTCTCCCTCGTAGGTAATAGCCTTGGGGACTCTGATCTCCCCTATCTTGGCTTCCTGTTTATAAGGATCTTCGTTGATCAGTTTTTTCTGAATTAACATTTTGTACAATGCCACAAAGGCGTTATGGAAAGTCCTGAATTCCTCTTTAAATTTAGGAAATTCACTTTTTTCCAGCCATGCAGCGTAAGCATTCAGAGCCTGATCCAGAACTTTTTGGTATTCGGAACGATCCATGTCCCATTTATTATCGGCCTTCAACAAGTAATAGTCAAGAAAGGGGGCCGATCTTGCCCGAAAAGGCCCTTTCCGGTAGTATGAAACCATGAATTCCGATGAATTACGCTCCAAATTCATAGAGTTTTTCCTCAGCCGCGGCCATGCCCAGATAGAAGGAAAGTCCCTGATCCCGGAAAATGATCCCACGGTACTCTTTACCACAGCGGGAATGCATCCCCTGGTTCCCTATCTGTTGGGGGAACACCACCCGGCGGGAACAAAACTGGTGGATTACCAGAAATGTATCCGTACCGGAGACATCGACAGCGTGGGGGATTCCAGCCACTTAACCTTTTTTGAAATGCTGGGAAACTGGTCCCTGGGAGACTACTTTAAGGAAGGAGCCATCAAGATGAGTTATGAGTTCCTTACCTCTTCCCAATGGCTGGGGATCCCGCCTGAAAAGATCGGAGTTACGGTTTTTGAAGGAGACGAAAACGCTCCCCGGGACGATGAGTCCGCCGAAGTGTGGCGGTCTTTGGGAATCCCCGAAGACCGGATCAGCTACCGGCCCAAAGAGGACAACTGGTGGGGCCCTGCGGGAAACACCGGCCCCTGCGGCCCGGATTCGGAGATGTTTTATGACATAGGCAGGGAAAGCTGCGGCCCCGGCTGCGGCCCCGGCTGTTCCTGCGGCAAATGGCTGGAAATCTGGAACGATGTATTCATGCAGTATAACAAAACCTCCGCCGGATCCTACGAACCCCTTTCCCGAAAATGTGTGGATACCGGCATGGGCATAGAAAGGACCGTAACCATCCTGAACGGAAAAAAGTCCGTCTACGATACAGAAGTATTTGCCCCCATCATTGCCTCCGTTACCGGAGCAATGAATCCGGGGGGATATACCTATGGGTCGGATGACGGCCAGGACCGGTCGATTCGCATTATCTGCGATCATATTCGATCCGCCACCTTTATCCTGGGAGATCCCAAGGCGGTAAGCCCCTCCAATGCGGGAGCCGGCTATGTACTCCGCAGACTAATCCGCCGGGCGGTGCGGCATGGCCGGAAACTCGGCATAGAAAGCCTCCTCCCCATTGCCCGGGCAGTGGTAAACAAATTCGCCCAAGCCTACCCGGAACTAAAAGAGAACGAAAATTACATCATACAGGAACTGAAAAACGAAGAACAGAAATTCCTGGAAACCCTTCAGAAGGGCGAGCATGAATTTGAAAAACTCCTCCCCAATATTCTAAAAGGCGCATCCAGGGTCTTGTCCGGCAGACTGGCTTTTAAACTCTACGATACATACGGCTTTCCCATTGAATTAACCGAGGAATTGGCGGCGGAAAAGGGCCTTTCTGTAAACAAGGAAGAATTTGATGAAGCCTTTAAAAAACACCAGGAGCTGTCCCGGGCCCAGGGAAGCCAGGTCTTTAAAGGGGGCCTGGTAGACCAGGGGGAAATGGCCGTTAAATACCACACCGCCACCCACCTCCTCCACAGGGCGCTGCACATGGTTCTAGGGGATCATGCGGCACAGAAGGGGTCCAACATCACCGCCGAACGGATGCGCTTTGACTTTACCCACAACGAACCCATGACATCGGACCAGGTCAAGCAGGTAGAAGTCATCGTAAATGAGCAGATACAAAAAAACCTTCCGGTAACCATGGAACTCTTAACACTGGAAGAAGCCAAGGCCTCCGGAGCCATCGCCCTTTTTGGGGAAAAGTACGAATCCCAGGTAAAGGTATATACCATAGGTGAGGGAACAAACTTCTTTTCCAAAGAAGTTTGCGGCGGCCCTCATGTGGAGCGGACCGGAACCATGGGCCGCTTTACCATACAGAAAGAGCAGTCCTCCTCGGCGGGGGTCCGGCGTATCCGGGCGGTTTTAGAATAAAGCGGCACGGACGCCGTTGTTACTTTAAGCCTGTTTATTTCTTTTAATATGTAGTATATTAAAATCCAAGGATATGGAGCAATGATGAAACGTTTTATGTTATTTTTATGCGGTTTTCTCCTGGTTTCGGCCCATGCCTTCTGCCAGCAGCTCGAACTTCAGACGATTGCTACCGTAAGGCTTTCCAAAACAGAGAATATTACCGTCAAGCAATTTAAGGAATATGTACAGTGGCTGACGATTCAAAAAGCCCTGTCTACCCAGAACAATAATGCCCAGTTGACGGACAGTGAAAGACGGCAGGCTTTGGAAGAACTGGGAAACCAGTTCCTGGCCTGCCAGGCGGCGGAGCAGGAAAAGATCACCGTTACCGACCGGGAAATTAACCAGTTTTATGATCAGAACATAAAAGGCTTTTCCGATGGATTGGCCCAAATCATGGGGCGTACCCCTACAGATGCGGAGATCGACACGGAACTGCGAAACAGGACCGGGATGAACAGGGTAAGCTACAAAGACATGATGAAGCGTACCCTGCTTACCCAAAATTACCTTCAAACAAAGAAAAAATCCCTTTTTGAAGCAGTTAAGCCCCCCACGGATGCGGAAATTCAAACCATCTACAACGATGTAAAGGGCAAAAGTATCTTTGAAAACGGTTTTGTCCGGCCCGACACGGCCCGTATTCGGATGATCCTCGTGCCGATCCGCAATCCCAGTGAAAAAGCGGCGGCCCAAACCACGGCCAATAACCTTTCCCGGCAGATAGGCGGCGATCCCAGCAAGTTTGACGAAACGGCCCGGGATTTCACCAAGCCCAATTCCAACTATGTAACCGGCGATGGATTTATATACAAACATGATATAATTCGCCAGGCCATGGGAGCAAATTTTGTGGATACCGTCTTTAGCCTTAAACAGGGAGAAGTATCCAGGGTGGTGGAACGACCCGATGGTTTCTACATTATCAAGGTAATGGAAACCTACCGGTCCAAAACCCTTGCATTGGACGATACCTACAACCTCGAAGATTCCCGATCCATGACGGTAAAGCAGGCTATTATCAATGCGGAAATGGAACGGCGTTACATGGCTGCTATGCAGCAGGCAACTGGGGAACTAGTGGAAGAGTTAAGAAAAAAAGGCAGCGTTCAGATCATGAACGACATTTACAGCAAGATCACCTGGTAAATGGGGTCCAGGCGCAGAGGACGTATTCTGGCTTTTCAGGCCCTCTATGCCTGGGATACCTCGGAAAACAAAGACGAGGCTCAAAAAGATCTGCTCGCCTTTTCTTGGGTAGAGGGTAAACCGGAGACAACTAATTTTTCCCGGCTTCTTACCGCAGGGACTTTCGAAAATATCGAAGCGGTGGATGCCATGATCCGCAAGCACTTGGTCCACTGGGATTTTTCCCGGCTGAACCGTGTCGACCGGGCTTTGCTCCGCCTGAGCGTATACGAACTGCTGTTCCAAACCACCCCTCCATCGGTTATAATAGACGAAGCCGTGGATATTTCCAGAGAATACGGCACCGATGATTCTTACCGGTTTATTAACGGAGTCCTGGACGGGGTACGGAAAACCATACAAGACGCTAAAGAGGAGAACCAGCAATGAACAAGCAGGCAGGTCTTTTAAGGGGCGTGTGCCTTTTGGGATTTGTGGTGTCTTTAGTTCTTCTGGGAACACTGATCTTCCTTTCCATCCAGGGAGGCATTCCCCTTTTTTCACCTGTCAGATTTGGAAAAACATCCTTTGCCCTGGCTTTGGAAGAGTACGACAAAAAAATCCTGGAAAATCCCGATTTATCCTTCAGGCAGCACAATGCCCTGTTAGATTCATTGGAAAAAAAAGCCCTGGATATAGAAAACACCCTTTCGGCATTAAAGCGCCGCCGTATTCCGGCCCGCATTCTGGATAACCGGGATCATGAGCAACACCGTTCTTCCTATATCGCCGCCGCAGACAGAGCCCGCAAGCTGTATCCATATTCTCCCCAGATAAGCGCCTTGAGGGCGGAATCGTTGATCATGGGCGGCTTCTCTGCCGAAGACACTGCAGAGGAAATTCGAGATCTTGCGGCCGCCATGTCCCAGGGTGGGCTTACCGATCTGTCCCTGGCTTTCTCGGTATACTCAGGGGCCATGGGGGATCCCGCGCCGGCCCGCTTCCTTCCCAGGGAACTCTTTACTCTGCTTTGTTCCCTTACACAGGGAGAAGAACGGGAAAAGTATCTGGTTAACTCCTGCATCAGAACCTTGCTGGACAACACCCAGGAAGGGATCACTATGGTTAACGGCCTTTTTGAGGAAACACTGTTACGGAACGAAACAGCCATATTTGGGGCTGAATTTTTCTACGATCATGGGAATTTTTTCCGGTCGGCGGAATTGTTTTCTGTCTTTACCGACAGCCGTAATCTAGCCCGTCAGGCCGATGCCCTGTGGCTTGCGGGTTTTACCGGCAGCGCCCGGGGTTTATGGCAGGCGGCGGCGGCGGAGAACAGAAATCCCCTTTTGGATGATCCATCGATTCGATCCCGCTCATTTTATAACCTCGCATCCACTGCCCCCACAGCACAGGAAGCAAGCCGCAGTTTGGAACAGCTTTTTGCGGCCAACGCCGAATACGAACCGGGACAAATTTTTGGGATTATCCGGTATTCCCGGCTTGTTCCCATCGACAGAGCCCTGGCAATTCTTAACCAAACTGATCATGAACATGAAGGACTCTTTGATCTGGAACTGCTTAGAAGACGAAGCGCAGACTGGGAAATTGACAAGACCGTGGCGGAAACCTGGATGCTTTTAAACCGCCATTCCAACGACGGGCGGCTCTTTGAATGGGCCGTGTGGTATTTTGATTTTCAGCGCCGCTATGACGAAACCGCCCTGGCCCTGCGAAATGCAAATATTAACCGGGTGGAGGGCCCCTGGTCGGCCCTGCACCGGGCCTTTGCTTTGGTTCGGGATCATGAATTTGGCGAGGCGGAAAGGACCCTTAGGAGCATTGTTCGATCCCCCCAGGAAACAAAAAACGCACCGGGCCGGAGAACCCAGCCCTTATGGCAGGCCGGAGCAAACCTGGCCCTGCTTCTGGAAAAACAACACAACTATCAGGAAGCCCTGCAATACTACGAAATCGCCGCCGGACAGCTGGGAGGGCTCCAGGCGGAACCTTTAGCCAGGCCGCCTGATGATCCTTTGTTCAATCCGGGCGAAAGCCTGACAAAAAGGAACAGTCCCGCAGAAAGCCCGGGCATCCCCGCTGCGGGAACCACCCCGGAACGGCGGGATGCGGCGAAGATTCAGGTTCACATAGCGGGGGTACTCCGTTCTCTGGGAAAAAGGCCGGAAAGCATCCGGGCCCTGGATTATGCCTTGGACCTGGACCCGGAAAACCTGGAAGCCCGGCTGGAAAAACGCCGCCTCGACGCAGACCGGGGCATATTGTAAGGTCTTGATCTTTTTCCGATGTTTTTTTATATTTAACCCAATCCAAATATTTATTATTGTCCAGAGGAGGAGTGTATGAAGGTTAAACCCTTGGCTGACCGGGTTCTGGTTAAGCTTGAAAAAAACGAAGCAAAGACCGCCGGAGGAATCATCATCCCCGATACCGCCCAGGAGAAAACCCAGCAAGGCACGGTGGTTGAAGCAGGACCAGGTACGGAAAAAGAAAAAGTTACGGTCAAAAGCGGTGACAGGGTTATGTATGATAAGTATGCCGGCGCCCAGGTAAAAATTGACGGTATAGAACACCTTATTCTTAAAATGCAGGATATTATCGCAACAATCGAATAGGTTCCTGTATCAAAATTACGGCTTCTGCCGCACGGCGATTGTTTTGCCCGTGTGGCAGATTTTTTTATTTGAATCTGTGTGTCATTATGATACTTCAATAAGCGTATTTTTCTGTTTTGTGTCATTATAACCCATTTTTCTATCAAGGCAAGCAACAGAGGTTTACTATTGTTATGCTAAATCTTTGTAATACAAAGATTTAAACATTTGTTATCTTGTTTTTCCTGCTTGGCATGGAATTTGCTACTAATCTAGTAAGAATTAGTGGAGGAAATCATGCCCGCAGCAAAAAGAACACCCTGTACTCAGGACGAAGAAAATGTTTTGGCTAAATACCTGGGGGAAATAAACAACATTGCCCTGCTCACCCGGGAAGACGAGGAAAAATATGCCCGGGAAGCTGTCAAAGGAAACATGGCGGCCCGGAATAAGCTGGTCAACGCCAATCTGCGCTTTGTTGTAAATGTGGCAAAAAAATACCAGGGCCAGGGGTTACCCCTAGAAGACCTGATAAGCGAAGGGAATATCGGCCTCCTTCAGGCCATTGATCGTTATGATGTGGAGAAGGGATATCACTTTATCTCTTATGCTGTTTGGTGGATTAAGCAGGCAATTTTAAAAGCTCTCTGTGAAAAATCCCGGATGATCCGGCTTCCCCAGAACAGGGTCAATGAACTGATCCAGATTCAAAGGGCCCGCCGTTTTGTGCAGGAAGGGGAACCGGAAATAAAAGAAATAGCCCGGTTCCTAGACATGGATCCCGGCCATGTGGAAGATCTGTTGGCTGTCTCCCAGGATATGATTTCTCTGGAAAACCCTTTCAATGACGAAAAAGATTCTTCTACCCTGGGGGATTTTATCGAAACCACAAAGTACCGTTCTCCCGACGCTTTAGCCGTGGACTCGGCGCTGCAAGTCGACCTTGAGTGTGCATTGGATAATTTGGACAGAAAGGAAGCGGATGTTATTCGTTTCCGCTATGGTCTTGGAAATAAGATACCTCTTTCCCTTAAAGAAATTGGGGACCATTTTAACCTGACCAAGGAACGGATCCGGCAGATCGAAAAGAAAGCCATTAAACGGCTCCAAAATCATTCATCCCGAAATGTATTAAAGTCCTATATAGCATAGAATCAGAAAAACCTTCCTGTGGGTCTTGCAGGACTGGCCTTTGTAGGGATACCCTCTGTATTTATAGACAGCAGCGGTTCAATTAAGGAAAAAAAATGGAACATGAAAAGTTCACCATTAAGGCACAGGAAATCCTGGACAATGCCACAAGCATCGCCCAGCGCAGCGATCATTCCCAGGTAGAACCGGAGCATCTCCTTAAGGCTCTGTTGGAACAGGAAGACGGCATTATCCGTCCGGTGATCGATCGGGTCGGGGCAAACTCCACCCAGCTTTTGCAGGAAACGGATATGCTCGTGGCGGGGGTTTCCAAAATTTACGGAGACGCCGCTCAACTGTATTATTCTTCCGCCCTGGGAAAGGTCATTGCCAAAGCGGAAGGGGCAGCTTCTTCCCTCAAAGATGAATTTATTTCCACCGAACACCTGCTTCTGGCCATTGCCGAATCCGCCGGTAAAGCGGGAGATATTCTGCGCCGGGCCGGGGTAAATAAACTTGCCATCCTAAGCGCCCTTAAGGCAATCCGGGGCAACCAACGGGTAACGGATCAAAGCCCGGAAGAAAAATACCAGGTACTGGAAAAATACTGCCGGGACCTTACCGCCCTGGCCCGGCAGGAAAAACTCGACCCCGTCATTGGCCGGGACGAAGAAATCCGCCGGGTAATGCAGGTGCTTTCCCGGCGGACCAAGAACAATCCCGTCCTTATCGGCGAACCGGGGGTGGGAAAGACTGCCATTGCCGAAGGTCTGGCCCGGCGCATTGTGGCCGGAGATGTACCCGAAGGCCTAAAGGGCAAAAAACTTCTTGCCCTTGATCTGGGGGCTCTGGTAGCGGGAGCAAAGTTCCGAGGCGAGTTCGAGGAACGGCTAAAGGCGGTGATCCACGAAGTCCAGGCCGCAGAGGGCAAGATCATACTTTTTATTGATGAACTCCATTCCCTTGTCGGAGCGGGCGCTTCCGAGGGAGCCACCGATGCATCGAATCTTCTTAAACCGGCCCTGGCCCGGGGGGAATTGCGCTGCATTGGTGCCACCACCCTTGACGAGTACCGCAAACAAATAGAAAAGGATGCCGCCCTGGAACGGCGTTTCCAGCAGGTCTATACCTCCGAACCCAGCGTAGAAGATACCATCGCCATACTCCGGGGCCTCCAGGAACGTTACGAAGTTCATCACGGCGTGCGGATCAAGGACGAAGCCCTGATGGCGGCGGCAAGCTTATCGGACCGGTATATCACCAGCCGGTTCCTTCCCGATAAAGCTATCGACCTGGTGGACGAAGCGGCAAGCCGCCTTAAAATGGAATTGGACTCCCGGCCCACGGAGTTGGACAAGCTGGAACGAAAACTCCTCCAGCTTTCCATAGAAAAACAGGCCCTGGCCAGGGAAGAAGACCCGGCTTCCAAAGACCGGCTGGGCAAGCTGGAAAAAGAAATCGCCGACGCCGGCACCGAACGGGACGCCATGAATGCCCGCTGGGAGGGAGAAAAAAAAGACATCCAGAAGATCCGGGAGATCAAGCAGCAGATAGAAGAACTAAAAATTGAAGAAACCCGCTGGGAGCGGGAGGGCAACCTTTCCAAGGCCGCGGAAGTCAAGCACGGCAAGATTCCCGAAGCCCAAAAAAAGCTAAAAACGCTGACGGATCAAATAGAAAAAAAGCGGGACACGGGGTCTTCCGCCCTGCTCCGGGAAGAAGTGAGCGAGGAAGATATAGCTCAGGTGGTTAGTACCTGGACGGGGATTCCCATATCAAAAATGCTCAAGGGGGAGCTGCAAAAATACCTGGATTTGGAAAAGGTACTGGAACAACGGGTGGTGGGCCAGAATACCGCCGTCTCTGCCGTGGGAGACGCCATCCGGCGAAACAAGGCGGGACTGTCCGATGCCGCCAAACCCCTGGGGAGTTTTCTCTTTCTGGGCCCAACCGGGGTAGGAAAAACAGAACTGGCAAAAACCCTGGCGGATTTTTTGTTTAACGACGAGAAAGCCCTAACACGCATTGATATGAGCGAATACGGAGAAAAACATTCCGTCAGCCGCCTTATCGGAGCACCTCCAGGCTATGTGGGTTATGAGCAGGGAGGCCAACTTACCGAGGCGGTGCGCCGCCGGCCCTACAGCGTGATCCTTTTTGATGAAATCGAAAAGGCCCACCAGGAAGTGTTTAATGTGTTCCTCCAGATCCTTGATGATGGCCGGCTAACCGACGGACAGGGCAGGGTGGTGGACTTTAAGAATGTGATCATCATCATGACCAGCAATCTGGGTTCAGATTTAATTCTGGAAGCAAAAAAAGAATCGGAGCTCCGATCCGCCCTTAGGGAACTGTTAAAACAAAGTTTCCGCCCCGAGTTTCTTAACCGGATTGACGAGACGGTAATCTTTAACCGCCTGGGCAAAGAAGAAATCGTTAAAATCGTCGATATTCAGCTTGCCCGCCTTGCACAGCGCCTGGATGAACGGAAGATCACTTTAAAGCTGGCCCCAGCGGCAAAAACATATCTCGCCGAACGGGGCTACGATCCTCTCTTTGGTGCCCGGCCCTTAAAACGGATCATCCAGGCTGAACTGGAAAATCCCCTGGCCAAGGCAATCATTGCAGGAAAAATAAAAGAAGGGGACAGCATAAGCGCCGACAAAACCGAAGAAGGGCTGGCCTTTAAAAAAGGTGCTGGAAAAACTTAAAAAGTATGGTATCCTCTAAAACAGGAGAGTTCTGTGAAAAAACTGTTTTTGGTTTTGTTGATTCTTGCGGTCTTTGCCGGCTCTGTCTTTGCCTTTGAATTTTTAAGCTACCCGCCCCCTGTCAGCGGCGGAAATGTGATGGTAGATACCGGTATTGGTTTTGTATATACGGGATATAACAGAGGGAAGTTTGGAATTCCGCCACTGTTTCTTCAAGTGGAATATGCCCTGCCTGTTGTAGTTCCTATTTCTGTGGGGGCTGGGGTATCGTTTTACCAATGGAAATATCCGATCCACGGTGATACATTAAAAGAGACCTTTGTTACCCCTGCATTTCGGGCCAACTGGCACTGGGGATTTGATGTAAGCTGGCTGGATTTTTATACCGGGGCGTGGTTTGGATATACAATTTGGAATTTAAAATCAAGCAATTCCTTTTGGGACTATTTAGCAGTTGGATCCAGCGGATTAGATTGGGGTTTTCAGGCGGGGGTGCATTTTTACTTTTCCAACACCATCGGCGTCATGGTTGAAACCGGTTATCCCTATCTTATTAAGGCAGGTTTAACGATTAAGTTCTAAGATTCAGATGCAATGAATTCACGCTTCTCCAGCAAGGAAAAAAATTAAAATATTATTTGCCCAGTCAGGTATTTTTTCGTATCTTATGTTTATGAGCGAGACTGTGAATCAGAGAATAAAGCGGCTGAGAAAAGATTTGAATCTCACCCAGAGTGAATTTTCGACAATAATTACCATTTCATCGGGACAGCTTGCCTGTATCGAAACGGAAAAACGGGCTGTGAACGACCGGACGATCAAGCTGATCTGTGACTCATTCAAGGTAAATAATGAATGGCTGCGGACAGGAGAAGGGCCGGTATTTCTGGAAAACAAAGACAGCAATTATTTCAAGCTTGTGGCGCTATACGATACATTGAAACCCGCGTTCCAGAACTATATTCTTCACTCAATAAACTTCTTTATAAAAATACAGGAAAACGATGTCAAGACCGGATAAAACGTAAAAGTATCTTGCGTTCCTATTATTTTCCAAAAGTTCCGGCTTGCATATTTCTTCGCTATAAGTCCATTGTACAGGACAGAACGGATAAACTTTCCAAGGTTCGTTTACTTACTGAATATAAGGGAAAAAGAAATTTCCATGTTTTGCTTCAGACAGGGATTTGCCTTTAGAAGCCTGAACGGTTTTGGCATATTTGGAAAAAAAGAAAGGGACTTCACCTTTAGCAGTCTGAATGCCTGTACAAGAAATTACTGCCGGTAAAAAAGGCAAAACAAATTGGATCTTATATTTCTTCATGCAATAAGCATAAAGTACAAGCGGTTTCCTTAAAATCCTCTGCCGCCCATCATTTGCTGCATCGCCGCTGAGTTTTTTCCGGCTTTGGACATTTTTTTCATCATGGTACGCATTTTTTCAAATTTTTTAATTACCCGGCCCACCTCTGCAGCGGAAGTGCCGGAACCTCTGGCGATGCGGCTTCTTCGGGATGGGCCTATGATAAGGTGGTTGGCCCGCTCCTTGAGTGTCATGGAAGAAAGGATAGCTTCCTGATGTTTAAGATCTTCCCTGTTGATGTCTTCTTCGCTGATCTGTCCGGCCATGCCGGGGATCATTTCCAGCATCTTCTGGAGGGAACCCATCTTCTTTACCGACCGGATCTGGTTTAGCCAGTCGTCCAGGGTAAAGGTTTCCTTCTCCATTTTTTTCTGGAGTTCTAAGGCTTCTTTTTGATCTATTACTTCCTGGGCTTTTTCTACCAGACTGACCACATCGCCCATGCCCAGGATCCGCCCGGCGATCCGGTCGGGGTGGAAAGGCTCGAAGTCTTCGGGTTTCTCCCCGGTTCCCACAAATTTAAGGGCCTTGCCGGTAACGGTTTTAAGGGACAGGGCAGCCCCGCCCCGGGTGTCGGAATCAAATTTGGTCAGTACAACTCCGGTAAGGCCAATCTTTTCGTCAAAGGTTTTGGCAATATCCGCCGCAGACTGCCCGGTCATGGAGTCTGCCACCAAAAGTAGTTCGTCCGGTTTTACCGCATCCCTAAGGCGCTTTAATTCCTCCATCATCGGTTCATCAATCTGCAGGCGGCCAGTGGTGTCGATGATCAGCGTATCGTGGAGATTTTTCCTTGCCAGGGCCAGGGCGCTTTTGTAAACCGCCACCGGATCTTTGGCCCCATCTTCTTTATAGACCGGCACATCAATCTGGGAACCCAAAACAAAAAGTTGTTCCACCGCAGCGGGCCGGACTAGGTCGCAGGCTGCCAAGAGAGGATTCCGTCCTTCTTTCTTTAAACGGAGGGCAAGTTTGGCGGAACTGGTGGTCTTTCCCGAACCTTGCAAACCCAGCATCAGCACCGTGGAAATGGTATCCGGTCCTTTTAGTTTTAAAATTTCACCGCCGCCGCCCAAAAAGGATACCAATTTATCGTGGACGATTTTGATAAACTGCTGGCCTGGATCCACAGATCGGAGTACCTTTTCGCCCTTTGCTTCTTCTATGGTAGAATTGACAAAGCGCCGGACCACCCGAAGGTTTACATCTGCTTCCAGAAGGGCCATCTTAATGGCCTCCACCGCATCATCAATGTTTTTTTCGGTGATCGCCGATTTTCCGGCGATGAACCGGAAGGCGTCAGAAAATTTTTGGGTAAGCTTATCCAGCATTATTCTTATTCCATACTCTTAAGAAAACTCTGTAAGAATTCCAGCGGCCTGGTTTCCTTGTTTAAGATCTGGTAGAGTCCGTCAGATATGGGCATTTTAAGCCGGTGCTTTTCTGAAAGGATCCTTACATATTTGGCTGCCGCCGCTCCTTCGGGCAGATAACCGATTTCGCCGATATGCTTTAGTAAATCATCCAAATCTCTAAAAGGTTCCAGAATGTTCTTTTCGACGATCTCCCGGCCAAAGCGCCGGTTACGGCCAAAGACCGAACGGCAGGTTACGTCCAAATCCCCTACCCCTGAAATGGAAGAAAATGTTTCACGATGGGTGGCTCCCATGGCCATGCCCAGGATTTGAATCTCGTTTAGTCCCGCCGCCAGAAGCAGCGACTCGGTGTTATCCCCGAATAGTTTTTCCGCTTCGCCAGGCTTTGTTTTCAAGGCATCCATAATTCCAAAGGCGATGGCGATTACATTTTTTACCGCCGCCGCCACCTGTACCCCCTGGACATCAGTGGAGGCAAAGACCAGGAGCCGGCTGCTTTTCAGGAGATACCGGAATCGTATGGCATTTTTGGGGTTCCGGCTGGCTGAAATCAGGCCGGTAATTTTTCCCCGGGCGACTTCTTCCGCATGGCTTGGTCCGGCGATGTACACCAAGGATTTCCGGTAAAAGCCGGGCAGGTAATCTTCCAGTGTATCCAGAATTAGTGTAGGCCCGCTGGAAGTTTCCAGAAATCCCTTGGTGATCACCGCAATGGAAGTATGCCCTTCCCGTATCGACTGCACCGTCAAAAGCTGCTTTATCATATCAAGTAAAAAAAGGGACGGCAGTGCCAGAAAGAGGTATTCCCTGCCGGAAACTGCCTCTTCCACAGAGCAAAGGGCTCTGAGCTCCGCAGGCAGCGCTACTCCCGGTAAAAACCGTTCGTTGGTATGCTTGCTGTTTATTTCTTCGGCAGTTTCTTTTTCGTAACACCAGATGACCACATCATGACCCTTTTCGGCAATGACCTTGGCCACTGTGGTTCCCCAGGCTCCCGCTCCCAGGACCGCAACGGTGGATCTCATATTGTTAGTATAACTCAGTATTTAATTGTATTAAAGATCCGCAAATCCCGGTAGAATTTTCCTCATAGCTTTTTACCGTTTTTTTTATTATATTCATACCATGAATATACTCGTCATCGGCGGTGCGGGTTACATCGGGAGTCACGTTACACGGGAGCTTCTCGACCGGGGACACAAGGTTACGGTCTTTGATAACCTTTCTTCCGGGTTAAGGAGAAACCTCTTTTCCGATGCAATGTTTATCCATGGAGACATACTTCGCTGCGAACAACTTACGGCGGCCATGCGGGAAGGCGCTATGGAAGCGGCGGTTTTTTTGGCGGCTTATAAGGCTGTGGGTGAATCCATGATCAAGCCGGAAAAATATTCGATAAACAATATCACCGGCACTGTAAATCTCCTGAACGCTGCCAGTGAGACGGGGCTAAAATATATCATCTTTTCTTCCAGCGCCGCCGTGTACGGCGAACCGTCCTACCTTCCCGTCGACGAAAAACATCCTGCCAATCCGGAGAACTACTACGGTTTTACCAAGCTGGAAATAGAAAAATTCCTTTTCTGGTACGACAAGCTCAAGGGAATTCGTTTCGCCAGCCTGCGTTACTTTAATGCCGCCGGTTACGATGTCCGGGGCCGTATTTCCGGACTGGAACAAAACCCCGCGAATCTGCTGCCGGTGATCATGGAAACCGCCTGCGGCAAAAGGAAGGAACTGGAAATCTTCGGCAATGATTACGATACCCCCGATGGCACCTGTATCCGGGATTATATCCATGTGAACGATTTGGCTGCGGCCCATGCCCTGGCCCTGGACTACATAAGCAAAAACGGCAAAAGCCTGACGGTAAACCTGGGAAGCGAAACCGGTTCTTCGGTACTGGAAGTGCTGGAGACCGCCCGGCGGATTACCGGACAGCCCATCCCATCCAGAATTGCAAAGCGCCGTCCCGGAGACCCGGCAAAACTTACCGCATCGGCGGACCTTGCCAGGTCTCTCCTGGGCTGGAAAACGGAACACTCGGATCTGGATACCCTGGTACGAACCAGTTGGGAAGCATACCATCAATATGAAGACTGCCGGGAGGCGCCGCATACATGAAGGAAACACTTTTTTCATACATCGACAATGCCGAAGACATGGCGGTAGAACTGGAAACAGAACTCTGCAAACGCCCTGCCATTTCTCCTGAATCTGGGGGTAAAGGGGAACTAGACAAGGCCTTATGGCTGGAAGCCTGGCTTAAAGAACAAGGTTTTCAATATGAGCGGATAGATATTAAAGATGAGCGGGCCAAGGAGGGAATACGGCCTAACCTAATAGTAGATGTAAACGCTTCCTGCAAAAACGGTAACGCCGGCGGCGGCGAAAATTACAGTGGCGCCGGCGGTACTCTGTGGATCATGAGCCACCTGGATGTGGTGCCCCCCGGCGAGATCACCCTTTGGGAGAACGATCCCTGGACGGTAATCCGCAAAGACGACAGTCCCCTGGGACCGCGCCTCATCGGGCGGGGAGTGGAGGACAACCAACAGGGTTTGACTTCGTCCCTTATCGCCGCCGCCGCCTTTAAGAAAACGGGTCTTGTTCCGGCGCACCCGGTAAAACTCCTCTTTTGCGCCGATGAAGAATGCGGCAGCACCTATGGTATGGCAGCGTTACTTAGGGAGCGTACGGTTCGAGAACCGAACCACAATCTTTTCGGAAAAGATGATCTGGTCCTTATCCCCGACGGCGGGGACAGCAAGGGAGAAACCATTGAGATTGCGGAAAAAAATCTCCTATGGATTGAATTCACCACCAAAGGAAAACAGGCCCATGGTTCCCGGCCCGATCTGGGTGCCAATGCTCACCTGGCCGGGGCGGAGTTGGCGGTGCGGCTTCACCATGAACTGGGAGAAACCTTTGGCGAACGGGATCCCCTCTTTGATCCGGATTATTCCACCTTCCAGCCAACCAAAAAAACCTCCAATGTGCCGAACATCAACACCATTCCGGGGGAAGATTACTTCTGTATGGACATGAGGATCCTCCCCCGGTATCCGATAAAGACGGTCCTTCCGGTAATCGACCGGATCAAGGCCGAGGTCGAGGCAAAACACAGGGTTATGATTAATTACACATCAGCCCAGCAGGTGGAATCCCGGGCTACTCCGGCAGATTCACCCCTGGTTGCCATGCTTTCCGCCGCGGTGAGGGAAGTCTATGGTCTAAAGACCAGGCCCGTTGGTGTAGGAGGAGGTACCGTGGGGTCTTTCCTCCGCAACAAGGGAATCCATTGCGTGATCTGGAGCCGCGTGGATGATACCGCCCATCAACCTAATGAATATGCCCTTATCGCCAATATCTTAGGGGATGCCAAGGTTATGGCGCTTCTTATGGCATCCATGTAGAAGGGACTATTCTGCCAGTATTTTAAGAATATCTTCCGAACTCTGGGCTTTAAGGATTTCCGCCCGTTTTTCCGAACTTTTAAAGAGTAGGCTTATTTCCGCCAAAAACTGAAGATGAGGACCTGTCTTTTCCAGGGGGGAAAGGGTCATAATAAAAATCCGGCACGGCTCATGATCCAGAGAATCAAAATCCACCGCCATATCGGAAATGCCAATACAGGCTATTAAATCTTTTATGGTAGCACTTTTTCCGTGAGGTATGGCGATGCCATGCTTCATGCCGGTGGACATTTTCTTTTCCCGGTCCATAACTGCCGCATAAGCCGCCGGTTTGTCCTGTATCTTATTAGCGGAAACCAGAATATCTAGTAATTCGTTGATAATCTCTTCTTTGCTTTTACCCTGCAAGTGAAGGCTAATCGTTTCTTTGGTTAATACTGTCTTCAGGTTCATATATCCTAATAATAACCTCCAATTAGGACAAATGTCAAGTCCATGACTTATAGGCTTGGATACGGATTTTTGATATGGTAACAGGGTGAAAAATAAAGCAAAGTCGTTTTTTATTGCGGGTTTTTTCTCTTTCCTGGTTTGTTGTGCCGGAAGAGAAATCCCGGCACAAACCTTTTCGGCACTTAGTCAGACTGAAGAGATAAAAGAAAAAGTTTCCCGGGTTCTTAAGGCTGCGGAAATTCCGGAAGATATGGCCCGGTTTATCGAAGCCTCCGCCGTCTCCGGTTCGAACAGTTTGTTCCTTTCCCATTTGGAAGGGGTTTTAATAAATGACGATCCTTATCTTAGAATTCTTGTGGACAAGCAGCATCCCCTGCCGGAAGATTATGAACCCGGTGATTTGATTGAACTGCAGTACAAAAGCTACCGGGCGGGTATTACTGATGTGATGATGCTCCGCCGCAAGGCAGAGGCAGCGCTGGAAGAAATGGCCGCCGCCGCCAAAACTTCGGGGCATACTCTGACCATTTCTTCCGCTTACCGTTCCTATCAATACCAGATTGGTTCCTTTGAACGCTGGACGGCGCGGCTGGGCCTGGAGAGGGCGGAAATGGTTTCGGCCCGGCCTGGCCGGAGCCAGCACCAGCTTGGACTGGTGGTGGACTTTGGTTCCATTTCCAATAATTTTGCCGAAACCGCCGCTGGTAAATGGACCGCCTCAAATGCGGGCCGTTTTGGCTTTTCCCTTTCCTATCCCCGGAGTTATGAAAAGATTACCGGATATGACTGGGAAAGCTGGCACTACCGCTATGTAGGCAGGGAGCTTGTAACCTTTATTGACACTTGGTTTGACGGTATCCAGCAGTATGCTCTGCGCTTCATCCACGAATGGGAAGCAGAGCCTTCGGAAAAACATTAAAAGCGCCGAAAGAGAAAATACTTTTTTAAGAAACCGTTTTTAAAATCGCTTTACGAGAGAAGCTGTTACCAATTACCGCCTGTCCGGCGAGGTTTGTCCATTGCTTCATTCACCCTAAGTTGGCGGCCATCGCATTCCTTACCGTTGGTTCCGGTAATAGCCGCAGAAGCTTCTTCATCGGTACCCATTTCCACAAAACCGAATCCCTTGGAGTTGCCCGATTCCCGGTCAAAGATAATTTTGACAGACGCAACGGTGCCGAAGCCGGAAAACAGGTTACGAAGACCGTCTTCGGTGGTGTTGTACGAAAGATTACCGACATACAATTTCTTAGCCATTGAAAAAATTCCTTCTCCCGGTGAATCATGGTTTTACTCATGAATCAGGGCTTCCGGGCAAGCCATGTCTAAAGCCTCTAAAAAGGCTCCTTGAACAGTATCCTTTTTTGGCCTTGTCGTCAAGGGTGTTTTATTTTATTATTCCTATATGCTCCCTTATTCCGCAAAATTCTCCATTTTATGCATTTTTCTTGGATTTTTCTGCGGAACCTCCGGTTTTGCCCAGAATTCTTCCCGATTCACGGCGGAACAGATAATGAAGGCCCATGCTGCGGCCTTTCCCCAGGCCATAAGCCGGGTGGAGTACCGGAACGGGGACTGGGCGGTATTGCTGCGAAACAAGTGGTTTTACTATGCAGGAGGACGCCTTCTGCCGGAAGAACGCTGGGGCCAGGATGAATCCTGGGCCCGCCAGTCTTTCTATTCCTACCCTGCGGAATTGCCTCCCTGGAAGGAGCCTGAAGGGGAACAGGCAGAACGATTAAGGAATGTGCTGCCCCAGCGCAGGGCCAATCCGCCCCGGCGGGATCCGGAATTCTACGATACCCTCTGGCAGGCCCATAACAGGAATGAAGCTTCCGCCAACCTGGTAGAGATTACCTTTTTGGGAAAGACTTTTGGCGTTCACCGGGAACTGGAGGATCGGCTAAAAAAAATAGACACCCAAATCCGTGAAGCGGCAGAAACCGATCCGGCGGTAAAGGATTTTATCAATAATATCGGTTCCATCGGCGCCTGGAACTGGCGCAATGTGGCCGCCACGATAAGCCGGAGTTTTCATTCCTACGGAGTAGCCCTGGACATACTGCCCAAAAATTTACGAGGCCTGGCGGCCTATTGGCAGTGGACCTCGGACGCAAACAACCCTGAGTGGTATAAAGTGCCCTACGAAAAGCGCTATCATCCTCCAATGGTCGTTGTAAAGATTTTTGAGCGCTACGGCTTTTGCTGGGGCGGCAAGTGGGCCCTATTTGACACCATGCACTTTGAATACCGGCCTGAGATCATGCTGCTCCATGGGATGAAGGTAGAAAACTGATGAAACAGACAGGAACATATGTACACGACACTCCCAGCGGCGAACGTAAATCAAATTCCCTGCCCCCGCGGCCTGTGGGGACGCACGTGGTATCCGCCCTGGTAGAAAACCGGGCAGGTACCCTAAGCCGGATTTCGGGGCTTTTTGCCCGCCGGGGTTTTAATATAGACAGCCTAACCGTAGGGGAAACGGCGGATCCTTCCATTTCCCGCATGACTATCGCCGTGACAGGGGACAATGCGATCCTGGAACAGATCATAAAGCAGCTGCGAAAACTCGTGGATGTCATCGCCGTCCGGGAGTTGGATCCCGCTTCCTGCCTGCGGCGGGAAATAATGCTGGTCAAGGTAAATGCAGATGAAAAAACCAGGCCCGCGGTAATTCAAGTTGCGGGAATCTTCCGATCCAGAGTGATCGATGTTTCCCCCTCTACCGTTACCATAGAAGCCACGGGAGATATGGAAAAACTCAACGGCCTCCTGATGCTCCTTTCCCCCTATGGCGTGATGGAGCTAGCCAGGACGGGCCTGGTAGCGCTGGAACGGGGAACAAAGGTGTTATCGGTCCATGACATTTCCTGACACAAAAAGAGTCTTCATCTTTGACACAACCTTGCGGGACGGAGAGCAGGCTCCAGGGTACAGCATGAATGCCCGGGAAAAACTCGATGTGGCCCGCAAACTGGAAAAACTTGGAGTTGATGTGATCGAAGCGGGATTTCCCGAATCCAGCCCAAGTGATCTGGATTCAGTCCGGAACATTGCGGAAACTATCAAAGACTGCACCGTGGCGGCGCTTTGCCGTTCCCTGGAAAAGGACATAGACACCGGCTGGAGGGCGCTGAAAAAAGCAGCCCAGCCCCGGCTCCACATATTCATAGCCACCAGTCCCATTCACATGGAATGGAAACTCAAGATGAATCAGGATGAAGTACTTGAACAGGTATCTTCAGCGGTGCGGTATGCGAAAAAACTCTGCAATGATGTTGAGTTTTCCGCGGAGGATGCATTTCGCAGTGATCCTGATTATGTATGCAGGGTCTTCGGCGAAGCGGTTAAGGCTGGTGCCCGGACGGTTAATTTTACCGATACGGTGGGTTATGCCATGCCGGATGAATTTGGAAAGAGGATAAGCTATATTCGGGAGCATACGCCGGGAATAGAAAAGGCCCGGCTTTCGGTACACTGCCACAACGACCTGGGCTTGGCGGCAGCCAACAGCCTAGCGGCAATAACAGCCGGAGCGGATCAGGTTGAATGTACGATTAACGGCATTGGCGAGCGGGCGGGAAACGCATCGCTGGAAGAAATTGTCATGTCCCTACAGGTCCGGAAAGATATTTATCATGCGGAGACCCGGATCGACACTACGCAGCTCTACAGTACCAGCCGCATGGTAAGCCAGGTTACGGGAGTAAAGGTCCAGCCCAACAAGGCTGTGGTAGGAGAAAACGCCTTTGTCCACGAAGCGGGCATACACCAGCACGGAGTAATGGCCAACCGGGAAACCTACGAAATCATGACCCCCGAATCGGTGGGAATCTCCAGAAATCAGATGGTGCTGGGTAAACATTCAGGCCGCCATGCCTTTGAGGACCGGCTAAAATTGCTTGGCTTTACCGTAAGCAGCGAAATCCTAGAAAAACTCTTTGATGAATTCAAGCTGCTGGCGGACAAAAAGAAAACCGTGAATGACAGGGACATCGAAGCCCTGGTTATGGATTCTACCACCGCGGCACCGGAAACCTGGATCCTCGACCATTGGGCGGTAAACACCGGCAGTGCCCTGGGAGCCAGCGGTACTATCCGGCTGCGGCACCGGGACGGCGGCCATAAAAAACTTGTCTCCCTGGGAGATGGCCCGATTGACTCAATCTACAAAGCAATCAATCAGATCATCGGCAGGGAACCGGAACTGGAACTCTACGAAATCGGGGCGATAACCGGCGGCTCCGCCAGTCAGGGCGAAACCATGGTCAGAATCCGCTGGGAAAACCGGCACTACAATGGTCATGGCGTCTCCACCGATGTGATTGAATCTTCAATAAAAGCGTACCTTTCGGCAATAAACGCCATGGAATGGGAATTGGCCGCTTTTAAGAAGAACAAACAATGACTGCCTCAACTCAAGCGATAACCCGGTATATCACAGAAATCGGCAAAATCTACCGCACCGGAAACGCCACCGAGCATAGCTACCGCCCCGCCCTTAAAACTTTGCTGGAAACCGTTACCTCAGGACTGACCATAACCAACGAGCCAAAGCATATTGAATGCGGCGCGCCTGATTACATCATCACCCGGGACAGTATTCCTCTGGGTTATATCGAAGCGAAAGACATTTCTGTTGGCCTTGACAACAAGGCAAACAAGGCGCAATTTGATCGTTACAAACAATCTCTGGGGAACCTTATAATTACAGATTATCTGACCTTTCAACTTTTTGTTGAAGGGGATCAAATTGTTTCTGTTACCATTGCCCGTGAATCTAATGGCAACATAGCGCCGGATAAAAAACAATGTGGCTCTTTTCTTGAACTGGTCAACCAATTTGTCGGCTACTGTGGAAAAACCATTTACCAATCCATAACCCTCGCCCGCATGATGGCGGCTAAGGCAAAACTTCTTGCAGAAGTGATCAGAGCCGCGCTTTTAGATAAAAATGACGAAAATGATACTCTTTCCGGTCAGTTGGAAGGTTTTCGCACAATTCTTATTCACAATTTGAGCGAACAGTCATTTGCAGATATGTACGCTCAAACGCTGGCTTATGGGCTTTTTGCCGCCCGGCTTAATCAGCGCGATAATCAAATTTTTAGCCGAGTAACAGCGTCTCATCTTGTACCCAAGTCCAATCCGTTTCTGCGAAAATTTTTTCAGTATATCGCCGGATTTGATCTTGACACCCGCATCCGCTGGATTGTAGACGCCCTCGCCGATCTTTTTAATTGTGCAGCTATCGAAGATATCCTCAAAGAATTTGGCAAAGCAAATCAGGACCCCTACATTCATTTTTACGAGACTTTTCTTGCCGAATATGATCCGGCCTTGCGTGAGAGCCGCGGCGTGTATTACACACCGCTTTCGGTAGTGCAGTTTATCGTACAAGCAGTTGATGACATTTTACAAAAGGAATTTGATCTTGCGCAAGGATTAGCGGATAATTCAAAAATTAAACTGCCAATAAAAGGTGCTGACAAACAGGGCAAATCGGTAATAACGGGAGAACGCGAATTTCACAAAGTACAAATACTCGACCCTGCAGCAGGAACCGGAACTTTCCTTGCGGAGGTTATAAACAATATTTATTCCCGTTTTAAAAATCAAAAAGGAATGTGGACGGGTTATTGTAAAGAACATTTGATCCCCCGTCTTCACGGTTTTGAAATTCTCATGGCAAGTTATGCGATGGCGCATTTTAAACTTGATATGACGCTCAGAGAAACGGAATTTAATTGGAACAACGAACAGAATGGAAAAAACGAACGCTTGAACATCTATCTTACCAATACACTTGAAGAAGCGCCTGAGCATACACCTGAATTGTTTATGGCTCAATGGCTGGCACAGGAAGCGGAAGAAGCGCGCAAGGTTAAGCGGGACGTTCCGGTAATGGTAGTGATGGGAAATCCACCCTACAATGTAAGTACACAGAATAAAAATGAATGGATAGACGGGTTGATAGGAGAGTATAAACAAGGGCTTAACGAAAAAAAATTAAACCTTGATGATGATTACATAAAATTTATCCGTTACGCCCAATATCTGGTTACCAATAACAAATTCGGTATTGTGGCTTATATATCAAATAACAGTTTTATTGATGGAATTACTCACCGAAAAATGCGAAAAACATTAATGTCAAATTTTGACAAAATATATATTTTTGACCTGCATGGCAGTACAAAAAAACGGGAGACAACGCCTGATGGAGAAATTGACAATAATGTGTTTGATATACAGCAAGGGGTAAGCATTAATATCTTTGTAAAAACAACATGGAAAAGCGGACTTGCAAAGGTATATCACTATGATTTATTTGGCAAACGCGATGAAAAATACCGGTTTCTTTTGGAACATAAATTTTTGTCTCTTAAATGGCAAGAATTACACCCTGAAACTCCTTATTACTTTTTTGTTCCCAAAGATTTTAAAAATAAGCATGAATACGAAAAAGGATTTTCTATAACGAAATTATTTGCTGTGTACAATAATGCTATAAAAACAGATCGTGATGCGCTATTTACCGATAATAACAGGGAAATTCTTGAAAAAAGAATAAAAAAATTATTGTCTGGTAAATATGATGAAAAATTCGTAAATGATTTTAATGTCAATGACAGCGGCGGTTATAAACTCACCAGGGTTATCAAGAATAAAGATTTTGATTCAAAAAATATTATGGAATTACAATACCGTCCATTTGATTATCGTTTCATTTACTATCAACAGGGGATTACTTCAAGACCTGCATTCAATGTTATGAAGCATTTTATTGGCAATAAAAATACGGGTTTGGTATGCTCCCGGCAATACGGCGGCAATAAACATTTTATTTGCTATATTATGAATAAACTGATAGAAATAAGCTCACAGCCTTATGCTCCCTATACGGTTTTTCCCCTTTACCTTTATCCTGATGAAAACACTTTAGACAAAACAGAAAAACGCCGCCCCAATCTAAACTCTGATATAGTAAAAATAATAGCTGAAAAACTAAACCTGCGTTTTACCGAAGAAAAAGAAGCTGATAAAAAAACTTTTGCCCCCATCGACATTCTTGATTACATTTACGCCGTTCTCCATAGCCCCGCTTATCGCGAGAAATACAAAGAATTCTTCAAAATTGACTTTCCCCGAATTCCCTACCCTGATAATGCCAAACAGTTCAGAAAGCTTGCCGAGTTTGGCGGAAAACTGCGGACCATTCATCTATTGGAAGGAGTTACACCATCAGAAAAATTAGCCAGTTATCCCATCAAAGGCAGCAATTCTATTGACAAACTTACTTACCAAGACAAAAAAGTCTGGATAAACAAAACCCAGTATTTTAAAACAGTCCCGCCAGAGGCATGGAATTTCTACATCGGCGGCTACCAGCCAGCGCAGAAGTGGCTCAAAGACCGCAAAGGCAAAACACTCGATTATGATGAGATTCAACATTACCAAAAGATTGTCAATGTGCTGTATTTGACGGGGGAATTACAGAGGAAGGTTGATGAGGTAATTGAATAGATAAAAATGATATGGGACATGACAAAATTCATGGATACCAAAGAGGATACAATTGCTCATCTAATGGCTGCTCTTGAAGAAAATGAATATACGGTTACGTTTGTTCTACTGGTATCCGTATTCTTTCTATAGACAGCGCCCTCCCCTGATCATCCGTTTCGATGATCACCCCTTGAAGTTCGCATTTGTCCCAGGCGTCCTTGGTCCAATCGGGGATCCCTGAACGGTATTCCCGGATCCGGCTGGCAATGTCATTTCCTCCCACTGACTCGGTACTGCCGGTTCTGCCGGCATCACAGATTACTGCCGTACCATCCAGGATTTCTTCGTCCGCAGTTTGTACCCTGCCATGGGAACCGATTATCGCTGTACAGGAACCGGCGGCGGCGGTAAAGAGGGTTCGTTTTTCTCCGGTGGCCCAGGCGTGGAAATCCAGTACAACAAAGGGTGTTTGTGAGCGAAGTTTTTCCAGAAGCGATGTAATTCTGGTAAAGGGATTATCTGCTTTCAGCCGGATAAAATTCGCCCCCAACAGTACCGCCGCCGCCACCTTTATTTCCGCTCCTTCTACGGCAGTTTTAAATACCCGCCAGCCGAAGCCGGGAACCCGTTCATTCGTGTTTGTATCCATACCGCCAAGGTTGGCCGGACGCAGCACATAGGGTGCCCAGGTTTCTACTAAATCTTTCTTATAAAAACAACAGTCTCCGGTGGTGATTACGTCGGCGCCGAGTTTGCGGATGTATCCCGCGTGGTGGCGGCCCAAACCATTTCCTCCCGTAGCACCGTCTGCACAAACCAGGGTAAAGTGGATAGTCCGCTCTTTTTTCAGGCCCGGGAGGGCTTTTTTTAGAGCATGAATGCCGGCTTTACCAACCAGCTCCGCTACATAGAGAATCCTCACTCTGATTAAAGCCTGTGCCGGGGAAGCTCAGAAAGGCTTCGGCCAAATTCCGCCGATGCCTGATAATCTTTTAGTTCCCGGCATACATCCCGCAGGTTAAAAAGGGCTTCTTCGTACAGGGGCGCCATGGCCACTGCTTCTTCAAAACAATGCCGGGCTTCTTCATAGTATTCTTGAACAAAATAAAGGACCCCCAGATTATTCCAGGTTTTTGGTGAATTTTCATTCTGGGCAAGGGAAAAGTGATAACAGTCTTCGGCCAGCTCAAATTGCTTTTGCTCATAGTGGATGAGTCCCATGGAAAGCCAGGCTTCGTCCAGCGTGTCATCGATGCTTATGGCCTTTTGAAAACTGGTCAGGGCTTCTTCGTATTCTCCTGTATGCTGCTGGGCAATACCCAGATTTAGCCAAAGCAGAGGGTTTTCCGGCTCAATTTTCAGAGCTCTGGAAAACAAGAGAATTGCCTCGTCGGGCCGCTGGGCTTCCGTGAGGGCGATACCTGAATCATTTAATGATGCCGCTGTTTCCATATTTCTTCCATTGGGTACTATTGTCCCCTAGTAAAATATATCCCTTGAGGCATGGAAAAACCATAAAATCGATGTTTTTCTGGTAATAAACCCGCTGAGACGCTTAATTTAAGGATATTTTAGCGGCCGACGGGAGTCGAACCCGCGTCACGAGCTTGGGAAGCTAGGGTAATGCCGTTATACGACGGCCGCAGTGAATTAAGATTACTGGTTTTTGATGGGGAACGTCAATTATGGAAAACCCCAATTCATCAATACTCTTTATTAATTTCCCTTTCGATCTCCTGCTCGTTGAAATTTTTCATAACCTTACTACAGCAGGGCTTCTACATCCATTTCGCAGGCGGTACAAGGTACGGTGACACCCCAGTTTTCCAGTACCTCCGGGTGAATTTCGCCAAAGATCCCTATACGCTTTCCCTGATATAAAATTGCTGCGGCCCGTCCGGGGATAAAGCGGGGATCCTCCGATTCTTCTGCATCATAGTCCAAGGAAAGATAATAAAACAACGTTTGAAGCTGCCCCGCAATAGTATTAAAGTTTACATCTGAACCCGCATGGAGAAAACCCAGATATTGCCGGGTAGATGCCCCATAATTTTCATTTTCGTCCAGATATGCAATTTTCCCCGTTTCAAATATCCTGTGGGGATACATGGCGTTACCTGAAACGGATTCGCTCTGCATAAGGGATGCGATAATGCTGTCCCTTACATATTCGTAGTTTTCCGTCATGGGGTTTGAGATTTGAATAATCCGGCTGTCCGTTCCCCTCATCCTTTCCACCAGGTCTTTGCGGGAACCCAAGTAGTTGTAAATCATTTCCTGATAACCCATGCCTGTCATTGTTTCCTTGATCCGGCGGCTAAGGATCGTAACCGGCGCAAGACGGCCCACGGTAAAATCCCGGGGACGTTCAGGTTTAAAGGTATTAAGTCCCCGGCCCATCATAATGTCTTCCATCACATCTGCAGCGTGAAGAAAATCATTCCGGTATTCGGGCGGCCAGGCTCTGACGCCGCCTGTTTCAGGACCGACGGCTCCTTTTTCAATGGCATCTGCTTTTTCCGCTCTGACTCCCATACGAGCTAGGGCTTTTACGCAGTCATCAGCGCTGATCGCCTCTCCCAAATATTTCTCTATCCGGTCAAGGGAGCAAAACACCGGTTCCTGAAAATAATAGGGAGTAACGCATTTCTGCCCAAAGGGCGTATCGTACCCGTAGTTCACTTCCACCGGTTCAATAGTAAAGCCGTTGTCCGACAGGTCACAGGCAACAATGGACGCCGCCAGGGTAACTGAATTTTGATCGGTCCCGGTAAGTTCCACAAAGAGATCCGTATCTCCCGTCAAAACCGCACCAATATCGGCAGAATTGATAATGGGCGGGTAGGAAAGAATATTTCCCTTAGCATCGGTTAACAGGGGATGAATTTGCTCATGTTCCTGAATAAAGGCAAATTCCTTTCCTTTGGGGTGCTGCTTAAGAATTTCCCGCAAAGTAAGGGGCATATCCCATTGCAGGGGTACAAAGGACACGCTGTCCTGATCCACTCCCTTGTAGATGATGGGCCACTGTATTTTTGAAATCCGGTAAAGTCCCATGGAAATAGTCCGACGCTTTCGTCCGAAATTCCAGGCCAGTTTTTCCTGTGTCTGAATCATGTCTCGAAGCATGGGATCGCTGATTGCCTTTCCGGAAGCGACAAAACCCGAAAGGTATGGCCGGACCTGCTGTACGGTTTTTTCAACAATTATCTCATACTTTGCAGGCTGGTTCCCGCCGCTGCCGGCTCCGGGTCCCCGGGAATTACCGGCGAAGAAAGGATAATCAGGAATGGTGCCGCCGTTGTACACTCGAATCTGGCGGGCGCAGCCAGCGGTTCCCCAAAGGTCGGGGCGGTTAGTATCGTTTAATTCAATCTTAAGTATCCGCTCCGAAGGCGGAAGTGTTTTATCACTGTCTTCGTCAAGTTCCGCCTTGGCGCAGGTTAGGGCTTCTTCAAATATTTCCTTGGTGAAAGATGATCCGGTTCCGCCGGGTAAATCCGCAAGGGTATAAAAAACTTCTTCGTTGACTTCAATTTTGGGCATCCTGTTTTCCTGAACGGAATTATAACTGTTTTTTGACCCGGCGTCTATGATCTGTTTTTTTTAGAAATGTACGGTATACTAATGCTGGAGGCTTGTATGTCAGATCAATATAAACCTAGAAAATTCAGGGATATTACTTCCAGCGGCGGATTTAAAATTGCCATGCTCGTTCTCCTTATTTTTGTTTTTCTCATTCCCATTTCAATGATTCGTTCACTGGTGTTCGAACGTAGTCACCGTGCAGTCGAGGCGGAGGAATCTATCATGGAAGCCTGGGGAGACCAGTTTGTACTGTATGGTCCCATTATCCGCATACCTATTGTTGAGCTCGAAGAATTACGCACAAAAACAGAGAAAGAGGGCGAAAAAATCGAAATAGTGCAGCACGAAAAAGCGCTTTGGATTACGCCAAAGGATGTGGACATACAAGCGGATTTTTCCGTACAAAAAAAAACCCGGGGTATTTTTTCTGTTGCGCTTTTTTCCGGCGATGTTTTGTTGACAGGTTCTTTTAGTTTTGAGCGGGTCAGGGGTGAACTTAAACCAAACCAGGAACTATTTCCCCAGCAGGCGGAAATTATCATTGGCTTGACAAGCCAAAAAGGTATCCGCAGAATCATAAAAGCAGACTGGAACGGCGGTGAACTTTTCTTTAAGCCAGGAAACCGGAATTTTTCCATCGGCTACATGGGAAGCGGCGGTATCAATGCCTCCAGTCCCTTTGACACAGCCGGCCCGAATACATTTGATATACAGATTTCCGTACAAAGCGGAAAATCCATCCGGGCCCTTCCCATCGGGGAAATCACCCAGACACATGTTCGTTCCAACTGGCCTTCGCCGTCCTATCAGGGGGGATTTTTACCCGCGGAACACACATTCTCGGAAAGCGGTTTTGACGCTGAATGGGAAATCAGTTATTTAAGCCGTTCTATTCCACTTTTTTGGATTACCGGTGAAAAAGGTGAAAATGACGGAAATATTAATTTCAGGCGCGAGCTGTTCGGCGTTGATTTTTTTAAGCCCCTTGATCATTATGCGTTGAACGAGCGCGCTGTAAAATACGCTGTTTTATTTTTGGTCATCCCTTTTTTAACGCTGTTCTTTCTGGAAATTTTTTCGCAGAAATCGTTCCATCCCGCGCAATATATGCTTTCAGGGCTGGCCAATGTTATTTTTTACCTTTTGCTTTTGTCAATTTCGGAGCATCTTTCTTTTTCCATTGCCTACCTTATTGCCGCTTCTGCACTCACCCTTATGATGACACTATATGCCCGTTCACTGCTGGAAAACTGGACCCGCAGCGCATATATGGGCCTTGTCATGGCGTTGTTGTACCTTGTCTTGTACCTTACCCTTAACGCCGAGGACTGGGCGCTCCTTATCGGGTCAATAGCGGCGTTTGTTATCTGCGGCATCGTTATGTTCCTAACAAGGAAGCTGGACTGGAAAAGCATGCATATAAAAAATGACATCTGAAAGAGCCGGGAAAATCTAGGCCTTTGGCATGGACGCCGCCGCTTTGGTCCTCCTGAGCCGCACGCTTTCGATGTCGTAGCTGAACAGGTCCCGTAAGTCGTTAAGTCCCAGGGCCATCAGGGCCATGCGGTCAATACCAATCCCCCAGGCTGCCACCGGTACATGGACACCCAGGCTTTCTGTCACCTCGGGCCGAAAAATTCCCGAACCGCCCAATTCGAACCAGCCCAGGACGGGATGCTTGATGTGAACTTCCACAGAAGGTTCGGTAAAGGGAAAATAACCGGGAACGTACTTTACCTCTTTTGCTCCCGCTACTTCCAGGGCGAACATTTCCAGCATTCCCAAAAGGGTTTTTAGGTTTACCTCTTCTCCCAAAACGATACCTTCTGTTTGGTAAAAGTCAGGGAGGTGGGTAGCATCTACCCGGTCATAACGAAAACAACGGACTATACCAAAGTACTTGCCGGGAATTTTTGCCGCCGGCAGGGTTTTGGCGGAAAGGACAGTCCCCTGGCTGCGAAGGATAAGATGGCGGGTAAAGTCCCGGTCAAAAGCATAGTTCCATCCCCGGCTTCCGGTAGTGCCTCCATTTTCGTGGGCGGCGGCTACATTGGAAAGCCAGGGTTCTTCAATGGTTCTGGCATGAGCCGGTTCTGCAATCCGGTATACATCGTGGATGTCCCGGGCGGAATGGAACTGGGGCATAAAAAGGGCATCGGAATTCCAGAATTCTGTTTCCACCAGGGAGCCGTCGAATTCTTCAAACCCCAAAGAAGCAAGTTTATCTTTTACATTTTCCAGAAATTGCGCATAGGGATTGGTCCGCCCGGGAACAAGCCGGGTAGGGGGAACCTTTACATTGTAGGAACGGAAAGCCCTCCCCTTCCAACTTCCCTCGGCAAGCATCTCCGTTGTCAGAACACCAATTTCCTCGCCGGTAATACCCTGAGCTTTGAGTATGGCGGCGGCTTTTTCTGCAGGGACAGAGCCGTCTTCCGCCGTGGTAAAACCAAAGACCACAATTTCCCGTTCGATCAGGCGGAAAGCTGCATTGTCCGCCCCGCGTTTTTTGGCGATACTGGCAATGATTTTTTTTTCGGCATCACTAAGGGATGTTTCAGCCAATATGCCGCCATCCATGATTACTTTATTAAAGAGGCCCTGCATAAGGGTAAAATGCGCTAACAACGGATTTTTTTCCGGATTGTCAAGATGCTCCAAGGGCAGGGTGATAGTTACTTTTTTTTCGCCGTCCATCGCCAGCACGCCTAATTTTGACAGGCTGCCAAAGGCACTGCCAATATCCTTGTTTTCCATTTTAAGGGCCTGGGCAATTTCGGGCAGCTTCGGCCTATCCTGCATCGTTTTTTGCCTTTGCCGTATTAGTTCAAGGATCCGTTCTTCCGGACTTCCCTTTTCCTTCCACTCCTGACCAAGTCCCGTCAATTCATAAAAAACCGAAGCTGTTCGGCGCAGTTCCTGCACAATGCCCTTTCCCTCAAGCCAGGATAGAGCCTGGTTGCCATTACCGCTTTTCAGGTTTAAATCTTTTTCAACCCGGTCGATGGTAAGCTCATCGCTTTTTTTATAGTAAAGGAGAATTTTTATCTCCAGAGGATGGAGGTTTTTTATTGTGCTGTGCAGATCCATACGATTCCTTTGCTTTAGGGTATCAATTTTTCCGGGTTTTGAGAAGGTTTAGTTTTTAAAAGACTGCATGATTTTAAACAGAATTACCCGGCAGTTTCCGAGTCGATAGAGTCGTCATCTCTGACTTCAGGAATAGAACAAAGGAGTCTAATTATATCGCCATATTCATAATTGTTCGCCGCTTCACGAAGCTGCAAAACAAGATTGCTGTCTTCTTTATAATCGTACTGTTCCAGTTCATCAAGGGTATCGAGTATATTGTTGATGTTATAAGATCGGGCGGCATCCAGCAATTTCTGCAGTATCGCCGGGTCCGGAGTATTTTTTTGTTCCTTGGGTTTTTCATCTTTTTTGGGGATCAGCACTTTGAGTTCATCCACCAGTTTTTCCGTGGCTTCGATGAATTGATTATTCAATTCCATTACCATGTTTAAGTCCTGGGCTTTTGCGGCCATTTCCAGTTCCTTGGCCAGGTCTCCCACCGGAGTGGCGCAAATTCCATAACAGGAACCTTTAATGCCATGAACCGTAATCGTATAGTTCTTTAGAGAATCCAGGGCCGCCGCCGCCGCCGCCGGCATAATACGGAATCCATTTAAAAAATTTTGAACTTCCTTTAACAGTTTTGGAGTATCGTTGACAAAAACTTTTACAATCTCAAGATAATTTTCTTCTCCGCCAAACTGGGCGGCACCGGCGAGCAAATCCACCCCTTCGATGTTATAGGCGGTTAAAATCCCGTCTTGTGTTTGTTCTTCTTCTTCCAGTGCAACACTGGCAAAGATCTCGTCTTTTGCTTCATCCCTGACCCATTTATTCAATACGGTATTCAATACATTAACGTTAATGGGTTTGGTCATAAAAGCGTTAAAACCGTTGGCAAGGAACAGTTCTTCAATTCCCGGTACGGCATTGGCAGTAAGGGCAATAATCGGTATGTCTCGGGCATAACCGGTGTCCAGTTCCCGAATTAATTTAGCCGCCTCTACGCCGTCCATACCGGGCATCATGTGATCCATAAAAATTGCATCGTAATGCATCTCCGCCCTGGAAATAAGGTCTACCGCTTCCTGACCGGACATAACGGAATCTACGATCATCTTGTAGGGTTTCATAATCCCCTTAGCCACCGCATGGTTGGTTTGCACATCGTCCACCACCAATACCCGGGCATAGGGAAGGAACAGTTTTTCTTCCTGATCTTCTTTCCAGCTAAAGGTCCTAAGTTTTTCCACCGCATCTATACCCAGAATTGTTTTGCTTCCAATTTTTTGAGGTATATAGACGGCAAAAACGCTGCCCCTGCCAAAGTTGCTTACTGCAGTTAGATTTCCACCCATCAGTTCTGCGAGCTTTTTGGAGATAAGGAGGCCCATACCGGCGCCGCCGGTGGCACGGCTGCTTTCCGTATCGATCTGGCCATAATCGGTAAAGATCTTCTCCATGTTTTCGTTCTGGATTCCGATTCCTGTGTCGCTGACCTCAAAGTACAAAATAATCTCGCCTTCCTTGTCCGGTCTTATAAAACCGGTACGCAGGGTGATAGTTCCTTCGTTGGTAAACTTAACAGCATTGGAAAGGAGATTTATCAGGATCTGTTTAACCCGGCGTATATCGCCATGAAGTTTAACCGGCAGGTTTTCATCCGTTTCGATCTGAAAATTGATTTTTTTGTTTCCAATCCTTACTTTTGTCGAAACAGTTACGTTGTTGATAAATATGGGCAGCGAGTAATCTTCGTTCTTAAGCTGTATATCCCCCGATTCGATGCTGGAAATTTCCAGAAGATCATTAATCAGGGTGAGCAGGGTGGAACCGGAACGGCTAATAGAAGAAAGGTTTTCTTTGGATTCCGGACGGGCCCGTTCCAGTTCCGCTATGGAAAGACCAATGATTGCATTAAGGGGGGTACGAATCTCGTGACTCATGTTTGCCAAGAAGCGGTTTTTTACCTTGAATGCGTTTTGGGCGGCGTCTTTTTGGATTTCCAGTTCCCTGGTCCGCCGTCTGACCAGCACCTTAAGATGATGTCTTGATTTTTTGGACTTTTGCAGAAGAGCGAAAAGGAGAAAAACTATCACCCCCAGGGCTATAGAAAAACCGATCAGATAGAACTGTCTTTGACTGATAAGTTTATGCTGGTAATCAAAGGTCCGGCTTAACCAGCGGTTTTCCAGAAGTTCCGTATTTACCAACCCTTGGGCTTTGCTGATTACCGAACAGAGAATTTTTTCGTCTGGGTTAAAGCCAAAGTATGAATCGGCGGTTTGGTAGAAGACCAAATTTACCTTGTATCCAGGTTTTTCCATGTAATTGGTCAGGTTAAGGATTGTGTCTCTGGTTCCCATATAAAGGTCTATTTCACCCTTATCAAGAGCTTTCAAGGCTTCTGCCCTGGTGAGAAATGTTACCATATTGGGATGATTGGGGAACCAAAGGGGAAAATACTCGGAATAAGCTGAATTAGCCAAAAGTCCAACCCTGGAATAGAGAATTTCGTTAATCCCTACATCAGGGGCTTCCTTTTTTGACAGGAGGGCAAAATTATCTGTGGCATAAGGAACTTCGCTCCAGAGAAAATGGTCTTTTCGATCACTAGTGCGGATCAGTTTTGAAACAAACGATCCCTCGCCTCTTTCAAGCTGGACAAGATTATCCGACCAGGTATCGTCCTTGGTACTGACTACTTCAAAATGGAGGCCGCTGATGGACTCAATTTTTTTTAGCACATCCCAGGCTATTCCCTGCCAGGCTTTTTCGGTTTTATCGTAGAACGCCCAGGGATAGTTATCTTTTTCCATGACAAAGGGAATGGGCTTTATATCGCCCTGGCTGCCGTCACGGGATGATACATAAGCCTTTTCTTCTTCCGTAAGGGAAGCATGAAAACAATAGGTAAAGTAATCTTTGTATCCCTGATTGTACAAACTTACCATCTGGTAAAGAGCACCCTGGTTTAAATATTTTTGCACCACCGAAATAATGGGAGCCAGTTCTGCCTTTCGGGCCGCCATGGAAACGGGATTGTAAACGGCGGGAATAATTTCCGCTATGGTCAAATCATTTTGAACTGTTACCACTCCCTCGTACCCGTCTTCGATAAAGGCATCTATTTTTTCTTCCCTGAGCAGGCGGTAGGCTTCTTCTGTAGAATCAACAAAGATCGTATCTGTTTCGAAAGACAGGGTTGGCTGGATCATGGCAGAGGTAACGGAATTGGTCAGGTAACCAAAGCGCGGTTTCCGCCATGTGGACACGGCCGCAGGATCGGGATGATGGGTAACCGTGGTAATAATCACCGTTCGCTGGGCTATGGTACTGGTCATAAGGTATGTTGTCAGCCGTTCAGGAGTGGCGGTCAATTCTCCTGTAAAGTCGATTGTCCCCGCTTCCAGACCGCTTAACAGATCGGTCCATTCATAAATGACCGGGGTAAAATTGAGATCGAATAAGCTGCTAAGCCATTGGCAGAACAACACTCCAAATCCGCCTATATGGCCGGCATCGTCAAAACATTCTGAAGTAAGATAAGCTCCGTACACAAAGGTCCGGCCATTCTTGCGGAATTCTTCGATGGCGTTAATTTCTTCCTGGGTTACACCCGGTATGTCCCTGTAGGAAGCGTAGACAGGAAAACTGTCCTGGGAATTTATTAACTGTCCTGCGTCACCCGGCAAGCCGGTCCTTTCGCAGGCCGGAAACAGCAATGACAATACTACAATACAAAGTAATGTCCCCGGCAAGGAAGCCTTAAAAAATGCCATTTCTTTTGCTCAATTATAGGATGGTTTTCTTTTTCTGTCCAGTGTTATTTTTCTTCTTAAATTCAATGAAAGCAGTAAAAGTATCCAGGGAAAAAAGTCTTAATAAGCGGCAAAAGGCAGGATTTCTATGATTTCTATCCGGAAACGGCCCGAAGCAGTCCATTGGCCTTTGTCCATCCAGTACCGGGGAAAAGCCGCCAGGCTGATGTAGCCGGATACTTCCTTAGGGCGGTTCCGCTCGCTGCCCCGGAGTATAGCCCTAAGGGCGGCCCGGGCTGCGTCCTCCAGAGCGGCATATTTGTTCTCCAGAGAACTCTGTCCGTAACCCTGGGCGGTTCTGACCTTGTCCGCCTTCCATTTGGCCAACCTGTAGCGCTGAGTTTCTTCGGGACGGTAATCGGCCCACAGATACAGGTTTGGGCCCTTCAGCTGAACATCGGTTACTTCAAGCCGGGGATCATTGGCGCTGATCGTCCCCAGAGGGGTCAATTCCAGTTTTTCTTCTATGTTTCGGGCCCGTTCCCCCACCTCGTAATGGAAGGACCACCCGTAGATCATCACTCCGAAATACCGGGCCGCTTCTTCCCGCGCCGCAGCCCTGGCTTCCGCAATTTCTAAAATGCGATTGTCGGCAATTTCTTCAATAGAAAAACCCCGGACCTGTTCCAGTTCTATCTTTACTTCCCCCCGCAGCACTTCCTGGGCAGAAATGGGAAGGGCAATGCATAAAAGCCCCAACAAAACCCGCATCATGCTATAAATATCGGCTTGCAAGAGAACCTGCTTCAGCGTATGGTTATGTAATGAAAATACTACGCGGGTCATTCCGCTACAGTTATTCCTCTATTGTCTATTATTTAATTGGAATCAATGTGCTAGTTTTCCTGGCCCAGCGCCTAATTCCGTGGATAACCGGCTTATTGGCGATGAACCCCTACCTGATAATCGAAGGCTGGGTATGGCAGTTTGTTACCTATATGTTTGTCCATGATCCTCGAAGTTTTACTCATATACTTTTTAATATGCTGGGGCTCTTTATCTTTGGGATCCAGGTTGAACGGCGGATGGGGAGCAGGGAATTTCTTTTGTACTATTTTGTTACCGGAACTCTGGCGGGAATTCTATCTTTTGCGGTATATCATTTTACGAATTCTCCAGCGATCCTATTGGGCGCCTCCGGAGCCCTTTTTGCGGTGGAACTGGCCTTTGCCGCCTTTTTCCCCGATGCCATTATCTACATCTGGGGGATCATCCCCCTGCGGGCCCCGGTAATGGTCCTGGGCTTTACTGCCCTGGAATTGTTTTTTTCAATGACCGGCATACAGAGCAGGGTGGCTCACCTGACCCATCTTTTTGGATTCGCCGCGGGGTGGCTGTATTTTTTAATCCGCTTTCGCATTAATCCCTGGCAGGCGTTCCGGGGCAGATGACAGCAAGCTACCGGTACAGATTCTCCAGCAGATTAGTAGCATGACGTTTCACCACATTGGGAAAATCCGTGGCGGTAAAGGCCCGCAAAAGCCTTATTCCCGCATCCGCCAGGGGGGGGCCGGAAAAACGGCATAGATCCCTGGTGGCGGTGGCCGCAGCGATCAAGGCCCCTGGATCCATGGTAGCATTATCCGGAGCCAAGAGGTAGGTAAAGGCCCGGATTGCATCTCCGGAAGGATCTACCCCGATACGTCCAATGGCTTCGCAGCAGGCTTTTAGGATTTCCGGATCTTCATAGGTACCTGCATGGGCGCCGGTGGTAAATTTATGGGCAAAAAGCCTGGTCAAAAAAGGAATCGTTTCCCGGGAACCAAGGTACCCCAGCTGCCGGATATAATCGGCCCGATCGAGAATTTGCACCTGGGGTCTGACCGGCGAATAGGTGGGGGAAAAAGAAATTCCCGCCACTTCCATTAAATAGGCCACATATTCGGTCTCATTTTCGCCAACCTGTCCGGACTTAATGGCATCTTCAATTTCGTCGTACATCATTTTTATGATCTGCGGATCATAGCGGGTTACCCCTGCACTGGCCCATGACGAAGGAGGAGGATTCCCCAGGCCGTAGGAACCTTCCGGAGCAGGTCCGTATATGGACCGGGGTATGTTCCGTTTCCGTTCCTCGACCCGGTACGCATGGAGGTAACGGTCGGTACCGCCGGAGTAAAGGTAGCCCTCGTCGCTGAACGAAGGAATTGTCGCTGCTCCGGTAATGCGGAGTATCCACAGCCGTGCGCCGTCAGATTCTCTAAAGCCCGTAACTCCTTTGGCGGAAAGGGTGTAGATCCCCCGCTCATCAAACTGCATGCCCGCCCAATAGGGTTCCACAACTCCTGTTCCCCGTTCGGCGGCAGTCTCATGGCTGTTTTCGGTCCACAGTACTTCGCCCTCTGGGGTGGAAAGAAGCTGAACTCTGCCATCCCGGAGCGTTACCGCAACTTTGTCCTGCCAGCCTGCCGCCGCCGCCGGCGTTTGGGGAAGAGAAGGCAGCGATTTACTGGTCAGCTTTCCATTTTCCCGGTAGATCCATTCCACCGCGCCGTTGGCATAAAAAAGAAAAAACGAATCTTTCCCCATTGATGTTTCAAGGGGAACAATATGAAGAGGTTTTGAATTGAGTTGGAATTGCTCTACGGTACTCAGGTGGCTGACCAGGGTTAACCGATTGTTATCCAGTACCATGGCAAGTCCGCCCCGGCGATCCAGCACGGGTTTTACAAAAATGGGACTTCCCAAATCAATGCCCCACAAGGAATACCCCGATGCGGTCCGGCAGAACATTTTTGACCCCGCGGGAATAAAAAGCCTGCCGTCCCAGCCTACGATAATAGGAGAAGTAATGGGGGTTTCCAGATTCAGTTTCCACAATTCCCTGCCTACCCGGTTAATGGCGATAACCACTCCGCTGGCGGTACAAACATAGGTGGTACCTTCCCGGGCCCGGCTGGCATGGGGAGTAAGTCTTTCTCCGGCATTGTAGGTCCAGAGCCAGTTACCGAAGCGGCTGTAAGATTTGACATCCCCTTCTTCCAAAACCACCACTGCCGATTCCGCCTGAAGGGTAGGAAGGCCGGCCACGGTTCCCCTAAGGTCCTGTTCCCAAATCGGTTCGGCGCTTATCGGCGGTTCTCTGGTTTGGGCAGGAAGGGAAAGGGTAATGGCTGTAAATAACAGGGCAAAACTGATCTTGTTTTTCATTACAGTACTATAACAACAATTCCCGGTATTTCGCAACAGTTTCGGATCGGACAATTTTTTCCCGCAGGGCCGCTCCTCCGTTTATGCCTTTGGTATAGGCGCAAAACTGTTTACGCATTTCCAGACAGGCCCGCCTTTCCCCCAGATCCTCCGCCAGCATTTCCAGGTGCCGCAGGGCAATTTCCAGCCGTTCAGTTTTTCCAGGGGGTGTCCATGTTCCGGCGGCAAGAAGGGACTTGGTTGTGGAAAAAATAAAGGGATTTCCCATGGCTCCCCGGGCGAACATCAGAGCGGCGCAGCCGGTTTCGTCAAACATATGCCGGGCATCTTCCGGGGTATAGAGATCGCCGGAACCGGCAACGGGAACAGGAAGGCGGGTAACCAAATCGGCAATAAAGGACCAGGAACTTTTGCCGCCGTAGCCCTGGGCCCGGGTCCGGGGATGAAGGCTTACCATGGCTGCTCCCGCTTCGACCGCAGTCCGGGCGCATTCAAGGTAGTTTATTGAATTGTTGTCCCAGCCGGCCCGCATCTTTACCGTTACCGGAACATTCCCCAGGTGTTCCCGGCTAGAACGAACCATGACTTCCAGGATATGCCCCAGCCGGAGCGGGTCCCGCATCAGGGCAGAACCGGCGCCGGTTTTTGTTACCTTGGGGACCGGGCAGCCCGCGTTCAGGTCTACCGCATCGGGCCCGAGAGGAGCCAGCAGGGCGCAGGCCCGGCCCAAAACATCCGGGTTTGCGCCAAAAAGCTGTATCCCATATCGTTTTTCCCCCCTTCCCCGCTTAATTAGGGCAGCGCCGGGGGTCAATGTGCCCGATGAACAGTTCACCGGGCTGTCCAGCGCATAGTGCCGGGGATTGCGAGTCAGGGCTTCGGAAGAAATCAGTTCGGTGTAAGAAAAATCCGCCCCCAGTTCACAGCAAATGGAGCGAAAAGCCCGATCGGTGTACCCGGCCACGGGGGCAAGAAAAAGATTGCCCTTCAGTTCCAGGGAGCCAATGGTTACCCCATTCACCTATTCGCTGGGAAGGCCGAAGAAACGGTTTGCATTGTTCCAAAGCTGAGCGGCCAGTTCTTCCTCGTCCATTTCCAGCATTTCCGCCATAAACCGGACAGTCAGGGGCAGGTATTTTGGCATATTCCGCTTACCCCGGTAGTCCGCCGGCACCATAAAGGGGCTTTCAGACTCAATAAGGATGCGATCCAGAGGGAGTACATCCAGAGTTTCGTGGAGATTCCGGGCGTTCCGGTAGGTCAAATTCCCCGCAAAAGAGAAAAGCAGGTTCAAATTCAGGGCTTTTTTAGCGTATTCCGCATCCTCCGAATAGCAGTGAAGAATTCCCCCTTTGGGGGGGATCCTGTCTTTTAAAATGTCCAGCACATCGTGACCCGCATCCCGGTTGTGGATAATTACCGGCATGTTAAGCTTGGCCGCCAGGTCAAGCTGGGTAATAAACAGTTCAATTTGGGAATTCTTGTCTCCAAATTTCCGGTAATAGTCCAAGCCGATCTCCCCTATGGCGACAACCCGGGGAAGGGTTACGCTCTGTTCGATGGTTTGGAGCCAGTTTTTACCGGGATTTTGCACCTCCGATGGGGAAACCCCCACGGCGTGGTACACATTGACGGCGGATTTGAGGTTTTCATAGACCGTTGCAAAGTCGTGGAGACTGTTACAGATCGACACCAGCCGGGCAACTTGGGCCTGGCGGGCTTCCTGAATAACAATGAGCTGCTCAATAGGGTCATCAACAATGAGCCCAATATGGGCGTGAGTATCGAAATACTGCATGATTATGTCCAATAGGTTAGAATTTGTATTTTTCCAGGCCCTTATTACCCTGGAGATGGTCAAGTTTAGCATAACAGAAAGGGAATGTCAAGAGGAATTTTTTTTAGCCAAAATATCAGCTAATAGCTGATATTTTGGCGTTTAGATGTTTACAAGTGTCAAATTCTTTGTCCGTAAAAACTTCAAAAACTCAATGGAAACCGATAAAAAATGATATAGAGAGAAAAATAATCTTGCAGGAGAAGTAACAATGATACGAATTGTAATTGCGGACGGTCAGGAGGAATTCCGAAATTATCTTTGCAAGTACCTGTCAAATCAAAATGATTTTAAAATTGTTGGCGTTGGAGGCGACAGTTACGAGGCGGTAAAACTGGTCGATCTCCACAAGCCAGATATCGTCCTTATGGATACACATCTTCCCCTGGGGGACGGCATAAAAACCGCCGCACTTATAAAATACCGCTCTCCCCATACTTCGGTGATCATTAATGGGGATAACAGTGAACGAAGGGTTTTTTCTGTTCTTTTTAGCGGCGTTTCGGGATATATTACCAGACAGGAAAACAGCAATTTACTGTGCCATGCGATCCGTGCAGTTTATTATGGAGGGAGTTTTACGGATCCGGACATTTTTCTTAAATTAAAAACAATCGTCACTGGTCTGGCAGGAAACATCGTAAAATCCAGGGGAGATCTCCGCACTACTCAGCCCGGAAAGATTAGAAAGCGGGAAAAAAGGAATCAAGGCAATGATCCCACGGCAAAACTTCCCCGGACCATTTCCCCGTCGGAAATGAAAATCATGGGATATGTGGGCAAGGGTTACACCAACAAAGAAATTGCTGAGAAGCTTCATCTTACCGAAGGGACTATTCGTAACTATGTTTCTTCTGTACTGCAAAAAACCGGCTTTCGCGACCGGACCCAGATAGCGATTTATGCCGTTAGAACCGGAATAGCGGTTTCTTCATAATCAAAGAGAAAAATATATACATTCCGGAAGAACCCATATATCACAGCATTGCCGCATTATTTTTCCAATAAGTACAAGAATTCCTTTACATGCATTTCTCTATTACTTAAATTCCTACTCCCCCGGAATGTATTATACCTTGTTTCAAGAACAGTAACTTTTCCAATCTTGTTTAGCATTTCTTTCATATCATCAAGTTTAATAAAACCTTCTGAGTTAAAAGATATTAAGACATATTTTGCTTTGACATTATTAACCAAATCTGACAAAGCAGAACATGCATAATTCCCTTTATTATAATCAGAGCGATTCCAATCAGATGGAATTCCCGATATTGCACTCATTTTTTCCGGATATGTATATTCCAAAATCAAATTCAGCATAAAATAATTTGAACCATATGGGTGTTGATTATACGGCGGATCCAAGTATGCAATATCAACCTCCGGTAAGGATCCAATAATTTCATTGGCCTTTCCATTACAAATAATATTTTCAGTTTCAAAATTACTAAAAACAGGGAAAGGCAGTTTTATATCACCTGTTATCCTGAACAATGCATTCTGGTTTAATCCCCCGAATTGGCCGATGCCCGTTTCTTTATTTTTATAAAACCCTTTAAAAACTCCCGAGGTATTGGCATGAACAGACGCCTCAGACAATAAAGGCGCCAGAAAATATTTTTGTTCGTTTTCAGGTATAGCATCTATCAATTGCCTTATTGTATCAATATACATTGCATTTCTGATGGTATAAAAAACACGATCGTTTGCCTGAATATTTTTTTCATCTGCCGGAGCATATAATTCTCTGATTATACCGCTCTGTAGCATGCTCTCTGCTTTATGTAATAATTGGTGATAATAATCCTGTAAACAATGTAAATCCAGAGAACTAACATTGGATAAATAACATTCATTGATCAGTGTAGAATATTTTTCCAAATCATTTGTTATTAATAGATCGGCAAATTGCTTAAAATATCTGGCCACAACTCCCGAGCCGCTAAAAACATCGAATACTTTTAATTTGTTCTTTCCTACTTTTTTTTGAACTATTCCTATCCCATTACCGATAAAATTTAACAATGCTCTTTTATTGCCAATATAGGTAATTAGCTGCTGCGTAAGGTATTCTTCTTTTTCAACAAGAGATAAAATGTTCGACATCTGCCAAATACAGAAAAGTATACTATGAGTGGCTGAAAATTGTAAAGGCGTTACGGTCAGGCAAGTAATATTTTGGGGTTATGTCGGGTTTCATCAATAAGCGATTGAATATCTTCTGCAATAGCAAGCCCGCCCATGGTGTGCAGGGCTCCATAACAGGAAACAATATAATCAATGATATTGTATTTTTTAAAAAGCGCCATGACTTCTTTTCCTTTCATATCGTATGCGGATTTGTACTCTTCCAGACAGTAAGCAATAAATTCGGCATTATCGCTCATTGCTATGCCTCCTCAGGAAAAGTAATGGTTCCTGTCTCAAGTTCCTCGTTCAGCAAATTCGCCAGTGTTAACTGACTTAGATGCCACAACTTGGTAGATTCCATTTCCAGTTTACTGTATAGAAACGAAGAATACAATAATTCAAAAGCTTCCTGTCCATTTACTTTCCGGCTTATCATTATTTCCTTTACAACAAGGGGGATTAGCATTTCCAAAGTTGCTTTAAATTGAAGGTCAGACATTTGGAACCTCTGTAATTTATTTATCAATGTCGAAAATTTTGATTGATAGATAAAGTTATTGCTATTTTTTTTATCAATGATATAGTGTCAAAATCGTTTTCTTATATAATAAAATTTTCTTTTTTAAAATCAAAAACTTTTTTGATTATTTCAAAATTATTTCTACGGTTATTATACCACCTATTTTTCCAATATTCTGTTAAAATATCAATGTTTTTGCTATAAAAATCCAATTTTTCATTTTCTCCATTTAAATATTTTTTTGTATTTTTTGCAAATGGAATAAAATATATTTTTCGTTTAAAAGAATGTGTTAAGAGTTGGTCAGTATCAAATCCTAATAAGTCCCCAGTAGTTCTTATCACTCGCATTGTCCAACTTGGACCATTACCAAAGACATTACTTACAATAATATTTTTTTTTCGAAGATAATCAACCATAGTATTGATTGTTTCCATAGTAAGATGTAAGGTTCCAAATCCTTTTGTATTTCCTATCGGTTCATATATTTTTCGACCATCATATACTATCCTGTTATACTGAGAACTTTTTTCATATAAACTTGTGGTAAATAATCCAGCCAATTCTGAATAAGCAGTATTCTTGTATTTTTTCTTAAATATTCTTCGAATTTCTTTCGATGTTAATAAAACAGATATTAGCTTACCGCCTAATAAATAATTATACGGGGGAAGAGCTCCAATTACATAAGCGTCCATCATATAATTAATCTTTTTAGTTCTAGTGTCCTTGTTCCACCCAATATATTTATCTCTCGCAGGAATGTGAATAATAGGACTACCTAATGCAGCAATACCTATAACTGGTTTGTTTACCAATCCAGCATCACGTATTATTAATTTAATTCTTCTTCCAACATATTCGCTATACGGAGATGACCAAAAATATCGATAAAGACGAAATAAATCATATTGTTTTTGTGTTGAGCATACTTCAATAACTGGTTGAATTTGTGATTTTAATACATCAACTCCATCAGCCAAATTATTACGAGCATAGTCAATATGGTTATCAATCCATGATTTATTTTTATTTATTATTTCCATTCTTTTTATCGACATGGAATATTTTATTACTTCTTTATCATAATATTCAGGCGGAGTAATTTCTATTTTTTTTTCTTTGTATTGAATTGACCAATTCAATCTCTGCAAATCTCTTATAATTAAAAGATTTACTTTCTCTTCTAAATTGTTTGTGCGAATGATATTTTTTTCATTTTGATTATCAGTTATGAGAAAATTAATATCATTTTTCAAAGCTGCTGGAACAGTTTGGAAAACCATTTATTGTCTCCAAAGATGCAAAGTATTATTCATATGTCTTGCCAGCTACTAATTTTTCAAATTCTAATACTCTGACTGGCAAGGCGAATGATTGTTTTGCTGATACCATATATAGATTGCCAGGAATTGTTTCATTCTGAATAAAACGAGAGATAACACCATCATAATTGATATTTGACCTAATAAGGGATTTTATATCATCGGTATTTCCCATGTAAAAAGTAAAAAAATTCTCAGCTTGAGAACGTATCTCTTCAGCAATAGCCGATGGCCTTTGCGTGATAGCAATCATTCCAAGTTTAAATTTTCGTCCCTCTTTTGCCGTTCTTACAAATGGATTAGCATTTGAACGTACAAATTCTTCTGATATTACATTCTGCGCCTCCTCCACGCAGATAACAGTATCAATAACCTTTGTATCATTTTGTGCTGTATGATACATTTTGTTATTTTCAAAAAGATTTCTGATTAAAACAGCAGATAACACATTTGCATCGTAACTATCTTTCAATGATAAATCGACAATTACAGTTTTTCCTTGTTTGAGATACTTAAAAATATCTTCCAGCATTGTTGAGCTATTAGAATGTAAACCTTTTCCTTCATCAATTAATCTACTTATTCTTTTTCTGATAGCCATAATGGTTTTTCTTGCGCTTAAGTCTTCCTTTAGGTTGCCTTTTGCATCTGTCTTTTGCTCACCAAAGAAATCAGAAAATTCAACGTGTAATTGTTGAGGATTTCTAACATAAGTGTCAATATTTTGTATAAAACTTTGAACTTGTTCATCCTCAAGATATAGCAGAAAAGACTTCATAACATCAGAAAAACCTGCACCAAAAGTTAGTATATCCGAAACTGTCAAATGCCTGTGAAGATTGGCTAATACTAACCCGCCGTAAACAAACCTGTTTTTGTAAAACTCTTTGTCGAAATTTTTATCCGTATACAAAACTAAGTTTTCTTTGATTTTCTGTTCATTTATATCCGCTAATCCTTTCGTCGTTTTACTACTGAAACAATATTCACCGTTCAAATCAAAAATCAATTTACCATAGCCTGTATTACCGATCATGTGATATAACATCACTTTCATTAAATTTGTTTTGCCAAATCCAGACTGAGCGAATATCATCGTTCTCTTTTCTTTGAGCTTATTTATATCAAACATTATTGATTTGTCTTCAAAAAGAATATTTTCTCCAATACATAGCTTTCCTATCTCAATCCCTTCTTCATTAGACTTATTTAGTATTTTTTCATATTCACGAGGGGTGATATGTCGTGCATGATATGAAACTGTTGGTAACTTTCTTACAGCGGTAGAAAAATCCATTCCATCAGATGTAAAAGTTCCTAATATTTTTACATTATATGTATAACTGAACATTTTTTGTTTATCTCTATCTGATAAATCTCGTTCAGATATTCTTGCATAGTGAACAGCAACCAATGTTTTATCTTGATTTCTAAAAATTGGATCCTCATCATAAATCTCAGCTTCTACCCGCGCCAAAAATTTATGACCATCTTCATCACGAGGAGTAAGAACGATAAAATCGCCCGTTTGTGGACTAACCTTAGAATCTTCATACGATGAGTAAATTAAAAGCGCATCGCCCGTCGTTTTCTGCCCATACAATACACCAAAATCTTTTGTTACCTGATTCATAATTAAAACCTCTCATGAATATCTAAAAATAAATTCTCAATATCAACATGATCCATCATTTGCGATTGATAAAGAGATGCCTTAACACGATTTATTAGTTCATCATTAAAGTCATTTTTTAATGTTACAAAATTATGAACTTCAACCAATGGATAAGGATAACCTAATATATAATGTTCTTGTGTTAAGCGTGTAAGTTCTTTAGTGATGTTTTCGAGAAAAGCTATGTCCCTTTCTGCAACCCGAACTTCACGTTCATTCATCTTTTTTGTTATTGTGGGAATAATATCGAAGATGTTCATATCAAGAACAACCCAATCATAATTTTGTAGCTTTTCTACATAATCAAGTCTGGCTACATAAAAAATGCCAAATCCTCGCCCTCCATTGAGGTTATTTGTAGCAAACATACTATAATTTTTATTTGCCTTTGGCGTGTCACTTGATTGATTTGCTTTCCTTTCTTCAGCTTCAGGGTATGCGCTTAACAAAACATCATCATTGACCTCAAACCAGCAACATAATTTTTGCCATCGTTGTTTTTGGATAGTAAAAGGATATGATGGTTTTTTATCCTGTTGCAAATATAAATCTATTTTCTTAAATGACGATGAAAGTTCAAGCTTGATAGGAGAATTTTTAGTAACAGCAAGCAAAACAACTCCTAGCCGGTGTGCCAAAACACCTATCTTTATTAGATATTTTTGTTTAATGTAAATAGAACGTAAAACCCCATCACGAAGTATAATATCTCCTTTTTGAATTACTGGGAGATTTAGGATTTCAAGAGCAAGAGCCCACTCAAGAATTTCTTGACAAAATGCTAATAATTTGGATACAGAAGAACAAATTATTTCTTTACTAAATCCCCATATATTATCAATGTTGGGCTCATCGAAAAATAAAATTAATTTTTTTACAGGTTCTAGAAATAATAATTCATCATATATTGCTTGTCTATGAGCATCATTAGTAATTAAGATATTATTTGGAAAATATGATTTCCCCATTATAACAGGATCATTTAAATTATTTAACTTTATTTGCTTGCCTTTGTAATAACAAATATATCCAGCAGTATATAATCCAATATATACTCCATTATAAAATTCCTGAGAATTGTAACTTCCATCTATTGCAAAGACTTTCCTTTCAAAAGCATCAATTTCATCAAAAGGGATGATTTCAAAATAATGAGGCGTGTTTACATCGTCATCTACTGTAATGACAGGAACACGAGGTGGTCTATTGTTTGCTTCATTTATATATGCAGCAACAACGTTAATTGTGTTATCAGGTATTTCCTTCACAATTTTCCTTTTAATCACTAAAAATCACTACATTCTAAAGATGAATATAGTAGTTAATCAAAAATAGTATAGTCTAAAAAGGTAAAAATATCAATCCAATTTTTCATCATTCCCCATCCATCGCCTAAATCTCATCCTTATTTAAATTCTAGGACGTAGATTCTTGTTCTGACTTAAATATTTTTGTATTATTGCAAAATTCATCTAAAGAAATATCTTTATACAAGCCTTGTTGCCATTCAGTATAGTCAAATTGTTCACGTAAAATTAAGGAAATAAAACGTTCGGCATCTACCAAGCCAAGAGATTCCGATAAAATATCCATACCCTTGCGCTTAAGAACAGTATCCGTTATCATTTACATCCTCCGTCAAATCATACAACGTATACAATGCCGTATCAATCGCTTTGTCTATAACTTAACTTGGCTCTGGACAATATGAGACAACCAAATCATACACTTGTTCCGCTTTTACGATGGCGGTTTTTACCATATTTTCGTCCGGTGATATTTCAGCGGGATACCGGGCAGTTACACCAAAAGGTGTTAAATGTGCACATTCGGCTACCATTCTATAATCGCTCATATAAAACCATTCCATTTTTTTCTATTGCCCTTTCCAAAGTAGGCTGAGTGCTGCGCCATTCATAATGTGATTTGTAATTAGCAATTACATCAACGGGAATATAATTGGTATCGCACATAAATTCGTATATTTTTTGCATAACTAAAATAGGATTTTCTGCACTGTCTTTTAACACAACATAAAAATCATAATCAGAATCTTTACGCGGCGTACCGTAGGCATGGGAACCAAATAAAATAATTTTCTCACATTCATCGCCCACTGTAGAGAGGATATTGTCTTTTATTGCGATAATGTCACTATTCACCTCTCCCCCTCAACCGCCTTAATCTCATCTTCCGTTAAATCATACAACGCATACACAGCCGTATCAATCGCATTATCTATGCCTTCAATCTGGATTAGTTTAACTTACAATTTTATTCTTACTTTTCCAAGATTTTGCTTTTCTTTAAGTAATTTTTTTAAATTATATGAATCCAAAACTTCTTTTCTTGTGGATTTCAATATATCATCAACTAATTCACCAATTTGAAAATAATATTTTTTGCCGTCTTCAATATTATCAAATTCAATTTTATTTTCAATAAAAAATCTATTCATTTTAAAAATTGTTTCCGATGTTTCATTAGAAATATAGAAATTTGCTTTTGTTAGTTTAAAAATAGACATCAAATATTTATCTTTTATAGGATTTTTTTCATTTGAAAATATACAATGATATAATTTTTTATCATCTGGATCAATTACACAAACTGAGAAACCCTGTAATAATTCTTGAATCAGATCAAATGTTTCTATTCTTTTTTGAATTAACATTTTGTAGTATTCATATCTATATTGATTCCTTCCTAAAAAAATAGAAAAAATACCAGCAATTATGGTTGTAATAATACCACTTGTAATGATTGTCGTAATAATTGTTATCATTAATTCTTTACTCATATATTATCTTCACCCCTCCACCACCTTAATCTCATCCTCCGTTAAATCATACAACGCATACACCGCCGTATCAATCGCATTATCTATGCCTTCAATCTGTCGTGTAATCATTGTTTTTAGCTGCTGATTCGGCTCGGTAGCTTCCTTTTGTTTGAGTTCCAGCATTTTATCAACAAGAGAGACAAGTTTGTCGTGTATAGCTTTGTTTGGAATGACAAGCGGAAGGTTTTTTATATTTACAATTTTCACCTGTGCAAAAGCACGTCCAGTTTCTTCTGTCATAACTTGATAAAAATAATTAAGCAATTTTGAATTGAATAATGCTAAAACATATCGTAAATCAATTTGTTTTTGAATGATATCTTTAAGTAATATAATATGTACGGTTTTATCGTTGTGAAACCCGTCATTATCAATTGCGGCAATCAAAGAACTTGAGGTTTGTCGATAAACGACTTTTGGAGCTGTTTCTAATAACTCAGGCGTAAAACGGAATATATCATTGTCTTTTAAAAATTTTTGATAATTATGCTTCAAATATTGTGATGGTTTACTTAAAATGTATTTTTGAATGTTAGAACCCTTGTAATACGGAATATCTAAGTTATTTTGTTTATCACCTGTATACAAAATTCTTGAACCAATGGAATCACCACGTATCTTTCCTCTGCCTATTGACCAATAATTATAACCAACATCTTTTATAAAAAAATATTCATCAAATTTTTTATAACTATCCATTTTTTTTACAAGAGCATCTACAAAAACAAAAACTTTTTCGTCAGAATTAATTTTGCCTTTTATTGTATCAATATCCGATTTTAAAACCCATTGTTTAACAGGTTTTTCTTTAGAAACATTACAGATAGCTGTAAAAACTGTGGCATCCTTAAAAATTTGTTTGTTCCCAAAATCAAGGATTTCATTAATTCTATATTTCATGAAGTATGATCGAAGATCTTTAAAATACTCCCCCTTCAAATATGTGTTCGGCGTAATAAAAGAGAAGATACCGGATTCTTTCAGAAGGCGCATTCCTTTTATCATAAATGCAATATACATATCATTATTTCGCTGGAATTCATAATAATTATTTTCTATGTGTTTTTTTATTAATTCGTCAAAAACAAGAACATACGGCGGATTCCCAATCACCACATCAAAACCGCCCGCTTTAAAAATCTCCTCAAACCCGCTTTTTTTCTCCCAATCAAAACAATTTACCTTTATTCGATCTTCTTCGGAAAAGTCTAGATCACCCTGGGTATAAAAATCCGTACCAATAAGGCTATTGCCGCATTTTATGTTTTCTTCCAGAGACGGCAGAAGCGTATTATCGGAATATTTAAACAAGTAGTCTTTGTACTGCTTCCCTTCGTCTTCCAGAAGTTTCAGGTACAGGGAAAGCTTGGTTACCTCTACAGCCTGACTGTCAATATCAACGCCATAAATGCAGCTTGTAAGGATTCGCTGTTTTTCTTCTATCGTTAGTTTATGGGAATTAAAACCTGCTTCGTAGATTTTTGCGTTTTTTAAAGCGGATTTAACATTTTTTTCTTTGGAATAATAATCCAGGTGATAGTTCAAGAGGTATTGATACGCGCCGACCAGGAAAGAGCCCGAACCGCAGGCAGGATCGCAGATTTTTATGGCTGCTATTTCCTGCGGTGTTTTGTTTTTTATCTTTTCGCCCACGGTGTTCTGCACGATATAATCAACAATATACTGCGGAGTATAAAAAACGCCGCCTGCTTTTTTAACTTCGGGTTTTTCTTCTATAATCGCCGTGTGAGTTGACTGCTCCGCTGCCTTGCCTTTTACAACACGGAAACGAATTGTCTTGCCGAGAAAACGCTCGTATATACTGCCCAGTATCTCAATGGGCAGTACGGAAAACTCGTATGGACATTCCGGGTAGTATAAATTAACAATGATGTTCTGCAGCACCTTATCATCAATATGTACATCGTTTATCCAGTCAAAGGGGGCAAAAAGCCCCGAATTATATTTGGCGTTTGCCTTGGTAAAAATCAATATAAGTTTTTCGTAAATATTTGTAGATTTTGCAACAGAAAGAAGCAGGTTTTCGTCTTCGATGCCGCGGTCTTCGGCAATGCGCAGAAACACAATGCGGTCGATAATTCGCTGCACCACGGTGTTAAGGCTGTAAACCGAAAGGTCAGGATTGTTTTTTGCAATATTTTTTGCCAGCTCCATCCGCCACTGTTCAACAAGGGCTAAAAGTTCAGTGTCAACTTCGGAAGTGCCTTTCTTGTTTTTATTTTCTTCGATGTACTTGTCAAAACTTCCTTTATTAATCGCCTCTTTGGAAAAAGTATTATAAAGAAAATCAAAATGCTGTTCGTATTCATTAAACGTGCAGTAAAAAATCCGCCCTGTACCGGATTTATCATCTTTATTTGGTTTTATGCGTGTATCGTAAACGGCAAATTCTTCAAAATCAGTTAAAATCGAAAGGGGGAGTTTGGCGGTATATGCATAACGCCGCACCTGGTATGCTGGTTCAGCGGCATCCTTAATATTAACCGACGGCTTTTTTGCCTCTACAAAAAACTTGCGCACCCCGCCTATACGAAAACTGTAATCCGGCGCTTTCTGTGAACCGTCAATTTTAACTTTATCTTCCCGCACTACATCGCGGTATGTTTCGGAAAACCCCTGGTTATTTGCAACATCCCAGCCAAGCAGGGAAAAAATCTTGTCGATAAAATCGGTGCGGGTGTTAGCCTCGTCGTATTGACTGCTTTTATATTGAGTAATGTTTGTCGAAAAAAGGGAAACAAGAGATTTTAATTGATCAAGATTTGTAGTTTGATCCATAGCATATTCTATCATATATTTTACTTTCTTTCACCTCAATTTCCTCCCCAATTCCCCCAGCGATACAACATCAATACCGGGCTTCATCGGCCAGCCTTCTTTGGATGGGATAACAACCAAGGTTTGCTTTGGTGCAATATCATCAATGGCACAATAATTTCCTTTTGTTAAAACCGGGCTGGCAGAAGCTTTACATTCGATTGCATAAATATTTCTGCCGATGCTTACAACAAAATCAATTTTTGCGCCGTTGGATGTTCTGTAATAGGAAATTTCTGCGCCGGGAAACATGCCCCGAAGGTTGATAAGCACTATCTGTTCCCATACCGATCCAAATACAGGGTGCCCGCATAATTCCTCGAATGAACGAAGTCCCAGCAAGGCGGCGGTTATTCCCGAATCGGCGATGTATGCCTTCGGCGCCTTAACAAGCCGCTTGCCCTGATTGGAAACCCAGGGAGGAACCAGCTCTACCATATAGGTACTTGCCAGAAGGTCGATGTATTTTTTTACCGATACGGAACTAATGCCCAGGGAAGAAGCCAGGGCGGAATAATTTATCGTCTGCCCGTTTACATGGGCAAGCATGCGCCAAAGCCGCCCCATCGCCATCGGGGTAAATCCCGCCCATTGAAGCAGATCACGCTCAAGAAACGTGGCAATAAAATCTTCTCTCCATTGATACGACACGATCCTGTTTGGGGCAAGAATACTCCGGGGAAAACCACCGGCGGAAAAATAGTGTTCCATGGAACGTTTTTCCGCTAACTCGCTCCAGAGAAACGGAGTAAGACGTTTATACGATACCCTTCCCGCCAGGGATTCCGAACTTTGTTTTAAAAGATCGCGCGATGCAGAACCAAGAATAAGAAAAGAACCCGGACTGTCCCACTCATCAACCAGGCTGCGTATCAACGGAAAAAGTTCCGGTTTGCGCTGAATTTCGTCAATACAAACAAGCTTTCCCTTTTGAGCGCCAAGAAACCACTCGGCATTATCCAATTTCCGGAGATCCGATGGCCGTTCCAGATCAAGGTAGACAATGCCTGCCGAAGATCTTCTGCGTTTTTTTACTTTTTTTGCCATATTCCCATTAATTAATTGCTTTACAAGGGTGGATTTACCGCACTGCCTGGGCCCGGTAACAGCGGTAACAGGGAAATGATTCAGGGACTCTATAAGCGCTGCCTCGATATGCCGTAAATAGTAGCCCATATTTCTCCATGCAAATTTAAAGTTTAAATTTAAATTTACATGGATAGTATATTACGGAACAAAGAAAAGCGCAAGAAGAAGAAAAAGCCTACCCCAGCAGGGCTGCGGCTTTTTCCATATTCGTTATAATCGGCACGGAGAAGGGACACCGTTCTTCGCAGCTTCCGCAAGCAACACATTCAGAAGCATGGTGATCCAGCGCCCGGTACTGGCTTGCAACGCCGGAAGGAATATTTGCCTTATCCAACAGGGCAATGTCCAGATACCTGTGTACGCCGGCAATATCTATCTGTGAAGGACAGGGAAGGCAATGGCTACAATAGTAACACTGGCCTTTGGAATCGCCCTGGAAATCCTTTATTACATCGCTGTAATCCCGTTCTGCATCGGTTGTATCAAGGTAGGCCGCCGCTTCCAACACTTCTTCCCGTGTGGCGCAACCGATAAGTGCGCTTACCACCGCCGGCCGGGTCAGGGCATAGTGAATGCACTGGGCAGCAGTAAGGGGCCGGGCAAATGGGGTATGCTCCGCAGAAAGGAGTTTTCCCGCCCCAAGAGTTTTCATTACCGTTATTGGCACACCCCTCTGTTCGCAAAGCTGGTAAAGAGCAGCCCGGTCACGATCCATTTTTTTCTCAAAATCAAAGACACCCTTGTCCAGATAATCAATTATATAGGTATTCGCCGCAGCCATATCAAACGCAGGGTTTATGCTGAACATAAGAAGATCGATAACACCTGTTTCCACCACACGCCGTGCAGTAACAGGATCGTGGGAACTGGCTCCTATGGCGCGGATTTTTCCCTGCTGTTTTAAATCCTGGGCGTATCGGAGAATGTCAGTCTTAAAGACATCGGAAAAATCCTTTTCCGTATCAATAAAAAAGAGCATTCCCAAATCGATGTAATCGGTTTTAAGAAAACGGAGCAAATCCTCAAAGTATTTTTTTACCGTGGGCAGGTCGCGGCTGCGATCGTACTGCTCATTAATGTCGGTAGAACAAATGTGCCCCTGAACAAGTACCTTAACAAATATAGCTTATGGCATATTCCAACAAATTCCATTCCTTCGGTGCTAAAACTGTTTCTGACGGAGGAAAAAATGACTGACGGAATTACCCTGGAAATTTATAAAGAAATGTAATGAACGCTGCTATCCTGCTCTACAAGTTGTTGCAAAATAAGTAAACTATTGTCTTTTGAACCATCATCAACAAAAATTAGTTCGAATTGTTTGTTTATTAACGCACATGTTTTAATAGCTTCCATATAAAATAATGGAATGACAGCTTCTTCGTTAAAACAAGGGACAAATACTTAGTATTTGATGACAAAGATAAACCTCATATCGTAATATTTTTACTTGTGTTAATACCCTATCATTATATATGCGAAGGAATTAAGGGATTTGCGAAAAATTCTTTCCCAGAACATTAAAAATGCCCGATCTGCACTACATATTACTCAAGCGAGCCTAGCTGCTTCTGCAGAGATTTCTGTGTCTCACATGGTTGATATTGAGCTATGTAGGACATGGGTAAGCGATAAAACATTAACCAATATTGCCAAAGCGCTAAATATGGAAGCATACGAGCTGCTGACTCCCGAAAAAACCGGAAAACTTGACCATCAGAAAGCCGAAAATCAGGTGTTACGGAGGACGGCGGAGCTTATCAAGGCAAAAAAAGCCTTTTAAAACGGACAACAAGCGAAACCATGGATGATTTACTATTGGATATCCTCCGGCTTCATGAACAAAGCGGCTTGTAACCCAAAGAATAAATACAATAAATGTCAGCTTGCCTAAATAGACTGGTTTTCTACCTCTTAATTATCCAACAGCGTAACGTATCCCTAAACATCCAGGGTCGCCAGCAGGGCATTCTCCTCTATAAACTCCCGGCGGGGGGCAACGTTTTCTCCCATAAGGGTACTGAAGATCCGTTCCGCTTCTACTGCATCATCCAGATGGACCTGGATGATATTGCGCCGCGTTGGATCCATGGTGGTTTCCCAAAGCTGATCGGGGTTCATCTCGCCCAGACCCTTGTAGCGCTGGACTGCAGTCTTTTCGGGGTCCCGGCCTGACCCGGCAAGGATACGATCTTTTTCCGCATCGTCGTAGGCATAGAAGGTTTTCTTTTCGTAACTCACTTTGTAAAGGGGCGGCATGGCAATATACACATGGCCCCGCTCAATAAGCTCGGTCATATAACGGTAAAAAAACGTCAGAAGCAGGGTTCTGATGTGGGAGCCGTCCACATCCGCATCGGCCATGATGATAATCTTGTGGTATCGGATTTTGGCGGCGTCAAAGTCCTCGCCGCATCCGGCGCCGATGCTGGCGATAATGGGCTGTAGTTTGTCGTTGGTTACCACTTTTTCGATGCGGGTTTTTTCCACGTTGAGCATTTTTCCAAAAAGAGAAAGGATTGCCTGGTAGCGGCGGTCACGGCCTCCCTTGGCGGAACCGCCGGCGCTGTCTCCTTCTACAATAAAAAGCTCGCAAAGGCTGGGGTTTTTTTCGGAACAGTCCGCCAGCTTGCCCGGCAGACCGGCGCTGTCCATGGCGTTCTTGCGGCGGGTGGCATCCCTGGCCTGGCGGGCGGCGATCCGGGCCCTGGCGGCCAGGACGGACTTTTCCAGTATATTGTTGATTACTTCGGGATGGAGATCAAAAAACAATTCCATCTGCTCATTGGCGATGGACTCCACAATTCCCTTTACTTCGGAATTGCCAAGCTTACCTTTGGTCTGGCCTTCGAACTGAGGATTGGGCACCTTAACAGAAAGCACCGCCGTAAGACCCTCCCGCACATCGTCCCCGGAAAGGGCTTCCTCAAGTTTTTTTGCCTGTTTGGATTTTTTTAGGTATTCGTTCAGTGTCCGGGTAAGGGCGGATTTAAATCCCACAAGATGGGTTCCCCCCTCTCTGGTGTTGATGTCGTTGACAAAGGAATACATAATCTCGTTAAAGCCGTCGTTGTATTGAATGGCGCATTCTACTTCCACCGAACCCTGGACGGGATCCTCGCGGTTGCTTTCAAAAAAAATCGGCTCCTTGTGGAGGATGGTCTTGCTTTCGTTCAGATACTCCACAAAACTTTTTACCCCTCCGTCAAATTTGAATTCATGAACCTTGGGTTTGGAAAGTCGTTCATCCCGAATGATGATCTTAAGGCCCTTGTTCAAGAAGGCCAGTTCCCGGAGCCGATTGGAAAGCATATCGTAGTTATAGGCAGTGCTTTCAAAGATAGAAGGATCCGCCTTAAAGCGGATCACTGTTCCCCGGCGGCCCAGACCATCTGAAAAACGCTCCTGCGCCCAGGGTTCAAGACCGGAAAGCGCAGTTTCCAGGGCGGGCCCTTCGGCTATGCCCAGTTTATAACGCTGGACGTAGACCTTGCTTTCTTCTCCGCCTGAAAAGATAAATGCCTCGCACCATTCAGAAAGAGCGTTCACTACCGAGACTCCCACGCCGTGGAGGCCTCCGGAAACCTTGTAGGATTTTTTGTCGAATTTGCCCCCCGCATGGAGCTTGGTCATAACCAGTTCCAGGGCACTGACCCCTTCGGTGGGGTGTATGTCCACCGGAATACCCCGGCCGTTATCTTCTACCCGGACCACATCGTTCCCTTCCAGAACCACCAGGATCGCATCGCAGTGGCCCTGCATAGCCTCGTCCACGGAGTTGTCCACCACTTCATAGACAAGGTGATGGAGGCCGTCGGCGCCGGTGGTACCGATGTACATACCCGGCCGTTTACGGACCGCTTCGAGACCTTTAAGGACTTGAATATTTTGAGCGGAGTAGTCTGAATTCATAGGTCCCTCCGGGCCGCAAGCGCTAAGAAAGTTATCAAAGCAAACCTTTGGTTTAAGCAAACTCATAGTTTGCGCACCGCCAATTACGGCGTATGCGTAATTCATGTTATCGAAAAAAGACAAAAAAATCCAGCATTGACAGAGAATAAACCTTGCCTAACTTCGGTATCATTCATTAAACTGTCTTTATGGCTAATTCACCGGGCGAACACATTGCCGAATTACGTAAAACCTATTCCATCAGCAGGGAAACCCTGGCCGAACGGAGCGGTATTTCAGTAGAACTGATCGAAAAAATCGAGGCCGAAGGACACATCCCCGACCTGGCCCCGCTTATTAAAATTGCCAGGGCCCTGGGGGTCCGGCTGGGAACTCTTTTGGATGATCACGAGGAACTGGGGCCGGTTATCAGCAGAGCAGGAGAAGCCGCCGCTTCGGCCCGCTTTGTAACCGGATTACCCGATGAAGCCGCCGCTAAAGACCATCAAGGTTTAAGTTTTAAGGCCCTGGCGGCGGACAAAAACAGCCGCCACATGGAACCCTTCATCGTAGATATCGAAAGCGATGCACAGCAGGAAAAATCCACCCACGAGGGCGAAGAATTTATTTATGTGCTGGAGGGGAATCTTTCGCTGGAATATGGTGCCGTTAAAGACATCCTTAAGGCCGGGGATTCGGTTTATTACGATTCCATTATTCCCCACCGGGTACTGTCCGCGGACTCCAATCCGGTTAAAATTCTTGCTGTTATTTATACGCCGGTGTAAGGAATCATTTTCATGGAGTACATAGAAAAAACTCTGGGCGAAGTTTTACGGGAAAAGGCCCAGGCTAATCCGGATAGCGATTTTTTAATCTACGCAGACCGGAATCTCCGTTTTACCTACGGTGAATTTGACAAGCGGGTAGATGATCTTGCCAAGGGCTTTCTGGGTATGGGACTTAAGAAAGGAGACCATGTGGGAATCTGGGCCACCAATGTCCCGGACTGGAACACGATTCTCTTTGCCTGCGCCCGCCTGGGCATTGTGGCCATTACCGTCAATACGGGCTACAAAATTCACGAGTTGGACTATGTCATAAAACAATCGGACATGATCTGCCTCTGCATTATCGACGGCTGGCGGGATTCGGACTATATTTCCATGGTCAACGAGCTGATACCGGAACTTAAAACCTCCCAGCGGGGTCATCTTAATTCAGAAAAATTCCCCTTTCTTAAACACATAGTGTATGTGGGCCAGCAAAAACACCGGGGTATGTACTCTTTTAACGAATTGCTCCTTCTGGGACAGCACAGCGGCGATACGGAATACAGAAAAATCGAGGCTTCCCTGGACCGCAACGATGCAGTGAATATGCAGTACACCAGCGGCACCACAGGCTTTCCCAAGGGTGTCATGCTGACCCACCGGAACATCCTTAACAATGGCCTGGGAATAGGGGATAATCAGCGTTTAAGCGAAAGGGACATAGTTTGTCTGCCGGCGCCGCTCTTTCACTGCTTTGGCCTGGTCCTGGGAATGATGGCGATCCTTACCCACGGATCCGCCGCGGCCATTATTGAATGGTTCGATCCCCTGCTGGTACTGGCAACAATTCAAAAGGAAAAATGCACCGCCCTTTACGGCGTACCCACCATGTTTATTGCCGAGCTTAATCACCCCATGTTTAAGATGTTCGATCTTTCCACCCTGCGCACCGGTATTATGGCGGGTTCACCCTGCCCCATCGAAACCATGCGTCAGGTCATCGACCTGATGTACATGAAGGAAGTAACCATATGCTACGGCCTGACAGAGTCTTCGCCGGTAATGACCCAGACCCGCTTTGATGACAGCATTGAAGTAAAAGTAGGAACCGTGGGCCGATCCCTGCCCGGCGTGGAAGTAACAATCCGTAACCCCGATACAGGCGAGGAATGTCCTGACGGCGAACATGGTGAATTTTGCTGCCGGGGTTACAATATCATGAAAGGTTACTACAAAATGCCCGAAGCCACCGATCAATGCATCGACAAAGAAGGCTGGCTCCATTCCGGCGATCTCGGAATCAAAGACAAAGACGGCAATTTTATGGTTACGGGGCGGATCAAGGATATGATCATCCGGGGCGGCGAGAATGTGTACCCCAAGGAAATCGAAGACTTCCTGTACACCATGCCCGGCGTCAAAGATGTACAAATAGTGGGCATCTCCAGCAAAAGGTACGGCGAAGAAGTCGGCGCCTTTATCATACCCCGCCCGGATACCGCCATGAACGAAGAAGATGTCCGCGATTATTGCCGGGGCCAGATCAGCCGCTATAAAATCCCAAAATATGTATTTTTTGTGAAAGAGTTCCCCCTTACCTCCAGCGGAAAAATACAAAAATATCTCCTGCGGGAACAGGGGCTAAAAAAGGTGGAAGAGCTGGGTCTAGCTACCTAGACACCAATAAGTAAGGATAAAACCGTGTTCTTTTGTGGAAAATTTGTGGAAAAACAGCGAATTACCCTTAGTTTGCGTCAAAATGAACCAACTGCAATACAGCGGCATATATAAATACCCATTTGAAAACTGGTAATTCTTTATATTATAATGAATTACCAGTGGTTCACTAATCATTCATTAAGGAATAAAAATGCAAAAAAAAGAGGGCAAATACCTTTTTTCTATTTTCAATTGTGATATTATTGTGGATAATACACTTTCCAATGACTGAAATAAGCGACTATACCATTATTTGGAACGAAACTCTGAATCAAATCCGGTCGGAAATAGACGAACAAGAATTTCAAACCTGGTTTAATTTGGAGTTCCAAAAGGCGGATGAAAAGGAATTTACCATCGCCGTTCCCTCCCTTTTTTACCATGATCAGGTAAAAAGCCGCTATCAGAGCTACATCGAAGGGAAAATCGAGAACCTTATTGGCAAACGGGTTAACCTAAACCTGGTAATTGTGTCAAAAAACGAGGTTCTCCAGGCAGATCAGGAAACCCAGCCCGAAAATCAAAATGTACCCGCCAAGGAGCCGGCAAAACCGGCTCGAACAAAGGAAAAACACACCCAACTGCGAAATGAATACTCCTTCGACACCTATGTGGTGGGGGAAAACAATAGTTTTGCCGCCAATGCCGCCCAGGCCATAGCCCGCAATCCCGGTACAGCTTACAATCCCTTTCTTATTTATGGCGGCGTTGGGCTGGGAAAAACCCACCTGATGCAGGCCATTGGCAGCTATGTTCATGCCAATTCGGACAGCAAGGTTATTTACATAACCGCCGAGACCTTTACCAACGAGTTTATCTCTTCCATTCAGGATACAGATAGGGCCAAAGCGGCGTTCAAAAACAAATATCGCCACGCGGATATCCTCTTAATTGATGACATTCACTTTCTTCAAAAAAAGGACGGTACCCAGGAAGAGCTGTTTTATACCTTTAATGCTCTCTACGATGCCAATAAACAGATGGTTTTTACCTGCGACAGGCCCGTCTCTGACCTAAAAGACTTTAGCGAGAGGCTTCGAAGCCGGGTAGGCCGGGGCCTGAATGTGGATCTCCAGCCGCCTAACTATGAAACCCGCTGCGCTATCCTTAAAAAAAAGGCCCATGCATCGGGGATAAGCATCCCCGACGATGTGATTGACCTGGTCAGCAAGAACATCTCCACCAATATTCGGGACCTGGAAAGCGCCCTTAACACCCTCACGGCCTATGCCAAACTGGTGGGAAAACCCGTTACCCTGGAAATAGCCCAGCAGCGGCTAAAAGATGTCTTTGCTTCTCCAAGACAGTCAAATATTTCCATTGAGATAATTCAACGGGTAACGGCGGATAAATTCCACCTTAGTTCTAACGAGTTAAAGGGTAAAAAAAGGACTCAAAGTATCGTCTACCCCCGGCAAATAGCCATGTATATATGCAGGGAAATTACCGAATATACCACCACCGAAATAGGCCAGGAATTTGGGGGAAGAGATCATACCACAGTCATGCACTCATGCCAAAAAATAGAAGACCTTATACGGACCGATCCTGCTGTGGATTCTACCATTCAAAGCCTTATCAGAGACATAAAGGACTATAGTGCAAAATCATGAAAAATGTTACTATCCTTATGAAAAACTTGCTAAAACCCTGTGGATAAGCCAAAATAATGTTGATTAGTGCAAAAACAGGAGCTTGTTATAAGACCATTGTTAAATATTTAATTTTATATAGTATAATGATTTAATAGGGTTTTCCACTTTTTATGGTACCCTATTACTACGAATACTATTATATATAAATATAGTATTGGGGGTTGTGAATGAAGTTTACATGTGACCGGGTCGTTTTGCTTAAGGAAATTTCTATTGCCCAGGAAATAATTTCTTCTAAAAATGTTATTTCCATTCTGTCTAACATATATCTCGAAGCGAAAAATAATGGTCTTGTTATAAAATCCACTGATATGAAAGTGAATTTTGAAACCATTGTACCTGTAGAGGTAAAAGAAGAGGGTTCTACTACGGTTTTTGGGGAAAAGTTTTTAGGGATCCTTAACAACATTCCCGAAGGAGATCTTGAGTTTGAACAAAAGGACAATTTTATTGTTATTAAGCCTTTAACAAAAAGGATAAAATTTAATCTTAGGTGTATTGCCTCTGAAAAATATCCTGAATTTCCATCCTTTGATAAAGAAAGATTTTTTGAGGTTCCTGTTAAGAATTTTAAGAATATGGTGCTTCAAACGGTTTTTGCGGTATCCGATGACGAAACCCGGTATTTTATGAATGGAGTATTTTTTAAAAAGGAAGATAATTCTATTTTTATGGTGGCCACCGATGGAAGACGTCTGTCCTATGTTAAAAAAGACCTTAATAAAAAGATAGATGATTTTGCCGGGGTTATAATCCCCCCTAAAATACTTAATATACTCTTAAGAAGAGCGGGTGAAGAGGGGCTATTGGGCATTTCCATAACGGACAGAATAATTTATGTTCAATTTGGGTCCTACAAGATTTCCTCGATTTTAATAGAGGGGCAGTTTCCTAACTACCAAAGGGTTATACCAGAAAACCAGGAGTATTCCTTTACTATAAACAGACTGGAAACTCTGGAAGCTCTTAAGAGGGTTTCATTGCTGGTGGAACAAAAATCCCACCGGATATACATGGTCCTTACTCCGGGGATTATGACTATATCTTCCAGCAGAGAGGATCAGGGTGATGAAGGAGATATTGGCAGTGCCAAAGAAGAAATTCCCTGCAAGTATGATGGAGAGGAAATATCCATAGCTCTGAATTACCGGTATATTGAAGAACCATTTAAGGTTATGACAGAAGATGAAATCAGTGTTCATTTTACCGAATCCGCCAGGGCTATTACTATTAAACCGGTTCCGGAAAATGACTATTTCCATATCGTCATGCCCATGCAGCTTGATTAAACAATGAACAGCGGTTATGGCCTTTCTTTCCCTGCGGACCGCTTCGTTTCGTAATCTTGCCGATGCCGGAATTAACACCTCTGCAAAAGATGTTTTTTTGGTAGGAGAGAACGGTCAGGGAAAAACCAATTTTCTGGAGGCCCTGTATTTTTGCTCCTATGCCTCGTCCTTTCGGGGGATCAAGGATAGCGATTTGGCTCGCAGCGGGGAGGAAAGCTTTTCCGCCTTGGCGGAGTTAGATATTCCGGGACAAATAACGGTAAAAGTTGAAAAATCCAAAAAGACCATACTGCTGGATGGAAAAAAAATTCCTGACCGCAAGGATCTTCTGGAAACAATTCCTACCGTCGCTTTTTGCCATGAAGATATGGAATTTGTTTCCGGCAGCCAGGAAAGACGCCGGTGGTTTTTTGATCAAACCCAAAGTCTTTACGATCCGGTTTATCTGGATGACCTTCGCAAATACCGTCATGTTCTTAAAACCCGCAATGCGGTTCTTAAAGAAGCAAAGACCGGCAGCTTCGCCGGATCGGATTACCGCAAACCGGCGGAACTTCTTGATGCCCTTGAGCCTCAGCTGGCGGAGTATGGGGTACGGCTTATGGAAAAAAGGATCACCGCAGCGGAACGGTTTTCTGCCGTCTTTAGTCCCCTATACGAAGAAGTATCCGGCATAGCGGGGATCCGTGTGAGCTATGATCCGTCATGGAAACTGGCCCATGATAAAATGGCGGTGATTAACCGCCTGGTTGAACGCAGGGCTGCTGATCTGGCCCAGGGAATAACCCTTTCCGGGCCCCACCGTGATCGGTATCTTTTTTTGCGGGACCCGGCGGGAGAATTTTCCGGGAACGCATCTACCGGTCAGCGGCGTCTTTTGGCGCTGCTGCTCCGGACGGCCCAGGCCCGGTGTTTTTCCGGGCAGACCGGAAAAACACCGATATTACTGTTGGACGATGTGCTGTTGGAATTGGACGGAGAAAAACGCCGCCGTTTTCTTTCGGTCCTGCCCGGTTATGAACAGGCATTTTTTACCTTTTTGCCGGAGGAACCTTACAAAAGCTACATTAATTCAACGACGATGATATATTATGTCCGGAACGGGGTAATAGGTAATACAGGCTTTTAAGCTGCGCGAGTGTAAGGAAATTATTTTAGGCATGAAGAAAGCAGGGGAAATTCTGACCGCTTTTTTAGACAAAGATACTCTGAAAAAGGCAGAGAAAATGGGGAAATTATTTTCCCCTTCATCCTGGTCGGATTTACTGGGAAGCTGCAATCTTTCCCAGGGGGTGTCCCATTCACGAATTGCGGAACTGGAAAAATCTATATTGCTGGTGGAAGCGGATCATCCGGGCTGGGTTCAACTGCTGCAAACCAAACAGCGGGAACTGCTTGATGAAGCCCGGCGGCGTTTTCCGGAAATTACACTGACAGGAATTTCCTTTCGTTTAAGCCGTCCTTAAGCTGCCACGGAAGCCGCTCTAAGACCGGCATGGATGCCGTTAGTTCCAAAGAGTCTCCGGGTACACCCCAGCTGTAGTAAACTCGGCTATCCGGTTTATTGCCGTTTCCCGATCTTCCTTGTAGGTAACGCCAAACCAAGGGGAGTCCGTTTCCAGCGACCGTATGCTTAACAGGCCATTTTTAATGAGCCAGTTCGCCGCCATGGGAAGATAGCATTCCGCTTTGGGCTGTCCTGCGGATACAGCGAGGAAATCATCAAAATAACGCTGTAGATCATTAAAAACAGCGGGAGGAAACCCCCAAAAATTCATTGATACAGGCGCCGCGTCAGGAAGGCAGCGTTTGGCGCCATCGGGGCCGGTATTGTAAATTTTGCCATCCCTTTCCCGGGTAATGGCGGTTAGTTCCTCCACTGAGGCAAGACAGCCGTTGTTTATTTCGCAAACTCCCCGGGTTACCGTTCCCTTGGGGCTTAGGGTGTTTTCCAGATGGTAGGGAACGATGGCGCCTTGGTTTGGCCCGCCGGCAAGGAAGGATCCCATGGCATTAAAAGCTTCGCGGCCGTAGAAATCATCCGCGTTGATTACTGTAAAAGGCGCATCAATCAGGTTCCGGGCGCAGAGCAATGCATGGGCTGTTCCCCAGGGTTTGCTCCGGTTTGCTTCCTTCGATTTGCTAAGGGCATCGGGGGGGATCAGGCTGTCCATTTCCTGAAAGGCCAATTCGCAGGGGAAATTCCCGTCAATCCGGCAAAGTACAAATTTCCTGAAATCCGATTCTATATCGCGGCGGACAATAAACACAGCTTTTCCAAATCCGGCCCGTTTTGCGTCAAACACCGAATAGTCCAGCAGCACTTCACCGTTCTTTCCGATTTTGTCCATCTGTTTCAGCCCGCCATAGCGGCTTCCCATCCCTGCGGCCAGCACAACAATAATGGGCTTCATATTTGTTTCCCCTTACCTAATTTCTCTTCAAACCGTTCAAGCGCTTTACCGGACAATTCTGTATGATTTTTGCCTTTTCCTCCTCCTTCTACTGTTAACCGGCGCTGGAGTTCCGTAAATTCACTGCGAGAGAAACGCACTCCTTCCTTTATATGTTCTTCAAAAGAAACGCAGCACCGGGGAGCGACTTTTTTGGTTATGTCAAACAAAACTTCCGCATAGAGCCGTATTTCTTTTTGGGCATGGGGATCGAGGCGGAGGTTCAGAAAGTGAAATAAGTTATGCAGATCTATCTGCCAGTACCACTCGGTGTATAACGAAAGGGGCAGGTTGATTCGGGCCAGTTCCCGGGCAAGCCCCGTCTCCACAAGGCGGGTATATTCATCGTAGGCCTTTTTCTGGGACTCTTCTAGGCTGGAACGGATTACCCTGGCTTCTCCGCTTTCCAGGGCTGTTTCGGATCGGCCCTGTTTGTTGTCGACACTTTGGAGGGCCATGTCCTCCGGCGCAGGAACATAAAAATCATCCTTTAGAACAGAGTAGCGGCCCGAAATTTCGTTAAGCCGGGCGGTCCGGTGCCGTATCCACTGACGAGCCACAAATATGGGCAGCTTTACATGGAAGGTCAGCACTACCTGTTCAAAGGGACTGGTATGTCCATTCCGCAGCAGGTAGTCGATAAGGGCTGCATCTTCCCGGTATGTTTTGGTTCCTTCCCCATAGGAGACTCGGGCGGATTGAACTACCCGCTCATCTCCCCCCAGGTAATCCAGAAGCCGGATGAATCCCTTATCCAACACTGGGAATTCTTTGTCCAGAATCGCTTCGGCTTCGCTCACCACGCAATGGGCCATGAAAAAAGTATAGCAAAAGTCTGGGAAGTAAAAAACATAACATTTGTATAGTATATATCCCCTTGACGGAGGTTTTCCTGTTTGTTAGGCTGTTAAAAAGCATGGATATCCTGTTGGTACGCCAGTCAATCCGCAGTTCTGCGGAGATACATTTTTCCCGGTCGGGTGGTCCCGGCGGTCAGAACGTGAATAAGCTGAATACCAAGGTTACCCTTCGCTTAAGACTTTCTGATTTGCAGGGTCTTTCCAGGGCGGAGCAATGCCGGCTTCGGGAAGTATTGGGGTCCAGGCTGAGCCGGAGCAAAATGGCGGTTTCGCAGGATAGGAACGGATTTCCGGAAGCCGAAGAATTGGTGCTTAGTTCCAGTGAAGAACGATCCCAGCGGATTAATCTGGAAAGGGCTTACGCCAGAGCAGAGGCCCTGATAACCGTTTCCGCCCGGCTGCTTAAAAAACGCAGATCCTTCGGGCCTTCCGCCGCGGCCCGGGAAAACCGGCTTAGGACAAAGCATCTGCATGGAGAAAAAAAGGCGGCTCGGCGTCTTTCAGCCGGGATGGACGATTAAATGTTTCACGTGAAACATCCGATAATAATTTGAGCTTTTTTCAAAACTCTGTTAATTTTGGAAAAGGCTTGTAATCGAAATTTTTAATGGGAGGATGTATGAAGAAACTGGTTTTTTTGGTTATTTTTGGAATTTGCGGATTGGCGGCATTTGCCCAGTCTGAAACCATTCCCTTTAAGATTACGTCTTATCAGATAAGCAGAAGGCAGCTTGCTAATCAGTATTCCAGGGCAGAAGTGATCGTTGACTACGAAGCCATGACCTGGGAAATTATTCTGTACCGGAAAGACGGCGGTAACCCGGAGCGTATCAAGCTTGAAAAATTCGATGACATCGGTCGTAACAATGTGGTGTTCCGGGCAGTGACCATCGTGGAAGCCGCCGGTACTTCGGGCAGTAACTTATTTGCCTATTTGCCGAAAAATGATGATAATGTGCAGAGAGTGGACCTGTGCGATAACAGAACCGAGGGCGTTAAGCGGCGATTGGTTATGGAATTTTGATGTTTCACGTGAAACATCAAAATTCCATAGAATGAGCCTCCCAGTGGAGCATAGACCCTCGCAAATAATCAATTAGTGAAAATCATAACCAGTGCTTTGCCGTTGGCATCGACACTGGTTAATTCGAGTCTGTTCTGGTTAATTTTCCAGCTTTTTACCTTGCTAAGATACAGGAAAAAATCATGTTCCTGAATTCGCTGGGGATCAAAAATCAGGGACGCCATCATAGTACTGGCTACAGGCATAATGGTCAGGGCATTGTTGGATCCCGCCTGGTACGAAGAAAAATAACGGTTGGGTGCCCCTTTTCCGCTGATTCGATCATTGTCAACGATCATGGTAAATATATCGCTCATGTTGCCGGTCAATTCGTTCCGGTTAAGTACAACGGTCCTGTCGGGAAAGCGGACTTCTGTAAGCTTCCAGGTTTTTCCGGAGATGGTTGTTAAATAATTGGCCCCGGTTGATGATGCTGTCTGAGGAACATTTCCTGCCGTTCCTGTGCCGCCCGCACCTTGGGTTCCCGGAGTACTTGCAATGGCCGTACCTTGTGAAGAAGATGTGCCGCCGGCTGCACCCTGAGCCTGGTTAGTTTGGCCGGACTGGGAACTGGAAGTTGTCTGTGAAGAGCCGGAAGACGATTGCGAACCTGTTGCGCTGCTTTGGGGATTTGAGGAGGTTCCGCCCGCCGTGCCTTGTTGAGAGGCTGAGGAAGTTCCGCTGACCGTACCTTGTGAAGAAGATGTGCCGCCGGCTGCACCCTGAGCCTGGTTAGTTTGGCCGGACTGGGAACTGGAAGTTGTCTGTGAAGAACGGGAAGAACTTGTCTGCCGTTGCATTTCATCCCAGGCGGCCTGTTCTCTGGAGCGTAATTCCTGATCCATCAAATGATGATTTTCGCAGTCTTCAGCGCTTGTCAGTAGTAAACCACAGACCAGTATAATACCGAAGAAATAGATTTTTTTTTGTTTGCTAAAAATTGAATTGTTTTTATTATATGTCATGATTTTCTCCTGTCTTAAATAATACTATGCTGTTATGAAATAATCCAGCTTTCCTTGTGGTCCCGCTAAACATGGTATATACTGATGCCGATGAGATAGCAGTTATGAAAAAAGTTTGGTTTTTGTATCTGTTCGTCCTTCCTCTGCTCTGGACACAGGAATCAGAAACGCCTGTGATAGTTGCTGCGGTAAATCTATCCCCTGAAACGGCCGCAGTGGAAGAAAATGCCCCTGAACTGGATATAGAAACCATTCTGCGCAGACGTATCACCGAAACAGCCCAGGAATTTTTGGGGGTTCCCTACAAACCTGCCGGCATTACCTCAGAAGGTTTTGACTGCTCCGGCTTTATTTTTTACGTGTACCGTGAAGCCGCCGGAATGGAAGTATCCCGGTCTAGTGTGGGAATCTGGAACAGCGGAAAAAAACTTGCGCTGGCGCAGGTCCGTCCCGGAGATGTACTGGTATTTACTACGGTTCGTGCCGGAGCAAGCCATGCGGGGATTGTCCTGGAAAACGGCCCCCAGGGGGTAATCTTTATTCATGCCGCTTCTCAGGGGTCAAAGACAGGGGTGATCATCTCCAATATGAACGAAAGTTATTATAAAACCCGTTTTATGGGTGCCCGAAGCTACTTTTAACAGCATCATTACATAACATTTGACAGTCAACAAATGTTATGTAATGATGCTTTCCATTAAACACTGTCCGTTGCTGTATATCTATTGCGCCCGTTTTGTTTGGACGTATAAAGCGCTTGATCGGCTTTCCTTATGTAATCATGAGCGGTATGGGAATGATCCACAATGCTGGTTACACCGCCGATTGAAACGGTAACAAAACCCGCTGCATCGCTGCTTTTATGCGGAATGTTTTGTTCGCGTACATTTTTAAGCACCCTCTCTGCAATCATGGTTGATCCGCATTCGTCAACATTCGGCAGAACGATAACAAATTCTTCTCCACCGTACCGGGCAACAAAATCATCTGCCCTTGTAATGCTTTGAACAATGGTATTCGCCAGTGTTTTAAGGCAGATATCACCCATGGTATGCCCGTATGTGTCGTTGTATTTTTTAAAATAATCGACATCCAGCATCAAGAGGCTAAGCTTTCCTTCCGATCGGGACAAGGATTTGATAATGTGTTCCAGGTTTTCATCAAGAAAACGCCTGTTATAAATTCCCGTAAGGGCATCAACAATGGATTTATCCCTATAGCTGTTCCGTTCCTGGTTTAGATCGTAATTAATTTGTATTAAGTTGAAGATGATGATGATACCTGCTACAACGAACATCATTGCCGCAAAAAGTATGGTCATGGGAGTTTTTAATATTTCTTTTAAACCAATAGGAAGGATAGCGCATACATACCAGTCAAAGTTGTGAATTGCGCCCAGGGCGGCTACCCCGCCGGGAATACTGAAATATTGAATCTCTTCGTCTTCCAGACTTTCCAGCATTGAAAAAATTAAAGCGCCGGGTTTACCGAGTTCGTTTGCTAAATTTATTTTATTGGCTACGAGGCTCTTGTCCCTTGCTCCGGTTATTTCTCCTGCCTTGTTAAAAAAAAACATGGGTGCCTTATTGAAATAGTTACGGTAAATGGTATCAATAAATTCTGATAAACCAATTCCTGTTCCCAAAATACCGATGGGTACCCTGTGGTTTGAATTGAAGACAGGAGCGCTTATCCAGAGGTCTGTCAGATTAAGATGGGGGTTGTAATTGATATTAAAGTTAAACTCTTTCGTCTCGTTGATGGTCATGTTATACCAGTAATCGAAGGGATCGTTCGGATCGACTATATAGACAAAAGAATCATTGTAATAGAATTTTTTATCAATAACGTTTATCCAAAAAGCCGATTGGGAAGCGAAAGCCCGGCGGTATCCGGCGAATTCATCAAAGGCGGTTTTTTCCAGATCAGGATTGTCGGGATCAATAAAATACCGTTGTATCAGGGGAGAATCCGCCATTTTCAGGACCAGGGCAATTTCGCCGTTTACGGACGCTTCCAGCCTGAGCTTTTCACGCCATACCGTCTGGGAAAGATCCCGGCCTGCGTTGGCATGCTGAATTTCCCGCATGGAAAAAATAAAAGCCAAACTTCCTACGGCAAAAATGCTCAAAAATAGAACGACAGAAAAAACACCATATTTGTATTTTTTCTGGCCCCTGATTTTTTGTTTTTTCATTTCAATTAATAATTGTACACAAAAACCTATGGACGGTAAATTCCTTTATTGGGCGGTTTCGGCAAAAACAACCCTGTTCCGGCCTGATTCTTTTGCCAGGTAAAGTGCACGGTCTGCTATAGAAATGAAATCTTCGGCCGTTTTATCAAAGGTGGGAATTTGTGTATGTACGCCAATGCTGGCGGTTACACTCAAATCTTTTACAAATGGAAGCAGCACTTTCTCGATTTCCGTACGAATCCTTTCGGAAACGATACCCGCCCCAGTTGAGCATGTAACCGGCAATAGGACAATAAATTCATCACCGCCCCAGCGGGCGACAAAATCAGTTGATCGTTTGATCGACTGAGCAACAGTCTTTGCCACCATTTGCAAAACCAAATCGCCCTGTTGATGCCCAAATGAATCATTATAGGTTTTGAAATTGTCAATATCAATAATTAATATACTAATGGGAACATTATCTCTCATGGCCCGTTTCCATTCCCAATTCATCCGGTTATTAAAGTGGCGTCTGTTTGGTATCCCTGTTACCTGGTCTGTCATTCCAGTGGAGGCAATTTTTAAAACACCCTGGGCAAGGGTTTTATAATCGCCCTCGAATTCTTCAATGTTAAGGCTGTGATCTGATCTGTCTTTCTCGTGTTCGACAGCCATGATATTTATGGCTGTAAGAAGTTTACGCAGATTACCGTCTGCGATATGGTCCATACCACCTAACGATTTGGCAGCCGGTTCATTGATCGATGAAACAATAAGAAATAGCAGCGCAGCAGATACGGCAAGTCCGCATAAGCTGAGTATAATTCCGTCCCGGATTGATTTATTTGACACCGCTATTATTTCTGCTTTCGGAATGCCGAGAAAAAATGTGGCAAAAGCCTCGCCATGGGCATTTATCAGCGGCATATAAAAGGTTTTATATTTTTCATCAAGAATTTCCGCATCGCCGAAATATCCCTGTTTATTTTCAATAACAATTTCCGCTATTTTTGGGTCCAGTGTTGAGCCTGCGATACTCTGTCCATTTTTTGTAATTGTTGTAGCAATTCTTGTATTGCCTGAAAAAACGGTAACTTCGGAATTAAAAAGCCTTTTTAGTTCTTTTACCGTGCTGTCTGAATCAAATCTAATACCCGCGGAAATAACGCCGATCAATGTACCATCCGTATCATATACGGGAGAACCGGTACGAACCGAAACCTTTACGGCGGTTCCGGTTTCAAAATAAGTCGTTGTTTTTCCGGTCAGTGCATTTTTTATGTTTTGCTGATTCAAAACCGAATCGCCAAAATGCTCTGGTTCATGGGTTCTTACCAGTACTATTCCTTCGTTATCGCATATTGTATAGAAGTTTACTCTATATAAATCATGCGTAGGAGTAAAAAGATTCAATAACTCATTTGTGTTACGATCCCTTATAGCTTTGATAGCGTTAGGATTAAGGGCCATTGAAACAGCTGCCATCCTGGAATTGGCCTTACTGTTATCAAGGTAGAGCTTTAAGCTGTTTATGTTGGCGGCAAGTTTTTCGTCAATCAGGGCATTGTTTAAGGCTGAAAATTTTAGAGACAGAAAAATATTCAGGATAACAACTAAAGCAGTTAAAACTATGACTGCCGGAATGATAATTCTTACCCTATATCTTTTTTTTTGCAAGTATAATGCCTCCGAACAGTTTCTTATCCTATCATATTTATTATAATATACATGTATGATTACTATAATATATACTATAACTGAAGTTTTGGAAAAGGCTCAGATATGAATCATGCAGGGAGCCCAGCCATGAACATCGAAATCCTAGACACAACACTACGGGACGGTATTCAGGGGGAGGGGATCTCCTTTTCGGTACAGGACAGACTTTCGGTGGTCCGGGCCCTGGATGAGCTTGGTATTCCCTGGATAGAGGCGGGAAATCCGGGGAGTAATCCCAAGGATACGGAATTTTTTTCCCTGGCGGCATCGCTCAAGCTGGAGCAGGCAAAACTTTGCGCCTTTGGGGCTACCCGGAAACCGGGAATAAAAAGCGCCGATGATCCCCAGATTAAGGGCCTCCTCGAAGCGGGAACGGAAGCTGTTTCTATTTTTGGCAAAAGCTGGGATTTCCATGTAAAAGAAGTACTCCGGGTAAGTGTGGAAGAAAACCTGGCCATGATCGCCGAAACCATCGAGTACCTAAGGGCCGAGGGACGGATGGTTTTTTTTGATGCGGAGCATTTTTTTGACGGCTGGAAGGCGAATCCTTCCTATGCCCTTGCTGCCCTGAAAACGGCTTTTAAGGCCGGGGCGGACCGTATTGTTCTCTGCGACACCAACGGCGGTTCTTTTCCGGAAGAAATTGTTGCGGGAATATCGGCGGTCAAAACTGCCCTGGGAAGCGGCGTAGAGAGAACGGTCCCCTTCCTGGGTATTCATTCCCATGATGACGCGGGGCTTGCCATTGCCGCTTCCATTGCCGCGGTGGAGGCAGGCTGCAGTCATGTACAGGGAACCCTGGCGGGGTTTGGAGAACGCTGCGGAAATACCTGCTTGGCGGCATTGATTCCCAGCCTCCAGATAAAACAAGGTTACTCCTGCCTGCCCGGGGAAAAACTGGAGCGTATTACTGAGCTTACCCGGCTGGTGGCGGAGGTTGCCAATGTACCCCTTCCTTCTTCCATGCCCTATGTAGGATATTCGGCTTTTTCCCATAAAGGGGGAATGCACAGCGATGGGGTGCTAAAGGCAAGCCGATCCTTTGAGCATATTGATCCTGTTCTGGTAGGGAATGAACGGAATCTTTTAATGAGCGAAGTGGGGGGTCGTTCAGCCATTGCCGATCGGGCCAGGAAGATCGATTCTGCTATTACCCGGGATCACCCGGCAATAAGGGCGGTGGCAAAAAAACTAAAGGCCATGGAAGCGGCGGGCTGGGCCTTTGAAGGGGCCGATGCCAGTTTTGAATTGTTGCTGCGCCGGGAACTGGGCCTGCATAAGGCTCTTTTTACCATTCTGGCCTACCGGGTGATGAGCGAACACCCTACGGGTCAGTCCATTGCCTGTTCCCATGCATGGGTTAAGGTTTTGGTGGACGGCCAGGACGAAATAGCCGCCGCTGAAGGGAACGGTCCCGTTCACGCCCTGGACGTTGCCCTTCGGCGGGCCCTACAGCGTTTTTACCCCAGCCTGGAACAGATTCGTCTTACCGATTACAAAGTCCGGGTTATCGACGGAGGGGCCGCTACCGCCGCCAAGGTTAGGGTTCTAATTGAATCATCCGGCGGCCACCATACCTGGACCACCGTCGGAGTATCGGACGATATTATCGATGCCAGCCGGACAGCCCTAGTAGATTCCATCGAATACAAGTTGATTACCGGTTAAACATTCCCAAAAACACTCCCGCCGGGGGGTCGTATTTCCCGGCGGGGCACACGGTCATTTATGGCACAGCATAGCAAATAACAAGCGTGTTTTCTTTCCCCGCAAGATAAAAGTTTGGAGGTTAACAAATATATAGTGTAATGAGAAAAAAACATTACAAAAGAATTAAATAATTATTATTTTTGTATTGACAGATAAATAGTTCTATCGTTT